>JBBIUT010000006.1:0-17073 GCA_037440085.1 Gammaproteobacteria bacterium
GTGCCGGTGCCCCCGCCCATGCCCGCGGTGATGAACAGCATGTCGCACCCTTCGATCAGCTCGATGATGCGGTCGCGGTCCTCCATCGCGGCCTGACGGCCGACTTCCGGATCCGCGCCGGCGCCCAACCCCTTGGTGATGTTGCAGCCGATTTGCAGCGCGGTGCGCACCTTCGAGTGCTTCAGCGCCTGCGCATCGGTGTTGATGCAGATGAAATCCACGCCCTCGAGACCTGCTTGCACCATGTGCGAGACCGCATTGCCGCCGCCGCCGCCTACGCCCAGCACCTTGATGACGGCGCTTTGACTGAAAGAGTCCATTAGTTCAAACATTCAAGTTCTCCTGTCGGTTGAATTTATTTTCATCGGTTGCACTCAAAAATTCCCCTGGAACCACGCCTTCATTCGCTCAATAATCGACTTCATGCCGCCCGCGAGCAGCGGCGCCTCCGTGCGCTGCATGTCCAAATTGCTTTTCGCATACAGCAACAATCCGACTCCGGTGGCGTGAATCGGGTTGCTCACCACGTCCACCAGACCGCTCACGTACTGGGGCACGCCGAGCCGCACCGGCATGTGAAACACTTCCTCGGCGAGCTCGACCGCGCCCTCCATCTTGGCGCTGCCGCCGGTGAGCACGATGCCGGTCGCCACCGACTCCTCCAAACCGGCGCGGCGCAACTCGTCGCGCACCAAACCGAACAATTCCTCGTAGCGCGGCTCGACGATCTCGGCGAGCGTCTGGCGCGCCAGACGCCGCGGCGGCCGATCCCCGACGCTCGGCACCTCGATGGTCTCGTCCGGATTCGCCAATTGCGACAATGCGCAGGCGTATTTGATCTTGATGTCCTCGGCGTACTGGGTCGGCGTGCGCATGGAGACCGCGATGTCGTTCGTGACCTGATCGCCGGCGATGGGAATCACCGCGGTGTGGCGGATCGCGCCGCCGCCGAATACCGCGATATCCGTGGTTCCACCGCCGATGTCGACCACGCAGACGCCCAGATCCTTTTCATCCTCGGTGAGCACGGCGTAGCTCGACGCCAGCTGCTCGAGCACGATGTCATCCACCGCCAGCCCGCAGCGCTGCACGCACTTGACGATGTTTTGCGCCGCGCTGTCCGCGCCGGTGACGATGTGCACCTTCGCCTCCAGACGTACGCCGGACATGCCGATGGGATCGCGGATTCCCTCCTGCGAGTCGATGATGTATTCCTGCGGCAGCACGTGCAGGATCTTCTGATCGGCCGGGATCGCCACCGCCTTCGCCGCATCGATCACGCGCTCGACATCGCCCTGCACGACCTCCTTATCCTTGATGGCGACGATGCCGTGGGAGTTGATGCTGCGCACATGGCTGCCCGCGATGCCGGCATACACCGAATGAATCTCGCAGCCCGCCATCAGCTCCGCTTCTTCGACGGCGCGCTGAATGGACTGCACGGTCGATTCGATGTTCACCACGACCCCTTTTTTCAGGCCGCGCGACGGATGGCTGCCGATGCCGATGATTTCCAGCGCCCCGTCGGCCTTGATCTCTCCGACGATGGCGACGACCTTGCTGGTGCCGATGTCGAGGCCCACTAGTAAATTGCGATCAGAACGCTTAGCCATGTCTTTTCAAATATTCCTTCAGGCGTCGGTGTCGTCGGGGCGTTTGGCGGGTACCGGCGCCTGCATTACCGGGCTGCGCCAGCCGATGGCGAAGCCATTCGAGTAGCGCATGTCCACATAGGTGATCTCGTTCCAGCGGTGGGCGGCCACCTGCGAAGCGGTGCGGATGAACCGGGCGATTCGCTCATCGACGTCGCGCCGGCCGAGGCGCACGGTCACGCCGTTGTCCAGATCCATTTCCCACGCGCCGCGCTCATCCAGGCGCAGCGCCGCGATGCGCATGCCGGCTTCCAGCATCCGGCCCTGCGCCGACATATAGCGCTGCGCGACCTGGGATTCGGTGCCCTCGGGGCCGCTCAAGCGCGGCAGCTCCGCCGGAACGTGGGCGGCCGCCTTGACGAACAATTCGCCGCGGGTGTTGAGCAGACCCGATTCGCCCCAGCGCGCGGCGACGGTTTGTTCAATCACGGCGACATGCAGGCTGTTGGGCCAGCGGCGCTGGATTCGCGCATGCATCACCCACGGCACTTCCTCCACGGCGCGCTGGATTTGATCGAGATCCGCCGACATGAAGCCGGCGCGGGCGTAGGGCGCGAGCGCCTTTTCAATCTGTCCGGGCGAGACCCGCTGGAAGCTGCCGTCCATCGAAATGACCTGGACCGGCCGGTCGAGCGCCCAGGCAAGCGCGGCCAGCGCGCCGCCGGTGAGGGCCACGATCGCCGCGCGCCGCGCGTACCTGCGCCACTCGACGAGGAATGCCGGCCACTGCCACGCGGGCTTTTCGCTCTTCGCCCGATTCTTGAACCGATTGCGGCGCATGAGCCAATTGAGATTCATATGTGCTCCCTCGAAAAGCTGGTCTCGAGCACGCGCCACACCAGCTCCTCGAAATCGATCCCGGCGCGGCGCGCCGCCATCGGCACCAGGCTGTGATCGGTCATGCCGGGCGTGGTGTTGATTTCGATGAAATAGAATTTGCCGGTCGCCGCTTCGCGCATGAAGTCGACGCGCCCCCAACCGCGGCAGTCGGTTACCCGGAAGCACTCGAGCGCGGCGGCCTGCAGCTCGGCTTCGTGGCGTTGGTCGAGTCCGCTCGGACAGTGGTATTGCGTGTCGTTGCGGAAATACTTCGCCTCGTAATTGTAGAACTCGGTTGCCGGTTCGATGCGAATCGAGGGCAACGCGACATCGCTGAGCACACCCACCGTGAATTCGCCGCCCGCGACGAACCGTTCGGCGAATACCACGGGATCGACGCTTCTCGCCGTCTCGAACGCCTGCGCCAGATCGGCGGATGTTTTCACTTTGGTGATGCCGACGCTCGAGCCCTGCGAGGCCGGCTTGACGATCATCGGCAGACCGATGGCGGCGAGCGCCTGCGGGAAATCCGCGGGGCCCGCGAGCACCGCATACTCCGGGGCGGCCAGGCCCGCGCCCATCACGACGCGCTTGGTCTTGAGCTTGTCCATGGTGAGCGCGCAAGCGAGCACCCCGCTCCCCGTGTACGGGATACCCAGCCACTCGAGAGCTCCCTGCATGACTCCATCCTCGCCCCCCGGCCCGTGCAGCGCGATCCACGCGCGATCGAATCCCTCGCTCACCAATTCCTGGACCGGACGCTCGCCCGGGTCGAACGGGTACGCATTCACCGCGCGTCGCGTGAGCGCCGCCAGCACCGCATTGCCGCTCAAGAGCGATATCTCCCGCTCGGTCGAATCGCCGCCCAAGAGCACGGCGACCTTGCCGAAGTCTTCGGCGCGCTGCGCGCGCCGCGGCTCGGACCAAGCTTTGAGCCGCGTCATGCCGGATCTCCCACGATACGAACCTCGGTGGCGAGCTCTATGCCGTGCACCGCGGCCACCGTGCGCTGCACCTGGAGGATCAGCGCTTCGATATCGGCTGCGCGTGCGGCGCCATGGTTGATGATGAAATTGGCGTGCTTTTCGGACACCGATGCATCGCCGATCCGCAATCCTTTCAAGCCCGCGCTTTCGATCAGGCGCGCGGCATGCTCGCCCGGCGGATTGATGAACACCGACCCGCAGCTCCATTCGCCGATCGGTTGAGTCTGCCGGCGGCGCTCCAACAGCTCGCGTATGGCGGCGTCGTTGACCCCCGGCCTGCGCTCGAACTCGAGGCGCGCGCCGACGAACCATTCGTCGGCCGGTCCGCGCACCCGGCGGTATCCGATCTCATAGTCCGCGGGCGTGCGCGTGCGGCGCACACCGCGGCGATCTATGACGTCCACCGCGATCACGTGCGGCCAGGTCTCGCTGCCCCATGCGCCCGCGTTCATCGCGAGCGCGCCTCCGAAAGTCCCGGGGATGCCGGCAAAGAACTCCGCGGGTCCCAATCCCCATTTCACGCATTGCCGTGCGATGCGCGCACAGGGCACTCCGGCGCCGGCATGAATCCGCGTCGCGCTCGCGCGCTCGAGCGTGCCAAGCGCGCCGTGCGTCGAAATCACGGCGCCGCGCACGCCGCCGTCGCGCACCAGCAGATTGCTGCCGAGACCGATCCACAGCAGCGGCATATCGGGCGGCAGCTGGCGGATGAACGCCGCCAGATCCGCGGCGTTGCGCGGAATGAAGAACAGGTCCGCCGGACCGCCCGCGTGCCATGAGGTGTGCTTGGACATGGCCACGCCGCGCAAGACGCGGGTGGCAAATTCGGGCGCAACGTCCTGCGTGCGCGGAGAGTTGTTGGCGCCGCCGCTCAAGCCGCCGCTCCCGCCGCGAAGCGGCCCTTGAGTTCCTGCGCGATCGCGCCGATGTTCCCGGCGCCCATGGTCAGCACCAGGTCGCCGTCATGCAGCACGCCGCGCAGCGACTCGCCGAGTTCGTCGATGCGCTCCACAAAGACGGGCTCGATGAGTCCGCGGCTGCGCACGGCGCGGCAGATGGCGCGTCCGTCGGCGCCGGCGATCGGCGCCTCGCCGGCCGCATAGACCTCGGTGACGAGCAGCACATCGCACTCGCTGAGCACCCTGCCGAAATCGTCCACCAGGTCGCGCGTGCGCGTGTAGCGATGCGGCTGAAACGCCAGCACCAGGCGGCGCGACGGCCATGCTTGACGCACCGCGTCGAGAGTGGCGCTCACCTCGGTCGGGTGATGCGCGTAGTCGTCCACCAGCAGAGCGGAGCCGCCCGGCCAGTGAATCTCGCCGAGCTGCTGCAGGCGCCGATCGATGCCTTGAAAATTGGCCAGCGCCTTCTGAATGGCGACATCGGCGACGTCGAGCTCGGTGGCCACCGCGACCGCCGCCAGCGAATTGAGCACATTGTGCCGCCCGGGCAAATTGATGGTCAGATCGAGCGGCGGATGCCCCTCGCGAATCGCCTGGAAGCGCGATTGCAGTCCGCTCCTCTTCATGGCGACCGCGCGCACATCCGCGCTCGCCGCAAATCCGTAGGTGACGAACGGCCGCGCCACGGAACCCTGGATGCTCTGCACCTGGCCGTCGTCGGCGCACAGAACCGCGAGGCCGTAGAACGGCAGATTGTGCAGAAAATCCACGAAGCTTTGTTTGAGCCGCGCAAAGTCGCCTTCGTGGGTCCCCAGATGATCGGTATCGATGTTGGTGACCACGGCGATCATCGGCTGCAAATGCATGAAGGAGGCATCGCTCTCGTCGGCTTCGGCGACCAGGTAGCGTCCCGCCCCGAGCCGTGCATTGCTGTCGGCGCTCTTGAGGCGGCCGCCGATGACGAAGGTGGGGTCGAGACCGCCTTCGGCGAGCACGCTCGCGACCAAACTGGTGGTGGTGGTTTTGCCGTGGGTGCCTGCGACCGCTATGGAGTACCGAAAGCGCATCAATTCGCCCAGCATTTCCGCGCGCGGCACGACCGGCACCCGGTTCGCGATCGCGGCTGCGACCTCCGGATTGGCGCGGTTGACGGCGCTCGATACCACCACCACGTCGGCCTGCCCCAAATGCCCGGCGGCGTGGCCCACGAAGATTTTCGCGCCCAATCGCTCGAGGCGCTGCGTCACGGCATTCGCCTTCAAATCCGAGCCCTGCACCTCGTAGCCCAGGTTGAGCAGCACCTCGGCAATGCCGCCCATGCCGCTGCCGCCGATGCCGACCAGATGTATGCGATGAATGCGGCGCATGCGATCGTTCATGCCCGGACGCCCCCCGCCGCCATGCACAGGTCGGCGAGCCGCACCGCCGCATCGACGTTGCGCGCCGAGCGCGCCGCAACCGCCATCTTGAGCATCTGCGCCCGATCCGCCGTGAGTTCGCCGATCGACGCGCCCAATGTCTCCGGCGTCAGATCCCGCTCGCGCAGTAGGCGCGCCGCACCGATCCGCACCATCGCATCGGCGTTCTTGGTTTGATGATCATCGGTGGCTTGCGGCAGCGGCACCAGCAGTGCGCCCAAGCCGGCGGCCTGAAGTTCGGCGATGGTCATCGCGCCGGCGCGGCACAGCGCCAGATCCGCCCACGCGTACGCCGCGGCCATGTCCTCGATGAAGGGAAGCACCTCGGCCTCGACTTCAAGCGCGAGGTAGGCGGCGCGCGCCGCCTCGATTCCGCGCGCGCCGGCCTGATGACGGACCTGCGGGCGGCGCCCGGGATCGAGGCGGGACAATGCCTGCGGCACGACGGCATTCAGGCGCTGCGCGCCCTGGCTGCCGCCGAACACCAGCAGGCGCGCCCTGGGTTCGCGGCCCGCAAAGCGCGCCGCCGGCTCCGGGACGGCCGCGATGTCGGCGCGCACCGGGTTGCCGATGGCGCTCGCGTGTGCGCCCGGGCGAAAGCTGCCGGGAAACGCCTCGAGCACCTGGGCTGCGAAGCGCGACAGCCAGCGATTGGTCAAACCGGCAATCGCGTTCTGTTCGTGAATCAGCAGCGGAATGCGCAGCAGCCATGCGGCGATGCCGCCCGGCCCGCTGACATAGCCGCCCGCGCCGAGCACCACGCTGGGACGTACGCGGCGCAAAATTTGGACCGACTGCAGCACCGCGCCGATCGCGCGCAGCGGCGCCAGCATCCATGCCCAAAGACCCTTGCCGCGAACCCCCACGATCCGCACCCACTCGATCGGGAAGCCGTTCTCCGGCACCAGGCGCGACTCCATGCTCGCGGGCACGCCGAGCCACACCACGCCGACTCCTCGATTGCGCAATTCCTTGGCCACCGCGAGCGCGGGGAATACGTGCCCGCCGGTGCCGCCCGCCATGATCAGCACCGGGCCGCCGATGACCGAGCCGCGCATCATCGCGCCGCTCCCGGCACGCGCATCACGGCGGAGCGCGAGCTGCAGCGGATTTCGTGATAGATGCGCAGCAGCACCCCGAGCCAGGCAAGGCTCACCAGCAAACTGCTGCGCCCGTAGCTGAGCAGCGGCAGCGTCAGGCCCTTGGTCGGCAGCACACCCATGTTGACGCCGATGTTCACGCTCGCCTGCAGGCCGAGCCAAACGCCGAAAGCGAGCGCGACATAGGCTTGAAATTGCATGCCCGCCTGCGCGGCCATGCGCGAAATTTGAAAGGCGCGCCACACCAGCGCGACAAACAGCGCGAGCACGCCGATCACCCCCGCCAATCCCAGTTCCTCGGCCAACACCGCAAATACGAAATCCGTGTGCGCCTCGGGCAGATAGAACAGCTTCTGCACGCTGCTGCCGAGCCCGACGCCGAGCCAAGAGCCGCGGCCGATCGCGATCAGCGACTGCGTCAATTGAAAGCCGCCGTTGAACGGATCGTCCCAGGGGTGCAGGAAGCCGGTGAGCCGCTTCAAGCGATACGCCGAGGTCAGCGCGAGCACCGCGAATGCCAGCGCCGCCGCACAGACCAGCAACGCGACGTAGCGCAGGCGCGCGCCCGCGACGAACAGCACCGCGAAGCCGGTGGCGAACAAGACCGTGGCGGCGCCGAAGTCCGGCTCCAGCAGCAGCAGCAGTGCGGCGACCGTCAACAAGCCCACCGGTTTGCCGAGACCCGAGAAGGTTTGCGTGAGCTCGGTGCGCTTGCGCACGCAGTAGCTGCACACCCAGGTCAACACCAGCACCTTGGCGAGTTCGGACACCTGGAAATTCATCGGGCCGACGCGCATCCAACGCCGCGCTCCATTGACCGTGGCGCCCAGTCCGGGCAGCAGCACCAGCAGCAGCAGCAGCAGCCCGAACAGGCACAGGGCGAGGCTGTACTTGTCCCACAAACGCACCGGCACGCGCGTGAGCACCCAGGCGCACAGCACTCCGACCAGGCAAAAGGCGAACTGGCGCTCCAAAAAGTAGAACGGGTCGCCGAGATCCTTGGCGGCGATCGACATCGAGGCGGAGGTCACCATGATCAGACCGACCAGCAGCAGGGCGGCCACCAGACCGAGGGTGATCGAGTCCCACACGAACGGCATCCGTTCCCGCGCGCGCATGCCAAAGGACATGGTCGTGGCGTTCATGGCGGCGGCCCTTCGAGCGCGCGCACCGCGGCGGCGAAAACCTCGCCGCGATCGGCGTAATCGCGAAACATGTCGAGACTCGAGCAGGCGGGCGACAGCAGCACCGTCTCGCCCGGCCGTGCGGCCGCAGCGGCGGCGCGCACCGCCGCTTCCAGCGTCGCCGCCCGCTCGATCGCGCACACGCCTTGCAGCGCGGCCGCGACGGCCGGTGCATCCTTGCCGATGAGCACGGCGTGCCTGACCTTGCCTCTGAATGCCGCGGCGAGCGGTGCGAAATCCTGGCCCTTGCCCTCCCCGCCGGCGATCACGACCAACGGTCCGCGCAGGCCCGAGACCGCCGCGATGGTCGCGCCCGCGTTCGTGCCCTTCGAATCATCGATGTAGCGCACGCCGGCGATATCGGCGATCCACGCCGAACGGTGCTTCAGGCCCGGAAAGGATTCGAGCGCCGCAAGCATCGGGGAAAGCTCCAAACCGGCCGCTTCTCCCAGCGCGAGCGCCGCCAAGGCGTTGGCGGCATTGTGCAATCCGCTGATCTTCATGCGCAAGGTATCGAGCAAGGGCTCGCCGCGGCGCGCCAGCAGGGTCCTGGTGGCGCTCTGCAGCAGCGAGAAATCGACGTCCCGGCGCCGCGTGGAGAATGTCATGACGTGCGCCCCGTCGCGGCGCATCGCCGCCACCAGAGGATCGTCCGCGTTCAGCACCATCGTTGCGGCCTTGGCGAATATCCGCGCCTTGGCGCGCGCATAGTCCTCGATCGACGGATAACGATCCATGTGATCCGCGCTGACGTTGAGCACCACGGCGGCCTTGAGCGCCAGCGAGGAAGTCGTTTCCAGCTGAAAACTCGACAGCTCCAGTACGTACAGGTCGGGAACCGGCTGCTCCAATAGATCCAAAGCCGGGACCCCCAGATTGCCGCCGGCGAGCACGCGGCGCCCGGCGGCCGCGGCCATCGATGCGACCAGGCTGGTGACCGTGCTCTTGCCATTGGTGCCGGTGATGCCGATGACGGGCGCGCGCACCGCACGGGCGAACAGTTCGATATCGCCCAACACCTCGATGCCGCGGACCCGCGCCTGCGAAGCAATCGGCTCCTGGAGCGATACGCCGGGCGACATCAACAGCTGCGATGCGCCGTCGAGCAGCGACAGATCGAAGCCTCCCAATCGGATGTCGAGACCCTTGGCGAGCCCGCCGAGTTCGGTCAGGCCCGGAGGGGCAGCGCGCGTATCGGTGGCCGACACGGCGATCCCGCGCCTTGCCAGAAAGCGCAGGCACGAAGCCCCCGTCTTGCCGAGACCGACTACCACGCTTGTCATCAGCGGATCTTCAAGGTGGCAAGACCGGCCAACACCAGCACGAAACTGATGATCCAAAAGCGCACGATGATCTTGGGCTCCGACCACCCCTTGAGTTCGAAATGATGATGCAGCGGCGCCATGCGAAAGATGCGCTTGCCGGTGAGCTTGAACGAGGCGACCTGCAGCATCACCGAGACCGTCTCGAGCACGAACACGCCGCCCATCACGAACAGCACGATCTCCTGCCGTACGATCACCGCGACGGTGCCGAGCGCGGCGCCGATGGCCAGTGCGCCGACGTCGCCCATGAACACTTCCGCCGGATAGGAATTGAACCAGAGGAATCCGAGGCCGGAACCGACCGTGGTGGCGCAGAAGATCAGCACTTCGCCGACCCCGGTGATGTAGGGGATCTGCAGATAGGCGGCGAATTTGACGTTTCCGGTGGCGTAGGCGAATACCCCCAGCGCCGCGGCGACCATCACGGCGGGCATGATCGCCAGGCCGTCGAGGCCGTCGGTGAGATTCACGGCATTGCTGGTGCCGACAATGACGAAGTAGGCGAACGCGAGGAATCCCGCCGTGGACATCGGAACCGCCACGGTCTTGAAGAACGGGACGTACAGCGAGGTCTCGGCCGCCGACTGGTGCAGAGCGTGCAGGCAGAATGCCGCGAACAGGGCGGCCAACGACTGCGCCAGATACTTGTAGCGCGCCGGCAGGCCCTTGGAGTTGCCCACCACCAATTTCAGATAATCGTCGTAAAAACCGATGCCGCCGAAAGCCGACGTCGCTCCGACCAGCACCCAGATGAAGCGGCTGGACAAATCCGCCCACAGCAGCGTGCCGAACACCATCGACACCAGGATGAGTCCGCCGCCCATGGTGGGTGTTCCCGATTTTTGCAGGTGCGACTGAGGGCCGTCGACGCGCACTTGCTGGCCGATCTGGTAGTGGCTCAATGCGGCAATCATGCGCGGCCCGATGAACATCGCCATGGCGAGCGCCGTCATCGCGGCAAGAATGCCGCGCAGCGTCAGATACTGAAACACGTGGAAGCCGGAGTAGCTCTTGGCAAGATATTCGGTGAGATAAAGCAACATGGGGTCAGCCTGCTCCTGCGCTGAGCGCCTGCACCACGCGCTCCAAACGATTCATGCGCGACCCCTTGATCAGCACCGTGACGCCCGGCGCCAGCTCCGCCTGCAGCCGGCGGATCAACGAGTCGACGTCGGCAAACCACTCCGCTCCGGGCCCGAAGGTCTCGGCCGCTCGCGAACTCTGCGGTCCAAAAGCGAACAGACGCTTGACTCCGCAAACCCGCGCGTAGCTGCCGGTGTGGGCGTGGCTGTCCGAGGTGTGCTGCCCCAGTTCGGCCATGTCCGCGAGCACCAGCCAGGTGGTGCCCGGGATCGAACGCAGCACCTCGAGGCCGGCGCGCACCGAACTGGGGTTGGCGTTGTAGGAATCGTCGAGGATCCAGCTGTCGCGCAGACCCGCCTTGAGCTGCAGCCGGCCGGACACGGCGCGAAAGTCCGCCAGCCCCGCCGCGATCTCATCGAGGGATGCCCCGGCCGCGCTCGCGCCGCTCGCGGCGCCAAGCGCATTGGCGATATTGTGCGCACCACCGACCTTGAGCGTGATCGCGCGCTCGCCGGGCGGACACACGAGCGTGAATCGGGTGGAAAATTCCCCGCGCTCGATCGCCTGGACGGGATTCTTGGCGGTGAAATCCGCGGCGCCGTGCACTCCGAAAGTGACGATGCGCGCCGCCGTCGATACCGACCGCCAATAATCCGCATACGCGTCGTCGGCGTTGATGACCGCGGTGGCGGTGGATTCGAGCCCGGCGACCATTTCGCCTTCGCCCTTGGCCACGCCATCCAGATCGCCGAAGCCCTCGAGATGCTCTGCGCCGGCGTTGGTGATCAAACCCACCGTCGGCCGCGCGAGGCGCACCAGTTCGGCCACGTCGCCGATGCGGTTCGCGCCCATCTCGATCACCGCGCTGCGGTGCGAAGGTTCCAGGCGCATCAGCGTCAGGGGCACGCCGATGTGATTGTTGAGATTGCCGTGGGTTGCCATGCATGGGCCCCGGTGCGCCAGAATCGCCGCCGTCATGCCCTTGACGGTGGTCTTGCCGTTGCTGCCGCCCACCGCCACGATGGGGATGGAAAAAGCCGCGCGCCACGCCTGCGCCAATTGCTGCAGAGCGAGCAATCCGTCCGCCACCACGATTTGCGGCAACGCGGCCGCGGGCACCGCGCGATCGACGATGGCGCCGACGGCACCGCGCCCGGCGGCTGCCTCGACGAAATCGGCACCGTCGAATTTCGGACCGCGCAGCGCGACGAATAGCGCCCCCGCCATCAGCGTGCGGCTGTCGGTCGACACCGAGCAATAGGACCGGTCTTCGCCGATCAGCCGGCCGCCGAGCGTTTGGGCCGCCTCGCTCAAGGTGCGCTTCATCGCGGCTGCCCGATCATGCCGCTGCCCCCAAATGACGCAGCGCCTCTTGCCGATCGCTGAAGCGGCGGCGCGTCGCACCGTAGATTTGATAATCCTCATGTCCCTTGCCGGCAATGAGCACCACGTCGGCCGCGGCGGCTTCGTTGAGCGCCGCCGCGATCGCGGCCGCGCGATCGTGGATCACCCGCACATCATGCGATTTGATGCCGCCGGCGATGCCGCGAATAATGTCCTTCGGATCCTCGGAGCGCGGGTTATCGTCGGTGACGATGATCTGGTCCGCGAGTTCGTCGGCAATGGCGCCCATCATCGGCCGCTTGCCGGGATCGCGATCGCCGCCGCAACCGAATACGCACCACAGTGCGCCGCGGCAGTGTTCGCGCAGACTGCTCAAGGCCTTGGCGAGCGCATCCGGCGTATGCGCGTAATCGATCACGGCCAACGGCTTGCCGCGCGCCTTGGGCTCGATCAGCTCCATGCGGCCGGGCGGCGCGGTGCACTGCGCCAGTGCCGCGGCCGCGTCCGCCAGCGGGACGCCGAGCGCCAGCAGGCAGCCGAGCACCACCAGCGAGTTCTCCGCGTTGAAGCGGCCGAGCAGCTGGGTGCTCAAGCGCAGCGTGCCGAAACTGCCGTCGATCGACATCGACACCCCGTGCCGCTCGAGCGCCACGGCGCTCGCATGCAACGAACTTGCCCCCGGCCCTCCGGTCTCGCCGGCGCCGATCCAGACCACCGTCAGCGCGGCGCGGCCGGCATAGCGCTGCGCCAGTTCGCGGCCGAAGGAGTCGCCGATATTGATGATGGCGTGCTGCAGATCTTCAATCTCGAACAGGCGGGCCTTCGCGGCTCCGTACGCTTGAATGGAGGGGTGGTAGTCCAAATGGTCGCGGGTCAGGTTGGTGAACGCGGCCGAGTGGAAGCGCACGCCGTCCACCCGGCCCTGATCCAAGGCGTGCGAGGACACCTCCATCGCCACCACGCGCACGCCCTGCGATTTGAACTGTGCGAGCGTGCGGTGCACGCTGACCGCATCGGGCGTGGTATGCGTCGGCGCCTCGAGCGCACCGATGCGGCCGCGGCCGATCGTGCCCATGTAAGCCGCATCGAATTTGAGCCGCTCGAGGCATTGCGCTATCAGATACGCACAGGTGGTTTTGCCGTTGGTGCCGGTGAGCCCGACGATGTGCAGCTGCGATGACGGCCGGCCAAAGAACCGATCGGCAATGCGGCCCACCAAATTGCCGAGGTCCGCAACCGGAGCGGCGAAAACCGCCGGCGGCAGTACCGGCGCTGCGATGCCGGGACCCGGCTCCCACAACACCGCGCTCGCGCCGCGCGCCGCGGCGTCGGCCGCGAAATCAAGCCCGTGCGATCGGCCCCCGCGCAATGCAAGGAACAGTCCGCCACGGCGTACTTCGCGGCTGTCGAGCGTGATGTCCAGAACGTTTGTGTCATTCTTCGGCACGGCGCAAATGCCGTCGAGAAGCCAAGTGAGCGACACGCTGCCCCCGCTCATGGCGCTGCGCTGACCTGTACCAGCTTCGCCGCGGGCACGTTCTGCAAATCGTCCGGCGGCACGTCCATCAAGCGCAGCGCCCCGGACATCACGCTGGCGAAGACCGGCGCCGCGACATGACCGCCCTGGTGCAAGACGCCCGGAAGAAAATCGCTGTTCGGCTCATCGATCACCACCACCGTCGCCAGCTTGGGATGCGACGCCGGCACCAGACCCGCAAACACGGCCATGTAGCGGTCGGTCGAATAGCCCCCGGCGATCGATTTGAAGGCCGTGCCCGTCTTGCCCGAGACGCGATAGCCGATGACCGAAGCGCGGGTGGCGGTCCCGCCCTTCTCCACCACGTGCTCCATCAATTGCACCAGCTGGTGCGCCACCTTGGAATCGAGGACCTGTTCACCCGGCACCGGTCCGGACACGCGTTCGAAGGAAATCGGGCGCCTCACCCCGCCGGCGCCGATGGTGGCGTAGGCGTGCGCCAATTGCAGCGGCGTGACGGACAGTCCGTAGCCGTGCGACAGCGTGGCGATGCCGACCGGCCGCCAATGCGCATAGTTGCTCAACATTCCGGCCGACTCGCCGGGATAGCCGCTGCCGGTGACCTGGCCCAGTCCCAAGCCGCTCAGCGTGTTCCAGATCTGCTCGGGCTTGAGCGAGAGGGCGACCTTGGCGGTGCCGACGTTGCTGGATTTGGCGAGGATCGTCGCCAAATCGATGACGCCGAGATTTGCCTCGTCCTCCTCCATCTTGTTGCCGACCATGAAGTACCCGGGCGAGGTGTCCACCACGCTGTCAGGGTGGTACTGCCCGGAGGCCAGCGCCGCCGCCATGATGAAGGGCTTGACGCTGGAACCGGGCTCGAAAATGTCGGTGGCGGCACGGTTCCGATACAGACCCGCCTTGAGCTGCTCCCGATCGTTGGGGTTGTAGGACGGTTGATTCACCATCGCCAGCACTTCGCCGGTGTCGACGTCGATGACGATGACCGACCCCGCGTGCGCCCGGTATTCCTGCATCGCCGCCTTCAGTTCCCGATACGCCAGGTACTGAATGCGCAAATCGATGCTGGTCACCAGGTCGCGTCCCGGCCGCGGCGCGCGAATGCTCTCGACGTTCTCGACATAGCGCCCGTACAGATCTTGGATGACGCGCTTGGCGCCGTCGTCGCCGTTCAGCAATTGATCGTATCCGAGCTCCAACCCCTCCTGGCCCTTGTCGTCGATGGTCGTGAACCCGACCACGTGCCCCGCGACTTCGCCGGCGGGGTAGTAACGCCGGTACTCGCGCAGCAAATAGACGCCCGGAATTCCCAATGCCTTGATGTGCGCCGCTTGATCGGGAGGCATGTGCCGCACCAGGTAGAGGAATTCGCGATCCAGATTGCTGGTGATGCGCCGCGCCAGCGATTGTTGATCCTCTTTCAAGGCCTTGGCGAGCTTCGGCAGCTGGTCGATGTTGTCGTTCAGCTCCTGCGGATTGACCCACACGCTGTCCACCGGGGTGCTCACGGCCAACGG
This sequence comes from Gammaproteobacteria bacterium, assembly GCA_037440085.1. Lineage (GTDB taxonomy): Bacteria > Pseudomonadota > Gammaproteobacteria > Steroidobacterales > Steroidobacteraceae > Bog-1198. The sequence goes on from JBBIUT010000006.1 coordinate 14,829, forward strand.
CTCGCCGGAGCGGTCGGTGATCGCGCCGCGATGCGCCGCAATCTTGACCACGCGCATCGATCGGTCGTCGCCCTGCTTGGCGAGAAAGCCGTGGTCGAGCAATTGCAGCTCGACCGCGCGCATCGCGAGAGCGGCCGCGGCCAGCACCACGAATGCGAGCACCACCGCCGCGCGCCAGCGATAGCCGTTCGCCTTGGGTGCGCCTTCGCTCGATCGCTGCTTCACGGTCGTACGATCCGAACTTCGCGGGTTTGCGGCAAACTCATCTGCAGCTTGCTGTTGGCGACCCGCTCGACGAACGCGTGCGAGGACCAATAGCTCTGCTCGAGCTGCAGACGACCCCACTCTATTTCGAGCGAATCGCGTTCGGCGTTGAGCTTTTCCAGGCGCACGAACATGTCGCGGGCCTTGTGCCGCGCGTAGATCACCTGCACGGCGGTCCCAAGCACCGCGAGCCACAGCACCGGCAGAAGCGCGGGCAGCAATTTGCGAATCCTCATGCGGCCATTTCCTCGCTCAAACGTTCGGCAACGCGCAGCCGCGCGCTGCGCGCACGCGGGTTGCTCGCGGTTTCCTGCGCCTCCGCCTGAATCGACTTGCCCACCAATCTGAGCTTCGGGCGCGCATGCGCCGGCACCTGCGGAAAGCCGGCGTACATCGGATCGGTGAGCGAATGGCGGCGCATGAATTGCTTCACCATGCGATCCTCGAGCGAATGAAAGCTGATGACGGCAAGCCGTCCGTGCGGCGCCAGGCGCTCGAGCGCGGCTTCGAGCGCGGCCTCGAGCTCCGCGAGTTCGCGATTCACGTGGATGCGCAGCGCCTGAAACACCCGGGTAGCCGGGTGTTTGTGTCGTTCTGCGCCGCGCGCGGAGCGCGTGACGCGTTCGATCATGCCGGCGAGTTGCGAGGTGCTCTCGAACGGCCGGGACCGGCGGTCGGCGGCGATGGCGCGCGCGATGCGCGGCGCCAGCCGCTCTTCGCCGAATTCTCGAAATATGCGAATGAGTTCCGCTTCCGAAGCGGTATTGACCACGTCGGCGGCGCTCGCGCCCTCGTCCTTGCTCATGCGCATGTCGAGCGGCCCATCGCGCATGAAGCTGAATCCGCGGGCGGGATCCTCGAGCTGTGGCGAGGAGACCCCCAAATCGAACAGCATGCCGTCGAATTTGAGGCCGGGCTCGACCTGATCGGCGCACGCGGCAAGCGCGGAAAAAGGTGCGCGAAAAATCGCGACGCGCGGATCGGCGGCGAAGCGCGCCTGCGCTTCGGCGACGGCGACAGAGTCGCGGTCGAGACACAGCAATCGGCCATCAGCGATGAGCTTCTCCAAAATCGCCCCAGCATGCCCGCCCCGCCCAAAAGTGGCATCCAAGTAGGTGCCGCTTGCCCGTATGTTCAACGCCGCCAATACCTGTGGTAACAGTACCGGCGTGTGTCCCGCTGCCGAATCGCCCATCGCTCGCGCCCGCCCGCTAACGCTTACAGCGAAAGCGTTTCAAGTTCGCTGGGCAAATCGGTCGCGGTTTCCTCGCTCGCCAACCATTCGTCGCGCCGCTCGTTCCAGCGCGCCTCATCCCACAACTCGAAGCGCAAGCCCTGGCCGATGAGCACGGCATCGCGCGTCAGCGAACCGAACTCGCGCAACTGCGGCGGCAACAGCACCCTGCCGTGTCCATCGAGTTCCAAATCGGTGGCATGCCCGACCATCAGCCGCTGCAAGCGCCGCGCTTGAGGGTTCAAGGTCGGTAAGCGCATTAACTTGCGTTCGATTTCTTCCCAATCGGGCAAGGGATAGATGAGCAGGCATTGATCCTTGTCGACCGTGACCACCAACTTGCCGCCGCAGCGCTCGTGCAGCCGCTCGCGATACCGGGTCGGCATGACCATCCGGCCTTTGGCATCGAGAGTGAGCTTGTTGGCACCCCTGAACATTCTTATATGGGTTTGAAAACCCATTCTCTCCCACTTTTTCCCACCGACCGCCACTATAGGGAGCGCCGTGTCGCACTGTCAACGGCTTAAGTTAAAAAAAACGCGGGACAACAGTGACTTAGATCACATTTGTTAGGCAATGGCATGCTATAGGAACTGAATCCTTCCGAATCAATCTGTTAGCGCGCTTTTCTCGGCGCGCACTCTGCAAAGCCGTCCGGGCCCGCCGTCCGACCCGGCACCGCAAACAATCTTCACGAGCGGCGTCGCTTCGACGCCGTTGAAAGGTGGGGCGAAGCCCTCCGGCTCT
>JBBIUT010000006.1:17173-80855 GCA_037440085.1 Gammaproteobacteria bacterium
TCGAACAAGATCGGGCGGCGTCGCTTCGACGCCGTTGAAAGGTGGGGCGAAGCCCTCCGGCTCTTCGAACAAGATCGGGCGGCGTCGCTTCGACGCCGTTGAAAGGTGGGGCGAAGCCCCTAAAAAGGAGTCGGCCGTTAAGCCGGGTTCTGTCGTGGGCAGTCATTCCTCTGGGATGCGCGTCGCCGCGCAACTCTAGCGACCTACCCGGAAGCCCATGCGGGCCACATGTAGCGGCCAAAACACCGCTCGCTTCCCTATTTGGTCTTGCTCCAGGTGGGGTTTGCCGTGCCGCTGATGTTGCCACCAGTGCGGTGCGCTCTTACCGCACCATTTCACCCTTACCGGCGCCGCTTGCGCGGCGCTTAGGCGGTATCTTTCTGTTGCACTTTCCGTGGGCTCGCGCCCCCCAGGCGTTACCTGGCACCGTGCCCTGTGGAGCCCGGACTTTCCTCCATGTGCTCGCGCACACAGCGACTGCCTGGCCGACTCCGGTGCGCACCATAGCACGCCTTCGCTGGTCAGGAGCCCGCTTCCTGTTTGAGCTGCAGCGCCCGCTTGTATGCCTCGTTGTCGCGAACCGAGGCGATCTGCGCCGCCAGCCGAGCCGCCTGCTTGAGCGGCAGCTCCGCCAACAGCGGCTTGAGCACGCGGTCGAGCGCGCCGGCGGCGTCTGGAATGCCGCCGGCTTGGCGCGGCGCGCCCGCGACCACCAGGACGATTTCGCCGCGCGCAAAATCGGGCTCCGCAGCAGCGCGAAGCGCCAGCTGCGAGAGCGGACCGCGGTACAGCGTCTCGTGCAGCTTGGTGATCTCGCGTGCGACCGCGGCGGGTCGTTCGGGCCCAAGAATCCGCGCGCAGTCCTCGAGCGTATCGCGCACCCGATGCGGCGATTCGTAAATCACCAATGTGCGCGGCTCCAGGACCAGCTCAGTCAAGTGCGCCCGGCGGGCGGCCGCTCGCGCCGGCAGGAACCCCTCGAAGCAAAACCGATCGGTCGGCAGCGCGGCGATCGACAGCGCGGCCACCGCGGCGCACGGCCCGGGAATCGCGATGATCTCGATGCCGGCCGCGGCGCACGCGCGCACCAGCTCGAATCCGGGATCGCTGATCCCAGGAGTGCCGGCATCGCTCACCAACGCGACCGTGGCTCCGCTCTGCATCCGCGCGACCAACTCGGGCGATCGTTTGAGTTCGTTGTAATCGTGCAAGGACACCATGGGCGTTTGGACGCCGAAATGCTTCAACAGGCCGCCGGTATGGCGCGTATCCTCGGCTGCGATCAAGGCACAGCTGCGCAATGTCTCCAAGGCGCGCGCGCTGATGTCGCCCAGATTGCCGATCGGCGTGGCCACCACGTAGAGCCGACCCGCGGGCTGGTTTGTCACTATAATCCCCTGGTTGCGATCGTCGATGGTAGCGAGGAATGCAGGGTATGGCAGTGATCTCCCGACGTCCACGGCCGATGCTCTGCGCGCTGCTCGCCGCAGCGCTGCTTGCGGCCGCCTGCAGCCTGGTGAAGCCCGCGGAACCCGCCGCCGACCAGCAGAGGCAGGCACAGCGCCTGGCCGGCGCAGGCAAACACGCCGATGCCGCGCGGCTGTATGCGCAACTCGCCGCGGAAACACCCGCTCAGCACGACAACTACCAGCTGCTGAGCGCCGAGCAATGGGTGATCGCGGGCAACCTGCCTGCGGCCAAGGAATCTCTCGCGGCCGCACCCGAGGCGCGCACCACGCTGCCTGCATCCCGGGCTCTGGTCGCCGCGGAAATAGCTCTGGCGGAGAACGATGGGGCGCGCGCAATTCACGAGTTGGACACGATAGCCGTGCCGGCGCAGGCGGAGCTTGCGCAAAACTATTGGCGGCTGCGCGGCGAGGGCGCGTTTCTGACCAGCCACCCGGTGGAAGGCACGCGTGCCTTCGTCGAGCGCGAACGCTATCTGACGGACCCTGCGGCGCTGCGCGCAAGCCGCGCGGAACTCTTCGACCTGATCAAGCACGCCGCCGAGAGCGGCGCATCGCTGAAAGCGCCGCCCAAGACCGACCCCATCGTCGCCGGTTGGCTTGCGCTCGGACCAATCGCCCTGGAGATGACGCGCAACCCCATGCACGCGGCCGTTGCGCTGGCGAATTGGAAGCGATCGTACCCGCAACATCCCGCCAACGAGAGCGCGCTTGGGCTCGCGCAGAATCAAATTGCCGTTGCCACCCGGTTTCCCGATCAAATCGCGCTGCTGCTGCCGCTGTCCGGCCGCGCCGAAGCGGTCGGCGTTGCGGTGCGCGATGGCTTCATTGCGGCCTACTTGGAACAGGACGCCGCCTCGCGGCCGCATTTGAAAATATACGACGTCGCGGTCCAATCCGCAGCGGCGGCCTATAAGCAGGCGATCGACGACGGTGCCGGTTTCGTGGTGGGACCGCTCACCAAGGAGGATGTCGCCGCCGTCGCAGCCGTGAACACCGGCCGCACACCGCTGCTGGCGCTGAATTTTCTCGGCGACTCGGCGAGCGCCACGCCGAACTTCTATCAATTCGCGCTGCTGCCGGAGGACGAGGCGCGCCGCGTGGCCCGCCGCTTGGTGGCCGACGGCAAACTCAAGGGGGTTGCCATCATTGCGGACGGCGAATGGGGCAATCGCGTGCAAGCGGCCTTTGCGGACGAATTATCGCAGCACGGCGGCGCGCTCTTGAGCAGCGGGCGCTATGAATCCTCGCGCTCCGATTTTTCCGACACCATCAAGCAAATCCTGCAGGTGCACGCGGTCAAGGGCGAGCCCTCGAGCCATCGCACCGACGCCGACTTCGTGTTCATAGCCGGCAACACCGCGGGCGCGGCGCGCCTGATCATGCCGCAACTGAAGTACAACTATGCGGGCGACATACCCGTCTATGCCACGTCGGATAGCTTCGAACCCGACCCCGGCGCCAATGCCGACCTCGAGGGGATGATATTTCCCGACATGCCGTGGATGGTGTCGGACGATCCGACAACCGTTGAAATTCGCGACAGCGTACGCGCGGCCTGGCCGGCGCGAACCGCGCGCCGCGATCGCCTGTATGCCTTCGGTTTCGACGCCTACCGCCTGATTCCGGCGCTGCGCGCGGGGACCCTGAGCCAAACCAATGATTTATCGGGGGTGACCGGCAATTTATTTCTGGACGATCACAATCGAATCCGCCGCGAGCTGCTGTGGGTGCAGATGCGAAACGGAGCACCGGCCGCCCTTTAGAAAGCGCCGCTCGGGGCGCAGGAAACCGGTAGGCCCGCAATATCGGTGCAAACACGGCAGATTGCGCCGGCGACGGCGCAGGCCATCGGGCGCAAGCTTCACGGTCGATGGCATGGCAATCGGACCGCGGGCAATTGCGGCGGCAGCGCGGCGGGGAGGCAGAAACGCTCGCGGCCGAATACTTGAGCGCGCGCGGCCTCGAGGTGCTGGCGCGCAACATTCGGTGCAAGGGCGGGGAACTCGATCTTCTGTGCCGCGACGGTGAGCTGCTGGTGGTGGTCGAAGTGCGGCAGCGCAGCCGCCATGACTATGGCGGCGCGCTCGCGTCGATCACCTGGCGCAAGCGGCGCAAGATCATTCGCGCCACGCGCTATTTGCTCAAGACCGCGCCCCAGTGGCGAAATCGGCGGCTGCGATTCGACGTCATCGGCCTGCAGGGGCTGCCGGAACGCGCCCCCGAGCTCGAATGGATCAAGGACGCGTTTCGCGCCGCGTGACGCGTGTGCGTTGTGCGAGCGGCCCGCGCTATTTGACCACCTGGAGCTTCGGACGCTTCGACGCGGGAGCTCCCGGGGTCGTCTTGCCGGGCGACGCTGGCGGGCCGTCCGTCGGGTCGGGATCGGCGTCGCCTTCGGGAAAAATCATGCCCTGGCCGGTCTCGCGCGCGTAAATGCCCAAGATCGCGCGCACCGGAACCTGCACCGCGAAGCCGACGCCGCCGAAGCGGGCCTCGAAGCCGACGACGTCGTTGCCCAATTTCAACATCTGGGTGGCGGAGAAGCTCACATTGAGCACGATCTTGCCGTCCTTCACGTATTGACGCGGCACGATCACGCCCTCGGCCGCGGCGTCCACCACGATGTGCGGCGTTTCGCCGCTGTCGGTGATCCATTCGTGAAGCGCCCGCAGCAGGTAAGGTCGGCGCGGCTTCAAGATCGCATCGCTCGTTCGGCGGGGGTCAGGCAAAGGCGGAATGTCGGCCGCGCGAATATTGAATTCATGTATTTGACGATCGGCTGCGCCTGAACCGGCAGTTCAATGCCGTAGGCCGGCAAACGCCAAAGAATCGGCGCGATGCTGGCATCCACCAAGGAGAACTCATCGCTGAGAAAAAACGGCTTCGCCTTGAAAACCTCGGCGCTGGCGCCGATCGCCTCACCCAGGACCCTGCGGCTTTGCGCCGCCGTCTTGCTTTGAGGATCGAATTCGATGTCGCGCGCCAGGGCATACCAGTCGCGCTCCACCCGGTACAATGCGACGCGAAACTGCGCCCGGGTCACCGGGTCTATCGGCATCAGCGGCGGATGCGGAAAGCGCTCGTCCAGATACTCGATGATCACCCTCGAGTCGTACAGCACCAGATCCCGATCGACCAGCGTCGGCACGCTGTGATAGGGATTCAAATCGAGCAGGTCTTCCGGCAGCTTGTTGGGGTCTACGTTCACCAACTCGATCGCGATTCCCTTCTCGGCGAGAACCAGCCGCGTACGGTGACTCCACGGGTCAGTCGGCGCCGAAAATAGAGTCATCACCGAACGACGTACCACTAACGAGATCTCCTAGGACCATGAACTATCGGAAAGTCCCGCGGCTGCGTTCAGTGGACGTCCTTCCAGTATTCTTTTTTCAACAAGTAGGTAAGCACGAAACCCACCAGCAAATACAGCATCACGAATACTCCTAAGGATTCGCGCTTCGCCTTGACGGGCTCGCTGGCATAATCCAGAAAATTCGCGATGTCACGCACCAGCACATCATACTCCTGCGGCGACAAGGCGCCCGCAGACATCGGCTCCACTCCTACCAGCACCATGTGGGCGCCGCCATTCGGGTCCGATTCGTTCCTGAACACCGGCTTTTGCAAGCCCTGCCTGTCCGCCAGCACGTCCGGCATCGCGGCGCTGGGCAGATACAGGTTGTTGACGCCCCAAATACGCGTCGAATCGACATAAAATCCCTTCAGGAACGAGTAGATGTAGTCGACGCCCCGATTGCGCGCGGTCAGCGACAGATCGGGGGGCTGCTTGCCGAACCACTGCGCCGCATCCGCCGGCGGCATGCTGCTGTTGATCCCGTCAAACGCGTTATCCGATGTGAGCATCAGGCCGGCGAGCTCCTTGTCCGGCAAGTGCAAATCCGCCGCCATGCGGTTGTAGCGCAGGTACGTCAAGGAGTGGCAGCCGGAGCAATAGTTCATGAAATTGCGTGCACCGCGCTGCAGGGACTGCACGTCTCGGATGTCCGTACCCGCATGCAGCAGCGCGATCTCGCCTTCTTGAGCCGCGGCCGGGAGCGCGGTGAGGGCAAGAGCGGGCAGCACCGCGATCGCGATCAGCAGCACGCGCTTGAGCACGTCAGGTCACCCGCTCGGGCACGGGCTTCACCCGGTCGAATCTCGTGTACCACGGCATGAGCAGAAAAAATGCGAAATACAAGACCGTGCAGATCTTCGCCAGCAACGGATAGATTCCCGAGGGTGGCCGCAAGCCGCAAACGCCCAGCGTGATGAACGCCAAAACGAACATTCCCAACATGAATTTGTATATCGGTCCGCGATAGCGGATCGAGGCAACCGGCGACCGGTCGAGCCAAGGAACAAAGAACAAAATCATGACCGAAGCGCCCATCACCAGCACGCCCCACACTTGCGTGCCGGCGAACGAGGGCACCGCCCGCAACATGGCGTAGAACGGCGTGAAATACCACACCGGCGCAATGTGCGGCGGCGTCTGCAGCGGATTGGCGGGCTCGAAGTTCGGCGCCTCCAGAAACAAGCCGCCGAATGCCGGCGCGAAGAAGATCACCGCGCAGAACAGCAGCAGGAAGAACATCACGCCCATCAAATCCTTCACCGTGTAGTACGGATGAAACGGGATGCCGTCGAGCGGAATGCCTTGCGGGTCCTTGTGATTCTTGATTTCGATGCCGTCCGGGTTGTTCGACCCCACTTCATGCAGCGCCATGAGATGCGCAATCATGAGAAACACCAGGGCCAGGGGCACTGCGGCCACGTGCAGAGCGAAGAATCGATTCAGCGTGGCGTCGGCGATGACGTAATCGCCGCGAATCCAGTCCACCAGTCCGCCGCCGATCACGGGCAAGCTGCCGAACAAGGAGACGATCACTTGCGCACCCCAGTAGCTCATGTTGCCCCACGGCAGCACATAGCCCAGGAAGCCTTCCGCCATGAGACCCAAGAACAACAAGCAGCCGAATATCCACAGCAGCTCTCGCGGTTTGCGATGCGAGCCGTACAACAGTGAACGGAACATGTGCAAATAGACCACGATGAAAAAGGCCGAGGCGCCGGTTGAGTGCAGGTAGCGGATCAGCCAGCCCCAATTGACGTCGCGCATGATGTATTCGACCGATGCGAACGCTTCCGCCGACGACGGCTTGTAATTCATCGTCAGGAATATTCCGGTGACCAATTGGTTCACCAGAACCAGCATCGCCAATGATCCGAAGTAGTACCAGAAGTTGAAGTTCTTCGGCGCGTAATACTCCGCAACCTGCGTCCGCCACAGTACGGTCAGGGGAAAGCGCCGATCGATCCAGCCGATCAAGCCCTTGGTGCCGGCGCCGGATTCAGGTGCTGCGGCCATCGCGGAACCTCATTGCGTAACTCACCTTGTCTTCGGATTCTCATCGGTGCCGATCACTATGCGCGCGTCGCCGGTGAAGGTGTACGAGGGCACCGTGAGGTTTCTCGGCGCCGGCATGCTCTTGAGAACACGGCCGGAAATGTCGAATTTCGAACCATGGCAGGGGCAATAGAAACCGCCGGGCCAGTTCTGGCCCAAATCGGTGCCCGCCACCTGAAACGCGTTGTTCGGCTCGAATGCGCCGAGCGGCGAACATCCCAGATGGGTACACACCGCCAAGCCCACCCAGTACTCGGAATTACGCGCGCGGGCCGCTCCCGAATCGGCGATGTATGCGGGCTGCTGGGAATCCTTGGATTTCGGGTCGGCGAGCAAGGCATCATGGTTGCCGAGTTCCGCGACGACGGCCTTGCTCCGGCGCACGATGAACACCGGCTGCCCGCGCCACACGACCTTCAGCATTTGGCCTTCCTCGAGCTTCGACGCATCGACGGCCACCGGCGCGCCGAGCGCTTTCGCCCTCTCGCTCGGGTTCCACGATGCGATGAACGGCACCGCGGCGAAACCAATACCGACCGCGCCCACTCCGGCAGTGGCCATCGTCAGCAGGCGGCGGCGGCTATGGTCGACCGGCTCATTCATTGCGACGTCTCCCCGCTTTGCACCGGCGGCCGGGCCGAATGTTGACAATTCTTCACGCAAACCCCTGTGGCCACAGTGTTTCCCAACGAATATTGGTGGCGCATTATACACAGTTAAGGGCGGTCCTAAGTCACGCGTGAGGGAGTGGATTTGCAGAACACGCGCAAACTTGCGGGTTTCTTGCTGCGAGCGACAGTGGTCGGCCTGGCCTGCGCTTTCCTGGTGGTTTGGTGGAGGCCCGCGCTGTTGGGCGCCGTCAGCGCACCGGCGCGTGACGCGGCGCCGGTGCCCGCTCGCTCCGCCGGCATGCAGAGCTTTGCCGATGCGGTTGCACGCGCGGCGCCCGCCGTGGTGAACATATATACCGCGCGCGTCGTGACCGAGCGCAGCCAGCCGGCGCCCATCGATCAACTGTTCGGCGATTATTGGCCGAGTTACCGCCGGCATGTCGAGCGCAGCTTGGGGTCGGGGGTGATCGTGGATGCGAAAGGCACCATCGTCACCAATCAGCACGTGATTGCGGGCGCCGATTCCATCAGGGTGCAGCTGGCCGACGGCCGCATCGCCGAGGCGACCATCGTCGGACAGGATCCGGACACCGACCTCGCAATTCTCGCCTTGTCGATCGGGAATCTGCCGACCATGCCGTTGGGCCGCTCCGACACGTTGCGGGTGGGCGATATCGTGCTGGCCATCGGCAATCCATACGGCTTGAGCCAGACCGTGACGCAGGGCATCGTCAGCGCCACCGGCCGCGGCCAACTGGGACTCGCCACCTTCGAGAATTTCATCCAAACCGATGCCGCCATCAATCTCGGCAATTCCGGAGGCGCGCTCATCGACGCCCGCGGCGACCTGGTCGGCATCAATACGGCCGTGCTGAACCGCACCTACGGGGGTCCCGAAGGCATCGGCTTTGCAATTCCCATCAATTTGGTGCGCGGCGTGATGGAGCAAATACTGGCGCACGGCCATGTGGTGCGCGGCTGGTTGGGATTCGTGCCGCAGGATTTGTCCAACGAGCAGGCGGCCCAGCTCGGCATCGCCGCAGGCGGCGTCACGGTGGTCAACATCCTGGTGAAGAGCCCCGCGTTCGCGGCGGGCGTCCGACCCGGCGACCTGGTCACCGGGCTCGACGGGGAATCGATTCGCAGCTCGCAGGACCTGGTGAGCAAAGTGTCGGCCCTCAAACCCGGCGCGCAGGTCGAGCTCGCCGGTCTCCACGGTCGAGAGCCCTATACGATCAAGCTCACCGTCACCGAGCGGCCGACGCGCCTGGCGCAGCATGGGAGCCTGTCCGAGTAATCGCCGTGGCCGCGACCGCGGCAGAATTCGCTTCAGGCGGGCGAGCGGCGAATGCGCGCTCCCAGCTGCTGCAGTTTCTCCTCGATGGTCTCGTAGCCGCGATCGATATGATAGATCCGTTCGATCTCGGTGCGGCCGTCGGCGACCAATCCGGCCAGCACCAGGCTTGCCGAGGCGCGCAAATCGGTCGCCATCACGGGCGCGGCGGTGAGCCGGTCGACGCCCTTGATGATGGCCATGTTGCCCTCGAGCCGGATCTCCGCGCCCATGCGCCGCATCTCCAGCATGTGCATGAACCGGTTCTCGAAAATGGTCTCGATGATGGTGCCGACGCCGGTGGCCACGGTGTTGAGCGCCGCAAATTGCGCCTGCATGTCGGTGGGAAATGCCGGGTACGGCGCGGTCCGAATATCGACCGCATCCGGCCGCCGGCCGCGCATGTCGACTTCGACCCAACTTTCGCCCACACCGACGCTGGCGCCCGCTTCCCGTAATTTGACCACGACCGCGTCCAAATGGTCGGGCCGCGTGTTCTTCACCCGGATGTGCCCGCCGGTGATGGCGCCCGCGACCAGATACGTGCCGCTCTCGATTCGATCGGGCAATACATCGTAAGCGGTGCCGCGCAGCCGCTCCACGCCCTCGATGACGATCTTGTCGGTGCCCGCGCCCTTGATCTTGGCGCCCATGGCGCATAGAAAATTCGCGAGATCGACCACTTCCGGCTCGCGCGCCGCGTTCTCCAGCACCGTCTCGCCTTCGGCCAGCGACGCGGCCATCATGAGGTTTTCCGTGCCGGTCACGGTGACGGTCTCCAGCACCAGACGAGCCCCTTTCAGGCGCTTGGCGCGCGCCTTGATGTAGCCGTTTTCAATGTGAATATCGGCACCCATGGCCTGCAAACCGGCGACGTGAATATTGACCGGTCGAGCACCGATGGCGCACCCGCCGGGCAGGGATACATCCGCGGACCCAAAGCGCGCGAGCAGGGGGCCGAGCACCAAAATCGATGCGCGCATGGTCTTCACGAGTTGGTAGGGCGCAAAGTATTCCCGGATCGTCGACGCATCGACTTCAATACGCATCTTCTCGTCGATGGTCACCCTGACTCCCATGCGCCCGAGCAGCTCGATCATGGTGGTGACGTCATGCAGGTGCGGCACGTTCGAGACGGTCACCGGTCCGTCCGCCAGCAGACAGCCCGCCAATATCGGCAAAGTGGCGTTTTTGGCCCCGGAAATGCGGATTTCGCCTTCGAGCGGTATGCCGCCTTGAATTTGCAGTTTATCCATATGCGTCAACCATCGGCCGAAGCCGCATACTCTTCGGGTGTAAAGACCTGCAAGGCAAGCGCGTGAATCTCGTTGCCCATCGCGCTGCCCAACGTCGCGTACACCAGTTGGTGCCGCTGCAGGGGCCGCTTTCCGGCGAAAGCCGCGGCGACGACCACCGCCTCGAAATGCACATTATCCCCGCTCGTGACCGACGCGCGGCTGCCGGCCAGACCGCGCTGAATCAGCTCGGCTACCTGTTGTGGGTTCATGCACTCTCCTTAGTTGTATCATTCACCGATGGACTCCTCCTACACCGATTCAAGCCTTGTCGACCTCGGCCGCCAGGCGCTCGCCGTAGAGATCGACGGTTTGCGCGCTCAGGTGCCCCGCTTGGGATGGGAGTTTGCACGCGCCTGCCGCATTTGTCTTACCTGCCGCGGCCGAATTGCCGTGACGGGTATGGGTAAATCGGGCCATATCGGCGGCAAGATCGCCGCGACCCTGGCCAGTACCGGGACTCCGGCCTTCTTCATGCATCCCGGTGAAGCGAGCCACGGCGACATCGGCATGATCACACGCGACGATGCGGTGCTCGCCCTGTCCAATTCCGGGGAAACGGATGAAATCCTGACGCTTGTCCCGGCGATCAAGCGTTTGGGCGTGCCGCTGATCGCCTTTACCGGCAATTCGACCTCGACGCTGGCGCGTGTTGCGACCGTGCATTTGGACATCGGCGTGCCGGCCGAGGCTTGCCCGCTCAACCTGGCGCCCACGGCCAGCACCACGGCAGCCCTGGCCGTGGGCGATGCGCTCGCAGTCGCGCTGCTCAAGGCACGCGGATTCACCGAAGAGGATTTCGCCCGCTCCCATCCTTCAGGCGCATTGGGCCGGCGATTGCTCCTGCATGTCAAGGATGTGATGCGCACCGGCGCGGAGGTGCCGAAAGTGGCGCCGGATGCGCCGCTCGTCGATGGATTGATGGAGGTGACCCGCAAGGGTCTCGGCATGACGGCGGTCGTCGACGATGCGAACCGGGTAATTGGCGTATTCACCGACGGCGATCTGCGGCGCGCCTTGGATCGCGCGGTGGATCTGCACGGGACGCGCATGGAGCAGGTCATGACCCGTAAGGCGAAAACCGTACGCCCCGACACCCTGGCCGCGGAGGCCGTGCTGCTGATGGAAACCCACCGCATCACCTCACTCGTCGTGGTCGGTCCGGACGACGTTCTGGTGGGTGCGCTCAATGTGCACGATCTGCTGCGCGCCGGTGTCGTTTGAAAGCGCGCAGGGCAACGCCGCTCGCCAAGATCGAGCTGCTGGTGCTCGATATCGACGGCGTGCTCACCGACGGCCGTTTGTATTTCTCGGGGTCGGGTGAAGCGCTCAAGAGCTTCCACGTTCGCGATGGTCACGGCATCAAGCTCTTGATGGGGAGCGGCGTCGCGGTGGCCGCGCTCAGCGGGCGCCGCTCCTCCGCCGTGACGGTCCGCATGCGCGAACTCAAGGTGCGCGATGTCGTACAGGGCTGCGCCGACAAGGTCGCCGCCCTGATCAATCTCACCCGGCGGCTCGACATCGACCCTCTGGCCTGCGCCTGCCTCGTGGACGACACGCCGGATTTGCCGTTGATGGCCGCCGTAGGCTTCGCCGCGGCGGTCGCGGATGCGCACCCGCTGGTCCTGTCCGCTGCACATTGGATCAGCGAGGCGCGCGGCGGTCGGGGCGCCGTGCGCGAACTGTGCGATGCAATGCTGCGTGCGCGCAGCCCGGTCCGAAAGCGGTAATGCTGTTTCGAATATTCACGTTGATTGCGGTAATCGCGCTGGCGGTCAGCACCTGGATATTGAGCTCGCCGAATCGCCGGCCGGCGCCCGCTGCCGGCGCCGGACAGGGGAATCTGCCGGGCTATTATCTCAAGAACGCCATACTGACCGACTACGATGCGGCCGGAGCTCCCAGCATCCGCATCCAGGCGGAGCGCATCGATCAAATCGACCATGGCCCGGAAGTCGCGCTCTACAACGTGCGCTTCGATTATCAGGCTCCCAACGGACAATCGTGGGTCATGTACGGCAACGTCGCGCATGTCGAGGCCGGCGGCAAGGTGGTCGAGGTATCGGGCGACGTTCGGCTGGAAGGCCAGAGCAGCGAGCACGAAGGAACCGCGGTGGTTCGCACCGATGCGCTGACCTACGACGTGCCGGACGCGATCGCGAGCACCGACAGCGACGTGCGCATCGAATTCGGCGCGCATTCTCTGACCGCCCACGGTCTGCTCGCCAATTTGAAAGAGCGCACCATGCGCCTAGAATCCAAGGTCAATGGCCGCTTCCAGCCTTAAGAGCCTGGTTTTGATCGCCCTCGCGGTGCCAGGTGGGCAAGCGGCTGTCGCGGCCGCCCCGCCGGCCCAGCAGACCATCACCTTGGACGCGCAATCCACCGAGCTCGATCTGCGCAGCAACAACGTGGTATTTCACAAGGTGCGGATCTCGCAAGGTACCATGTCGGTGTCCGCGGATCAGGGACAAGCCACGCGGCAGGCTTCGGGCCTTGATTTCGACAACAGTCTGTGGATTTTTCGCGGCAATGTGAAAATAACCATGGATCAGGGGCAGCTGACCGCCGATGACGCGCAGATCAACTTCACCAAAAAGCTGCTGGCCAAGGCGGTGGCCAACGGCAGCCCGGCCGAGTTCCAACAGCGCATCGCGAAGACCGGCAAGATCGCACGAGGGCACGCCGAGACGATCGATTATGACGCGGCCAAGGGTATCGTGCGCTTATTGAAAAATGCGTGGCTCAGCGACGAGCAGAACGAAATTCGCGGCGAGTCGCTCAAGTACAACCTGGTTGCGCAAAGCATCGTCGCGGAGGCGGCGGAGCAGGGATCGCAGCGCGTGCACATCATCATAACGCCGCCGCCCGCCAAGCCATGAGCGTACTGCGGGCGTTGAATCTCGCCAAGAGTTACAAATCCAGGCAGGTACTGAAGGATTTGTCGCTTGAAGTCGAAAGCGGCGAGGTGGTCGGCCTGCTCGGGCCGAACGGAGCCGGCAAAACCACGGCCTTTTACATGATCGTGGGCTTGAGCCGCTGCGAACATGGCGAGATATTCCTCGATGATCGCAATATCGGGCGTCTGCCCATGCACCGGCGGGCTCAACTCGGGCTGGGGTATCTACCGCAGGAGCCTTCGGTATTTCGCCGGTTGTCGGTGTCGAACAACATCATGGCCATCCTCGAGACGCGTCCGGCCTTGAGTGAACAGCAGCGCGCCGCACGACTCGAAGAGCTGCTTGGAGAGCTGCATATCGAACATGTGGGCGACAGCCTGGGGATGAGCCTTTCGGGCGGCGAAAGGCGCCGCGTGGAAATTGCCCGCGCCTTGGCCGCGGATCCCCGTTTTATTCTGCTGGATGAGCCGTTTGCCGGGGTCGATCCTCTGTCGGTCGTCGATATTCAAAGAATAATCAAACACTTATCCGACAAGGGGATCGGGGTCCTGATTACCGATCATAATGTCCGTGAGACCCTCGGCATCTGCCAGCGGGCCTACATCGTCAACCAAGGTTCGGTGCTGGCCGCCGGATCTGCGGACCAGATTCTTGCCAACCCGCTGGTTCGTGAGGTGTACTTGGGCCAGGATTTCAAACTGTAGGCTTGGATCTTAAGGAACTATGTTGAAGCCAAGTCTGCAGCTTCGCATCGGCCAGCAGCTCACGATGACGCCGCAGCTGCAGCAGGCCATCCGCCTGCTGCAGCTGCCCTCCCTCGATTTGCAGGCTCACGTCAGGGAAGCGCTCGAAACCAACGTGATGCTCGAGGCGGACGATGAGCTCGCCTTGGACGGGCCTGCGGAGGCGCCGCGCGAGGCCGGGCGCGAATCCGAAGAGGCCTCGGGCGATGAGCGCTACGCGGAACTGGACGGCAACACCACTCCGGCGGAACAGCGCGAAGTGCCCGAGGTGGAAATTGCCGATGAGCCCTGGGGTGAAGGGCCGGGCGGGACCGCGGACACCTCTTGGTCGGGCGACGATGACCGCAGCGGCGATTTCAGCGACCGGCATGGCCGGACTCTGCAGGAACAGCTCATCGAACAGCTGGAACTCGCCAAGCTCTCGGCCGTCGACCTTGCGATCGCGCGCGTCATCACCGACGCCATCGGCGATGACGGCTATTTGCAGGAGGATTTGGAGTCGATTCGCCTGAGCCTCAGGCCCGAGATCGAGGCCAGCGTCGCCGATATGGAACGCGCGCTCGCGGCCGTGCAGGCGCTCGAGCCCGCCGGAGTCGGCGCACGCAATTTGTCCGAATGTATCGTGCTGCAGCTGCGGCAGCTCCATCCGGACACCCCGGGGCGCGACACCGCCATCCGCGTGGCGCGCGCGCACCTGGATCTGGTGGCGAGCCACGAGAATGCGCTGTTGCGCCGCCAGCTTCGTTGCAGCGAGCATGAATTGGAGACGGCGCTGGTGCTGCTGCGTTCCTGTCATCCGCGGCCCGGCGCCGCCGTCAATCCGGCCCAGGCCGAATACGTCATTCCCGACGTGTTCGTCCGGCGCACGGATCGCGGCTGGGTGGTCGAACTCAACCCGGCCACGGTGCCAAGGGTGCGCGTCAACCAGGGCTATGCGAACTTGATTTCGAGCGCACCCGACCATGCCATGCTGCGCACCCAACTTCAGGAGGCGCGGTGGTTGATGCGCAGCCTGGAAATTCGCAATGAAACCTTGATCAAGGTGGCTCGTTGCATCGTACAGCGCCAAACCGACTTCTTCGAACTCGGCGAGGAAGCGATGGTGCCGCTGATTCTCAAGGACGTGGCCGAATCGGTTGAAATGCACGAGTCGACGATTTCCCGGGTGACCACCGCCAAATACATGCATACGCCTCGCGGCGTGTTCGAATTCCGTTACTTCTTCTCGAGTCACGTGGAGGCCGCCGACGGCACTGGACTGTCCTCCACCGCCATCCGCGCCAAGATTCGCAAATTGATTTCGCAGGAAAATTCGCAATATCCGTGGAGCGACAGCAAGCTCGCGGAGATTCTTTCGCAAGAGGGCATACCGGTCGCCAGGCGGACGGTTGCCAAATATCGCGAGGGCATGCAGATCGGTCCGTCCAATGAACGGAAGCGCGCCGCTGCCCGCGCGTCGTAGAAACGTGTCTTAAGTCCAGGAGGAAGCTCATGCAGCTCGATCTCAGCGGTCATCATGTGGAAGTCACGCCGGCGCTTCGCGGTTACGTCCTGAAGAAATTCGAAAGGATCTCCAGACATTTCGAGCAATTGATCGACGTTCACTGCGTGCTCACGGTGGAGAAGCTGCGTCACAAGGCCGAGGCCACGCTGATGCTGCGAGGGAACAAGATTTACGCGGACGCGACCGACGCCGACATGTACGCGGCGATCGACGCGCTCACCGACAAGCTCGACCGCTGCGTCAAGAAGCATAAGGAAAAGGCCTCCGACCATCACGCGGAGGAAGTGATAAAGGCCCGCTCTTCGTCATGAGGGCTTTCGATGCGCCTCATCATCGTTAGCGGGCTGTCCGGCTCCGGCAAGAGCGTGGCTTTGCACCTTTTGGAGGACATCGACTATTACTGCGTCGACAACATCCCGGCGGCGCTGCTCAAGCCCTTCATATCCCACACGATTCGCGGCGCCGATGAGATCTATCCGCGGACCGCGGTCGGACTGGATGCCCGCAATCGGCCCAACGAAATAGAAACCGTGCCGGCGCTGGTCGGTGAACTGCGGCGCAGCGGCATCGGGTGCGAAGTGCTGTACCTGCATGCAAGCGACGAGGTGCTGCTGAAGCGCTATGCGGAGACCCGCCGCAAGCATCCGCTGGTGTCCGGGGCGGTTGGTCTGCGCGAGGCGATAGCGTCCGAGCGCCGGTTGCTCGAGCCGATAACGATCGCGGCGGACATGGTGATCGATACGTCGAATATGGGCGTGCATGCGCTGCGCGAGAACATTCGCGAGCGCGTCGAGCGCAAGCTCGAGGGGCGCCTCGCGTTGATGTTCGAGTCCTTCGGCTACAAGCACGGCATTCCGGGCGACGCGGATTTCGTATTCGATGTCCGCAGTTTGCCGAATCCGTATTGGGTTCCCGAATTGCGCCCGCTCACCGGCCGCGACCAGCCGGTGATCGATTACCTTGCGGGCCAGGACAGCGTGCGCACGATGATCGCGGCTCTGGCCGATTTTCTCACGCCGCGGATCGAGGAGTTTGCGCAGGCGAGCCGAAGTTATTTGACCATCGCGGTCGGCTGCACCGGCGGCCAGCATCGCTCAGTCTACATCGCCGAGCGGCTGGCCGATCGGTTCCGCAAGAGTCACCCGCAAGTCCTCACACGGCACGACTCGCTGCGCAAGGCCTGACCTTGTCTCAGCGCGAGGAACGTGCGGATTTCCTCGGCGCGCGCGCGGGCGTCGCGAAGCCCCAGCGCGATGAGCTCGCGGGTATAGCCGCGCTCGAACAGCAGGTAGCTCAGCAATTGCGTTCCGGCGCTGTTGTTGGCGCCCAGGGTGCGCAGCAGCGCGCGCAAGCTGCGGGGCAGTTCCCGGCGGTGCCGGCGCGCGATTTCGCTCAAATCCTGAGACGGAGCGACCACCAGGCAATCGATGCGGCGCACCTTGGGATCTTGATTGCGGTTGCTGATGTGCTCCAGATCCGAACGCAACTGGTCCATGAACAGCGAATCGAGCATGAAACCGAACATCTGCCCGAATGTGGGCTCGGCGCTCGGATTACGCATCCCGAGGCCCGCCACCGAGGGGTCGTCCACCCGGATGACCAGGAGGCGGTTGGCGCCCAGGTGAATGGCCGGACTCAGGGGTGAAGTCTGGCGCATGGTTCCGTCGCCATAATAGTGCTGGCTGAGCGGTATGGGTCGGAACAAGAACGGCAGCGCCAGGCTCGCCATTACATGTTCCAGAGTCAGCTGCACCCGCGCGCCTTTGCGCGACGCCTTGGCCCAAGGCTCGATCGGCGAGGCGCACGCATAAAATGTGACGGAATCCGCATCCGAGTAGCTGGTGGCGCAGATGCCGACCGCCTGCAGGCGCTTCTTGTACAAATTTCGGGGAATTCCGTCGAAATTCAGATTCTTGCGCAGCAATTCCCACAGCGGCGTATTGTCGAACAGCGAACGCGGCGGATGAACCAGCACCCCCCCGGTGAGCAGCGCCAGCACCCAGTGCAATCCGGATCTCAGTACGCTGGCCGCATCCGCCCTGATGACCTGGTGCACCCTGAACTCGCGCCACACCCGCTCAATGGCGTACACCGCCTGGCGGAAGTGCGCGGGATCGGCGGCGAGAGCGATGGCGCTGACCGCGCCGGCGGAAGTGCCGGTAACAATCTGAAACGGACAGCCCGAACCGCGCCGCACAAGCTCCGCGATGCCCTTGAGCACGCCCACCTGGTATGCCGCGCGCGCCCCGCCGCCGGTCAATACCAGCCCCAACTGGGGTGCATTGCAATCCATGATTTTAAGTATGCCAGCGGGCGGCGGCCCATTACGCGGGCGTGCGTCACGCCGCCGACATTGCCGCCCTAGCCGAGAGCCTCGATGGCGTCATCCAGTCCCGCCAGCGTCAGCGGATACATGCGTCCCTCCAACATCTCGCGGATGAGCGCGATGGAGGCGGTCTGCCGCCAGCGTGCCTGCGGCTGCGGATTGATCCAAGCGAACATCGGATAGGCCTTCATCAGGCGCTCGAGCCACACGCCGCCCGGTTCCGGATTCCAATGCTCGACGCTGCCGCCCGCGTAAGTGATCTCGTACGGGCTCATGGTCGCGTCCCCCACCAGGATCAGCTTGTAATCGCGCGCGTAGGTGCGCATCAGCTGGGCGGTGTCGATGTGTTCATTGAGGCGCCGCCGGTTGTCGCGCCAGAGCGATTCATAGATGAAATTGTGAAAGTAAAAATGCTCCAGATGTTTGAATTCGCTGCGGGCGGCGGAAAAGAGCTCCTCGCAGGCCTTGACGTGATCGTCCATCGAGCCGCCGACGTCGAGCAGCAGCAGCACCTTCACCACATTGTGCCGCTCGGGCACCATCTTGATGTCCAGCCAGCCGCCTGAGCGCGCGGTCGCGTCGATGGTGTCGTTCAAGGCGAATTCGGTGGGCGCGCCGCGCCTTGCGAAGCGGCGCAGGCGCCTCAACGCCACCTTCATGTTGCGCGTGCCAAGCTCGACCGTATCGTCCAGATTCGCGAACTCGCGCCTGTCCCAAACCTTGACCGCACTGCGGTTGCGGGATTTGTCTTGTCCGATCCGCACCCCTTCGGGGTTGTAGCCATAGGCGCCGAACGGCGAAGTGCCGGCGGTTCCAATCCACTTGTTGCCGCCTTGGTGCCGCTCCCGCTGCTCTTCGAGCCGCTTGCGGAGCCCCTCCATCAGCTTCTCCCAGCCGCCCAACGCCTCGATTTGCGCCTTCTCGGCGTCGCTGAGATCCCGCACCGCCATTTTCTCGAGCCAGTCGGCCGGGAGATCGCGCGACAACATCGCCAACACGTCCGCGGCGCCCTTGAAATGCGCGGCGAACGCGCGATCGAATCGATCGTAGTAGCGTTCGTCCTTGACCAGGCAGGCGCGCGCCAAATAATAAAACCGCTCGGCGCTGGCGCCGCTCAAACCGCGGCTCAAGGCCTCGAGCAACGTCAGCAATTCCGTGATGGACACCGGCACGCCGGCGCCGCGCAGCAAGAAGAAAAACCTAACGAGCATTCCGGCGATTGAGAAACAGCAGCTGCTCGAACAGATGCACGTCCTGTTCGTTCTTGAGCAGCGCCCCGTACAGCGGTGGAATCAGATTCTTCGCATCGCCGCCGCGCAACGCCTCGGGGGGTATGTCCTCGGCCACCAACAGCTTGATCCAATCCAGCAGCTCGGACGTGGTCGGCTTCTTTTTCAATCCCGGCGTCCCGCGGATATTGAAGAATGTCGCGAGCGCCTCGCGCAGCAGCTCGCGCTTCAGATTCGGGAAGTGCACGTCCACGATCTGCGTCATGGTCTGCTCGTCGGGAAACCGGATGTAGTGAAAGAAGCAGCGCCGCAAAAATGCGTCCGGCAGTTCCTTCTCGTTGTTGCTGGTGATCACGATCACCGGGCGGTGTTTTGCGCGCACCGTTTCGCGGGTCTCGTATACGTAGAACTCCATGCGATCCAGCTCGCGCAACAGATCGTTGGGAAATTCGATGTCCGCCTTGTCTATCTCGTCGATCAGGAGAACCGGCTGCACCTCGCAGTCGAAGGCTTCCCAGAGATTCCCTTTGACGATGTAGTTGCGGATATCCTTGACCCGCGGATCGCCGAGCTGCGAATCGCGCAGGCGCGACACCGCGTCGTACTCGTACAGGCCTTGCTGCGCCTTGGTGGTGGACTTGACGTGCCACTCGAACAACGGCTTCGACAGGGCCTCGGCGATTTCGGCCGCGAGCAGCGTCTTGCCGGTGCCGGGTTCGCCCTTGATCAGCAGCGGGCGCGACAGCGCCATCGCGGCGTTCACGGCCGCCGTTAATTCTTCGGTGGCAACGTACCGGTCGGTCCCGCGAAACTCCGTTTGCATGCCCGGCCGGTCCTACTGGCGTACGGCCTGCAGGATTTGCATGGAATTGGTGCCGCCGGCCACGCCGCTCGCTTCGCCTTTGGTGAGAATGATCAGATCCCCCTCGACCACCAGCTTCAAATCCAACAGCAATCGGAAGATCGAGGAATAGAATGCTTCGCGGTCCTTGTCGGTGACGTCGTAGGCGACCGGGTAGACGCCGCGGTACAGCGTCACCCGGCAGCGCGCGATCTCCTGGCGCGAAAAGGCGTAAATCGGAATATCCGAACGCACTCGCGACATCCACAGCGCGGTTTCGCCGGACTCCGTGAGTGCGACGATGGCCTTCACGTGCAGGTGATTCGCGGTATACATCACCGCGGCCGCGATCGCCTCGTTGGTGTGGTCGAAGTAGCCGGTTCGGCGCTGGCGGATGCGCACGTGCGTACCCTGGTACTTTTCGGCGCCCACGATGATCTGAGCCATCGCCTCGACCACTTTGGCCGGGTGCTTTCCCGCGGCCGTTTCCGCCGACAGCATCACCGCGTCGCTGCCTTCCATCACCGCGTTCGCGACATCCGACACTTCGGCGCGGGTCGGCACGGTATTGACGATCATCGATTCCATCATTTGCGTCGCCGTGATCACCACCTTATTTTGGTGCCGCGCCTCCAGATTGATCTGCTTTTGCAGCCCGGCGAGCTCCGCAAAGCCCATCTCGACGCCGAGGTCGCCGCGGGCCACCATCACCGCATCGCTCGCCCTGACCACCTCGGCCAGATTCTTGATCGCCTCCGCACGTTCGATCTTGGCGATCAGCAGCGCGTGGCCGCCGGCGGCGCGCAGCAGGGCGCGCGCTTCATTCATGTCGGCGGCATCGCGCGGAAAGGACACCGCCAGATAATCGACCTTGAGCCGCGCCGCGTTCTGAATGTCCTCGCGGTCCTTGTCGGTGAGTGCGCCCGCCGACAATCCTCCGCCTTGGCGGTTGATGCCCTTGTTGTTGCCGAGTTCGCCCCCGACCAGAATCCTGGTCCTGATGCGCGGACCCGAGACCTCGAGCACTTGCAGGCTGATCTTGCCGTCGTTGAGCAGCAGTATGTCGCCGGGGAACACGTCCGAGGGCAATTTCTTGTACGCGATTCCCACCGAATGCTCGGTGCCCGCATCGACGGGGAGCTCCGCGTCCAGCGTAAATTCGGCGCCGTCGACCAGGTCCACCTTGCCCGCCACGAACCGATCGACGCGGATCTTCGGGCCTTGCAGGTCGCCGAGCACGCCCACATAGCGGCCCGCCAGCTTGGCGGCTTGCCGGACGAGATCCAGACGCCGCGCATGATCGCTGGTATCGCCGTGCGAGAAATTGAGCCGGACCACATCGACGCCGGCGCGCACCATGTCGGCAAGGACCTTCGGATCATCGGTGGCCGGACCCAAGGTCGCGACGATTTTTGTGCGACGCTGGATGAAGCTCATGCTGCGCGCTGCTCGAGCACGTCAACCGCGGGAAGCTTCTTGCCTTCGACGAACTCCAGGAATGCGCCGCCGCCGGTCGATATGTACGAGATGCTGTCCTCGATGCCGTATTTCTCGATGGCGGCGAGCGTATCGCCGCCGCCGGCGAGCGAGAATGCCTTGCTGCGCGCAATGGCGTTGGCGAGGGTGCGCGTACCTTCCCCGAATTGATCGAACTCGAACACGCCGACCGGACCATTCCACAGCACGGTGCCGGCCGCGGCGATCAGTGTGCTCATGTGCTCGGCCGAATCAGGTCCGACATCGAGAATCATTTCATTGTCCGCCACGCCGGTCACCGGCTTGACGTCCGCCTCCGCCTTGGCCGAGAACTCGGTGGCGACCACCACGTCGGTCGGCATCGGAATGACGATGCCGCGCCTCTGGGATTGCTCCATCAGCCGTTTGCAGATGTCCAGCATCTCCGGTTCGTGCAGCGATTTGCCGACTTTGAAGCCAAGCGCCGCCAGAAAGGTGTTGGCAATCCCGCCGCCCACGATCAATTGATCGACCTTGCCGAGCAGCGACTCGAGCACCGTGAGCTTGCTCGACACCTTGGAGCCGCCGACGATCGCGAGCAGCGGCCGCGCCGGCTTTTCGAGCGCCGTTTCCAAGGCCGCCAATTCGCTGACGAGCAAGGGCCCTGCACACGCGACCGGCGCATATTTCGCCACGCCATGAGTGCTTGCCTCGGCGCGGTGCGCGGTGCCGAAGGCGTCCATGACGTAGACGTCGCAGAGCGCCGCCATTTTCTTGGCGAGATCATCGGCATTTTTCTTCTCGCCCTTGTTGAAGCGTACGTTTTCGAGCAGAACCACTTCGCCCGGGGCCACATCGACGCCGTTCAGCCAGTCCCGCTTGAGCGTGGCCGGCACGCCCAACAGCTGCGTCAGCCGCTTCGCAACCGGCGCAAGCGAGAACTCCTCGGCGTACTTGCCCTCTTCGGGGCGCCCCAGGTGGGACATCAGCAAAACTCTCGCGTTCGCATGCAGGGCGGCCTGAATCGTCGGCAGCGCCGCACGTATCCGCGCGTCGCTGGTGACCGCACCGTCCTTGATGGGCACGTTCAAATCCTCCCGTATCAGCACCCGTTTGCCGGAGAGGTCCTGGTTCGCCATTTTATTGACTTTCATATGTTCACTCCGTCGGGGCGGCCGGGCGGCGCGCCCGCGCCGGCTGCGCCGAAACCCATTAGACGGCTTTCGACCATGCCAGGGTGGTATCGAGCATGCGATTGGAAAATCCCCATTCGTTATCGTACCAGGCGCACACCTTCACCAGGGTGCCGGCCATGACCTTGGTGAGCGTCGCATCGTAGGTCGAGGAGGCCGGATCATGGTTGAAATCCACCGAAACCAGAGGCTGGTCGTTGTAGGCGAGTATGCCCTTCAGCGGTCCCTCGGCGGCCGCCTTGACGATCGAGTGAACCTCCTCCACCGTGGTCTTGCGCGCGGCATTGAAGCTCAAATCCACCAACGAGACGTTGATCGTCGGCACCCGGATCGCAAAGCCGTCGATCAGGCCCTTAAGATCCGGCAATACCAGGCCAACCGCCGCCGCGGCGCCGGTTTTGGTGGGAATCATCGACATGGTCGCCGAGCGCGCGCGGCGCAGATCCGAGTGGTAGACGTCGGTCAGCACTTGATCGTTGGTATAGGAATGAATGGTGTTCATGACGCCGGACAAAATGCCGATCTTGTCGTGCAGAGCCTTGGCGAGCGGCGCCAGGCAATTGGTCGTGCACGAGGCGTTCGAGATCACCGTGTGGGCCGCCTTGAGGACGTTGTGATTCACGCCGTAAACGATGGTCCCGTCGACATCATCGCCGCCGGGCGCGGAGATCAGCACTTTTTTCGCCCCGGCGGTCAGATGCGCGGAGGCCTTGGCCTTGCTGGTGAACAGCCCGGTGCACTCCAGGACGATGTCCACTCCGAGTTCGCCCCACGGCAGCTTCGACGGATCGCGCTGCGCGATCACGCGGATCCGGTCACCGTTCACCACCATCGAATCCCCGTCGACGTGCACCTCGCCGCGGAATCGGCCATGAACGGTGTCGAAGCGCGTCAGGTGGGCGTTGGTCTTCGCGTCGCCCAGATCATTGATCGCGGCGATCTTTATCCCGCCCGCGTGCTTTCCCTCGTACAGCGCACGCAGAATATTGCGGCCAATTCGCCCATAGCCGTTGATGCCTACCTTGATTGTCATGTTGGTCCCCTGTGTCACGAATTTAAGCCGTCAGCGCCCTATCGATCGCCTGCGTCACATGTTCGGGCGTGAATCCAAAATGCTTGAACAACTCTTGCGCCGGCGCCGATGCGCCGAAACCATCGATGCCGACGATTTGCCCCTGCAAACCCACGTAGCGCCACCATGGTTCGCGTACGCCCGCCTCCACCGCCACGCGGCGCGTGACCGATGGCGGGAGCACGCTCTGCTTGTAGGCGTCGTCCTGGCGCTCGAAGATCGTGCTGCTCGGCATGGATACCAAGCGCACTCGGCGCCCCTTCTGCGCCATCCCGCGGACCGCAGCGGCGGCGATGCCGACCTCGGATCCGCTGGCAATCACGATGGCGTCGGGCGGTCCGTCGCAGTCGATCAAAACGTAGGCGCCACGCGCGATCGCGGCGACCTGGCGGGCCTCGCGCGGCTGATGCACCACCGACTGGCGGGTCAGCACCAGGCAGGTCGGCCGGTCGCGATTCTCGATCGCGGCGCGCCAGGCGGCCGTGGTTTCGACCGCATCGCACGGACGCCACACTTCCATGTTCGGAATCACGCGCAGGCTCGCCAGATGTTCGATCGGTTGATGGGTCGGACCGTCTTCGCCGAGCCCGATCGAATCGTGGGTGTAGACGAAGATCGTGCCCAGCCGCATCAGGGCCGCCATGCGCAATGCATTGCGCGCATAGTCCGAAAAGACCAGGAACGTGCCGCCATAGGGAATGAAGCCGCCGTGCGCGGCGATGCCGTTGAGAATCGCCGACATGCCGAATTCGCGCACGCCGAAATGCACATAATTCCCGGCGGGCGACTCACCGGTCAGGGTCAGCGAGTCCTTGCGCATCGTGCCGTTCGACGGCGTGAGATCCGCGGAGCCGCCCACGAGTTCGGGCAGCCCGGGCCCGAACGAGTTCAGCGCCGCCTGGGACGATTGACGGGTGGCGAGCGCCTTGCCTTCCAACTGCGCGCGATCGATGCACGCCTGCGCGAGTGCGTCGAAGCCACTAGGTAGAACTCCTGCCATGCGCCGCTCCAATTCGGCCGCCAGCGCGGGGAATTCGGCCTTGTAGGCCGCGAATTTCGCACGCCACTGCCCTTCGACCCGCGCTCCTTTTTCGCGCCTATCCCATCCCGCACGGATCTCGGCGGGTATTTCGAACGGCGGCGAGTTCCAACCCAGGCGCACGCGCGCTGCAGCAATTTCGTCGGTTCCCATCGGCTCGCCGTGCATGGACGCGCTGCCCTGCTTGTTGGGCGCACCCCAACCGATCACGGTTCTGGCGCATATGAGCGACGGTCGATCGGCGGCGGCTCGGGCCGCCGCCAGCGCGGCCGCAATCGATTCGCTGTCGTGCCCGTCGACCCGGGGCAGAACATGCCATCCGTAGGCCTCGAAGCGCCGGGCCGTGTCGTCGGCAAACCAACCCTGGACCTTGCCGTCGATGGAAATGCCGTTGTCATCGTAGACCATGATCAGCTTGCCGAGCCGCTGCGTGCCCGCGAACGAGGCCGCTTCGTGGGAAATGCCTTCCATCAGGCAGCCGTCGCCGAGGAACACGTAGGTGTGATGATCGACAATCGTGTGGCCCGGTCGATTGAACGTCGCGCCGAGCGCGCGTTCCGCGAGCGCCATACCGACCGCATTTGCAAAGCCTTGCCCGAGCGGCCCGGTGGTGGTCTCGATGCCCAGGTGCGGGTCGCGTTCCGGATGGCCGGGCGTCAATGAGCCGAACTGCCGGAACTGCTTCAGTTCGTCCATCGGCAATGGATAACCGGTGAGATGCAGCACCGAATACAGCAACATTGAGGCATGGCCGTTGGACAATACGAAACGGTCGCGATCCCACCATAAGGGATTACCCGGATTGAACTTAAGTACGTCGCGCCAGAGCACTTCGGCGATGTCCGCCATGCCCATCGGAGCGCCCGGATGGCCGGAATTCGCCTTCTGAACCGCATCCATCGAAAGAGCGCGAATGGCGTTGGCAAACTCGCGGCGGGTCGGCATCGGGGGCTTCCTGGTCATGAAGAGGGCGACATTCTCCCCGATGCGCTCTCCGCCAGCAACGGCCGGTTGGAATACGGCGCGCCAGCGTAAACCGGGACTTGAGTCGCGCTTTCCAATGAAACGCGTTCACAAATTCGCGGTTTAACCATGCATGGCGCAAATCCGGCGCGGCCATGACCCAGTTCACCGTCGTGCGCCGGGGGCTTTGCTAGCATTTCAAACATGCAGATTCTACAAATCACCGATCCGCATTTGTACGGCAACGCCGACGGCAAGCTGCGCGGCGTACAGACCGATTCAAGCTTGCGCAGCGTCCTCGACGACGCATTCGAAAAATTTCCGGACTATGCGGCCATGCTCGTGACCGGTGATATCGTCCAGGACGACCCTTCCGGCTATTTGCGGTTTCGCAGCATCCTCGGCAATCTGGAAAAACCGGTGCTTTGCATTCCGGGCAATCACGACGAACCGGAAACCATGCGCCGGGAACTCGCGCACGCGCCGTTTCAAGTCTGCGGCACCCACATGGAGGGCGGCTGGCAGTTTATAATGCTGGACAGCTATGATCCGGGCAACGTCGGCGGGCGTCTGGCGCCGCAGGAGCTCGAGCGCCTCGACCGCGCACTGGCAAATTCTTCGGCACCCGCCATGGTATGTCTGCATCATCACCCGATCCGCATGAACAGCCGCTGGCTCGACGGCATAGGGCTCGCCAACGCCGACGAATTCTGGCGCATCGTCGATTCGCACCGCCAGGTCCGGGCGGTCGCCTGGGGCCACGTGCATCAGGCATACGATGGCAGGCGCGGTGAGGTGCGCCTGTTCGCCACCCCGTCGACCGGAGCGCAGTTCATGCCGATGAGCGAACGCTTCGCAGTCGACTTGCGGCCGCCCGCCTATCGGCGGTTCGAGCTGCACCCCGACGGCAAAATCGACAGCGAAATCCGCTGGATAGAATCGCCGGCCATACCGCTGACGGCGGCTGCGCGCTGACCCTTGCCTCGCTCCCGCCCGACCGTATCGACGCTGTGCTGGGCGCTGTGCTGTTGGGCGCTCGCCACCGCCGCTCGCGCGGATACCACGCTGCATCCGCTCTGGGAGCTGCATGGCAGGCACAACACCGTGTACCTGCTCGGCTCCATCCACGTGCTGCGCCCAAGCGATTACCCGCTCCCGGCCGTGGTGCAGGACGCCTACCGCAATGCCGCGTCGCTGTTGATGGAAATCGATCTCGCCGGCATCGATGCCGAACAGGTGCAGGCGCAGATGCTGGCGAGCGCACTATTGCCCGAAGGCAAGAGTTTGCCGCAGGTCATGGGTCAAAGCCGCTACGCGCGCGCGCAGGGCTTGACCCGCGACCTGGGGATTGAATTGTCGACTTTCGACTCATTCGCGCCGTGGTTCACCGCCGAGGCGATCTCCCAGGTGCAGCTCGCGCAGATCGGGTTCGAGCCGCAATCGGGCGTGGAAATGCACTTCTTGGAGCTAGCGCGTGCCGACGGCAAATCCGTCGCCGGTCTCGAGACCGTACACGATCAAATTGCGCTTTTCGAAAGCATGTCGATGGATGCCCAGGTGGAATACCTGATGTCGAGCCTCGAGCAGGCCCGCGATCTGCCCAAGCAGGTGGACGGCATGGTTCATGCCTGGCAGCGCGGCGACACGAATTGGTTCGAAACCCAATTGAAGTCCGAATTGGGCAACGATCCCGCCGTCTATCAGACGCTCGTGGTCGCACGCAATCGCAAGTGGATCGCGCGCATCGAGGCGCTGCTCGCCGATGACAAGAATTACCTCGTCATCGTCGGCACCGCTCATCTGGTCGGTCGCGACAGCGTCATTGATCTGCTCAAAAGAGACGGCATCGGCGCCGTGCAGCGTTGATCGGGCGCCTCAATCGGAGGGCGTCTGCGGATGCTGGGCCTTCCAGGCTCCCATGCCGGATTCGCGCGCGGCCTGCGCAGCGGCGACGATGCCCGGGATCTGCTGCTGCTGCTGCTTGGTCAGCACGCTCTCATAGATCTGCTTCCAGGTCTGGTGCCCGAGCATGATGCGCGCCGCGGCGTTGTGCTGCTCGGTCTCGATGAGCGCAGCGTAGCCCGGGTCCGTCGGCGGCGTCGTTGCGAGCGCCCGCCGATTGGCCTTGGCGCTCTCGTGCAGCGCGTCGAGCTGGCCTTTCTCACCGGCGAATATCGCCTTGACCTGCGTTTGCTGATCCGCCCCCAGGTTCAATTTATGCAGCACCAAGCCCATTTCGCCCGGACCGCCGCCATGCCCGTGGCGCCACGGGGAAGCGCCGCCGCAATGGCTTGCCGGGGCAGGCTCTTGGGCGGTGGCCGCGTAAGCGGCCAAACCGGACAGTGCGCTCGCCAGGCAGAGGCTCGGAACGACGCGTCGTAACTTGATCATGGCAACTGTGCTCCTTCGGTTTTGCACTGACCGGCAGCTTACGGCGAAAGGGCCGTGCGCAATCTCGAGCTGCGGCAATTTTTCGTGGTCATCGTGCAAAGAAATGTCAATTCGCCGACCGGGGCTGTCGCTCGCCGAAAACTCTGCCAAAGTACGCAATCATGGGCCCGAACACGCTCAACCAAGCCGCTGCGGAATCCGCCAGACCGCGCGAAACGCGCGTGCTGCTGGTGGACGACGATCGGGAGCTATGCCAAATGCTCACCGAATATTTGGTGGTCGAGAATTTCAAGGTCACCTGCGTGCACGACGGCGCCGATGCGCTTGCCGAACTGCAACGCAGCGACTATGAAATCCTGATTTTGGACGTCATGCTGCCGCGCGTCGGCGGGTTCGACGTGTTGCGCAAGCTCGGCGCTTCGCACGACACGCCGATCCTCATGCTCACGGCGCGCGGCGACGACGTGGATCGCATCGTCGGGCTGGAACTCGGCGCCGACGACTATCTCAGCAAGCCGTTCAATCCGCGCGAACTGGTGGCGCGCATTCGCGCCATTTTACGCCGCGCAGGCAGCCGCGCGGCGCGCGACGCAGGCCAGGATGAGCTCACCGTCGGCCCGATCGTTCTCAATACGGGAATGCGCCTGGTGCGCTTTGCGCAGCGTCCCGTTTCCCTGACCGGCGCGGAATTCCGCGTACTCGAACTGCTGATGCGCTCGGCGGGACAAGTGATCTCGCGCGAGGCGATGACCGAGCAGGCTTTGGGCCGAAAGCTCGTCCCCTACGATCGCAGCATCGATACGCATATCAGCAATTTGCGCCGCAAGCTCGAACTCGAAGCCGGCGCCAACCCGGAAATCAAGAACGTCCGGGGCTCGGGCTACACTCTCACCTTGCCACCCCAGGTGCCCGTCTGAGTATTTCACATGGCCGCGGCCGAGGTAGATATGCACTGCGCCGCGCGCCTCGCATCCGCATCCTTGCAGAGCGCAACGCGGCTCACGCGGAATACTCGGACAGGCTCCCAGTAGCCCGATCGAATGCATAGCCTGTTCCTGCGGATCTTCCTGTTGTTTTGGATCGCCATGGCGCTCATCGTCGGCGGCAGCATCGCGATTACCTTCGCGATTGCCGCCCGCGAATATGGATCGCCGGAACTGCAGCGCCGGCCGAGCATTGCGATTCAGGCCTCCGAAGTGTTGGCGAGCGGCGGAATCTCGGCGCTGAAGAAATGGCTTGAGGCAAACGAGCATGTCATCCCCGATCGGGATTTATTCATCACCGGGCCGGACGGCAAGGACATCCTCGGCCGCCGCCTCTCCGAGGGCGCGGCGCGGCGCTTGGAGTTCTTGAACCGCGAGGCCATGGTCGGAGCCGAGCCGCCCGGCACGGCTCCTCCCGGCGCCGCGCCTCCCGGTGCCGGCCCGCCCGGTGCGGGGCCAAGGCACTTGGAGCAATCGGCGCCGGGCAATTTTCGCCCGCAGCGCGCCGCGCCGCAGATCGTCGGTCCCGACGGGGCAATGTACACGGTGCTGCTGGTACCCCGCCGCGCGAGCATATTCGGCGCCTTGAGCCTGCCCGGCATATCACTGACCATTCTCTGCATTGCATTGGCGGTCAGCGCCCTCGCCAGCTGGTGGCTCGCGCAGCATTTGAGCGCGCCCATCCGCCGCATACAGGCGGGCGCGCGCGCGCTGGCCGGCGAGCACCTGGAGGTGCGCGTGAGCGCCGGTCTCGAGGGCCGCAAGGACGAACTGGCGGTGCTCGCCAGGGACTTCGACGCCATGGCCGACCGACTGCGATCCAACCGCGGCGCCATCACGCGGCTGCTGCGCGACATCTCGCATGAATTGCGCTCGCCGCTCGCGCGCAT
This sequence comes from Gammaproteobacteria bacterium, assembly GCA_037440085.1. GTDB lineage: Bacteria > Pseudomonadota > Gammaproteobacteria > Steroidobacterales > Steroidobacteraceae > Bog-1198. The sequence goes on from JBBIUT010000006.1 coordinate 46,818, forward strand.
GCGCGTCGCGCTCGGTTTGGCGCGCCAATCGCCGGCCGATTTGCCGCGGCAGTTGGATCGCATGGAGGGCGAGATCGAGCGTCTCGACGGATTGATCAGCCAGGTGTTGAAGCTCGCAAGATTGCACGGCGGCGAAGCGCCGTCGGCGCGGGATAGCTTCGACATCGACGAGGTGCTCGAGGAGGTCGTGCGCGACGCGAACTTCGAAGGCGCCGTCAAGAGCTGCAAAGTCAGGCAGCTGGGTGCGGCAAGATGCACGGTGCATGGCAATCGGGAACTGCTGCGAAGCGCGATCGAGAACGTATTGCGCAACGCGGTGCGGTATAGTCCGGCCGGTGGGCTCGTGGACGTGGCCGTCGAGCGCTTCGGCGGGGGGCTCTCGATGCTGATCGGCGATCGGGGGCCGGGGGTGCCGGAGAGCGATTTGGAGCGTATATTCGAGCCGTTCTACCGCGTTGCGGAATCGCGCGATCGCGACACCGGCGGCGAGGGGATCGGGCTCGCCATCACGTCCCAGGTCATAATCGCGCACGGCGGTTCAGCCACGGCCAAAAATCGTATCGGCGGCGGCCTCGAGGTGCTTCTGCGCCTGCCGCAAGCGGCAATAACCTGAGGAGCGGCATGTGGTAAGCCTGTATCAAGAGGCCTGTAGGTATATTCCAGGGGGCGTCAATTCGCCGGTGCGCGCGTTTCGCAGCGTCGGCGGAGAACCGATCTTCTTCAAGAAGGCGGCCGGATCCCGCACGGTCGCCGCGGACGGGCGGCAGTTCATCGACTACGTCGGCTCGTGGGGCCCGATGATTTTGGGTCACGCGCACCCGCAGGTGATCGCGGCGGTGCAGCGCGTGGCGGCGGACGGCTTGAGCTTCGGCGCCCCAACCGAGCTCGAAACACAGCTCGCCCGGCGGGTCATCGATCTCATGCCGTCGATCGAGCTGGTTCGCTTCGTCAGCTCGGGGACCGAGGCGACGATGAGCGCGATCCGCCTGGCGCGCGGCTTCACCGGGCGCGATACCATCGTGAAATTCGAAGGCTGCTACCACGGTCACTCCGATTCGTTGTTGATCAAGGCCGGCTCGGGCGCCCTCACGTTCGGCGTGCCCACCTCGCCCGGTGTGCCGAAGGCCCTCGCGGCCCATACCGTGACCCTCGACTACAACAATGCCGATCAGGTGCGCGACGCGTTCCGGAAAATCGGCGGGCAGGTCGCTTGCGTCATCGTCGAGCCGATTGCCGGCAATATGAATTGCGTACCGCCGGTCCCCGGGTTTCTCGAAACTCTGCGCACCGAGTGCGATAAGAGCGGCGCATTGTTGATCTTCGACGAGGTCATGACCGGGTTTCGAGTGGCCCTTGGCGGCGCGCAGGAATTGTACGGCGTACGCCCGGATCTCACGACGCTCGGCAAGATCATCGGCGGCGGAATGCCGGTAGGCGCGTTCGGCGGCCGCCGCGACCTCATGGAGCGGCTCGCTCCGCTCGGCCCGATTTACCAGGCGGGCACATTGTCGGGCAACCCGGTGGCGATGGCTGCGGGACTCGCAACGCTCGAGTTGATCTCGGTTCCCGGCTTTCACCAGCGACTGAACACGATGACCGACCTATTGATGCGGCGCCTTGCGGGCGCGGCCGCAAGCGCGGACATCGCGTTCGCCACCAATCAGGTCTGCGGCATGTTCGGGTTCTTTTTCACCTCGGAACGCGTCGTCGACGGTTTCGCCAAGGTGATGGCCTGCGATACGGAGCGGTTCAGGCGGTTCTTTCACCGCATGCTCGAGGAAGGGGTGTATTTCGCGCCATCGGCATTCGAAGCGGGCTTCTTGTCGGCGGCGCATTCGGATGCCGATATCGATGCGACGATTGCCGCGGCGAGCAGGGCGCTCGCCAGTTTGCATTCCGGCTAACGGATCCCAAAGATGCGGGCGTTTACCTGGCTATTGGGCTCGCTGCTCGCGGCCGGACTCATCGGCGCGAGCATCGCCTACCCCGCCTTTGAGCTGGCGTCGCACCTCGGCCCGTGGCCGTTTCACCGCGTGGCGAGCCGCGTCACCATGCTGGTGTTGGCGATCGAGCTCGCGTGGCTGTGCCGGCATCTGGATGTTCGCAGCAAACAGGACTTCGGCTACGGCCTGCCCTGGCGCAGATTCTTAAGGGTATCCATGTGGTGGGGCGCGGCCGGCGCCGCCACCGGCGGCGTCGGCGCCGCCTTCCTGCTGGCGACTCATTTGCGCATCTTGAGCGATCCGGCGCACCTTGCCTCCGCTGCGGGAATTGCGCACCTGTTGCTCGCCGGCTCGATATCGGGAGTCAGTGTGGCCCTGATCGAAGAGACGGTGTTTCGCGGCGCCATGCACACCGCCATAGCGCGCGAATCGGGGCCCTTGAGTGCGGTGCTGCTCACGGCGCCGTTGTTCGCGATCCTGCATTTCTTCGCCAAAGCCAGCATTGCGCCCGAGCAGTTGCACTGGGGCAGCGGGTTCGATCTCTTGCTGCGCTCCTTCGCGCCCTTGGGCAGCCCGACCCTGGTGATCGACTCTTTTCTGGCGTGGCTGGCGGTCGGCCTGATCTTGAGCTTGACTCGCGTGCTGACCGGCAACATCGCGGCGGCCATCGGTCTGCACGCCGGCTGGGTGGTGGTGCTGCGAATTCTTCAGCTGAGCACCGCGAGCGGCAGCGGCACGCAATATTCCGCGTGGGTTGGCCGGTTCGACGGCTTGGTGGGTTATTGGGTGCTGCCGTGGGCCGCCGCCCTGGGGCTCGCGCTCTGGCATTGGCGCGGCGCGTGGGCGCCCTATGCGAGCGGCGTCAGCGGCGCCAACTTGTCCAAGCGCTGAATGGGGTCGTCGATCTCCAGGCAGATCTGCTTGTCGGCGAGCGGTATCGGCAATATTTCAGCCAGTCGATGACCCACCCACGCGGCATCGTCGAGCCGCATCGGCATATCCGTGTACACCTCCCCCAATTGGGGCAGCACCGTGCGCAGCAGTTCGGCCAAGCGCGCATGCCGCGGCGGCACCGGTAGCAGCGGTTCGGCATCGAGCCATTGGACCTCGCCGAGGTGCAGGCCGTCGGTTTGACGGCGTTGCTCGACTATGCGAAATTTTTGCCGCCCCAGGCAGGATATCCCGAGCAAGCCGTCCTGCAATTGATGGAAGTCGGTGATCTCGGCCATGGTGCCGACGGCGTAGATGTCGGTATCGCCGCTGCCGACTTCCCGACCCACGCGGATCAAGACGACGCCAAAGCCTTGGCCCTCGCGCATACAGCGGCGCACCATATCGAGGTAGCGCGTTTCAAAGATCCGCAGCGGCAGCGCGCCCTCGGGGAACAGCACGATGTTGAGCGGGAACAGCGCGATCGAATTCATTTCGAAGCCCGGGCTTCACGCCGCCGTAATGCGGCGAGCAATTTCTCGTGCAGCCCGCCGAAGCCGCCGTTGCTCATCACCAGCACATGATCGCCCGTTTGCACTTGCCCACTTAAGCCCTCGACCAGGCTGTCCACGGTGCTCGCGAGGCTGACTCGCCCGCTCAGCGGTGCGACCGCGGCCGCCAAATCCCAACCGAGTTGCGGCGAGTTCAAAAACCACGCGCGGTCCGCCAGCGCCAGCGCGGGCGCCAGTTGATCGCGGTGCACGCCGAGTTTCATCGTATTGGAGCGCGGCTCGAGCACGGCGATGATGCGCGCTCGCGGCAGACGCGCGCGCAGACCCTTCAGGGTCGCCTCGATCGCGGTGGGGTGATGCGCAAAATCGTCGTACACGGTGATGCCGCCCACCACGCCGCGAACCTCCATCCGGCGCTTGACCCCGCGGAATTCACCGAGTGCCTGGGCGGCGAGTTCCGCCGTCACGCCCACATGGTTGGCCGCGGCGATCGCCGCCAAGGCGTTCATCACGTTGTGCTCGCCCAGCAGCTGCCAGTCGACCCGCGCGAGCGGAGCGCCCCGGCGCAGCACGGTGAACTGTCCGCCGGCCGAGTTGGGTTCGAGCACGGCGCCCCAATCCGCTTGCGCGCTCGACAGGCTGAACCTTTCGCGCGGCGTCCAACAACCCATGGCCACCGTGGCCGCGAGTTCGTCATCGTCGCCGTTCTGCACGATGCGCCCGGCCGCCGGCACGGTGCGCAGCAATTGATTGAACTGGCGGCGAATTGCCGCGACGTCCGGATATATATCGGCGTGATCGTATTCAAGATTGTTGAGAATCAGCGTGCGCGGACGGTAGTGCACGAATTTGGCGCGCTTGTCGAAGAACGCCGTGTCGTACTCGTCCGCCTCGATGACGAAAAACGGCGCCCTGCCGCCCGAGGCCTCGCCGAGCCGCGCCGTCGCATCGAAATTGCTCGGCACGCCGCCGATCAGAAATCCCGGCGCAAGTCCCGCGTGCTCCAGGATCCACGCCAGCATGCTCGAGGTGGTGGTTTTGCCGTGCGTACCGGCCACCGCCAGCACATGCCGGCCGCGCAACACGTGCTCCGCGAGCCACTGCGGCCCCGACGTGTATGCCATGCCGCGGTCGAGCATCGCTTCGATGACCGGGCTGCCGCGGCTCAAGGCGTTACCGACGATGACGAGGTCGGGCCGTAGATCGAGCTGATCCGCGCCATAGCCCTCGACGAATTCGATGCCGAGCGCGGTGAGCTGCGTACTCATCGGCGCATAGACATTGAGATCGGCGCCGGTCACGCGAAAACCGGCCGTCTTGGCGATCGCCGCCAACCCTCCCATGAAGGTCCCGGCTATTCCCAAGATGTGAACGTGCATCGTCAAGGCTCCGGGAGCAACCGCTGCTCCAATGCCATCGAGAGCAAGAGGTAGCCCACGCTGATGGCCGCGCCCAACCACAGCCGCGAATCGAGCGCGGCGCGCCATATGTTGGCAGAGGCCAGCAAATACCAGATGAGACCCGCGAACAACAGCACTCCCAACGGTATCGACAGCGGGCGATCGGTGCCGACGGCATTGAGCAGCGAACCCAACGGGTACAAGATCAGTTGCGCCAGCAGCGCCACGCCGAGCAATGCGGTGCCGGTCTGCAAAAAGCGTTGACGCCGACGAGCGACCGCCAGCACCGCCCACGCGAACAGCAGCGGCGGCGCCGTGCTCAACGCCATGCGCATCAGGATCCGATCGCTCGGATTGGGCGGCAACAGGGCCCCCAGCGCCTCGAGAGCCGCGACCGCCGCGGCAACCAGCGACAGCAGGAATACCGACGCGGGCAGGTGCGCCGGCGACTTACGCCACAGCGCGATATCCCAGAATGCCTTTGCAAGTCGCAGCATCGTTCAATTCGGTCATAATGAATTATCAAATTGTACACGTGGATCAACGATATGCCTGAGCCGATTTGGATCGATCGAAGCGACCAATTGCCGTCGCTTGCCCGCACGCTGGAGTCGCACGCCTCGATCGGCCTCGACACCGAATTTCTGCGTGAAAGGACCTTCTTCCCCAAGCTGTGCCTGCTGCAATTGGCGGCCGGCGATGCGATCTGGTGTGTGGACACCTTGCGGGTCGGCAGCCTCGAGCCCTTGGGCAATGCGCTCGCCGCCGCCGCGGCCTCGCGCAAGGTCATCCACTCGGCGCGGCAGGATCTGGAGGCGTTTTATCTTAGCGTCAAGCGCGTGATTTCGCCGGTATTCGACACGCAGATCGCCGCCGGGTGCGTAGGGCTGAAGCCGCAGATAGGCTACGCGGAGCTCGTCAAGACTCTGCTGGAGGTGAGCTTGCCGAAGGGCCAAACACGCACCGACTGGTCGAAGCGCCCGCTGACCCGCGCACAACTCGAGTACGCGGCCGACGACGTGATGTATCTCGGCGAGATCGCCGACCGGTTGAGCGAACGGCTGCGCGCGCTGGGGCGCGAATCATGGGTATTGCAGGATTGCTCGGCGCTCGAGGACGCGCGGCTCTACGAACCCGACGTGGACATGGCGTGGAAGAGACTGCGCGGTCTCAGCCAGCTGCCGCCGGCACCGCGCGCGCGCGCGCGCTCTCTGGCGGTATGGCGCGAAAAAATGGCGCGCGAACGCGACTTGCCGCGCGGCTGGATCATTCCCGATGCGGCGATCTTCGATCTCGCCCAGGTCCATCCCACCTCGCGCGCGGCGCTCGAAGCGGTGCGCTCGTTGCCGCAACCGGTTAACGCCGCCATCGCCGACAGCCTGATCGAGGCCTTGCGCGAAAACTCGCGGGCTGATGTGACCGACCGGGAGCCGAGCCGGGACTCGCGCCCCACTCCGGAGCAAAGGGCGGTGATCGAACGGCTCGCCCGCTTGGTCGATGCGCGCGCCGCGGAACTCGGCGTAAGCGCCGAAATCCTGGCGCCGCGCGGCGAACTCAAGGCGCTTGCCATGGGCGAGCGCGATTTGCCGTCGCTGGCGGGTTGGCGCCTGCAGGAGATCGGCGGGAAATTGCTGGAAACTATCGGCTAGGCGCCCGCACCGGGGCCCACGGCGACCGCTCGCGGCGCCCCCTGCACCGCGCGCTGAATGCTCTTGAACACCGTTTCCACGTCGGCATCGGCATCCACGACGCGCAGCAGGCCGGTCGATTCGTAATGTCTTATGAGCGGCTTGGTTTGCGCCTCGTAGACCTCCAGCCTTTTGCCGATCACATCCTCTTTGTCGTCCGGCCGCTGGATCAGCGGCGCGCCGTCGCCGCACTTGTCACAATGCGGCAGCGTGCCGGGCGGCGACGTATACACATTGAACACGCGGCCGCAATCCCGGCAGATTCTGCGCCCGCTGAGCCGCTTGAACAGGATGCTCATCTCGAGATTCATCAGCACCACCGCCTGCAGCGGCTGCGCCAGATCCCGCAGGGTCTTTTCCAAGGACTCGGCCTGCGCGATGTTGCGGGGAAACCCATCGAGAATGAAGCCCTTGAGGGCGTCGGGCCGCGCCAGGCGTTCGCGTATCATGCCGAGCACGGTGGCATCGTCCACCAGCTTGCCCGCGTCCATGGCGCTCTTGGCGCGCAGGCCCAATGCCGTCCCCTTGGCCACGGCCTCCCGCAGCAAATCGCCGGTCGAGATTTGCGGAACGCCGTATGCCGCCATCAGCTTTTGAGATTGGGTGCCTTTGCCCGAGCCCGGCGCGCCTAATAGGACTATTCGCATGATTCTTTAATGTTGCTGAAAGCGCATTACCGTACCTTCGATGAATGCCATCGTCAAACTGGCGATCCGTGCCTAGATAGCGCCGATCGGCTATCCTGCGCGCCTAATCTGGTGCGGTACACCCTAGGAACCCAAGGCTACACATGCAGCGCTCGGCCCCGAAAAATGCCCTATATGCACAGTCCGGCGGGGTATCCGCCGTCATCAATGCCTCCGCCTGCGGCTTGATCGAAACGGCCCGCAAGCACCGCGACCGGATCGGCAAGGTCTATGCCGGCCGGCACGGCATCATCGGCGCGCTGACCGAGGACCTGATCGACACCAGCAAGGAAAGCCTGGCAGCCGTCCGGGCCTTGCGCCACACGCCGGCCGGCGCCTTCGGCTCCGCGCGCTACAAACTGGCCGGGATCGACAAGAGCCGCGCCCAGTACGAGCGCCTGATCGAGGTGTTCCGCGCCCATGACATCGGGTATTTCTTCTACAACGGCGGCAACGACTCCATGGACACCGCGCACAAGGTGTCCGAAATCGGCGTGCAATTGGATTACCCGGTCACCTGCATTGGGATTCCCAAGACCGTCGACAACGATCTGGCGTTCACCGACTGCTGCCCGGGTTTCGGATCGGCGGCCAAGTACATCGCGGTCGCGACGCGCGAGGCGGCGCTCGACGTGCAGTCGATGGCGCGCACCTCCACGAAGGTATTCGTGCTCGAGGTCATGGGCCGTCATGCCGGCTGGATCGCCGCCGCCGGCGGCCTGGCCGGCGACAAGCGCGGCGATGCCCCGCACATCATCCTTTTCCCTGAAATTCCCTTCGATCGCACCTCGTTCTTGAACAAGGTGAAGTCCTGCGTCACGAGCTACGGCTATTGCGTGATCGTGGTTTCCGAAGGCGTGCGCAGCGCCGACGGCCAGTTCCTCGCCGAGGCGGGCACCAAGGATGCGTTCGGTCACTCCCAACTCGGAGGTGTCGGGCCGGTGGTGGCGCAAATGACCCAGGAGGCATTCGGCTACAAATATCACTGGGCCGTCGCCGACTACCTGCAACGCTCCGCGCGCCACATCGCATCGAAAGTGGACGTCGAACAGGCTTACGCGGTCGGCAAAGCGGCGGTTCAGTTCGCGCTGCAGGGCAAGAACGCGGTCATGCCGATCATCGTGCGTCGATCCTCGGTTCCGTATCGCTGGAGCATCGGCGAGGCGCCGCTCTCCGCGATCGCGAACCGGGAAAAGAAGGTACCTCGCAATTACATCACGGCCGATGGATTCGGCATCACCGCCGCCTGCCGGCGCTATCTGCTGCCGCTGATCGGCGGCGAGGATTACCCGCCCTACCGCGCCGGCCTACCGGCCTATGTGGAGCTCAAGAGCAGCGGCGTGGCGAAGCGCCTGCGCCGGCCGTTTGTGCTATAGTTTTGCCCCCGGCAATACCAATAAACCGATAGTTTTCAATAACATAATACGTCGTTTTTCGATTAGACCGAACCAACCCTCAAGACGATCCGGAGACTCCAAGAAATGACTCTCGATAACGCCCTATTTCTGGCCATCGGCGCCGGAATCGTAGCAATCCTGTACGGCGCGATCTCGGTCCGCTGGATCCTGGCGCAGCCGGCCGGCAGCGACCGCATGCAAGAGATCGCGGCGGCCATCCAGGCGGGCGCTCGGGCCTATCTGAATCGGCAATACAGCACCATCGCGATCGTGGGAGTGATCCTGTTCGTCATTCTCGGCCTCGCCTTGGGGTGGGCCACGGCCGGCGGGTTCGCGGTGGGCGCCGTCCTGTCCGGACTCGCCGGTTACATCGGCATGTTCATTTCGGTGCGCGCCAATGTGCGCACCGCGCAGGCGGCGCACCTGGGAATCAATGCCGCGCTCAAGGTCGCGTTTCGCGGCGGCGCCATCACCGGCATGTTGGTGGTCGGATTGGGATTGCTCGGCGTGGCCGGCTATTACCTGGGCATGCTGCATGTGCTCGGCGATGCGGAGTCGGCGTTGCGTGCCCTCGTCGGTCTGGCGTTCGGCGGCTCGTTGATTTCGATTTTTGCTCGGCTCGGCGGCGGCATTTTCACCAAGGGCGCCGATGTCGGCGCCGATCTGGTCGGCAAGGTCGAGGCGGGCATTCCGGAGGATGATCCGCGCAACCCGGCGGTCATTGCCGACAACGTCGGCGACAACGTCGGCGACTGCGCGGGCATGGCCGCCGACTTGTTCGAAACCTACGCGGTCACGCTGGTCGCCACGATGTTGCTCGGCGGTCTGGTCATGGTCGACATGGGTCAAAGCGCGGTGCTTTTTCCCTTGGTGCTCGGCGCCATTTCCATCGTCTCGTCCATTGTCGGAACGTTTTTCGTTTCCACCAAGGAAGGCGGCAAGATCATGAACGCCCTGTACAAGGGGGTCATCGTCTCCGGGCTCATTTCCGCCGTCGCCTTTTATTTCGTGTCGCAGCGGTTCATGGGCGAACGCGCCACCTCGATGTGGCTGTGCACGCTGGTGGGCCTCGCACTCACCGCGGCGATGATCGTGATCACCGAGTACTACACGGCAACCGAATACAAGCCGGTGCAGCACGTGGCCTCGGCGTCGCAGACCGGCCATGCCACCAACATCATTGCCGGGCTCGGCGTCTCGATGAAGGCTTGCGCGTTGCCGGTGCTCGCGGTGACCTTGAGCATCTGGGCCTCCTACCGGCTCGAGGGACTGTACGGCATCGCCATCGCCGCCACGGCCATGCTGTCGATGACCGGCATGATCGTGGCGCTCGACGCCTACGGCCCGATCACCGACAACGCCGGCGGCATTGCCGAGATGGCCGGCCTCGATAAGAAAGTGCGCGACGTGACCGATCCGCTGGATGCCGTGGGCAATACCACCAAGGCGGTCACCAAGGGCTATGCCATCGGCTCGGCGGGACTTGCAGCCTTGGTGCTGTTCGCCGACTACACGCACAAGCTCGGAGAGGTCCTGGGGCATGCCACCGCCTTCGATTTGTCCAATCCGGCGGTCATCATCGGGCTGTTCATCGGCGGTTTGATCCCTTACTTGTTCGCCGCCATGGCGATGGAAGCCGTGGGACGCGCGGCCGGCTCGGTGGTCAACGAGGTGCGGCGGCAGTTCCGCGACATCAAGGGCATCATGGAAGGCACGGCGAAGCCCGACTATTCGCGCGCCGTCGACATGCTGACGAAGGCTGCGATCGGGGAGATGATCGTGCCGTCGCTGCTGCCGATCGTCGTGCCGATCGTGCTGGTATTCGTGGTGAATTGGCTGATGGGCCCCGGATCCGGCGTGCAGGCGCTCGGCGGTCTGCTCATCGGGACCATCATCACCGGACTGTTCGTCGCCATATCGATGACCACGGGCGGCGGCGCCTGGGACAATGCCAAGAAATACATCGAAGAGGGCCACTTCGGCGGCAAGGGGTCCGATGCGCACAAGGCCGCCGTGACCGGCGACACCGTGGGCGACCCCTACAAGGACACGGCGGGTCCGGCGATCAATCCGCTGATCAAGATCATCAACATCGTGGCCTTGTTGCTGGTGCCGGTGCTCGGCAAGATGATGTGAGCGGTGCCCGGTGCGTTGGGCCCGAATTCACAGGGTCGAATGCTAGATGTCGAAATAGATCGCGTCGGATTCGACGGCGCCGTCGCGCGAGGCAACCCGCAGCTCCGGTTCCTTGAGCGACACGCGTGACCGTGGCGGCACGCTGCGGGTCAGGAACACCGAACCGCCGATGACGCTGTTCGCGCCGACGACCGTTTGGCCGCCGAGCACGGTGGCGTTTGCATACAGTGTGGCGCCGCTCTCGACGGTCGGATGCCGCTTATGGCCGCGGATGATTTGACCGCTGGCATCCCGCGGAAAGGACAGCGCGCCGAGGGTAACGCCCTGGTAGAGCTTGACACCCTCGCCGATTTCCGTGGTTTCGCCGATTACCACGCCGGTCGCATGATCGATGAAGAACGCCGCGCCGATTTTCGCCCCGGGATGAATGTCGCACCCGGTTTTCGAGTGCGCCCATTCGGTCATGATCCGCGCCATCATCGGTACCCCAAGATCGTGCAGTGCATGGGCGATGCGATACACGCTGACCGCCAGCACCCCGGGATAGGCAAGAATCACCTCGTCGAGATTGGTCGCGGCCGGATCGCCGTCGAAGGCCGCCTGCACGTCGCGCACCAGCAGCCGGCGAATCTCCGGCAGCCTACTCAGAAAAATTTCAGTCAATTCGCGCGCGCGCGGCGCGCATTCGCCGAACTCCGGCCTGACCGGCTCGCGCTCGCGGCCGTAGCACAGGCAATGCTCCATTTCGCGCTCGATCTTCGGCGCCAGCGCCGCCACGGCCTGCGCCACGTGGGTGCCGAGATTCTCCTCGTTCAAGTCGAGACGGCCGTAATAGCCCGGGTACATCAATTCGAGCACGCCCGCCAAAATCTCGGCGATCGCCTCGCGCGACGGCAGATAGTGGCGCGAGATACGGCGAGCGCGCTCGTCGCCGAGATAACTGTCGAGCAGTTCGTCTCGCAGCCGCTCGAACGGCGCGGCGCTGGCGGTGGCGGTGGAGCCGGCGAGGGCGTTCATGATGCGCTCAGGCGACCGCTTGCATCTTCTCGACGTCTTCGAACAGGCCTTCGAACAACGCGCCCGATAGATACCGCTCGCCCGCATCCGGCAACACCACCACGATCGTTTTCCCGGCCTGCGCGGGTTCGCGCCCCAGACGCAGCGCCGCAGCCATCGCGGCGCCGCACGAGATGCCGCACAAAATGCCTTCATCGCGCGCCAGACTGCGAGCCACCGCAATGGCCTCTTCGTTGCTGACCCGCTCCACTCGGTCGACCAGCGAGAGATCGAGGTTCTTCGGGATGAAGCCGGCCCCGATGCCTTGGATCTTGTGCGGGGTCGGAGCCGGCGTTTCGCCGGCCAGCGTCTGGCTGATGACCGGCGAGTTCACGGGCTCGACGGCGACGGTGATGATTTTCCTGCCCTTGGTGCCCTTGATGTAGCGCGACACGCCGGTCAGCGTGCCGCCGGTGCCGACACCTGATACGAACACGTCGACCTTGCCCTGGGTATCGTCCCAAATCTCCGGCCCCGTGGTGCTTTCGTGGATCGCCGGGTTCGCCGGGTTCTCGAATTGCCTCATCAGAACGTATTTCGCGGGATCCGCCGCCGCCAACTCCTCGGCCTTGGCGATGGCCCCTTTCATGCCCTTGGCGCCCGGCGTCAAGATCAACTTGGCGCCGAATGCGATCAATACCTTGCGCCGTTCCATGCTCATCGTCTCCGGCATGGTGAGCACACAGCCGTAGCCGCGCGAGGCGGCCGCGAACGCCAATGCAATGCCGGTGTTGCCGCTGGTCGCCTCGACGAGGGACATGCCGGGCTTCAACTTGCCGCGCTCCTCGGCATCCCAAACCATGGCGGCGCCGATCCGGCACTTGACCGAATAAGCCGGATTGCGGCCTTCGATTTTGGCGAGAATGGTCGCCGCGCTGCCGGCGTTCAGTCGGTTGATGCGCACCAACGGCGTGCGGCCGATGGACTTGGTGTTGTCTTCATAAATGGGCATGCTGCACCTCGGGATTTTCGAGCATGCCCGAATTTTCCTCCTAAGCGCAGGAGAAACGCCAGAGTAGTTTGTTATGAGCGCCTGCCGGACGGTTATAAGACCTTGATTTAGGCGGGAACCGGCATCACCGACAGGGGCTGTGGGCGGCCAATGATGAACCCCTGCACGAAGTCGATGCCCATGCCTTTGACGGTATCGAGCGACTGCTGATCCTCCACCTGCTCGGCGACGACGCGAAATCGCAAGCTGCGCGCCAGCTCTATCATGGCGGTGACCATTGCCCGATTCACCGAATCGGCGCCGAGGTTTCTGATGAAGGACCCGTCGATCTTCAGGTAGTCGATCGGCAGCGTCTTCAAGGTCGAGAACGAACTCAAGCCGCTGCCGAAATCGTCCAGCGCGAACTCACAGCCCATGCCGTGCAATACCCCGATGAACCGGCGCACATGGTCTATATTGGCCACCACCGCGCTTTCGGTGACTTCGAAGCAGATATCGCCCGGATTCGCTCCGGTGTGATCGAAGCAGTCCGCGACGAACTCCAAAAAATCCACGTCGCCGAGCGTTTGTCCGGCGATGTTGATCGCGACGCTGCGCTCCGGCGGCAGCCTCAACCCGCCGCGGCCAAGGGCCGCCAGTACCGCCTGCACCACCCAACGGTCGACGCGCGGCATCAAGCGGTAGCGTTCGGCGGCACGAATGAATTCGGCGGTTGATGTGCCCGGTTGGCCGCTCTCGCCGTCCAAGCGCACGAATACCTCCAGCGCCGGACCGCGTGTGCCGGTGCCGTGCGCGTGTACGATGGGCTGGTAGTACAGCTCGAATTTGTTCTCGCTCAAGGCGCGCTGCAGCTTCTGCAGCCATTGAATCTCGCCGCTGTGGCGCGCGCTCGCCTCCTCGCGTGCGGAATACACGTGCACGTGCACCCCGCCCTGGCTCTTGGCGACGTAGCAGGCGGAATCGGCCGAATTCATGATGTCCTCGATCGAACCGCCGTCGCGGCCGATTTCGACCAGCCCGATGCTGACGCCGACATTGAAGATCTTGTCCTTCCAGACGAAGCGATAGTCGTTGACGGCACGCACCACGTCGTCGGCGATTTGCCGCGCTTTGTCGAGCGGGCAACCCACCAACAGCAACGCAAATTCATCGCCGCCGATGCGCCCGGCCGTGTCGGAGTCGCGCACCGCGTCTTTGAGGATGGTCGCGACTTCGCGCAGCATGTTGTCGCCTGCGGTATGCCCGCAGGTGTCGTTCACGAGCTTGAACCGGTCGAGGTCGAGAAAGCACAGGGCGTGCGCCGCGTCTCCGGTCTGCGCCGAATCGAGCGCCTCGCGCAGTCGCCGTTCGAATTCCCGCCGATTGACCAGGCCGGTCAAGGCGTCGTGACTGGCCTGATAGGTGATCTGGCGGGTGAAGCCGCGCAACTCGCTGGTGTCGTGCAATACCAGCACCAGCCCCAGGATCTCCTTGGCGTCGTTCTTGAGCGGCGTGACGCTGATTTCGACCGAACGCTCCAGTTCGGCCTTGGCCGGCACCAGGACGGCGCGCTTGCCCATCGTGACCCGGCCGGCGGCGGCAAGCGCCTTGCGCACCGGATCCCCGAGGGAATGGCGATCGGTTTCGTCGACGAACGAGGCAACGTCGGCGAACAGCTTGCCCACCATCTGATCGAATGTCTGACCGAGCAGCGCCTCCGCCGCGTGATTGGCGTAGTCGATTCGGCCCTCCGCGTCGACCGTGATGACGCTCTCGCCCATTGCATCGAGCATCACCATCGCGCGCGGCCGGGACGGCCCGTTGACCGGCGTCGCGCTCGGCAGCATCTCCAACGCGGTCAGCAGCAATGCCGGCTCGCCGGCGCTGTCGATCAAGGTGCCCGACAACTCGACCCGGGAGACCTCGCCGTGCCTTCCGACGAGTTCGACCTCATAGCGCTCGGCCGAGGGCTCACCGGCCAGCCGCCGCCGCAGGTTGTTCTCCACCAACTCGACATATTCCGGCGCCACGAAATCGGCCAGCGATTTGCCGACCACATCGGACGCGCTCGCGCCCAGCAGCGCCAGGAAGCGCTTATTGGCGAACAGAATGTGCTTGCGGTGAACCAGAACCGCATCGTGCACCGTCTCGACCAGGCGCTGGAACAGTTGCTCCCGGTCGTGCAGGCGCGCGCCGCGCTGCTCGAGATTTTCGAGCAGGGCATTCACCGCCGAACTCAACTGCGCCAGCGCCTCGGGTTTACCCTCGAGCCCGACACGCCCCGCCGCGCCCGCGTCGCGCGCGAGCTGCGATATCTGCCGCGAAAATTCGCTGACGGCGCGCTCCTGGCGTCGTTTCCAAACGAAAAGCACACCGATGCCCACGGCTAAAATAGCGGAAGTCAAGAACCATAGGACTACGGAGGACAAAATTAGCGGACCTCGATAACGATACATTCGGACGACGCTTGGGCCGGGGGTCCCCATCGGGTGGGCGCGTCTCGAATCATCGTGACCGTGAGAATAGCGCACAGACGTGGCGCCGCCTGTAGAAATTGACCATAATCAGCGGCCTTATCGCCCAAGGGACCTTATGGATACAGTCGCCGCTCGACAGCAAATGGTGGATCAACAGATCCGCACCTGGGAGGTTCTCGACCGGCGAGTGCTCGATGCGCTCTCCGCGGTACCCCGCGAAGCGTTTGTGCCCGAAAGCTACCGCGAGCTTGCGTTCGCCGACGCGCCGATTCCCATCGGTTTCGGTCAGTCGATGCTTGCGCCCAACCTGCAAGGACGGATCCTGCAGGCGCTGGGGATCAATGCATCCGACAGCGCGCTCGAAGTCGGCACCGGCACCGGCTATTTGAGCGCTTGCCTGAGTTTACTCGCCGCCACGACCCATTCAATCGACATTTATCCCGAATTCACCGCCTCTGCCGCCGCCAATCTTCGCGCCGTGCCGCAGGCCCGGGTGCGCTGCGAAACGCGCGATGCATTCAGCCCGGCGCCATTGGGCGAATACGATGTCATCGCCGTTACCGGATCGATGCCGGTCTACGATGCGCGCTTCGAGCGGGCGCTGCGCCTTGGCGGCCGTTTGTTCGCCGTGACCGGCCCGGCGCCGGTGATGGAGGCGATACTGGTGCGCCGGGTCGATGACGGGGAGTGGATCCGCGAAAGCTTGTTCGAGACGGTGGTCGATCCATTGATCAATGCGGCCCCTGCGCAAGGATTCGTATTCTGATGATCAAGGAACTGAGCCCTCGGGAGTTCCTTGGGCGGCGCGCTGCGGGCGCCGACATGACGCTGCTCGATGTTCGCGAGGATTGGGAGACCCAATTGGCTCCGGTGCCTTCCCGCGTCGTGCACATTCCCATGGGCCGGATCGTCGAGCGTCTCGAGGAACTCGAACCGACCGCAACGACGGTCGTGATTTGCCGGTCCGGCAGCCGCAGCCTTCATGTGGCGCAGTTTCTCGATTCACAGGGCTTCCATTCGGTGTTCAACCTCGCCGGCGGCATCTTGGCGTGGTCCCGGGACCTCGATCCGCAGATCCCGCAGTACTGAGCGTCGCGGCCCGCGGTCCTTTCGTATGAAACGCATCCTGTTCGTGCTGGTCTGCTGTGTATCCTGCCGCGCGGCGCCGGCCGCCGATCTGCTGGCCGTGTATCAGCGGGCGCTGCAAAACGACCCGCAGCTCAGAGAGGCGGACGCCAATCGACTGGCGGCGCTCGAGTCGAAGCCGCAGGCGCTGGCGGCGTTGCTGCCGCAGCTTGCCGGCAACGGCACGGCCACCAAGGAGCGCGACGTGGGGTCGTCGAACACGGTCAACACCGTACAGCTTGCGAACGGCACGACGATTCTCGAGAGCTTTCCCTTCAACGGCCACGTCACCACGACCACCCATCATTACGGCGTCGATCTGAGGCAAAATCTGTTTCGCTGGGAGAACTGGGTGGCGCTGCAGCGTGCGGACGCAAAGGTCGCGCAAGCGGAAGCCGATTACCAGGCGGCGCAGCAAGATTTGATCGCGCGCGTCGGACAGCGCTATTTCGACGTCCTCGCCGCGCAAGACGACCTCGACGCGCAGAACGCCAATTTGACGTCCGTCAATCGGCAGCTCGAGCAGGCCGAAAGGCGCTACGAGGTCGGTCTCATAGCCGTCACCGATGTGCAGGAGGCGCGTGCCGCACACGACTCCGGCGCCGCGGCGGTCATTGCCGCCAAGCGCCAACTGGCGTCCGCACAGGAACTGTTGCGCGAAATCACCGGCGATGTCTTCGACTTCCTGGCGCGTCCCAATGAGCCGTTCGAACTCGCCAGTCCCGATCCGAGCAGCGAAGAGCGCTGGGTGGAAATGGCTCTGCAGCAGAATCTATCCGTGGTTTCCAGCCGCCTGGCGGCGGACATCGCCCGCGAGAACGTGAGTGCGGCCAGCGGCGGCCACCTGCCGTCGCTCGACTTGGTGGCGAGCCGCTACAAAGCCACGGCCGACGGTCAGTACACCAACGCGGACGGCACGCCGTACGGCAATACCGCGCTGGATCAATATCAAAACACCATCGGTCTGCAGTTCACGATTCCGCTGTTTTCCGGCGGCATGGTGTCCTCGCAGGTGCGCCAAGCCGTCTATCAGCATCGGGCGGCCAAGGAGCGGCTGGAGCGCGTCGCGCGCCAAACGGAGCACGATGCGCGCGATGCGTATCTCGGCGTGCTCTCGGAGATTTCCCATGTCAAGGCTCTGCGCCGCGCCCTCGAATCGAATGTCACCGCGCTCACTGCCACGGAGGCCGGATACGAGGCCGGCACGCGCACCGCGGTGGATGTGCTTGAATCGCGGCGCCGATGGATTCAGGCGCAGACCGATTACTCGCGCAGCCGCTACGACTACATGGTCAACGTGCTCAAACTGCAGCAGGCGGCGGGCATCCTTTCTGAGCAGAGCCTGAATCGGCTCAACGGCCTGCTCAACGATTCGCCGCAGCCGGCACAGGCTCCCCCGACGCCGGCGCCGCCAGCAACGGATCGATGAGCTCGATCAGCCGCTCGACGCTGCCGCGGTGCGCCTCCACGAACTCGCGTCCAAGGGCGCCGACCCGCTGTCGCAGCGCCGGGTCGGCGAACAGCCGGCGTAATGCGGCGCTCAAGGCCGCGGCATCCGCGACTTCCATCGCCCCGCCGCTCTCCGCCAGCAATCGCGCGATTTCCCCGCTGTTGGCATTGTAGGGTCCCGTGAGCACCGGCACGCCGAGCGCGGCCGGCTCCAGCAAATTGTGCCCCCCGACCGGCACCAGGCTGCCGCCGACGAATGCCACATCGGCTGCGGCGTATAGCGCGGCAAGCTCGCCCACCGTATCGACCAGCAGGACCTGCGACTCCGGCCGCACCGCATCGGCACGGCTGCGCCGATCAAAGCGAATGCCCCGCCGCGCCAGCAGGCTTGAAACGCCGTCGAACCGCTGCGGATGCCGCGGCACCAATACCAGCAGCGCATCGTCGAGTTCGGCCAACAGCGCGGCATGCGCGTCCAGCAGCTGCTCCTCCTCGCCGCCATGAGTGCTGCCGGCCACCCACACCGGCCGCGGACCCAGGTAGCAGGCACGCAACGCCCGTCCCTGATCGATGACGGCGCCGCCCAGCTGCATGTCGAATTTCACGTTGCCGATGACGCGTGTGCGGGCCCGTGCCGCGCCGATGGCGATGAAACGCTCGGCGTCCTGCGCGGTTTGCGCCGCCACCAGCGTGTTGCTCGCCAATGCGCCGCTGATCAGCGTGCCGAGGCGCCGATAGCGCGACACCGATCTTTGCGTGAGGCGTGCGCTCGCGAACACCACCGGCACTCCGCGCCGCCGGCATTCGCCGAGCAGATTCGGCCACAGCTCGGTCTCCATGATGATTGCCAGGCGCGGGCGTATTCGCGCCAGGAATCGCGCCGCCGATCCCGGCGTATCGTACGGCACGAAGCGAATGCCGACCTCCCCCGCAAACAGCTCCTGCGCTCGCTCCCGCCCGGTCTGCGTCGCGGTGCTCAGCACCACTGGAATCTGCGGATGGCGGGCCCGCAGCGCGCGAATCAGCGCCGCTGCGGCGGTTACCTCGCCGAGCGATACCGCGTGCAGCCAAATGCACGCCGCCCGGTCCGCAAAGGGTCCCCATCCGAAGCGCTCGCGCAGGGCGGTCCAATGGCGCCGATCGCGCAAGCCGCGGCACAGCACCGCCACGAAGGCCAGCGGCGCAGCAACCGCCATCAACACGCTATAGAGGCGGCGCACCGTCCGGCCCATAGCTTTCATAGCCGGCGAGCAGGCTTGTCCACGCCGCTTCCGGGAATCGATCGGACGGGGATTGGCGCGATAGCTTCGCGAGCGAGTGGCGCAGCCGGCGCAGGTTGCTCGAGGTCCAGGGACCGCGGCTGCGCACCCGGGCGCGGTCGAAGTCGATTATGCTGACCGCTCCATTGCGGTCGAGCAGAATATTGTGCGCATTGAGGTCGGCATGGTCGACGCCGCTTTGGTGCAGGCGCGCGATGGTCGCGCCGATCGCGCGCCATGCGCTCTCGCCCAATGCGGCCTCGGCGAGCACCGAACTCAAGGGCACCGCATCCGCTATGCGCAGCATGATCAGATCGCAGCGATAGCGGAGGCCGTCGCGCTGATAGCGCGCCGCGATCGGCTTCGGCACCGGCAGGCCGCGCCGCTCCAGGCGCGCGAGCAAGCGGTATTCGGCGAACGCGCGTACTCGCGATTCGCCGGTCCAGAGGTACCGGTCCAGCGAGATCCGCGCCATGAAGCCGCCGCGCCGATAGTGGCGCAAAACCCACGATCGGGAACCGGAGGCGACAAACCATACGGCACCGCGGCCGGTTCCCGCCGCGCGAAGCTCGCCCCGCGCGCCCCAGAATTGCGGCTCGAACAGGCTCTCCCCCGCGGCATCCGGCGGATTGCCAAGAAGGGCGGGATCGGCCAGCATGGCGCCTCTCGCAGTGGCAATGCGTCGTTCCATGATCATGATGACACAGTATGAATGAAATTTTGGTGCCCGTTTCGCCCGGCGAAATGCTCGACAAGATCACCATTCTGCGCATCAAGTCGCAGCGCATGGCGGACTCCGGCAAATTGGCCAATGTGCGCCTCGAACTCGATGCGCTGGAGGCGACTTGGAAGCAATCGGCATACGCCTCCATCGACGTGGACGGCGAGATGCGCGCCTTGCAGTCCGTCAATGAGCGCCTGTGGACGATCGAAGACGCCATCCGGGACAAAGAGCGTGCGCAGGCCTTCGACGCCGAATTCATTCGCCTGGCCCGCTCGGTCTACATCGAAAACGACGAGCGCGCCGCCATCAAGCGGCGCCTCAATCTGAAGCTCGGCTCGAGCCTGGTCGAAGAAAAGTCCTACAGCAGCTACAAAAGCTAGCCGCCCTATCGGCAGGTCGCCGGCGCGCCGCGGTCAAGGGTGTACTCTGCTCCGCAGTAAGAGCACTTGGCCCAGCCGGAGGCCTCGATCGGCAGATACACCCGCGGATGTGAATTCCACAATGACATGTCGGGCATGGGACATGACAGCGGCAAATCGGCCGGGGTCACCGTGTATTGATGCTGCGCATTGGCTTGTATCGTTGTCATCGCTCCGCTTGCCTCAATTGAGGGCGCCATCGAACGTGTTGCGCCAGATGTCCTGGACACGGGACCGCGTCTCGGCGTACGGACCCGCCTCCACCACTCGCAAACCGCCTTCCAGCGACTGGTGGTGCAGCACCGTACGATAGCCTATATACGCTTCCTTGAGCCACAGCGCCGTAGATTCATCGAGCACGCCCGCCCGGGCGAGAGCCTCGAGCTGGCGAATATTGTCGCTGAACCTCACCGCTTCCGGGTGCGCGTGCGCGGCCGCCAATGCCCAGTACTGCACCAGGAATTCGATGTCTGCGATGCCGCCCGCATCTTGTTTGATGTCGAACTGTCCCGGACCCGCCTGCGACAGCTCGCGGCGCATCCGCGCGCGCATCTGCGACACATCCGAGCGCAGCGTGTCGCGCCTCACGGCGCTGCACAGGACGTCACGCCGCACCGCCTCGAAGCGCGCGCATAGGCGCTCGTCGCCGCCAACCGCCCGCGCACGCAGCAGCGCTTGGTGCTCCCAGGTCCAGGCCTCATGCAGCTGATACCGTTCGAACGCGTCGACACCGGTCATCAAAAATCCGCCCTTGCCGTTCGGCCGCAGCCGCATGTCGACCTCGTAGAGCCGTCCCGCCGCCGAATGCATCGTGAGCAAGTGCACGATGCGTTGTCCCAGCCTCAGAAAGAACACGCCGTTGTCGAGCGGCCGTTCGCCCGAGGTTTGTTGAAAATCGCCGCTCGAGTCGTGCAGAAATACCAGATCGAGATCGGATCCGTAGCCGAGTTCCAATCCGCCGAGTTTGCCGTAGCCCGCCACCGCAACCTTGACGATTCGCGCGCTCGCCGCGTCGTCCCCGCAATACGGAACGCCGTAGATCTTGGTCATCTGGTCCCAGGCGAGCTCCATGCAGCACTGCACGATGAGCTCGGCGATGTCGGTCAGCCGGTCGCTGACCCTCATCAGCGCCAGACGACCCGTGAGGTCGGCGAGAGCCACCGCAAACACCGCAACCTTTTGGAATTGGCGCAGTGCTTCGACCTGCCGCTCCGGATCGTCCGCCGGGAGCCGTTCGGTGCGGGCGGCGAGTTCCCGGGAAAATCCTGCGCGCGACGGCACTTCGGCGAACGCTCGGGCATCGATCAATTCGTCGAGCAGCAGCGGAAAGTCGGCGATTTGACGCGCCAGGAATCCGCTGATGGCACAAACCTCGATCAGCCGATCGAGAGCCGCCGGCTGCTCCTTGAGCAGCGCCAGATAGGACGAGCGGGCGCCGATCGCATCGATCACGCGCAGCACCCGTTGCACCACGATGGCGGGGTGCGCCTGTCCGGCAGCCGCCTTCAGCAGGCGATCCAGGATGAGGTGCAGGCGGCGGCGCCCGGCCTCATCCAGCCTGCGGTACGGAGCCGATTTGCGATAGGTTTCCAACAGCGCCGCCACCGGCCGCACTTCGGTCGCGGGAAATCCGCCGCCAGCCAATTCCTCCGCGACGACGGCAGCCTCGACCCCAAGCCAGCTCAAGGGAGTCTCTGCATTTGGCCGCTTCGTGTCCGGGCTGCCGAACAGCAGGGCTTCGAATTGCCGCGCCACGGCGCGGCGCGCGGCGTCGATGAGCGCGCTTGCGGCGGGCCAATCCACGGCGCCCATGTTCACACAGAGGCGGGCACGGTCGGCCGGATCCGAGGGAATCGAATGGGTCTGTTCGTCGCGAATCATCTGCAGCGCGTTTTCGGCCTTGCGCAGCAGCAGATAAGCATCGTGCAACTCGGATACGTCGGCGGGCGACAACGATTTGGAATCGGCCAGCTGCGGCAGCACTTGCAGCAGCGCGGCATTCTGCAGCCGGCGGTCGCTGCCGCCGCGGACCAATTGCATCGACTGCACGATGAATTCGATTTCGCGAATGCCGCCCGACCCCAATTTGAGGTCTTGCTCGAGATCGCGGCGCGCCACTTCGCGAGCGATCATTGCCTTCATCTCGCGCAAGCTTTCGAACACCCCGAAATCGAGGTAGCGGCGATACACGAATGGCCGCACGAACTCCTGGTTCGCGGCGCCGTAGGCCTCGGCACCCACGATGGCGCGCGCCTTGATCCACGCATACCGTTCCCAGTCCCGGCCGTGCTGCTGCAGGTAATCCTCGAGCGAGGCGAGACTCACGACCGGCGGCCCGCTCTCCCCGAAGGGCCGCAGACGCATGTCCACCCGATAGACGAAGCCGTCTTCGGTTCGCGCATCGAGCAATCGAATCAATTCGCGGCCGACGCGGGTGAAATACTCCTCGTTCTCGATCACGCGCGCGCCGTCGGTCCGGCCGGCCTGCGCGAAGAGAAACACGAGATCGACGTCGGAAGAAAAATTCAGCTCCATGCCGCCGAGCTTGCCCATGCCGATCACGATCAGCGGCACTTCGGCGCCGGCCTCGTTTCGGGGTCTGCCGAAAGGAGTTTCAAGCAGGGTTTGCGCGGCCGCGCTCGCCGCCCGGATGCACCCATCCGCCAGCTCCGAAAGGGCATGCAAGGTATCGGCCACCCCGGCGCGGCCGGCGACGTCGCGCCATGCGATGCGCAGCATCTCGCGCCGCCGCCATTCCCGCAGCACCCGCTGCGCGTCGGCGGCGGTTGCGGCCGCGGCGGCCCGCTGACGGTAGTCGCCGTTCGCGGCGCGTGCGCTCGGCGGCTCGATGTGCCGGCTCACCCAGGCAAGCGCGTGCGGATCCCGTATCAATGCCGATGCGGCGAACTCGCTCGCCGCCACCAGGCGCGGCAACTCGGCTTGCAGCGCGCCGGGCAATTCCGCATAGATCCCAGGCAGTGCGCCGTCCCGGCCGGCGCGCTCCCACCATCGCGCCACGGAGTCGTGCAATATTTCAGGCACCGATTGCAGCAGGTGGACGGGCAGGCTCATGCGGGCCAATTGAATCACATTCCAATCAGGGATACCTTCTACGGCCATTCACCCAGGAACCCCTTGGGGAGATCAATCTGATCGAATCGCCGCAACCCGCTGCGCAATCACCTGCAACGACCACGCTCAGGATGCTGCTCGCGTTCGCGGCGATCTTCACGACCGGCGCCCTCGGCTTCGCGCTGCCGAGCTTGGGCGCCAGTCTGCCGCTGCCGCTGCTGCCAAGCGGCTTCGCGGTCGCTGCGATGTACCGCTGGGGGCGGCAAATGTGGCCGGCGGTGCTGGCCGCCGGCATCGCCATCGACGTGTCGACTCGCCAGCCGCTCGTCGCCGCCGTCGGTGTGGGGGTCGGACTCGCCGGGGGCGCGGCACTCAGCGCATGGATTCTCGAACGGCGCCGCTTGGACCCGAGCTTCAGCCGCGCCAGCGATGTGCCGCTGTTCATTTTCGCCGCGGCGGCCGGCATGACGCTTGCGCCGACCATGGGCTATCTCGGCTTCTATCTCGCGGACCTCACGGACGAAGTGGCCAAACCGATCAACTGGATGCGCTGGTGGATCAACACCGTCGCGGGCGTGATCCTGGTCGGTCCGATCCTCGTGGCCTTCAGCCGGCGCAGCCTTGCGCAATTCATCGGGCATTGGAAGTCGGGTGCGCTGTGGCTGCTGGCGGTGGCGATTTGCTGCTTTGGGATTTTATATGGTCCCGACAACCCGGTCAGTGCGCCGCCGATGGCCTTATTCGCCATCCTGCTGGTCGTGGTGGGCGCCATCCGCTTCGGTCTCGTGCCCGCGGCCGGCGCGTCCTTTGTCATCTCGGTGGTGGCGGCGCTCGGCATCGCCTTCAACCGCGGCATCTTCGCTCACATCGCCGAGATGCATGGACTGGTCACGATTTGGACGCTGAGCGCCGCACTCACCGGTCTGACGCTCATCGTCACGGCACTGCTCGTGGAGCGGGATGCGGCGAGTCTCGAGAGGCTGCGCGCAGAACAGCGCTATGCGCAGATATTCAACGGCGGCCCTCAGCCGATTTGGGTGCACGACCGCGACACATTGAGGTTTCTGATGATCAACGAGGCCGCGGTGCGCCAGTATGGTTGGAGCCGGCCGGAGATCCAGTCGATGACCGTCGCCGCGCTGATTCCGCCCGAGGAGAATCCCCTGCCCGTGCGGTCAGGCGAGGTCGCGCCGTCTTCGGCCGCGGACCCGTTCGAGACGCGCCATGTGACGCGGGACGGCCGCCTGCTCGACGTCGAGGTCTGGACACGCTCGATCAATTTCGGCGGCCAACCCGCCGAACTGGTGTTCGCGGTCGACGTCACCGAGCGGCGGGCGCTCGGCCGCGCGCTGGTCGATGCGATTTCGAGCGAGCAGCGCCGGATAGGCCAGGAAATGCACGACGGTCTCGGCCAGGAGCTCACCGGACTCGCCCTGTCGGCGCGCGCCCTGGCGAATCGCGCGGCGCGAGAACGGGATGCGATTGCCGGCGACCTCGACCAGTTGGCGCTGCTCGCGACAAGCTGCATTCACGACGCCCGGCTCATCGTACAGGGTCTCTCGCCGCTGACGGATGCCGACGGCAGCCTCGAGGCGGCACTCGAGGCGCTGGCGCGAAACAGCTCGTTGAGCGACACCCCGGTGCGGTTTCGAGTCCGGCACGACGCACCCGTGACCGTCGACCTCGAGGCACGCAATCACCTCTATCGGATTGCCCAGGAGGCCGTGCACAACGCCCTGAAGCATTCCGGCGCGAGCGCAATCGACATCGATCTTTGTTCCGGCGAGCAGAGCATCCGGCTTGCCGTCATCGACAACGGCCGCGGACTCTCGAGCGAGAGCGCCAGCGGTGCCGGCATCGGACTCGGCATGCGCACCATGCGCTTTCGGTCCAGCGCCATTGGCGGAAGGCTCAAATTCCTCAGCGGCGCGGGCGGCGGCAACACCGTGGTGTGCGAAGCGCCCCAGACGCGAGCCTGACCGGCGACACGATGCCGGCGGCTTCGAATTCAAGTAATGCGCTGCCGTCCCAGTCACGAACGGCGGCCCGGCGCCCGCGCTTGCGCAACGGCCGGGTGCGGCGCGCCTGGTTGTGACGCGCTCATGGGAATGCCGCGTTGTTCTCGGCCGATCACCGCCATCACCGCGATCACCACGGCCACCGTGCCCACGACGCCCGCCATCGCCATCCCGTAGTCGTTGCCGTGAGCCTCCGCGATCGCAACTTGCAGATTCAAGTTGACGGCGGCCAGAAGATTGCCGAGCTGATAGACGAAGCCCGGAAAGGTGGCGCGAATCTCCGGCGGAGACAGTTCGTTCAGGTGCACGGGAATCACCCCCCAGGCTCCCTGCACGGAGCACTGCATCGCAAACGCCCCCGCGGCCAGGATCAGAGGAGTCGAACCGAACGCCCAGAACGGCAGCGCCGGAAGCGCCATGAGCGCGGCAATCGCGATGATCCGGCGCCGCCCGAATTTCTCGGACAGGGATCCGAACAGCAGACCTCCGCAGATCGCCCCGATATTCGCAACCGCCGTCATGAGCGAGGCCAATTGCGTATCGAAGCCATGCTGGACCTTCAAGAACAGGTTTGGATACGCATCCTGGGATCCGTGACTGAAAAAATTGAAGGCGGTCATGAGGATGATGGCGTATAGCGCGAGCTTCCACTCTCGCCGCAGCACCGTGAGGAGCCCTGAGCGCGGCATGGACGTGCGATCCTGCCACGCGGGCGATTCGCTGACGCCGCGCCGGATGAAAAACACGAGAATCGCGGGAATCATGCCGAGCACGAACATATAGCGCCAGCCCAACCGGTCGTAGAACAGATAGACCGCCAGGGATGCGAGGAAGTACCCCGATGGGTAGCCGGTTTGCAGCAAGCCCGACACGAAGCCGCGAGCCGCAGGAGGCACCGTCTCCATCGTCAAGGCGCTGCCGACACCCCATTCCCCGCCCATGGCGATGCCGAACAAGGCGCGAACGATCAGCAGTGTCGACATGCTCGGGGCGAAGCCGGAGGCCATTTCCAGGATCGAATAGGCCAGGATGTTCCACATGAGCGCCGGCTTGCGGCCGAAGCGGTCGGCGAGACGGCCAAAGAGCAATGCGCCGAGCGGGCGCATACCCAAGGTCAGAAGCACCGCGGTCGATACCAGCTGCATGCTCGAATGCAGCTCCGCCGAGATGTCCTTGAACATGAACACCATGAGAAAGAAATCGAACGCGTCCAGCGTCCAGCCCAAATACGCGGCGATCACCACGTTGCGCTGGCCTTTAGTCCACGTCATTTAGCGCTCTCAACGAACACATCGTGGCGCAGAATACCAGCTGCCCTGCGCCGCGGCCGCGTAAGATCGATGAATAAAGGCGCCTGTACGATCGCCAAAGTTGCGCAGATCCCGGTCACCGGCGCTCGAGAGCCCCGGCGGCTGTCAACCTGATCAATTGGTCTATTGGTCCAAGCGCTATTCCATATCGATAATTGATCAACAAAAAAAAGAGCGGGCCGAAGCCCGCTCTCTTTCAGACTGTAACCGGCAATTGCAGGGGTTGCCTGCAAGGCGCGATCTTACATGTCCATGCCGCCCATGCCGCCCATGCCGCCACCCGGCGCGCCATGTGCATGCTCTTCTTCCTTCGGAGCTTCCGCGATCATGACTTCCGTCGTGAGCAGCAGTCCCGATACCGAGGCGGCGTTCTGCAAAGCCAGACGCGTGACCTTGGTCGGATCCAAGATGCCCATTTCGACCATGTCGCCGTACTCGCCGGTCGCGGCGTTGTAGCCGAAGGTGCCCTTGCCTTCCTTGACCCGATTCAACACCACCGCGGCGTCTTCGCCAGCGTTCGCCACGATCTGACGCAGCGGCTCCTCGATCGCGCGGGCCAGGATCTTGATGCCCGTCGTCTGATCCTCATTCGCGCCCGTGAGCTTCTCGATGGCCTTGAGCGCGCGCACCAGCGCCACGCCGCCGCCCGGAACCACGCCCTCTTCGACCGCCGCACGAGTGGCGTGCAGCGCATCTTCGACGCGCGCCTTCTTTTCCTTCATTTCGATCTCGGTGGCGGCACCAACCTTGATCAAGGCCACGCCGCCGGAGAGCTTGGCAACGCGCTCCTGCAGCTTTTCCTTGTCGTAATCGGAAGTCGCTTCCTCGATCTGCTGGCGAATGCTCTCGACCCGCCCCTTGATGTCCGAAGCCTTGCCGGCGCCGTCGATGATCGTGGTGTTCTCTTTCTCCACCAGAACCTTCTTCGCTTCGCCGAGGTCGTTCAGCGTCGCCTTCTCGAGCGACAGACCGACTTCATCGGAGATCACCGTACCGCCCGTGAGCACCGCGATGTCCTGCAGCATCGCCTTGCGACGATCGCCGAAGCCCGGCGCCTTGACGGCGGCGACCTTGACGATGCCGCGGATCGTGTTGACGACCAGCGTGGCAAGCGCCTCGCCCTCGACGTCCTCGGCGACGATCAGCAGCTGGCGGCCGCCCTTGGCGATGCCTTCGAGCAGCGGCAGCAGTTCGCGAATGTTGGAGATCTTCTTGTCCACCAACAGAATCAGCGGCTTGTCGAGCTCGGCGCTCTGACTCTGCTGATTGTTGATGAAATAAGGGGACAGGTAGCCGCGGTCGAACTGCATGCCCTCGACCACTTCGAGCTCGTTCTCGAGGCCCGAGCCTTCCTCGACGGTGATCACGCCTTCCTTGCCGACCTTGGCCATCGCATCCGCAATCGTCTTGCCGATGCTCTCATCGGAGTTTGCGGAAATGGTGCCGACCTGCGCGATCGCCTTCGGATCCTTACACGGCTTGGAGTGCCTCTTGAGCTCTTCGGTCGCCGCGATGACCGCCTGGTCGATACCGCGCTTCAAGTCCATCGGGTTGATGCCCGCGGCGACAGCCTTCAGTCCCTCGCGGATGATGGCCTGTGCGAGCACGGTCGCGGTGGTGGTGCCGTCGCCGGCTTCATCGGAGGTGTTGGAAGCGACTTCCTTCACCATTTGCGCGCCCATGTTCTCGAACTTGTCCTTGAGCTCGATTTCCTTGGCGACCGAGACACCGTCCTTGGTGACGGTGGGGGCGCCGAAGCTCTTGTCGAGCACGGCGTTGCGGCCCTTGGGGCCCAACGTTACCTTGACCGCGTTCGCCAGAACATTCACACCCTTGAACATGCGTTGCCGCGCGTCGTCGCTGAAGCGTACGTCTTTTGCTGCCATTTGCTGATTCCTCTAAATGAATTCGTTAACGATACGTCGGTCGAGTGAAGCGTTTACTTGCCTTCGACCACAGCCATGACGTCTTCCTCACGCATGACTACCAGCTCGTCGCCATCCATCTTCACTTCGGTACCGCTGTACTTACCGAATAGGATCTTGTCGCCGACCTTGAGGTCGAGCGGGCGAATCTCGCCGTTTTCCAAAATCTTGCCCTTTCCGACAGCCACCACTTTCCCGAAGATGGGCTTCTCAGTCGCCGTATCCGGGATCACGATGCCGCCGGGGGATTTACGCTCTTCTTCTTCTCGTTTCACGATCACACGGTCATGAAGGGGACGAATCTTCATAGAACAAGACTCCTAATGCTTGAGTTACGGGTTTGTCCGAGCGAAGCATTGCTAGCACTCTCCACTCGTGGCTGCTAATAATAGCGGCAGATTTCACCGAATCAAGGCCTGTCGGACGGCTATTTTTATTGCATCGCAGCATCGGCGGCGCGGACGCCGGCCTGAATGCGGGCGCTGGCGGCGGTGCCTGCACGCACTGCCCTGCCCGCTGAACGCGGGATTATTGGTACAGTGTGCGCATGCGACTGACCCGCGCCTTGATAATGCTGTCGATGCTCGGCCTGATCAGCGGATCGGCCGCCGCAAAGCCCTGGTGGATGCGAGGTATCGACTCCAACGACACCGATTTTTTGCCTCCCGATGCCGCGTTCCGCGTGGGCGCACGGGTCGACGGCGACCTGGTGCGCGTGCGCTGGATCATTGCGGACGGCTACTATCTGTATCGCCACAAGATCGAGGTGGCGCCCGAAAGTCCCGACTTGGTGATTTCGGCCGTCGCCTTGCCGAGCGGCCTACTCAAGAACGATCCCTATCTCGGCGCTCAAGAGATTTATTTGCATCAGGTTGAAGGGACCGTGGCTTACAAGCGGCTCGATTTCGGAGCGCATCCCATCCAGATCAAGGTGACATATCAAGGCTGCGCCGAAAATGGGCTTTGCTACCTGCCCATCACCAAAGTGCTGTTCCCGCAAGGCCCCGCCGCTTCGGCCGTTCAATCTCCGCCGCACACCTGGCAGGGCATCGCGATCCTCGGCGGCGCGTGCGCCTTTTTGATTGCCGGGCTGCTGCTGCGCAAGGGACGCCGACTCGACCTGCCGGCGCCATGACCCGCCGCTGGCCGCGCTTCATAGGCGCGGGCTCGACCATCATCGTTGCCATCTGGGCCGGCGCTCACCTTTATTCGAGTCGCCACGCCGCGCCGACACGCGGCGGCATACCCAATCCCGCGGGCGAGGCCGTCGCACCCACGCCCGGCGAGTTTGCGCCGAGTGCCGCCGAGACCATGCCGCCCGGACTCAAGATTCCGGATCGTGTACCCGAATTTTCGCTTCAGGACCGCGACGGCAAACCGGTTTCGATAAAGGCATGGACCGGCAAATCCCTGGTGATCAATTTCTGGGCCACCTGGTGCGCTCCCTGCCGCCGCGAAATCCCGCTGCTTGAATCGCTGCAGCGCACCTGGGCCGGACGCGGGGTGGCGGTGATCGGAATCGCCGTCGATCACCGAGATCAAGTGCTCGCCTACGCGGAGGAGCTGAAAATCGGCTACCCGTTGTTGATCGGAGAGCAGGATGCCTTGGATGCGGCCGCCGCTTTCGGGGTCGCGACCCCCGTACTCCCGTTCACCGTCTTCACGGACCGCCGCGGCGGGGTGGTAGCCTTGTACATGGGCGAGTTGCACCGGGCCGAGTCCGATCTGATTCTGTCGGTACTGGAGCAGGTCAACCAAGGCCAAATTGCCCTACCGGAAGCCCGGCGTGCCATCGATCTCGGGCTGCGGCGGCTGACCAATAACCCCGTTTAGGGGTTTTCCGGCGACGTTCGCAGCCGAAGCTTGCCAATTCGTGTCAAATTCTGGTTAATATCGCGGACCTTTTCTGCGCGACAGCGCTGGATCAACTACCAGATGGCGCGAATTTTGCTCCTGAATGGACCGAATTTGAACCTGCTCGGGACCCGCGAGCCGGCGCTGTACGGTTCGGCGACGCTTCGCGAGATCGAATCAAAACTGACGGGCATGGCCCGCGCGAAAGGCCATGACTTGCTCACCTGCCAAAGCAACGCGGAGCATGAACTGATCGGCAAGGTGCAGGGCGCCACGGGCGCGGGCATTGCGTTCGTCATCATCAACCCCGGCGCCTTCACGCACACCAGCATCGCGCTGCGCGACGCATTTCTCGCAACGTCCGTGCCGTTCATCGAAATTCACCTGAGCAATGTATTCGCACGCGAGCAATTCCGGCATCACTCCTATCTGTCCGACCTCGCAGTCGGCTGCATATTCGGCCTCGGGCCCATCGGATACGAGCTTGCGCTCGAAGCCGCCTGCGCGCGCCTGACCGCCACTTAAATCGAAGAAGCGTCAAGGGGTTCGGGGATGGACATTCGCAAAGTCAAGAAGCTGATCGAACTGCTGGAGGAGTCCGGTATTTCGGAGCTGGAAATATCCGAGGGAGAAGAGTCCGTGCGCATCAGCCGCCACCCGCGCGTCGCGATGCCGCCTCCCGCGCCGATGGCGGCTCCCGTGATTCACGCCGCACCGATCGCGGCGCCGGCCGCGCCGGCGACATCGGCCGGGGAACACAAGCCGCGCGACGACGAACACACCGTGACCTCACCGATGGTGGGTACTTATTACTCCGCCTCCACGCCGGGCGCCAAACCGTTCGTCGAGATCGGAATGGAAATCAAGGTCGGGCAGATATTGTGCATCATCGAGGCCATGAAGATGATGAACCAGATCGAATCCGACAAGGCGGGGCGCGTCACCGCGATACTCACCAAGAATGGCGAGCCTGTCGAGTTCGGCCAACCGCTGTTCATCATCGAATAGCCGCGATGATCGAAAAAGTCGTCATCGCTAACCGCGGCGAGATCGCGCTTCGCATTCTGCGCGCCTGCCGCGAACTCGGAATAAAAACGGTCGCGGTGCATTCGACCGCCGATTTCAACACCAAACATGTGCTGCTGGCGGACGAGACGGTCTGTATCGGGCCGCCGCAAGCGGGGCTGTCGTATTTGAACATGCCCGCCATCATCAGCGCCGCCGAAGTGACCGATTCGGTCGCGATCCATCCCGGCTACGGCTTTTTGTCGGAGAACGCCGATTTTGCGGAGCGTGTGGAGAAGAGCGGCTTCATTTTCGTCGGGCCGCGCGCCGAAACCATACGCTTGATGGGCGACAAGGTGTCCGCGATCAAGGTGATGAAGGCCGCCGGGGTCCCCTGTGTGCCGGGTTCCGACGGCCCGCTGGGCAGCGACGTCGACGAGAATTTCCGCATCGCCAAGGATATCGGCTATCCGTTGATCATCAAGGCGTCGGGCGGCGGAGGCGGGCGCGGCATGCGCGTGGTGCACACCGATGCATCGCTCTTGAATGCCATCGGCCTCACCCAAACCGAAGCGCTTGCGGCCTTCGGCAACCCCCAGGTTTACATGGAGAAGTTTCTCGAGAAGCCGCGGCACATCGAATTCCAGGTGCTCGCGGACAACTACGGCAACGTGGTGCACCTGGGCGAGCGCGATTGTTCGATGCAGCGCCGCCACCAAAAGGTGATCGAAGAGGCGCCGGCCCCGGGCCTCACGGTCAAGCAACGCAAGACCATGGGCGAGCGATGCGCCCGGGCGTGCCGTGAAGTCGGATACCGCAATGCGGGCACCCTCGAATTCCTCTACCAGGACAACGAGTTCTATTTCATCGAAATGAACACGCGCGTGCAGGTCGAACACCCGGTGACGGAATTGGTGACGGGCATCGACCTCGTCAAGGCGCAGCTGCGCATCGCGGCCGGCGAGCCGCTGCCGTACGGGCAGAACGACATTCAGATCCGCGGTCACGCGGTGGAATGCCGCATCAATGCCGAGGATCCGAAGAGTTTTGCGCCTTGCCCCGGGCCGATCAGGCTATGGCACTCTCCGGGCGGTCCGGGCATCCGCGTCGACAGTCACGTTTATACCGGCTACAACGTACCGCCGTTCTACGACTCGATGATCGGAAAGGTCATCGCCTACGGCGATACGCGCGATACGGCCATCGCACGCATGCGCAATGCACTGGCCGAAATGGTGGTCGAAGGGATCAAGACCAACATTCCCCTGCACCAGGAGATCTTCAACCACTCCGCCTTCCGTCAAGGCGGCACCGACATTCATTATCTGGAGCGGCGCCTGGGACTGAAGTGAGCGCGCTGGAGCCGGGCGATGACGTTTTATGAGATTGAATTTCCGCTGTCGGCCTTGAATTCGGAAGCGGTCGAGGCGGCGCTGCTCGAGATCGGCGCGAGCTCGATCACATTCTCGGACCGGGGCGATGAACCCGTGCTCGAACCGAAACCCGGCGAGATTCGATTATGGAGCGACACCCTGGTGAGAGCCCTCTTCGATGAATCGCACGACCCGGCGCTTGGCATCCATCAACTCGCCACCCGGCTAGGACCCCACATCACGACCGCCGCCCGCGTGCGCGCCGTGGAGGCGCGGGACTGGGAGCGCGTTTGGCTCACCGATTGGAAATCCATGCGCTTTGGGCGACGTCTGTGGGTGTGCCCGACAACCGCGGCCGCGCCGGAAGACGCGAATGCCGTGGTGGTGCGCCTCGATCCGGGACTTGCCTTCGGCACCGGCACCCATCCGACGACCGCATTGTGCCTGCAAACATTGGAATCATTGCCGCTGTCCGGCCGCTCCCTGATCGATTACGGATGCGGGTCCGGTATCTTGGGGATCGCCGCCTTGATGCTCGGCGCCGCACACGTGACTGCTGTCGACCTGGATCCTCAGGCGCTGATCGCCACCCGGGACAACGCGATCCGTAACGCGGTCTCCGCCCGGCTCGAGACACAATCGGTGCCCGCGAAGTTGCGGCCGGCGGACTGCGTGATCGCCAACATTTTGGCGCAACCTTTGATTGAACTGGCGCCGACCCTCACGGCGGCGTGCTCCCTTAACGGCGATCTGATCTTGTCGGGAATCTTGAAGACGCAGGCATACGCGGTGAAGGCCGCGTACACCGCGGCATTTGATAGGGTGCACGTCGTTGGGCGGGACGACTGGTGCTGCATCCATGCCCGGAGAGCGGCCTGATGTTTACTCAATGCGCAAAGTGCGAAACCATCTTTAAGCTGTCGGCCGAGGACCTGCGTGCCGCCGGCGGTCAGGTACGCTGCGGACGGTGCGGCGAGGTGTTCAATGCGCTCTCCCGGCTTGCCGAGGATGCAAACGCATTTTCGACGGGCGAGTCGCCGCTCGAGATGGAAACGCGCGCCGACCAGATCCTGCATTCCGCCGTGATCTCCACCGAACCTGCAGAACCCGCGGAATACACCGACCTCGCGGAATACACCGGACCCGCGGAACCGCCAGAACAAGAGGCGCCGGAAGATTTTACCGCGGTGGATGTGGAATTCGCACAGCTCCTGGTGCTGGAATTGGAAGGCGATGAGCGGCAGGCATCCGCACCCGCCACGCCCGCCACGCCCGCCGCGCCCGCTGCGCCCACTGCACCCGCCGCGCCTGCTGCGCCCGCTGCGCCCGCCGCGCCCGCCGCCGGAGCC
>JBBIUT010000007.1:0-78337 GCA_037440085.1 Gammaproteobacteria bacterium
CGCCGCGCTTCAAGTACCGGTCGGGATTCTGCTGCAGGAGCCCGAGCATTCCCCCCATCGCCAACAATGCCGCGGCCGCGGCCGCCGCTCGTGTGCTGTTGCAGGCGGCTTTGGCGCTGTTCAAGTCGCGCGCCACCCCCTGCATCACGGCGAATGCCTCCGGCGTATTGAAATCATCGTCCATCGCCGCACGAAAATCGGACATCGCAATCTTGAATTCCCCGACCGGGGTGCCGCCCGGCTTGTCGACGCCTTTGAGCGCCCGATACAAGCCGAGCAGCGTCTCATCCGATTGCGCCAGCTGCGCCGCGGAATAATTGATCGGCCCCCGATAATGGCTGCTCAGCAAGAAGAACCGCAACACTTCCGGATCGCGCAAAGTCTTGAGCACATCGCGCACGGTGAAGAAATTTCCGGTCGACTTCGACATTTTCTCATCGTCGATGCGCACAAATCCGTTGTGCATCCACACGTTCACGAACGGCGTGCCGCAGGCGGCACAGGATTGCGCGATTTCGTTCTCGTGGTGCGGGAACTTCAGATCCATGCCGCCGCCGTGCAGATCAAAGTAGTCGCCGAGCAGGCTGGTCGACATGGCGGAGCACTCGATGTGCCAGCCGGGGCGGCCTGCGCCCCACGGGGAGGTCCAGGACGGCTCACCCGGCTTGGCATGTTTCCACAACACGAAATCCAGGGGGTCGAGCTTGAATTCGTCGACCTGAACGCGCGATCCGGCGCGCAGATCGTCCAGCTTCTTGCCGGAAAGCGCGCCGTAGTGCGGAAACTTGCGCACCGAATACATCACGTCGCGGCTCGCGGCGACGTAGGCAAAACCCTTCTCGATCAAGGTCTGCGTCATGGCGATGATGGGTTCGATGAAATCCGTGGCGCGCGGCTCCATATCGGGCGGCGCCAACCCGAGCGTCGCGCAGTCCTCGTGCATCGCCCGCGTGAAGCGACGCGCGAGCTCGGCCCAATCCTCGCCGTTTTCGGCCGCCCGCTGGATGATCTTGTCGTCGATGTCGGTGATATTGCGGACATAGGTCACCTTGAAGCCGCTGCCGCGCAGATAGCGCTGCACCAGGTCGAATACCGTCAGCATTCGGGCGTGACCGATGTGGATGTAGTCGTAGACGGTCATTCCGCAGACGTACATGCGTACTTCGTTCGGGCGCAACGATTTGAATTGCGCCTGTTTGCCGCCGAGAGAATTATGAATTTCGAGCATAGGATTTGAGCCGGCGGCGCGCGGTCTCCGGGGACATCAGTTTGAGGAGCGGCGCCAGCTCGGGGCCGTGCGCTTGGCCGGTCAGCGCGACCCGCAAGGGCATGAAAAGGTCCGCGCCCTTGCGTCCGGTGCGTTCCTTCAATATTTTCGTGAGCAGCTTCAGGTCCGGGCCCGACTGGTGCAGCGCGTCGGCGGCGGCGTCGAAAAACTCGGGGCCGGCCGCCGCGATGACGCGCTCTTCGTCCTGCCCCAGAGGCGGCGGCTCGCCGCGAACCACCGCCGCCCACGGCACGGCATCCGCGGGCAGCACCACGTTGTGCCGCACCAGCTCCACGAACTCGATCGAATCCTCCGAGCCCATCCAGGTGCGCAGCTCGGCGCTCGACATGCGCTGCAGCCCCTCCTTCTGCCAGTGCAGGAGCTGCGACTCCTCGAATCTCGCCGATGCGCGGCCCAGATGCTCGGGGCGAAAATGCGCCGGCATGTCCTTCACCGCCAGCCAGCCGTCGACATCGCTGGCATGGCCCAATCGCAACAGGTGGTTGAGCAGCGCGGCGCTCAAAAATCCGCGTGCACGGAACTCCGCGATGCTGGTGCTGCCGTGGCGCTTGGACAGCGGCGCACCGTCCGCTCCCACCAGTAGTCCGACATGACCATAGCCGGGGCGACGCAACCGCAACGCATCGAGCAGCATCAATTGGCGCGGGGTATTGGTGAGATGATCGTCGCCGCGCAACACGTGCGTCACCCCCATCACTGCGTCATCGACGGCATTGCAGAAGAAGAACGCCGCCGTTCCGTCCTCGCGCCGGATGATGAAATCGCCGATGTCCGCCGATGAAAATCTCTGCGGTCCGTGCACGAAATCGGTGAATTCGAGCACGGCGCCGGGCGGCACGGCGAAGCGCAACGTCGGCCGCAGTCCGCGCGCAGACCGCTCCGCACGTTGCGTCACCGTAAGATCCCGGCAGGTCCCCGCGTAGCGCGGCGGCTTGCCCGCCATGCGCTGCAGCTTGCGCGACAGCTCCAGCTCATCGGCCGTGCAATAGCAGGGGTAGGCTTGGCCGCCCTGCTCCAGGCGGCCGAACAGCTGCCGGTAGAAGGCGCCGCGCTCGGATTGCGAATAAGGCGCCGATGGACCGCCGATTTCGGGGCCCTCGTCCCAATCCAATCCCAGCCAGCGCAATTCGGCCATGAGCGCGTCGCGGTGGCGCAAATCGCTGCGCTCGACATCCGTATCCTCGATCCGCAATATGAATCGCCCGCCGAGCTTGCGCGCCCACAGATGGCTGAAAAGGGCCGTGCGCGCATTCCCCAAATGCAGGGAACCGGTCGGCGAGGGCGCAAAGCGCGTGACGATCAGTATGGACATATCGGAAGATTGTACCCACATTATTCGAGTAGAATCTCGCCGTATGAAGCAACTCATAATCAGTCTCGGCCTGCTCGCCGCAACCATGATCTCGACCAGCAACGCGGCCGAGCCCCCCGCTTCGGCCTTGGCGCAGCCGCCCGCCGCGCAGTCAACGCCGGCGCCCGTCAAACCGGCCGCGTCGGCGCCCGCGCAGCCGGCTGCCAATCCCCAGGTGCAGGTGGTCACCAGCATGGGAAATTTCACCATCGAGTTGAACTCCGAGCGCGCACCGCTGACGGTTGCGCAGTTCCTGAAGTACGTGGATCAGGGCTTCTATTCCGGCACGATCATCCACCGCGCGATCGCGAATTTCGTGATCCAGGGAGGCGGCTTTGATGCCAATTACAAACTCAAGGGCAGCCCCGCCAAGGTCGTCAACGAATCCGGAAACGGTTTGAGCAACCAGCGCGGCAGCGTCGGGCTCGCGCGTCCGCCGGAGCCGCACGCCGGCGACGTCCAGTTTTACGTGAACCTCGCCGACAACTCGGCGCTCGACCCCAATCAGTCCCGATGGGGTTACGCGGTGTTCGGCAAGATTGTGCAAGGCATGGATGTGGTCGACCGGATCAGCACGGTGCCGACCGGCTCGAAGGGCCCCTTCAAAGAGGACGCGCCCTTGCAGCCGGTGATCATCGAACGAATCGAGCGCATTCCGACGCCCTGACCGCGGCGGGGTTTGAATGGCGACCCTGTTCATCTCGGATTTGCACATCGAGGCCTCGCGCCGACAGATCATCCGGCAATTCACCGAGTTTCTGCGGACGGAGGCGCGTGCCGCCGACGCTTTGTACATCCTCGGAGACCTGTTCGACTCGTGGGTGGGCGACGATGCGCCCGACGCCGGGCAAATCACCGTCATTGCCGCGATCAAGTCCCTCACCTCGAGCGGCGTGCCGTGCTTCGTGATGCACGGCAACCGCGACTTCTTGCTTGGACCGCAGTTCTGCACGGACACGGGCGCGCGATTGCTGCCCGATCCGTTGATCGTGACTCTATATGGCGAGCGGGTGTTGGTGATGCACGGAGACGCCCTGTGCACCGACGATCGCGCTTATCAACGCCTGCGCGCCACCGTCCGCGACGCGGATTGGCAGCGGCAGTTCCTCGGCCTTTCGGTGGCGGCGCGCCGAGCGCTCGCCGGCGCTGCGCGCACCGGCAGTAAGGCGCATATGGCGTCAATGGAAGAGGCCATAACCGATGTCAACGCCGAAAGCGTCGCCGCCGCGCTGCGGGCAGCCGATACTTCCATTCTATTGCACGGCCACACGCACCGGCCCGGTATGCAGTCCTTTTCGGTGGACGGGCGCGCATGCACGCGCATCGTCCTCGGCGATTGGCATGCAGAGGGCAGCCTGTTGCGTTGGGATTCGAGCGGTCCCGAATTGCTGTCGATGCCGCGCTCCGATTAAGAGGGAACGCCCGAATGAAAGCGAAACTGCGCATCCGGGCCGGTGATCAACTCCGCCTCGAGCGCCGCAAAGGCCTCGATTCGTCCGGCCACATCGATCCCGGCTCGATGCGCAGCCTGCTGCGCCAGATCGAGATACACCGTGAAATGGCGCGCCTCCGCCGCATGCAGCGCATCGAACAGTTCGCCCAGCGGACCGCCGAGGGCCGCACTCAACGCCGCGAAGCGCTCGCACGAGCGAGCCTCGATGAACGCGCCGCAAATCATCAGATCGACTTCGCGCCGCGGCTCGGCCCTTGCGACCAGGCGGCGCAGGGTCTGCGCATAGCGGCCGGGCGCCATGCGCTGCGGTACGACCTTTAGCCTCCTGATGAGCCTTGCCACCTGCTCGAAATGTCTTAATTCCTCGCGGGCGAGCCGCGACATTTTGCCGGCAAGTTCCAAATTCTCGGCATATGCGAACATCAGTGCGAGAGCGGTCGAGGCCGCCTTTTTCTCGCAATTCGCATGATCGATCAGCAACTCCTCGGGCGAGCAGCGAGCACGGGCGATCCACTTTGCGGGGGTCGGAACGCGCAGCAATGCGGGTGGGAGCGTCTGGCTCACGCAGGCATCCTCAACTCGGCGAGCGCGTCGAGGAGCGCGCGCGCCGATTGGAACCGGTCCTCCGGAAATTTCGCCAGCAGGCGCACCAATATCGGTTTGTAGCTCGCATATTTCGGATCGATGGCGGGCAGCTCCGCCCGCTTGTGCTTGTATATTACTTCCATGGCGGATCCGCCCGTGTAGGGTTTGCTGCCGATCAGCATCTCGTAGAACACGACGCCCAGGCTGTACAGATCGCTGCGGGCGTCGATCAGCTCGGCGTGGCCCTGCTCCGGACTCATGTAATACGGGGTACCGAAGATCTCGCGCGTCCCGGTCAATTCCAAGTCGAGCTCATTGGCCTTGGCCAAGCCGAAATCGATCAAACACAGCGACCCGTCGGTGCGCAACATGACGTTGGCCGGCTTCAAGTCACGGTGCAGAACGCCCACCGCATGAATCGCCTCCAGTGCGCTCGCGATCTGTTCGAGATAGTGCAGCGCGGTGGCGGGCGCGAGCGGAGTCTTCATCCGCTGCCGCAAATCGCCGGCCGGGAAGTGCTCCATGGCGATATAGGCGTGATCGTCCGCGACTCCCAGATCGTAGATGCGCACGATGTTGCGGTGCTTGAGCCCGGCGACAATTTCGTATTCCTGCAGGAAGCGATCGAACCCGACGATGCGTTCCGATACGTCGGGAACCTGGCTGAATACCTTGAGCACCACCAGGGTTCCGGCGCGTTCGCTCTCCGCCAGGTAGATCCTGCACATGCCGCCGCTGCCGACTTGGCGGATGCAGCGGTGGCCGCGGATAATCACGGAGCCGAATTTGTAGCGGTGCGCGAATTCCGGCTGCGAGCGCAACACGGCCAACGCCCGTTTGTGTTCACGCGACGCGTTCGTGAGCGCCGCGATGAGCTGATCCCGGTCGATTTTGCGCCCATACAGCCGGCGCAATCCCGGCGTCTCCGCCGGCAGGGGCGTCGGAGCATCCTGCAGCAGCAAAACCACCAGCGGCGCAAACTCAGGTTTTGCCGCCAGCGCCGCCGCCAGCTGCTCGGCGGCCGCGGTGGGCGGCGCGGCGACTATGATCGCCGCATCGAATCCCGCGGCGGCGAAGTTCGCTTCAAGCGGCTCGTCCTCTCCCAAACTGTGCTCGACAAGCGCCGCATCGGGCCACTCGATCTCGACGTGCTTCTTGACCAGCAGCCGATACTCGGGGCGTTCCGCGATCAAAAGCAGGCGCAAGCTCAAGACCTTGCGATCCGAGCCGAGTCGCGCGCGGCGCTACGAATTTCGAATGGTCTTGAGTCCACGAGCGGCGCCATCTCGACGTTGCTGCCTTGCTTCGTCGGATCGCTCTCCCTGCAGGCGCTTCAAGTATTCGGGCGTCACGTCGCCCGTGACGTATTGGCCCGAAAAGCAAGATGTATCGAAATCGGTGATTTTCGCGTTGTCGTGGCGAACCGCATGCACCAGATCTTCCAGATCCTGGTAGATCAGCCAGTCGGCGCCGATGATGTCGCGAACCTCGATATCCGTGTGCCCGGCCGCGACCAGCTCGGATACGTCGGGCATGTCGATGCCGTAGACATTCGGGTAGCGCACCGGAGGCGCAGCAGAGGCGAAATACACTTTCCTTGCGCCAGCTTCGCGGGCCATGTCGATGATTTGCGCGGAGGTGGTGCCGCGTACGATCGAGTCGTCCACCAACAGCACCGTCTTGCCGCGAAATTCCAGATCGATGGCGTTGAGTTTGCTGCGCACCGACTTCGAGCGCTGCTCCTGCCCGGGCATGATGAACGTGCGGCCGATGTACCGGTTCTTGATGAAGCCCTCGCGGTACTTGACGCCGAGGAGCTGCGCGACCTGCACCGCGCTGGTGCGGCTGGTGTCCGGAATGGGGATCACCACGTCGATGTCATGATCGGGACGTTCGCGCTTGATCTTCTCGGCGAGACGTTCGCCCATGCGCAGCCGCGCCTTGTACACGGAGATATTGTCGATGATCGAGTCGGGCCGGGCGAAATACACGTATTCAAAAATGCACGGCGTATGCCGCGCCATTGCCACGCATTGCTGCGCATAAAATCGCCCCTGTTCGTCGACGAACACGGCCTCGCCGGGCGCCACGTCACGCACCAGGTCGAACCCCAGCATGTCGAGCGCCACGCTTTCGGACGCCAGCATCCACTCGGTGCCCTTTTTGGTATCGCGCTTGCCGATCACCAGGGGACGGATGCCGTTCGGATCGCGGAAACCGAGGATGCCGTGGCCGATCACCATGGCGACCACCGCATAGCCGCCTCGGCAACGCCGGTAAACGGCGTTGGCCGCGGCGAAGATATCGGCGGGTGTGACGCGCGGCGTGCCGACCCGCTGCAGTTCGGACGCGAGCACGTTGAGCAGCACTTCCGAATCGGACCCGGTATTCAGATGCCGGCGGTCCTCTCGCACCAGTACTTCCGTGAGTTCGCGCGCATTGGTCAGATTGCCGTTGTGCCCGAGGCAAATGCCATAGGGCGAATTC
This sequence comes from Gammaproteobacteria bacterium, assembly GCA_037440085.1. Classification (GTDB taxonomy): domain Bacteria; phylum Pseudomonadota; class Gammaproteobacteria; order Steroidobacterales; family Steroidobacteraceae; genus Bog-1198. The sequence continues at coordinate 7,165 of JBBIUT010000007.1, forward strand.
ACGTAGAACGGCTGCGCATCGTTTGCGCTGTCGGTGCCGGCCGTGGGATAGCGGACGTGGCCGATGCCGACGTTGCCCAGGAGCTTCACCATGTGCTTCTGCTGGAACACATCGCGCACCAGCCCAGAATCCTTGCGCATGAACAGCTCGCCCGCCTCGCTGGTCATGATACCGGCCGCATCTTGCCCGCGGTGCTGCAGAACCGTCAGCGCGTCATAGATCCGCTGATTGACCGCGCTCACACCAACCATTCCGACGATTCCGCACATGTAGGATCTCCGGGCTATTTGGCTTTCACGTTGATTCCGGTGATGCGCTCGAGTTTGGCCCAAGGTTCGCCTCGCTCGCCGACCATGGCTCGCAGCCAATCGCCGACGGCTTCACCGTAGGGAATCAGCTTCGATCGACCCCACCATTGTTCCTGATTCAGATGCAAGAGTTCGCCGCCGATGATCATCAACCCCATCAACACCATGCCGCGCGCGATGCCGAACAGCAGGCCGATGGCCCGATCCAAGGGGCCCAGCCCCGCGCTTCGCGCGAAATAGGCGAGCAGCATGCCTGTCGCCCATCCGGCCAACAGCACCAGCGACAAGACGACCAAGCGCCCGACCCAGGGTGCCACCCTTGGATCCGCCAACAGTCCGCCGAGGTGCGGTTCGACCATGGGGCCGAATCTCCACGCGGCCCAAATGGCCAGGATCCAGAACGCCAGAGACACCGCTTCGCGCAAGAAACCGCGCAGTAATCCCAACAATGTTGAGCCCAACACGACCAACAGAATTAAGACGTCGGCTCCGGTCAAACTCCCACCTCTAGCGTGGCACCCTAACGAGGCGGCGCGCCTCACGACAGGGGCGCATTCTACCCAACCCGCGCCGCCATTGCCGTGAATCCAGCCGCAACCGGAATATCATGATGCCGGAGCGACGACCGTTGCCGCATGGCCCGCCGCCTTGAGCTTGTCCACTTCGCGTTCGGCGGCCGCACGATCCGCCCATGGCCCCATTCGGACCTTGAATCGCGAGGAGGAGCCGGAACCGCTCGCAATGACGTAAACCGAGAAACCCCGCGCCTTCAATTGGTGCACCAATTTGTCGGCATTGGCCTTGCTGGAAAAACTGCCCAACTGCACCGACCACGAATCCCGACCCGGCATGGGCTGAACCTCGCTCGATATCCCGGATCTCGCCGTTCCCGAGGAGGAGGATTTGGCGGCCGAAGAGCGGGTTTCAAGCCCCGGACCGGCGGCAGCTTGCGCCCCCAATGTGGTCACCGAAGGCGGCGCGCTTGGCGGCCGCGCAGGCTGCGGCTCAGAGGTCGGCGGCGTCAAATCCTCAGCCTGCGGCGTGGGCGTCGCCTTGCTCGTCGCCAGATCAACCGAAACATTGCGCGTAGGCGCAGGCGGGCTCACCGATGGCGGCGGCGATGCAACGCGATGCGGGCCGGACAGCAATTCCGGCACGATCAGCACGATCAGCACCACCAAAATCGTGGCGCCGACCAGACGTTCCTTGACGCGACGATCCATGACCGTGCCCATCTTAATCGTGACCATTGGGCGGCGCAGTATATTCGGGAAGGTCCGACGGTGACAGCATGCCTTGTGCCTCGAGCCAATCCATTGCCGGCCCGACTGCGTGGAACGAACCGAAGACCACGATCCGGTCCTCTGGGCGCGCGGCGGCCGACGCCGCGGCACAGGCGGCGGCGATGTCGCGCATTTCGTTGAACCGGACCGCGATCTGCGGCGCGATCCGTGCCGCCAGCGCCGCGCTGCTCGTACCTCGCGCTCCTTCGGTAGCGCCCAACCACCACTCGTCGATGCAATCGCGCAGCTGGTACGCGACGGCGGCCGCGTCCTTGTCGGCAAGTATCCCGCACACCGCGAGCGTTCTGCCGGCAATCGGCCGCGAGCGCAAATTGCTCGCCAGCACGCCGGCCGCATCCGGATTGTGGGCCACATCCAATATCCACGTGGGCCGACCGGCCGCCGCGATCACCTGAAAGCGCGCCACCAGATGGACCGAAGACAGCCCGCGAGCCAGCGCCGCGGCCGACAGCGGCAGACGTTGCGCGAGTACCTCGAGGGCGGCAATGGCCGCGGCAGCGTTGCAGAATTGGGTGTCGCCGAGCAGCGCCGGCGCGGGCAGATCCGCCAGATCCCAGTGCGGCCCGCGATAATGCCAACGGCCGTCGTGCCGGGTGAAGTCATATTCGTGCCCCAGGCGCTTGAGCGGCGCGCCGATCTCGTTTGCAATCCTCGCCAGCACCGATGGCATCCCCCGGCTGCCGAGCACAGCCGGTGTGCGAGCGCGAAAAATGCCGGCCTTCTCGCGCGCTATGCACTCGAGCGTGGGCCCGAGGAACTCTTGGTGATCGAGACCGATGCTCACCACCACGGCCACCGACGGGTCCACGACGTTGACCGCGTCGAGACGCCCACCCATTCCGATTTCGAGCACCCACGCATCGAGCTGTGCCGCTTCGAATATCAGCAAGGCCGCAAGCGCGTTGTATTCAAAAAAAGTCAGCGACACCCGCTCGCGCGACGCATCCGTGCAGGCTTCCTCTATTCTCTCGAATGCCCGCACCAGCGCCTCGCCGGCGACCTCGGCGTCGTTCACGCGAATTCGCTCGCGATAATCGCGCAAATGCGGGGAGGTGAAGGTGCCGACCCGGTACCCCGCCGCCGCCAGCATCGCTGCGCAATAGGCGACGACCGAACCCTTGCCGTTGGTGCCCGCGACGGTGATGACCGGGACGCTCGGCTGGCGCCAGTTGAGACGATCTAGCACCCGAACGAGGCGCGCGAGTCCGAGATCGATTGATTGGGGGTGCACCCGTTGCTGGTGGGCCAACCACTGATCGAGACTCCGCATGGGCATCAAACCCGGGCTCCTAAGCCGCTGCGGGCTCCTTACCGGTCAACAATCGCAACATCGCGCCGATTCGATCGCGCAGCTCGCGCCGATCGACGATCATGTCGAGCGCGCCGTGATCCAGCAGGAACTCGCTGCGCTGAAAGCCTTCGGGCAAGGTTTCCCGCACCGTTTGTTGGATGACTCGCGGCCCGGCGAAACCGATCAATGCCTTTGGTTCGCCGATGTTGATGTCTCCCAACATCGCGAGGCTCGCCGATACCCCGCCGGTGGTCGGATCGGTCATCACGGAAATGAACGGCAGCCGAGCTTCGGATAAGCGTTTGAGCGCGGCGCTGGTCTTGGCCATTTGCAGCAGCGAATACAGCGCCTCCTGCATGCGCGCGCCGCCGCTCGCCGAAAAGCACACCAGCGGCGTGCGGTGTTCGAGGCAGTGCTCGACCCCGCGCACGAACTTCTCACCGACCACCGAACCCATGGAGCCGCCCAAAAATCGAAATTCGAAGGCGCATGTCACGACGTCGAGCCCGGCCAATTGTCCCGACATCACGATCAGCGCGTCGCGCTCGCCCGTCTGCTTCTGCGCCTGAGCGATGCGGTCGCGGTAGCGCTTCGAGTCCTTGAACTTCAGCGGGTCCTCCGCCATGACCTTGGCGGCAATCTCCTTGCTCGACCCGGGGTCCAGAAATTTCAGCAGGCGCTCCCGACCATTGATGCGCATGTGATGGCTGCATTTGGGGCACACATGCAGACTGCGCTCGATTTCAGCGCGATACAGCACCGCATCGCAGGCGGGACACTTGGCCCACAGGCCTTCGGGAACCGAGCGGGTACGCCGCTCGGTCTTGATGCGCGACGGGACGATTCGCTCGAACCAGGACATAAGCTAGTTTAGCAAACCCAGCCCTCGGGCGCAGGAATGCCGTAAGCGGCCGGGTATTCGACGCGCCACAGATGCAGGCCGGCGGCCGGCGCGGTGGCGCCCGCCAAGCGGCGCTCGCCGCTCAACAAGATGCGCGACATGGCGACTGACGGATCCGGCTCGCCCTGCACGTCGAGCAGGGTTCCGACGATGTTGCGCACCATATGGTGCAAGTAGGCATTCGCGACGATCTCAAGCCGCACGCAATCCCCGGTGCGCTGCACCACCACGCGCTCGATGCGCCGCACACTGCTCTTCGACTGGCATTCGACCGAACGAAAGGCGGAAAAATCGTGCTCGCCGAGCAGTGCCTGGCCAGCGGCGTGCATGGCTTCGGCATCGATATTGCGGTGGATCCAGGCGCTGCGCGCGCGCTCGAGCGCCGGGCGCGCACTGCGGTTTGAGATGTAGTAGCGATAGACGCGGCGCAGCGCGCTATGCCGCGCATGAAATCCCACCGGCACTTCGCCGGCCCACTGCAGCGAGATCGCGGGCGGCAACTTGGTATTCGCGCCCAGCACCCAGGAGCGCCCGGTGCGTATCGCCCTGGTATCGAAGTGGATGACTTGACCGACGGCGTGAACGCCGGCGTCGGTCCGGCCGGCGCAAATCGCGACTACGGGCTCGCCGGCGACGAATCCGATGGCATTCTGTACCGCGTCCTGCACGGAGGCCGCGTGCGCTTGCGACTGCCAACCGGCGTAATCGGTGCCGTCGTACTCGACCAGGGCCGCTATGCGCCTGGCATCCGCCCCCTCGATTGAGCGAACCGGCTCATGCGGAATGCTCAGACACGCTCCTAGCCGGGCAGCGATTCGATCAGGCGCGCCGCTTCCTGTTTCTGACTGGCAGAACCTTCCTGCACGACTTCTTCGAGAATGCTGCGCGCGCCTTCCGGATCGCCCATATCCATATAGGCTCGCGCCAGATCGAGCTTGGTCCCGACCTCGCTCATGGTGACCGGCTCCAACTCGGACATCGCCCCATCGAGGGCTCTGAGTTTGTTGGTCTGAGCCTGCAGCCTGTTCGTCGGAAGTTCCGCCCCGTTCATCGCCTCGCCGACGTCGAGGTCCACGCGCCGACTGCGCTGGCTGGCCTCGAACACCTCGGTCGAGAATATTTCCTCGGCCGCGCGCGGCTGATCCACGGTATCGCCGGTGCCGAGCGCCGTCGCCAGTCGATCCAGATCCAAATCGACGCCATCGGCCTTGATGCCGCGCAGCTTCGAGGTTGAATCGATGTCGACCTTCTCCGCTTCGCGAATGTCGGAGTATTCGGGCGAGGGCTTCAAGCGCGAAGTCGCGTTGAAATCTCCTTCCCGGGGCATCAGCACGGTGGGAGCGGATTCGGGCCCCAGCACCGCGGTCTTTATTTCGTCGTGCTGCGCGTCGAGATCGGCGATGAATGACGCTTCCAGCTCGCGCTCGAGCTCGGTCAAATCCTTGTCGCGCGAATCCCTTGCCGCTTCCTCCATCATGCGCCGAGAGCGGTCGTCGAGGCCGGCCACCATCGTCGGCGCATCGGACGGATGGTCGGTTTCCTCGAGCGGTCCGATACTGATGCCCGACGGCGCCCCGGTCTCTTCCAGATGATCGAGATCGAGCCCCAAGTCGTCGATCGACACCTCAGCGGTTTGATCCGCCTTCAAATCCGCGGGCGTCGAACGATTCCGATCGAGCATAGCGGCGGTATTCATCTCCGCGGTCTTCAGCGCCGGCGACTCCGCCGTGGGCGAATCGGCGAAATTCATCAGCTCCGTTTCGACCGTCGGCTCGTCTCGCTGCGGCATTTCCCGCGTCGGCGACTCGTCCGCGCCTCGCTCGGGCATGTCCAAGGTGAAATCCAAATTCGACTTGGCGCGCAGCCCGGTGGACTCGCCGGTGGCGGCATTGTCGTCGTGTTCCTTGGCGAGGCTGTGATCCAGGCTGCTGCGCTCGCCCTCCGGTTCGCCGAACAGATCGATGTCGACGCGATTCTCGCCGCCCTCGAGGTTCAAGTCGACCAATGCGCCCGCGCCGCGTCCGCTGCCCGCGCTCGACCCGAACATGGGTTCGTCCGGGCAAATCTGCTTGCCCATGATGACAATCTTGTCCCACTCGCCGGCCGGCGCACGATCTCGCGTGCTTTCCAGCGCCTTGGCGGTCTGCAGGAACAGATCCTTGTTTCCCCACACGAAATAGATTTCCAACAGCTTGAGGCGCAGATCTCGCCGGTCGGGCTCGCGCTCGAGCGCGATACGCACCAAATCGGCGGCCTGGTCGTATAAGCCGTACGCCATGTGGAAGTCGGCTTCGGCCAGCGGATCGCCCTGGTCCAGGTTGACGGCGCTCTCGCTCGACATGGTGTCGTCGGGAGATTTCAATTCTCCGGTATCCCCGAACCGGCCGGTGTCGGCGCCGAAATCCGGCACGGCGTGCGGGCCGGACTCTTCGACCACGAACGAATCGTTGCCCTTGCGCATGGTGGAGAGATTGGCCATCGCCTCTCTCGGCTCGGCCACATGCGTCTCCTCCATCAGGGCGCCCAATCCGCCTAGGGAGCTCTGCCCCCGTCGCTTCCACGCAGCAAACCCGAGCCCGCCGAGTATCGCGAGCAAGATCGCGGCCGGCAGCCACCAGTTTCCGGCTACCCAATCGATCCAGGACCCCGACGGAGCGGGCGGGGCCGCATGCTTGCCCTTGTCGGAAACCGGCGCCGCGGGAGCCGGCGCTGGAACCGGCGCGGCCGGCTTCATTTCGGGCGCCGCCGCCGGCGCTGCCACGGGGGTCTGCGGTGCGGCGGCGGACGGCTGCTCGACTGGCTTGGCGACAGGCGGCTGCTCGAGCGGCTTGGCCACAGGCGGCTGCTCCGCCGGCGGCTTGGTCACCGGCATGCCCAGCTTGCGCTGCAACGCGCTCAGTTCGGCATTGCGGATATCGATCAGGCGCTTTGATTCCGACAGCTGCCCTTCCAAATCCTTGACCCGATCTCGAAGCGCCTGCGCTTCGGCATTCGCCGCCGATTCGCCGCGGCCGGACGCGCCGCCGGTCCCCGCGCTCGGCGTCACCAGACGCAAATGGCCGCTGGTCGGTGCCGCCGCGCCGCCGCTGCTTCGCCAGGCATCCATTTGTCGGTGAACTTCGCTCATCGCCTCTCTTTGATTGAGGGCGGCTATCGAATCGGCATCGGGAACGCGCAGCACGGACCCGCTGCGCAAAATGTTGATGTTCCCGCCGAACGCATCGGGGTTCGAACGGTACAGCGCGATCATCGTTTGGTCGATGTTCGCCGGTGTATCGGCATGCAAGCTGCGGGCAATTTTGGAGAGCGTATCGCCCGTGGCGACACGAATGGTGCCCGAACTTGGGCCTCCTGCGGCCTCGGGCCGCGGAGCCGCGGCGGAGACTGCGGGCGCGGCTGCCTGGGGGGCAGCCGCTTCCGCGTGAGCGGGCATTGCCGAGGGCCCCGGCTTGCGCGTCTGCGCGGGGGGAGGGGCGGCGGCGTGCGAGGCGGCGACGGCAGGCGCCGCGACCGGAGCGGTAGAATTCGGATTTTCACCGGGTGTATATACCGGCGGATCGAGCAGGACCGTGTACTCGCGCATCAACCGGCCGCGCGCCCAATTCACTTCCACCAGGAAAGTCACAAACGGCTCGGGAATCGAGTCGGTGGAACGCACCAGCAGCACGTCCCGACCATCCTTGCTCTTGCCCACCTTGAAAGTCAGCGACGACAGGAACGGCGGATGCTCTATGCCATAGCGCGTGAAAGCATCGCGGCCGGCAAGGGTCGCATGCAGCGCGGTCAATTCGTCGGGTGTGGCCGCAATCAAGTCGATCTCGGCGTTCATCGGCTCGTTCAAGGCCGAGTTCAAATGAATCTCACCGAGCCCCAGTGCCGACGATAAGGACGGCCACAAAGTGGACACGGACAGCAGGCACGCCATCAGCATCATGCGAGGCATCGTCACTGACATTTCTACTCCCAGAAATCTGGCGGGCAAGCGGATTAAGTTCATTGCGGGCGAAGCTTGGAGGCTAATTCTCACTGTCTTTCACTTGCCTTTAACATAAGCGCTTAACTATATCTTACCGGGCACTATTTACCAAAATCTGGGCCACTGAAACTGCGTTATGTGCCGCACATTTCCGAACATTATCGGCAACGACCCAAAAATTTAGAGCTCGATCACGGGTCAAATCGGCTCGCAGGCGCCCCACATATACCTTATCCGGGGCCGTGGCCAATGTGGCCGGTGTCGGAAATTCGGCTGCGGTACCGGCCTCGATGAGGCACAGGCCGGTGCCGCGCTGCAGCACGCGAGCGGCCTCGGGCACGCTCACGGGTCGTTCAAAGCTCGCGTGCACAGCCAGGCTGTGGCCGAAGAAGACCGGCACGCGCGCCGCGGTGGCATTGATCGCGAGTTGCGCCTGACCGAGAATTCGCCGCGTTTCCTGCCATAAGCGCCGCTCTTCGCGCGAGCTGCCGTCGGCTTCCAGCGCGTCGACCTGCGGAATGACGTTGAACGCTATTTGCCGCCCGAAGGCGCGCCCACGCGCCTTCTTGCCGCTGAGCATGGCCACCGTTTCGCCCGCAAGCTCGTCCATGGCGGCGCGTCCGCTGCCCGACACCGCCTGATAGGTCGCAACCTCCGCGCGTTCGAGTCCCGCGAGCGCGTGCAGGGGCGCCAGAGCGGTGGCGAGCGCGACGCTGGCGCTGCCCGGCAAAGCCACCAGGCCGCGCGCCATTCCTGCCAGCGCCTCGGGGTTGACGTCGGCCACTACCAGCGGCACGCGCTCGCGCATGCGAAACGTCGATGAGCTGTCGATGACCCAGGCATGCGCGGCGGCCGCTTCGGCGTAGCGCTCGCTCAGCGCGGCGCGGCCGCAGAAGAATGCGAGATCCACACGCGAAAAGTCAAAGCGGGCGACATCGGTCGCGCTCGCATCGGACGCGAGCGGCCGCCCGAGGTCGCGCTCCTCGTCGAGCGCGTGCAGCTCGGCGCGAGGAAATTTCCGGGCATTCAGTTCCTCGATCAGGGCCTCGCCTATCAGGCTCGACGCGCCGACCACGGCGATCCGCGGCGGCGGGACTGCGCAAGCCATCATGCACCGCTCCGCGTGATCACCGGTGTGGTAACGATCACATCCGCACACTGCGCGCGAAAGCGCAGGTAGTGATCCATCAGCACCAGCGCCATCATTGCTTCGGCGATCGGTGTCGCACGAAACCCGACGCACGGATCGTGACGGCCGGTGACGGCAATTTGCACGGGGCGGCCGTGCAGGTCGATGGTCGCGCCCGGCACCGAGATGCTCGAGGTGGGCTTGAGTGCGATGTTCACCACGATGTCCTGGCCCGAAGAGATTCCGCCGAGCACGCCGCCGGCATTATTGCTCTTGAACCCCGTCGGCGTGAGTTCGTCTCGATGCTCCGATCCGAGCTGCGCCACGGCCTTGAAACCGGCGCCGATCTCCACGCCCTTCGCTGCGTTGATGCCCATCATGGCGCCGGCTAAATCCGCATCGAGCCGCTCGAATACCGGTTCGCCCAGTCCGGGCGGCACCCCCGCGGCAATCACCGTAATGCGCGCACCGATCGAGTCGCCGGCCTCACGCGTGCGCCAGATCAGATCCTCGATTTCCTTGACCCGGCCGGGATCGGGGCAAAAGAAGGGATTTTCATAGGCGCTTGGCGGATCCGTGGGCTCGATCAGCAGCGGTCCGATTTGCCCCAAGTAGCCGTGAATGCTCACGCCCAAGCGTTCGCGCAGGAACTTTCGGGCGATCGCGCCCGCCGCGACGCGCATCACGGTCTCGCGCGCCGAGGAGCGGCCCCCGCCGCGATAGTCGCGAAACCCGTATTTTTGCTGATAGGTGTAATCGGCGTGACCGGGGCGAAACCGGTCCTTGATCTTCTCGTAGTCGCGCGAGCGCTGATCCTCATTCTCGACCATGAGGCCGATCGGCGTGCCGGTGGTCTTGCCTTCGAAAACGCCCGACAAAATGCGCACCGTGTCGGATTCGCGCCGTTGAGTGGTGTACTGCGAAGTGCCCGGGCGGCGCCGCTCCACATCCGGCTGCAAATCCGCCTCGCTCAAGTCGAGACCCGGCGGACAGCCGTCGACAATGCAGCCCAGCGCCGGGCCGTGACTTTCGCCAAAACTCGTGACCGTGAACACCCGGCCGAACGTATTTCCCGCCACGCGTAATCCCCCCTAGAGTTGCGCTGCCCGCATCAAAGCAGCCGCGCGCAACACGAAAACGCCGCCGCCGCCCGTGGCGATATCGGGCCAAATGAACGGCAATCGCGGAAACGCCCGCAACAGTGCTTCCTCGGTATTGCCGACCTCCACCACCAAAATACCGTCGTCGACCAGATGCTGTCTCGCGCCGGAGAGGATCGCCTTCACGGAGTCGAGACCGTCGACTCCGGAAGCCAGGCCCAATGCGGGTTCATGGCGGTATTCGCGCGGCAAGCCGCGCATTTCGGCGCGCCCGACGTAGGGCGGATTGCTCACGATGATATCGTAACGGCAGCCCGACACGGCGGCGAAATGATCCGACTTCGCGACCCTGACCCGCTTCGCCAATCCCAAGCGGCGGACGTTTCGGCGGCAGACCGCGAGTGCATCGCCGGAGATGTCGACCGCGTCCACGGCGGCGCGCGGAAAGGCAACGGCGCTTGCCAGGGCGATCGCACCGGAGCCGCAGCCGATATCCAAAATGCGGCGTATGCCGCGCGGTTTCGCCCACGGAGCAAAGCGCTTCAGTATCAGTTCCGCGATGGGCGATCGGGGCACCAGGACCCGTTCGTCCACGTACAGTTCGAGGCCCGCGAAGAAGGCACGGTGCGTAAGGTAGGCGAGCGGCGTCCGCCGCCTGATCCGCTGCCGCAATAGCTCGTCGATGCGCGCCGCGCGCCGCGCCGTCAAGGGCTGGCTGTAGGCGGCGGCACCGGCGGCATGCGCAAGCCCCGCCGCGAAAAACACCAATTCGGCGGCTTCGTCGCGCGCATTGTCGGTGCCGTGGCCGAAGTGCACTCCGGCGCGGCGCAGGGCACGGGCGCAGCGATCGATGGCGGCGCCGACGGTTTCGGGCGCCGTATGGGATAATCGACGCATGCTACCTCGATCGAAAGTGTTGATGCTCGCGTTGCTCTGTTTTGCCGCCATATTGGCCGTGGGCGCCGCACTCGTATGGCGCCGCCCGGCGGCTGCGCCCACGCTGGCGACCGGAACCTATATATCGCCGCGGAGCACACTTCAGGATTTTAGCCTGATCGACCAGCGAGGCCACGCATTTGGGCCCAACAATCTGCGGGATCATTGGTCGATGCTGTTCTTCGGCTATACGAACTGCCCGGAGTTCTGTCCAACGACGCTCACCACCCTGGCCGCCATGAGAAAAAGCCTGCGGGCGAGCGGCGCCGCGGTGCTGCCGCAGGTGATATTCATATCGGTGGATCCGAAACGCGATACCCCGCAGCAACTCGCCAAATACGTGCCGTATTTCGATCCTGAATTCATCGGCCTCACCGCCGCCGACCAGCCGACCGTCGAGGCGGTGGCGCGCCAGTTCGGCTATGCCGTGATCATCGAGCCGAAGCAGGCGGACGGCAGCTACGCGGTCGATCATTCCAGCGCGATCCTGGTGTTGGATCCGAGCGGGAAGCTGGCCGCGATTCTGACCGGCCCGTTCACGGTGGAGGCCCTGCAAGCCGATTTCCAGCGCATCGTGGCCGGCCCGACATGAGCGGATCGCAACCCGCCGAACCGGCTTGCGCTGCGCAGGCGAGCCGCGGCGGGCGCGGCGCCCTACGCGGCCGGTTGTTCGTCTCGCTGCAGCTCGCCCTGCCGCAACACCGGCTGTCGAGAATGATATACGCCGCAGCCCGGGTGCGGACGCCCTGGTTCAAGAATTGGCTCATTCGCATGTTTCTCAAGCTGTTCGACGTCGGCATGAGCGAAGCGGTCGAAATCGATCCGTATCGCTATGGCAGCTTCAACGATTTCTTCACCCGGGCGCTGCGCCCGGACACGCGACCGATTGCCGCCGCCGCGGGCGCCATCGCCAGCCCGGTCGACGGGATGGTGAGCGAATGCGGCGACATCGACCGGGATGAGCTGCTGCAGGCGAAAGGACGCCGCTACACGCTGGCCGAGCTGCTGGCCGATCAGCCGTGGGCGGCGCGTTTCGAAGGCGGCTCGTTCGCCACGATCTACCTTGCCCCCTTCAACTATCACCGCATTCACATGCCGATGCGGGGGCGGCTGCTCGATACGGTGTATGTACCCGGCCGCTTGTTGAGCGTGAACTCGACCACGGCACGGCACGTGGAGCGACTGTTTGCGCGCAACGAACGGGTGCTGACCCTGTTCGAGGGTGAATTTGGGCAATTCGCATTGGTGCTGGTGGGCGCACTCAACGTCGGCAGCATGACCACCGTCTGGGCCGGCGATATCACTCCGGCCGCTCGGCGCACCGTGACCCGTATTCCTTCCCCCAGCATGATGCTAGACAAAGGCGCCGAGCTCGGACGCTTCAACATGGGCTCGACCGTCATCCTGCTGTTCGAAGCCAACCGCGCGCGCTGGCATCCGCTGCTGCGCGCCGGGTCCGTGGTGCAGTTCGGGCAAGCCATCGGCAGCGCCGCGTGAGCGGCGAAAGCGGCACTCCGCGCGCGCCCGAGTCGATTGGCGATTGGCGGCCTACGGCGACTCAAGCCGCCTTGCGGCTGCGCGCCGCCCTGTTGGCGCGTACCCGGGAATTCTTCGCAGCACGGGGTGTGCTCGAGGTCGAAACGCCCCTGTTGAGCTCGGCCGGTGCGAGCGACCCGCAGATCGAATCCTTGGTCACGCAAGTCACCGGCCTGCGCGGCCGGTTGTTCTTGAGCACATCGCCGGAATTTCCCATGAAGCGCCTGTTGGCGGCGGGCAGCGGCGATATATACCAGCTGTGCAAGGCGTTTCGCGATGCCGAACGCGGCCGCTGGCACAATCCGGAATTCACGCTGCTCGAATGGTACCGGGCGGGATTCGACGATACCGCATTGACGACGGAGGTCGAGGATCTGGTGGTCGGGCTATTGGCGCCGGAGCGCGAACTGCCGGCGGCGGAACACCTCACGTACGGCGAAGCGCTGCAGCGGCATGCCGGAGTCGATGCCCACACGGCGAGCGAGCGCGATCTCGCGCACGCGGCCACCGAGCACGGGATCGTGTGCCAGGCCGGACTCGGCCGCGACGCGATGCTCGACCTATTGATGGGATTCGTGGTTGGGCCCCGCCTCGGGTGCGGGCGTCCGTGTTTCGTGCGCGACTATCCGGCCTCGCAAGCCTCGCTCGCGCGCCTGAAGCCGGGACTGCCGCCGGTGGCGGCGCGATTCGAGCTCTATTTGGACGGCATCGAACTCGCCAATGGCTTCCATGAATTGGCCGATGCCGGAGAACAGCGCGGGCGATTCGCCCAAGATGTTGCAATTCGCCGGCAGCGAGGCCAGAGGCAGCCGCCGATGGATGAGCGCCTGCTGGCCGCGCTTGAGGCCGGGATCCCCGACTGCTCCGGGGTCGCGCTGGGATTCGACCGAGTGGTCGCGATCGCGCTCAAGGCGACCCGGCTGTCGCAGGCCATGGCGTTTTCGATCGATAATGCCTAGCCGACCCGTGCGCTCGGCCGGCGCGCAGCTAGCCTTTGCCGCGCGACAAGTACTCGCCGGTGCGGGTATCGACGCGCAGGACTTCCCCCTCGTTGATGAACAGCGGCACCCGCACCATGGCGCCCGTTTCCAGTTTCGCGGGTTTGGAGCCGCCCGTGGCGGTGTCGCCGCGCACGCCTGGATCGGTTTCGATCACCTTGAGCTCCATGTGAGCCGGCGGCGTCACCTGCAGCGGCACGCCGTTCCACAGCGTAATGATGCAGACGGTTCCGTCCTTCAGCCATTGCGCGCTGTCGCCGACCGCCTGCTTCGAGGCCGTGAGCTGCTCGAACGTGTCGGGAACCATGAAATGAAAGAAATCGCCGTCGCTGTACAGATACTGCATCTCGGTATCAACGACGTCGGCGGCCTCGACGGTATCGCCCGACTTCCAAGTGCGTTCAATGGTTCGACCGGTCTTCAGGTTACGGACCCGGACGCGGTTGAAGGCCTGGCCTTTGCCCGGCTTGACCATCTCATTCTCGACGATCGTATACGGATCGCCGTCGATCAGGATTTTCAGTCCGGATTTGAACTCGTTCGTGCTGTAATTCGCCATCGCAGGCCTCGGTTTGAAGGGCGCGTATGATAGCCGCAACGCCCTGCCGAAGCCAATTCCAGCGATAATCCTAGCCGCCGCAAGACGCGGGTCCCACAATCGCCAAAATCCTGATGTTACACTTTGGACCAGTTTCGCGAGGAATTTGACCAGTGGCTGAGCAGGGCGCCGTTCCGATGATCGTCATGACGAGGTCGCAGGACCACGTCGAGGCGATCAACAGCACCCTGCGCAAGGCGGGCCATCCGGTGCACTGCACCTGGCTGCCGGACGCCGGCGATCTCGGGGATGCTCTGACGCAGCTCAATCCCGAGATGCTGATCGCGTTCATCGATGAACTCGGGGTCGATCTGGCGGCGATCATGAAGGTGAGGGAGCAGACCGCTCCGGAGATGCCGGTGTTGATCGTGCGCGAGAACGTCGACGAGGCCGCGATCGCGGAGGCCATGCGTTTGGGCGCCCAGGATGTGGTCACTCTGGCCAACCGCAGCCGCCTGCAGTCGGTCGCCGCGCGCGAGCTGCGAGCGTATCGGCTGGAGCGAGCCCTATCGACGACGCTGTCGTCGGCGCGCGAATATCGGGAGCAGCTGCAGAATTTTCTCGATGGTTCGGCTGACGCGATCACTCATGTGCAGGAAGGCATCATCATCGACGCCAACCGCGCCTGGCTGGAGCTGTTCGGCTACTCCGGCGATGAGGCGCTGAAGGGCACGCCTCTGATGGATTTATTCGAACCGGAAACGCATCCCGCGCTCAAAGGCGCCCTGGTTGCTTGCCTGCAGGGCAAGTGGACGGACCACGGACTCAACGTGCGGGCGCTGCTCTCGGATGGCTCCACTCTGCCGCTGGTACTGACGCTGACCAAGGCCGACTACGAGAACGAGCCGGCCACGCGCATCAGCATACCTGCGCACAACAAGCACGATCACGATCTCGAGGTGCAGCTCGCCGATGCGGTAAAGAGCGACGCCTCGACGCGCTTTCTCCAGCAGCGCTACCTGATCGCCGCGATCCGCGAGCGTTGCGCCCATCCCATCAAGGGCGGCATTCGCCAATTCGCGTACGTCAAGCCCGACCGCTTCCTCGATATTCAAAATACGATCGGAGTCCTTTCGAGCGAGGATTTCATGGCGCAGCTGGCCGAGCTGATGCGCGCGCAGCTGACGGCGACCGACCTGTGCGGCAGATTCGGCGGCAACGGGATCCTGGTGATGCTCGAGCGCGGCACCGCGAAGGACGTGGAGACCTGGGCGGAGAACATCGTCAATCGCGTCAACGACCATAATTTCGTGTTCGAGGTCAAGAACCTGACCGCCACCGTGACCGTCGGTTTGGGGCTGTTGCCTCCCGGCAGCCCCGACGTCGATGCCGCCGTCGGCGATGCGATCAACGCCGCACGCCGCGGACGCGAGCTCGGCGGCAATCAAATGTACGCGATCGACAAGGCGGACACCGATACTCGCGTACAGGCCTACGACAAGATCTGGGTCAAGCACATCAAGAGTGCCCTTATGGAGAATCGGTTCCGGCTGGTGCAGCAGCCGATCGCGAGCCTCCTAGGCGAAGACAAGGGCATGTTCGACGTGCTGGTGCGGATGCTGGACGAACAGGGCAACGAGGTCCTTCCCGCGGAGTTCATTGCCGCGGCCGAGCGCAACGACTTGATGAAGAACATCGACCGCTGGGTGATCGGCGCCTCGATGTCGTTTGCCGCCAACCGCAAGGCCTCGTGCATCTTCGTGCGCGTATCGAAGGATACGATACTGGACAAGAGCCTGATGGGCTGGCTGACAACCCAATTGAAATCGCTCAAGATCGAATCGAAGCGCCTGTGCATTCAGGTATCCGAAGAAATCGCGATGCAATACGTCCGGCAAACCAAGGAACTGGCCGACAGTTTGCGCAAACTCGGTTTTCGCTTCGCGCTGGAACATTTCGGCACCGGCCGTGATCCGCTGAAGCTGCTCGCCGGCATTGCCATGAATTTCATCAAGATAGACGGTTCCCTGATGCAGGGACTCTCGACCAACCAGCTGCAGCAGCAGCGCGTGAAGGGGTTGGTCGAAGCCGCCAAGCGCAAGGGGGTCGAGACCATTGCCGAGCGCGTGGAAGACGCAAATACCATGGCCGTGCTCTGGCAGCTCGGCATCGAGTTCATCCAGGGCTATTTCGTGAATACGCCCGAGGATGTGACCATGTCGGGAGAGCGCTAAACGGCCGCCGACACTTCGAGCCGATCGACTTGCTTGTAGGCCCTTGAGAATCTCTGCCGGCGTTGACCCTTCTTGTCCTGGAACTGCTTCAGTTCCTCGAATTTGAGCTTCATCGGCGCGCTGTTGCCGCTGTACACGGTAAGCACCTCGCCGGGTGCAACCACCGCCATAGCCGATAAGTACTCAGCGCGGTCGGCGGACTTCTTGCCGGGAATCCCATAGAGGTTCTGGCCCTTGCCGGCGCTCATTTCCTCGATTTGCGCCACCGGCAGCGCCAGCGCTTCGCCGTGGTTGTTGACGAACACGGCGATCGCTTCCGGGTTCGTTATCGGCTGCGCCGGCAAAACGCGCGCACCCGGCGGCACCTTGAGCACGGATTTGCCCTTTTTGTTGCGGCCGTACAAATCGCGCAATCTCACCGAAAAGCCGTAGCCCGCATCGCTCGCCAGCAACCACAAGTTCTCCGGCTCGCCGATGAGGACTGCGGCAAACGTGGCGCCGTCGGGAGGATCCACGGTGCCGGACAGCGGTTCACCGTAGCCGCGCGCCGCCGGCAGCTGATGCGCATCCAAGCTGTACGCCCTGCCGGTGGAATCGATGAACACCGCCTGCTGCAGGTTGCGGCCCTTGGCAGCCGCTTGAAATTCGTCGCCGCTCTTGTAGGCGAGGGCGCGCGCATCGATATCGTGTCCCTTGGCGGCGCGCACCCAGCCCAGCCGCGACAGCACCACCGTGGTCGGCTCGCTGGTCAGAAGTTCCGCCTCGGAAATCGCTTGCGCGGCCTCGCGCTCCACCAACCGGGTGCGGCGCTCATCGCCGTATTCTTCGGCGTCGCTCAAGAGTTCTTCCCGAACCAGCTTCGTGAGCCGAGTCTTGCTCTTCAGTATCCGTTCGATCTCATCGCGTTCGTCCGTCAGCTCGCGCTGCTCGGCGCGGATCTTCATCTCCTCGAGCCGCGCCAGATGGCGCAGCTTGGTCTCGAGTATCGCCTCCGCCTGGATATCGGATAGCTTGAAGCGCTTGATCAGGACCGGCTTCGGCTGGTCCTCCGTTCGCACAATGCGAATCACCTCGTCGAGATTCAAATAGGCGATGGCGAGGCCGTCGAGTATGTGCAGCCGGGCATTGACCTGCGCAAGCCGATGGTTTAGCCGGCGAATGACCGTGGCCTTGCGGAATTGCAGCCATTCCAACAGCAGTTCCTTGAGGCCCATCACCCGTGGCCGGCCGTCCACGCCGATGACGTTGAGGTTCACCCGAAAATTGCGTTCAAGGTCGGTGGTTGCGAACAGGTGCGCCATCAGCGCCGGTGCGTCGACCCGGCTGGATTTCGGCACGATCACCAGGCGCGTCGGCTTTTCGTGGTCGGATTCATCGCGCAAATCCTCGACCATCGGCAGCTTTTTCTGCCGCATTTGATTGGCGATCTGCTCCAATACCTTGCTGCCCGACACCTGGAACGGCAGCGCCTCGATCACGATTTCGCCATCTTCGACGACAAAGGTCGCCCGCGCTTTGAAGCTGCCGGCGCCAGTCTCGTACATTTGCAGCAAGTCCGCGCGCGGCGAGACGATTTCCGCGCCGGTCGGCAGATCCGGGCCTTTGATGTGCCCCATGACCGTGCGCGTGGACAGATCCGGGTCATCGAGCAGCGCCACGCAGGCCTTGATCACCTCGCGCAGATTATGCGGCGGAATATCCGTGGCCATGCCGACCGCGATCCCCGAACCGCCGTTCAGCAGCAGGTTCGGCACGCGTGCAGGCAGCAGGGTCGGCTCCTCGAGCGAGCCGTCGAAATTCGGCGCCCAGTCCACCGTGCTCGAGCCCAATTCCTGCAGCAGCAGCGCCGCGTAGCGCGTGAGTCGCGATTCGGTGTAGCGCATCGCGGCGAAGGATTTGGGATCGTCGGTCGAGCCCCAATTGCCCTGGCCGTCGACGATCGGATAGCGATAGGCGAAATCCTGCGCCATGTGCACCATGGCCTCGTAACACGCCGAATCGCCGTGCGGATGAAATTTGCCGATGACGTCGCCGACGGTGCGGGCGGATTTTTTGTGCTTCGCCCCGGCGGCCAGCCCCAACTCGCTCATCGCGTAGACGATGCGCCGCTGGACCGGCTTGAGCCCGTCGCCGATGTGCGGCAGCGCCCGATCCAGAATCACGTACATGGAATAGTCGAGGTAGGCGCGCTCCGCAAATGACTTCAGCGGCTCCTGCTCGATGCCGTCGAAATTGAGTTCCTGGTTCTTCACGATATATGCGCCAGATTGCCCTTGCTCTCGAGCCATTCACGGCGGTCCGCGGCGCGCTTTTTGGCGAGCAGCATGTCGAGCATTTGATCGGGACTGTTTTTGGCGTCGATCGTCATCTGCACCAGCCGGCGCGTTTGCGGCGCCATGGTGGTCTCGCGCAGCTGCGACGGACTCATTTCCCCGAGACCCTTGAATCGCGTCACGACGACCTTGGCGCGGGAGTGCTCGGCTGCAAGGCGAGCCAGGACCTTGTCGCGCTCGGCCTCATCGAGGGCGTAGATGACTTGTTTGCCGGCATCGATCCGGAACAGAGGCGGCATGCACACGTAGACATGCCCGGCCTGCACCAGGGGCCGGTAGTGGCGCAAGAACAGGGCGCACAGCAGGGTCGCGATATGCTGCCCGTCGCTATCCGCATCCGCCAGAATGCAGACCTTGTGGTAGCGCAGATTCGACAGGTCGGCGGCCCCCGGATCGACGCCGATCGCGACGCTGATGTCGTGAACTTCCTGCGACTGCAGCACCTCGCGCGCATCGGCCTCCCACGTATTCAGAATCTTGCCGCGCAGCGGCATGATGGCCTGGGTGGTGCGGTCGCGCGCCTGCTTCGCCGATCCGCCGGCCGAGTCGCCTTCGACCAGGAACAGCTCGCCGCGTTGCGGGTCTTGGCTGACGCAGTCGGCCAGCTTGCCCGGCAACGCCGGCCCGGCCACCACGCGCTTGCGGGCGATTTTTTGGCCGTCCCTGAAGCGCTGCTGCGCATTGGCGATCGCCAGCATGGCGATCTTCTCGCCCTGATCCGGATGCTGGTTGAGCCAGAGCGCGAACGCGTCCTTGATCACGCCCTGGACGATCCCGGCAGCCTCGCGCGACGACAGACGCTCCTTGGTCTGACCGGCAAACTGCGGCTCGCGCATCTTCATCGACAGCACGAAACTCACGCCATCCCATACGTCCTCGGGTGTCAATTTCAGCCCGCGCGGCACGAGGTTGCGAAACTCGCAGAATTCCCGCACCGCATCCGCGGTTCCCGCGCGCAGACCGTTGACGTGCGTGCCGCCCTCCACGGTCGGGATCAGGTTGACGTAGCTCTCGGCGATGCGTTGCTGCGATTCCAGCACCCAGGCAAAAGCCCAGTCGATGGAACCGCCCTCGATGTCCCGCTTGCCGTAGAAGGTCTCGGCTGGCAGCCACTCGCCCTTGCCGAGCTCTTCGGCCAGGTATTCGTGCAAACCGCCCGTATAGAACCACTCGTCGCGTTCGCCGCTGAACTCGTTGCTTAAGGTGATGCGCAGGTTGGGGCACAGAACGGCCTTGGCGCGCAGGACCTGCTTTAGGCTCGCAACGGCGAACTTATCCGTGTCGAAATATTTCGGATCCGGCCAGAACCTCAATGTGGTGCCGGTTTTCGACTTCGGCACCTCGCCCACGACCTCGAGTTTGGAGGTCGGCCGCCCGCCCGCGAAGCTCAGGTTGTATTCCTTGCCGCCGCGGCGCACCCAACATTCCAGATGCTTCGATAGCGCGTTGACCACCGAAACACCGACACCGTGCAGTCCGCCGGAATGCTGATAGGTCTTGTCGTCGAATTTTCCGCCCGCATGCAGCCGCGTCAGAATCAGTTCCACACCGCTGAGCTTCTCCTTGGGGTGAATATCCACCGGCATGCCGCGGCCGTCATCCTCGACCTGCAGGGATCCGTCCTTGAACACGGTGACGGCGATGTTTTCACAGTGGCCCGAAATGGCCTCATCGACGCTGTTGTCGATCACTTCGTGCGCCAGATGATTCGGGCGCGTGGTGTCCGTATACATGCCCGGACGGCGGCGCACCGGGTCCAAGCCACTCAGCACCTCGATATCGGAGGCGGTGTAAGACGATGCCATCAATGACCTCATTGGGCGACAAGAACCCGCTCAAAACAAGCCCGCGTGCGGCGGCGGCGGAGTCTAGCATGCACAACCCGCCCTCATCAGCTGGCGGCCTCGAGCCGATTCGGCTATCGTTCCGGCGTCATGGGAATTGCGAACGCTCAAAATATGGTGCGCACCGTGCCGGTGCTGCCTCGGCCCTATGGCATCCGGGTGCGCTTGCGCCGCGGCGACCCGTTCGCCAAGCTGCTCGGCGCCGACTGGCAAAGGACTCATTGGTATTTCACGGCGGCCGAGCGCGACCGCATGTTGGAGCAGATGTCGCGAAAGCACGAGTATTCGCGAATCGGCGATCAACCGGCGCTGGTCTTCGAGAAAGTGGAAAAACTCGCCGAAAGCCGCGGGTTCTGACGCCGCCGCGCCGCTCAGAAGGTGCGGCCCAGGAACAGGTAATACCCGGCGTTGCCCGAATCATCGTAGCCGGAGCCTATATAGACCGGCCCCAGAAACGTATCGAGCGCCACGAAGACCGAGGCATCTTTGTGCGCGGACCCGTAACTGATCTCGGCTCGACGCTGCCAGGTATTGCCCAGTTCCAGCGACGTGCCGATATAGGCGGGGACATCGAAGAAACCTTCCCCGCCGCGGCTGATCTTGCGAAAATAAATGGCGCGTGCGATCGCAAAATTCGGTCCGAGCAACGATTGGGGCGCAAGGCCCGACAAATTCAGGAATCCGCCGAGCGAATAAAAATCCTGTACGTCCGTCGGCCGCAGATTGCCGTCCAATGTCGCGCCGGCGGATGTCCACAACAGCAGCGTGTTGCGGCCGCTCGAGCGCGCCATCAGCCAATCCGCCGTCACCCGGTCGAATGCCGTGTCAGCGCCTAAATTGGTGCGATTGGCGTCCCATTGCAGCGAAAAGGACTGCCCTTCGCGCGGAAAGTGCACGTTATCGAGCCGATCGTAGGTAAACTTGAAAAAGTATTCGCCGTTGTTGTACTGCGGAGTGACCAGGTCCGGATTACCCCAGCGGTCGTACTCCAAGCCATTGATCCGGTGCACGCCGGCGCGGATCTCGCCCCAATTCCCGAGGTTGCGGCCAAAATCGATCGCAGCCTCCACTTCGCGATCGCGGAAATCCGCAATTTGGGTGTTGTTCATATAGATCGGCAGATCGCGGCCCTCGATCCGCGCACTCGGCGCGACGAACCAGGTGCGCAGCGCATCGAGCGGCTGATAGAACTCGCTGGTGGCCTTCGGATCGCTGCCGATTTGCACGTCGGTCAGCAGCTCGGCACTCAGGCTGTTGATTTCGCTCACTAAAGATCGCACCGTCGCGTTGTAGTGGTTGTTGCCCTGAAAATCGTCCTGAAGGTTCAGTCCGAAGCGCAGGTAATTCGGGCCCCAGGATTTTCGGCGCGCCCGCACCTCGAGGCCGGACTCCTGCGCGGATCCCTCGCCTCGCTCAACCACCGTGTAATCGAGGGTCTCGAAATAGCCGAGTCCGTAGAGATCCTTGATGCGGGCATCGAGCGCCTCCAAATCGAGCGGTTTGCCGATGAGCGGCTGCATTTCGGCCAATATGGTTTCCTGATAGGGCTTCGATGGTTCGTCGACGCGAACGAATCTGATGGTCGGCAAGGCCTGCTCACGCGCCGCACGGCGCGTCAAATAGGCTTGATACTCGCGGTCGCCGACGCGCAGGTCCGCAAGCCGCGGTGCCGCGCCGTGCGCGGCCGCCTCACCCTTCGCTACGATGCCGGCCGCGATCGTGAAATCCGTGGACGCGGCGAGGCCCAGGGCCGGCTCGATCAGAATGTCCTGCGGTCCCATCGTCGCCATCTGCCGGTCCGTGTCCTTGCGCAACAGGATTGCCAGCATTTGATTGGAAATTGCCAGTGCAGAATCGAGTTGTTTGCGCTGCTGCAGCGGGAAACTCACATCCGACACGATGATGATGTCCGCGTGCATCGCACGCGCCACATCGATGGGCAGATTTTCGGCGATGCCGCCATCGACCAGGAGTCTTCCCTGATACTCGACCGGCGCGAACAGCCCCGGCGCAGAGATGCTGGCGCGCATTGCGAGCGCAAGATCTCCATTCCCCAGCACCACGGCGTCGCCGGTTTCCAAGTCCGTGGCAACGGCGCGAAACGGTGTCGGCAGCCGGTCAAAACTCGCGCTGTCGGCATACGGCAAGGTCAGCTGCCGCAGTGTCTCCTGCAATTGTTGACCTTGGATGAACCCCTTGGGCAGAAGAATATGCCCGTGCTTCAACCCCAAAGGCAGACGAACCAGAAAATTGCGGTCGTCCTGCTTGCGTCTGAAGCCGAGATCGCGGCGCGGCGGCGCGTCGCGGAAGGCGTCCTGCCAATCGACCGAACGCATGGTGGTATCGATTTCGCTTGCGGTCATGCCGCTCGCATAAAGACCCCCTACGACGGCGCCCATGCTGGTGCCCGCGATGCAGTCGATCGGTACCTTGAGTTCCTCGAGGACCTTGAGCACCCCGATGTGGGCCATGCCGCGCGCGCCGCCGCCCGACAGTACCAGGCAAACGCGCGGGCGCGCCGCGTCGGGAGCGGCCGCCGCAGCGGCGCCGCCGGCGCCCGCGCTCCACGCACCGCCTGCGATCAGCGTGAAGGCCAATCCCAGCCGTAGGCAGCGATTCCCCATTGGGGAGATAGTTTAGAGCACGACGTTGACGCTGGTCGCGACAAAGGTGTTGGTCGCGCGATCGTAAACGCCTCGTGCCTCCAGTTGCTTCACCGGATTGGTCGCGCTGATCGCGGGGGTCAGCGCCGCGATGAACTGCGAAAAGCTGCTGTAAACGGATATGCCCGACACCGGCGTCGTCGCGGTGACGCCCGGGTCGCCGAAGGCGTACGAAGGCGAAAAGGTGCTGGTGACCGGCAATGTGGTCGGCACCAACATTACCGCCGGGATCGACTTCAAATCGATGCTTTGCGCACCGATTCTGATGACCCCCGTCAAGTATTCCGCCTGGCTGAGGTTGATCGTGAATCCGGACGAGGAAACGGTATCGAACGGCGCAACCGCCCCGGGAGGGCTGGTCCACACCACCTGCAAGCTGCCCGGGTTGCAGACCTGGCTGCCGACACCGCAAGTTTCCACCCCGGGGGCCGTCGAGGCCGCGCCGCCCGCTTGTCCGCCGGCCGTCTGCACGGATAGCTCATTGTTGGCCGCGTCGGCATCGAGATCCGGGGGCGCCGATCCGAATCTCGTCAAAAATCCGTTGATCCACACCGGATCGCCCGCCTTTGTGCCGAGGGGCAGGGTGAGGCCGGCCGTGTTGACCGAAAATGCGCTGGGCGAGGGGTTCTGGGCGGCGGTCGCGCCGTTGCCGGTGAAGTCATAGTCGCTCACCGGGAAATCGTTGATGGCGCTCAAATTCATCACCAGACCGCCGCTGGCGGCGGAGACCAGCGAACCCGAGAATTCGGTGGTTTGCAGCCGCACCGAGCCGGTGTTGGTGCTGGAGGTGCCGGTCGCATCCAATCGCACGGTTCCGTCGCCCAACACGCTGTAGATGCCGCGCGCCGACACGTGCTGGCCGACCGCGATCGAGCCGGCATTGAGTCCGGTGAGAGTTGTGTTGTCGTCGGCCGTCACGATGGTGCCGGAGCCGAGCAGCAATTGTGTCGGCGCCACCTCGTAGGTGTAGGTATTCGCTGTATTCAGGAACAGCGTCGAGCCGAGCAAGGTGACGACATTACCCACCCGTTTGATCACCTCGCCGCTCAGCCCCTCCGTATACTGATCCTCCAGGCTGCTCGCGCCGACGACGTAAACCAGATTAAATCTCCCCGCCGTGGAAGGCGGCGACGGGAGGCTGTTGACGGTCGGCTGGAAGGTCGCATATGAGGCGACTATGGTCGAGCCGGCGGACAACAAGGCCAGGGTCTTGAGACCCGCCTGTCCGACGTAGTTGTTGCCGTTGACGGTGTAGATCGTATTCGGTTGACTGAACAACGTCAGCGTCCCGATGTTGTTCGCCTCGTCGTAGAACGGCCGCAAGTACACGGTGTAGGTATCCAGGCCCAGGCTGGAGTTGATCATCGGTCCGCGTACCCGGATGAGCTTGGTGTCGGCCGGCAGGATGCCCGCGGTGAAAAACGGCCTCACCAGAACCGTTGCGGGATTGGTCGTCAGATCCACCCGGCCCGAGGCGGCCAGATTGAAATCAATCGCGAGGCGCTGCGCGCTGGTCGAGGCGAAAGTCGGCGTGATGACCAGGGGATTGGCGGGATCGAACTTCACCGTCACCGAATAGGTGGTCGGCACTGCACCGGTCGTGTAGTCGCGAAGTTTCGCCGCTTGCGGCACCCCGTTGACCATGACAGTGATCGCGGCGTAGGTATAGTCCAAATTGATGGTCGCCGACACGTAAGTGCCGATCGGAATTCCGGAAGAACTCCACATTTCAGCGATGTTCGAGAGCTCGGCGAAGTTGACGATTTCCGGAATCCCCGCGGCGCTGACCACATTGCCGTTGGTGTCGGTCAAGGTCACCGAGTCAATTGTCACGACGTAGCTGGTGTAATCGCCCGGCTCGTCGGTCAGGGTGGTCCACGCTATGCCGTAGCCGCTGGTGAGGTAGTTGTTGTGGCAACCGGCCGCGAAGATGGCGGCGGCGCACAAGAGCGCGCTCACGGCTTGACGAACGTATTTTCCTGGCGATGCGGACACTGCAGCTTCCAATATGGTCTGGGGTTGAAGGATCGAGGGTGCGTAGAATAATGGCTTTCGAGACAAAGCGCGCAGTAAAGTTCCATTCGCGAGCCTTTTGGGGGCGGCCCGAGATGATGGCAGCCGGCTTTAAGGAGAGTACGCGCAATGCCGATTTCCGATCCTGCATGCTAGCATTGCCGCAAAATCTCAAGGAGCCTGTGAATGTCCGAACCCAAGCCGGCCGCCCTGCGAATCCCCGCCGGGGGCGAGAAAATAACGATCGCGAACGGCAGGCTGCGGGTACCCGATCGGCCCGTCATCCCGTTCATCGAGGGCGACGGGACGGGTCGCGACATCTGGCGCGCGAGCGTGCGGGTGTTCGACGCGGCGGTGCAAAAGGCGTACGGCGGCAAGCGCCGAATTCAATGGCTGGAAGTATTTGCGGGCGAGAAGGCCAATAAGACCTACAACAGCTGGTTGCCGGACGAAACGGTGAGCGCCTGCCGCGACTTTCTGGTGTCGATCAAGGGGCCGCTCACCACCCCGGTCGGCGGCGGCATCCGCTCGCTCAACGTCGCCCTGCGTCAATTATTGGATCTGTACGTCTGCCTGCGCCCGGTACGCTGGTTCAAGGGAGTGCCCTCGCCGGTCAAGGCGCCGGAAAAGGTCGACATGGTCATTTTCCGGGAAAACACCGAGGACATCTATGCGGGCATCGAGTTCGAGGCGGGAACGCCCGATGCGATGAAATTCCTGGCCTTGTTCAAGGAGAATTTTCCCAAGCAATTCGCGAAGATCCGTTTTCCCGAAAGCTCGGGAATCGGCCTCAAACCCGCATCGAAGGAAGGCACCGAGCGGCTGTTCCGCTCCGCCGTCGAGTACGCGATCGCCAACAAGCGCAGGAGCGTGACGATCGTACACAAGGGCAACATCATGAAATTCACCGAGGGCGCGTTTCGCAACTGGTGCTATCAGTTGGCCGAGCGCGAATTCGCCGATCAGGTGTTCACGTGGGAGCAGTGGGAACGCGTAAAATCCGCGCGCGGCGAGCAGGAGGCGAATGCGCAAATGGACGCGGCCAAACACTCCGGCAAAATCATCATCAAGGACGCCATTGCCGACATCACTTTGCAGCAGATATTGACGCGCCCCGAGGAGTTCGACGTCATCGCCACCATGAATCTCAACGGGGATTACTTGTCGGACGCGCTCGCGGCACAGGTCGGCGGCATCGGCATCGCGCCGGGCGGCAACATCAACTATATGACCGGTCACGCGGTATTCGAAGCCACGCATGGCACGGCACCCAAATATGCCGACCTCGACAAGGTCAATCCGGGTTCGGTGATTCTATCGGGCGAGATGATGCTGCGTTACTTGGGCTGGATCGAGGCCGCCGACGCCATCATCGGCGCAATGGACAAGACCATCGGGCAAAAGACCGTTACCTACGATTTTGCGCGCCAGATGCAGGGTGCCACCGAGGTGAAGTGCAGCGAGTTCGCCGATATCATGATCCGCAACCTTTAGCGTTGCGTTGCGCCCGGCGCGCGGCGTCCATCGCGACGCGCCGGGCTAGGCAAATGCCTTGTCGAGGGCCTGAGCCAGGTCGATAAGCAGGTCCTGCGCATTCTCGATACCGATTGACAGGCGTACGGTACCGGGGCTGATGAGCGAGGCTGCCCGCTGTTCGGGCGTGTATTCCTGGCCGCCCAGCAGCAGCGCCGGCAGCACCAGAGATTCGGTGGAACCGACGCTCGCCGCGATGGAAAAAAGCTCGAGCGCCGCGGCGAACCGATTCCCCTCCTCGTAGCCGCCCTGCAATTCGAAGCTCACCACGGCGCCGAAATCGCTCATTTGTCGTGCCGCGAGCTCATGCTGGGGATGGCTCTCGAGACCCGGGTAGAAAACCCGATTGACCCGGGCGTGAT
Source organism: Gammaproteobacteria bacterium (assembly GCA_037440085.1). Taxonomy (GTDB): domain Bacteria; phylum Pseudomonadota; class Gammaproteobacteria; order Steroidobacterales; family Steroidobacteraceae; genus Bog-1198. Next base: position 34,164 of record JBBIUT010000007.1, read on the forward strand.
CCTGCAAGTAGCGGCTCACCGCCAGCGCATTGGCGCACTGGCGCTCGTAGCGCAAGAAATACGTGCGCATGCCCCTCTGAATCAAGAATGCGGCGTGCGGGTCGAGAGTCGGGCCCATTGAGACGAAGTCCTTGCGCATCGCGGCGATCAATTCCTTGCGCGCGATGATGGCTCCGCCCATCACATCGCCGTGGCCCGACGCGTACTTGGTCAGGCTGTGCAGAAAGACATCGATGTCGAAGCGGCCGTGGTTATGGAAGCCGGCGAAGGTATTGTCCATGACCGTAAGACAGCCGGTGCGGCGCGCATGCGCGCTCAGATGCTCGATGTCCGCTATCTTGGTCACCGGATTGGTTGGGCTCTCGAACAGCGCCAGGCGCGTGCGTGTCTGATGCAGCACGCGCTCGATTCCGTCGCGGTCCTCGACCGACAACAGAGTGTGGGTGACGCCGAATTTCGCCAGCAGGTGCTGCACCAGATAGCGCGTCGGTCCGTAGGACTCGACGAACGCCAAAACGTGATCGCCCTGCTTGCACAGCGCCAATACCGTAGCCGCGATGGTCGCCACGCCCGAGCCGACCAGCAGGCAATCATCCCTCCCCTGCAGCCTTGCCAGCAAAAGCTCCAGCTGCCTCAGCGTCGGATTCGCCGAGCGCGAATAATAGAATCCGTCTCGCCCGCCGCGCGTGTAGCGCAAAGTTTCGGTTGCATCGTCGAATGAAAACTTCACCGATTGAAAGATCGGCGCCACCAGCGGGCGGTTGTCCGCGGGTACATCGACCGCTGGCGGGTGATTGACTAGCGTGTCGTCTTTCATGCGTGATCAGGTGTGCGTGCGCGCTTGCGCGCGCCGCCGCCTGAGGCAAGCGAGCGCCGCCAGGCCGATCAGCGTGAATTCGTCGAGGGCGCCGCTCCCCGCGTTCGACTGGGACGTGACGTTCAAAGTCACGCTGCTCGCGGGCGAGGTGCCGACCGCATTCGAGCAGGTCAACGAATAGCTGGTGGCCCCGGTGGCGACCGGAGTGACCGAAGCATTGCCGCTGGGCCCCAAGGTTCCGGCCCAGCCGGACATGGCCGCGTTCGTACTGCCCGACGCGATGCAGCTCGTCGCCCCGGTGGATGACCAGCTGATCGAGGTCGTCGCATATGCGGGAATTGAAGTCGCGCCCAGGGCGAGCACCGGCGCCGCGGGTGCCGTCAACGCGGGCGCGGCGGTCAAAATGACCGAAGTCGGAGCCGACGGGCCGCCGAGATTACTGCAGGTCAAGGTGAAGGTTTCGGTGCCAACCGCCGCGGGAGTGATCGGCTGGCTGCCGCTCGTTGCCAGTTTCCCGCTCCAGCTGCCGGACGCGGTGCAGCTCGTGGCATTGGCCGCAGACCATGCGAGCGTGGTCGAATGTCCGACCGCAAGCGAATTCGCCGCCAACGACAGGCTAGGCGCCGCGGGCGGTGTTCCCGAAGTGGCCGTGAGCGTCGCCGATCCTGCGGCGGACGTGCCGAACGCATTGGTGCAAGCCAATGTATACGTGGTCGCGCCCGCCGCCGTGGGAGCGAGCGTCGCGGTGCCGCTCGTTGTCTGCGCCCCGCTCCAGCCGCCGGACGCAGTGCAGCTCGTGGCGTCGATCGACGCCCAGGTGAGAACCGCCGAGCCGCCGAGCGGTATGGACGGCGCCGACAACGACAGCGTCGGCACCACCAGCGCGGTATCCGCTTGGATGAATCCGTAGCCGGAACCGAAGTTCGGACTGGCGCTGCTCATCGGCAGCGCGGTGTTGCGCAATGAGCTGTACACCTGTGTCGGCGTGACCGCGGCGTTCGCCTGCAGCATCAACGCGGCGATTCCCGCGGCATGCGGTGTCGCCGCCGAGGTGCCGAAGAAATTCGGGTAGCCGGGCACGTTCTGGCAGGCGCTGATCGTGGTATTCAGCAGTCCATTGCTGGATCCCGGGTAGTTGACCGAAGCGAGCGTGAATCCGAGAAATGTATCGTTGCCGCCGTCCGGGCCGACGAAATCCGGCTTCTGGCGAACGATAGGGGTCGAGAGGCGTGCACCGGTGGTGTCGAAGAGGATCGGTGCGCCGCCGGCCGAAGAGTAAGTCTCCAGCTTGGCGGGCGAAGTGAGGCACTGCGGAGTCTGAAAATAAAATGCCGCTCCCACCGCCGCGGCGCCGGCGGCGCCGGGATGCCCCTGAATCGTCGGACCCCCGGACCAGAAGGACGCATCGATCGTACTGCCCAAGCCGCCATCTTCGACCGCCACCAGCAAGCGCCCCGGCACCGGCGTGCCGTTGGCATTGGAGGCGAGACCGACGACGATGTTCACCGTCTGCTGCGCGGTATTGCTCGCCGCATTGGCGGGATTGCCGACGATCACGATCTGGTACGGATCGACGCCGACCGCGTTGGGACCGGTGCAAGGGTTCGATTTGCCGTCATAGTCGGTGATGGTGCCGCCGGTCACCCCGTTCACGCACAGATCGATGCTGCTGGCCGCCCCGGGGCTGCCGGGCGCGCCGGTCACGTAGGGCTGATCCCATTGCACCACGATCGCCACGAAATCGCCCGGCGGGATCGGCGGAATGGTGACCGGCAAAGCGGTCGTGTTGGTCGCGCCGGTGGTATCGAAATTCAGCAGGTGCTCTCCGGCGGTCGGAGCGGTGGCGGACAGCGTCGGGAAACTCGGCGCCGTGTTCTGATAGGACAGGGTCCCATCGTTGCCGGCCGCGGAAAAATACGCCACGCCCTGCGCCTCGACCGAATTGATCGCCTGCGCCAGGATCCCGTCCTGGAAGAACGGCTCGTCGAAGTAGCCCAAATCATCGGCGATGACCTTCGCGCCGGCGCCGGCGGGGGGCGCAGCGGCCAGAGCGCCGATGCCGCTGGCGAAATCCGCCTCGCTGTTATCGCCCGTATAAAACGCGAGACTCGCACCCGGTGCGACGTCGTGAACGATCTGCAGCATCGCCCGGCCCTCGTCGCCGAACGGAGTCTGAGCGGGAGCGCCGTAGTTCAGACAGTTGGCCTCCTTGAGCACATTGACGGTCGCCGGCAGATCGAGGGTCGAGACGTCCGCGGCAAAGTCGGCCTTAAAGCCGTTGGACGCGTAGCCCTGGTTACCCGAGACCGGCACGCCGCTGCCGGGCTGGGCGTATACGGCATAGCAGTTGAAGCTATCGGAGATCACCCCCACCGTGATGCCGGTGCCGTCGAGGGTCGGATAATTGGCGCGCACCGCCGCACTGCGTTGGGCAAAATCGCCCTGCGAAGTCACCGCTCCGGCGCGCGTGCGCGGCATCGCTGCGCGCACCGACAGCACCTCGGCGCGGCCGGCCGCGGCCTCGAGCTGATCGATGGGGAGCCAGCCGCCGACGTCGTTGGCGTACACCGCGGCATGCTGGAGCCCGAGGCTCAGCAGCGCGGATTTCAATTGCTGCGGATCGCCGCGCGTGGTCGCATCGATGAGGACGAGCGGAGCGCCGGTTGCCGCGGCCTTATTGAACCGGGCCGCGGGACTCAGGGAATGCAAGTCCGCGAGCAGGTGATCGGGGCGTGCCAGCGCTGCGTGGCGCGACAGATCGGCGAGCACCGGGTCGAGTTTGACGCCGGAGGCGCTGCGGCGCTGCGCGGCGCTGCGGCTGCCGACCACGTACAGACGCGCGTTACCGGGAGCAAGCTTCGACTGAAGGGCATTGAAATGCGCAGGACCGACAGCCGAGGACGCCGTCACGGCACCCAACACGGTCATCGCACCAATTGCCAAGAAACGTGAAGCCATCCCTTAATCTCCCAAGATTGCCCGGTATATGCGCGTTTAAGACTAGCGCGCCGCCCAAAAGTTTAGTGGCGCGTCAAATGTCACCTGGAGTGACTTGGATTTGAAATTGATTCTTGCCGACCTACGCGAGGGCTTTAACGAGTTTACCGGCGCGCGACATGCAAAAGCTCACCTCGACCATCATCCAGCGTGGGCGGATTGCGAGAATAGCACCATCGGCAGCGGGCCGCAGCCCGGTCCGGCATTGCACCGCTCGGGTCCGCGTGCCGCGCCGATTGATCGGGCTATTTGCGCGGGCAGTTGCTGCCGCTGCTCGACATATCGAATTGAATCGGCTTGTCGGTCTGCGGAATGACCACCATGGCGAAATATTGCCCCGCTTCCGGCGCCGGCGGACACGGTGCGGGGCCGGTCACCGAGACGCGGACGCGCACTTCGTTGCCCGTATCGGTGATCGAACCGATTTTGATTTCAAAGGGACCGTTGGTCTTGTAGCCGGCGTTGATGACCAGCAGCGTGTAGCGGTCGAAATCAATGGTCGGCAGGTTCTCGACCCCTTCGGGCAAGTTGCCGAGCCAGTCGATCCACTCTTGCGACGATCGAATCACGGTATTGGAGTGGCCATCGGACAGCCTGATATTGCGCGGCGGCGGCAACAGCTTGAAATCTATTTTCGCCTCTTCGGCCGCCGCGCTCGCCCCGACCAACCCGATCAGCAGTGCAAGCGCCGTCCGCTTCAACGTATTGTGCTGCTGATTGCGTCGCATCGGTCGCTGCAAGGCGGCCCCGTAAGCCTTAACTCGTGCAATTCTGCGCCAGGCGCTCGCGGGTCGTCAAAACTTGGGCGCGGGCGCGCTCCATGGCCGAGGTCCCGGAAGTTGTCTTTCGACTTCGAATCGCCGCCCTCTTGGCCGTCGATGAGCGCTTGTCGCTTGTGAGTATTCTCGCTTGACGCGAAACCCGAACTCGAGCCGCCCGATTACTGATTCAATCGAATGCCGAGCCGGTCGGCAAGGAATGCATAAATATCGGCGTTCTGCTCGATGGCTTGCGACACCGTCGGGCCGCCGCCGTGTCCGGAGGATTTCTCGATGTACAGAAGGACGGGCTCGGGCCCCGACTGCGCCGCCTGCATGGCTGCGGCGAACTTGAAGGAATGCATCGGCATCACCCGCGTGTCGTGATCGCCGGTGATGATCAAGGTGGCGGGATAGCGCGTACCCGGGCGCACTCGATGCAGCGGCGAGTAGGCGTAGATCGCCGGGAAATCGGCCGCGTCCTGGGGCGAACCGAATTCGCCGGTCCAGCCGGCACCCTGGCCGAACCGATCGAAGCGCAGCATATCCATGACACCGACGCCGGCGATAGCCGCAGCGTACAGGTCCGGACGCTGGGTCAGACACGCTCCGACCAGCAGTCCTCCATTGGATTCGCCGCGGATCGCGAGCTTCGCCGTCACGGTATAGCGCTCCGCAATCAGCCACTCGGCGGCGGCGATGAAATCGTCGAACGCGACCTGCCTGTGGCTGCGAATCGCCTGACGATGCCAGGCTTCCCCGTACTCGCCTCCGCCCCGGATGTTGGCGATGGCATAGACGCCGCCCATCTCCAGCCACGCAATGCGTGCGGAGCTGAATTCCGGCAGGAGCGGGATGCCGAATCCGCCATAGCCGTACAGCAGCACGGAATTTGCGCCGTCGAGCTTGAGGCCTTTGCGGTAGGCCAGCAGCATCGGAATGCGCGTGCCGTCCTTGCCCGGATAGAACACCTGTCGCTGCTCGAAGGCGCGAGGATCGAAGTTCGCTTTCGGGGAACGGAATACTCGACTGCGGCCGGTGTCGAGATCGTACCGCAACACCGTCGGCGGAGTGATGAGGTCGGTAAATGAATAGAAGGTCGCGCGGTCCCCCGGGCGGCCGAGGAATCCGTCCGCACTGCCGGTGCCGGGCAGCTCGATCTCGCGGCGCGGCGCGCCGTCGAGCGCATAGGTCATTACCCGGCTGTGCGCCTCACGCATCGTGCGCACGATCAGCTGGTGACCGACGAGCGTCACGCTGGATGCCGTCAGATCGATCGCGTCGGCGCCTTCCGCGACGATGGTCGGCGCTGCGGCCAGGTTCGGCCGCAGCGGGTCCATGGCAATCACCTTGCCGTTCGGAGCGCTCAGTGTTGTCAGGAAAAACAGGCGCCCGGCGTCCGACCCGACATAAACGTAGGCGGCACCGAATCCCTCGGCGGCCGGCGTCACGGGGCGCTGCGCGGCCGCCAGATCGACCAGATAGACATTCTCGACGCCCTTGTCGCCGACCTCGCCCTCCCCGGCGGTCACGACCAGCCAGCGACCGTCCTCGGACACATGCGGTGCGTATTGCCAATCGGGATGATCGGCAATCTGCAGCAGCTTTGGGTCCGCCGCGGCCGGGGTGCCGATCGCGTGGTAGAACACCGCGTCACCCAAGTCTGCCGCGCTCAATTCGGCGCCCGCCGCGGGAGCAGGGAAGGCGCTGTAGTAAAGACCCCGGTCGTCGTGCGAGAACACCGGCGCGTAATACTTCGTGAAGCGTATTACATCGGGCAGGTCCCGTCCGGAGGACAGGTCGCGCAGGTGCCAATCGGTCCAGTCGGAGCCCGAAACCGAAACCCCGTAGGCGAGCAGCCGGCCGCTGTAGCTGGCCACATAGCCGACCACCGCCAGCCGGCCATCCTTCGACAGGGCGTTCGGATCGAGCGCAACTCGCGGCCGCGCGCCGACCGCGTCCGCCACATAGAGCACACTCTGGTTTTGCAGACCCGAATTGCGGGTGTAGAAGAGACGACCGTGCGCCAGGAACGGAACACCGAAACGCTCGTAGTCGTAAAGTTTCGCGAGGCGCGCGCGCAGCCCGTCCCGCCCCGGGAGCGCGGCGAGATAACGGTCGGTGAGTTTCGCCTCGGCACTCACCCAGGCGCGAGTCGCAGCGGAATCGAGGTCCTCGAGACCGCGGTAAGGATCCGGCACGGCCGTGCCGTGGTAGTCATCGACCGTGGTTCCGCGCGCCGCCGGCGGATAGTCGAGGCCGGGCGAACTCTGTGCGGCCGCTGCATCCCCGAGCGCGGCGCCGGCGAAGGCGCCCACCAAGATACCGATAGCCGCAGCAATGCAGTGACGATGATGCAACGCCGAATACTCCCTGATCAGGCGGAGCACGAACCTTACTCCTGCGCGCCGGGCGCGTCACCGGGTGCCCGCCCCCTCCCCCACCGCGATCGATTCAGATTACGATGTTCGCGCCGACCATGGAGCAAGGCGATGCCCAAGCGAATAGATGTCGATAAAATTCCCGTCCGCACCGGCTCCGGATTCGCTCACAAGGACGGGAAGCCCTACCCCAAACGCCAGCCGGGCCGCTACCCCGCCTTTTCGATCTTGGCCGCGCGCGACATCCAAATGCTCACGCCGACGATCATCATCGTGACGACACTGATGGTGATCGTCGCCAGCACGTTGATCTCGGGGCTCACACCGAGCCGCACTTTCGAGAATACGACCATCGGCAGCGTGCTGCTGCCGGGACCGGAAGTGAAGCTCGAGATCACCAGGTCGTCCCATGACAGGGTGAACGCCAGCAGCCAGCCGGACAATACCGCGGGAAATATGATGGGCAGCGTGATGACGAAGAACACTTTGAGCGGGCGCGCACCCAGATCCATCGCAGCCTCCTCCAGAGCGCTGTCGAAGGTCGCCATGCGCGACTGCACCACCACCGTGACGTAGGCCATCGAAAAAGTCATGTGCGCGATGGTCATGGTGGTGATCCCGCGGCCCGCGGGCCAGCCGATCGACTGTTCCAGCGCGACGAACAGCAGCAGCAACGAGAGTCCGGTGATCACTTCGGGCATCACCAGGGGCGCCGTGGTCATCGCGTTGAGCGTGAATCGCCCCCTGAACTGCGTGAAGCGGGCCAGGCCGAAGCCGGCGAGCGTGCCGAGGATCACCGCTCCGGAAGCGTTGATCACCGCGACTTTGAGCGAAATCCAGGCGGCGTCGAGAATTTCTTCGTTGCTGAGCAGTGCGTAATACCACTTCAACGTGGGGGAGTGCGCCGCGTCCCACACCGTCACCAATTTCGAGGCATTGAAGGAAAAGACCACCATAGACAGGATGGGCAGATACAAGAACGCGAAGCCGAAGGCGAGGCAGCTGAGGATGAAATAGGTGCGGCGATAATTCATCGCGCCCCCGCCGATTCGCGCGCCTGCACGCTCTGATACCACATCATGAACGGCACCAGCAGGATCAGCAGCAATATCGCCACAGCACTCGCCACCGGCCATGCACGATTCGAGAAGAACTCGTCCCACAGCACCCGACCGATCATCAGCGCGTTCGGACCGCCGAGCAACGCCGGAATCACGAACTCTCCGACCGCCGGGATGAAGACCAGCATCGACCCCGCCAGGATCCCGTTGCGCGACAGCGGCAGCGTGATCTTGTAGAACGCCTGCCACGGCCTGCAACCCAAATCCTCCGCCGCCTCTAGCAGCTGCCAGTCCATTTTTTCCAGATTCGCGTACAGCGGCAAAATCAGGAACGGCAAATACGAATACACGATGCCGACGTACATGGCGAACGGCGTGTAGAGCATGGTGAGCGGCTCGTGAATCACGCCGAACCATATCAGCACGTTGTTGATGACGCCGTTGGCCTTCAGCAGGCCGATCCACGCATACACCCGTAGCAGCAGCGAGGTCCAAAACGGTAGCACCACGAGCAGCAGCAGCACGTTGCGGGTGGACGCGGTGGAGCGCGCAATGCCGTAAGCCATCGGATAGCCGATGATCAGGCACAGGAGCGTCGAGATGAAGGCGACCTTGATCGAATTCAAGAACGCATGAATGTACAGCGGATCGGTGAACAAAAACGCGTAATTATTGAAGTTGACCTTGATGGCGAGCGAATTCTTGCCGATCCATTCGATCAGCGGCTTGTAGGGCGGGATCGCGAGATCGATGTCGGAGAAGGAAATCTTCAGTACGATGACAAACGGCACCACGAAAAACAGCAGCAGCCACAGATATGGCAGCGCAACCACGAGGCCGCGGCCCGAGACACCCACCTTGCGCAAATGGCCTGGGCGAATCATGTAGCTAGCGGGTCACGACCACCGGGCTCGATGAATCCCATGACAGGTACACCTGCTGTTCCCAGGTGATCGCTTCGGCATGGCGCGAGGTGTTCGGCTGGGTCACGCGCACCACCTTGCCGGTGGGAAGCTTGACCAGATAGATCGACAGGTCTCCGAGATAAGCGATGTCCTGTACCGCGCCGCGCACCACGTTGTCCGTGCCCGGCGGCGGCGCGGTGGACATGAAGATCTTCTCCGGGCGAATGGCGGCCCAAACCATGGCTTCCGGAGCGGCACTGATTCCGTGGCTGATGAAAATGGTGCCGCCCAGCTCATCCGAGCCGATGCGCACGTGCTCCGGTTCGTCCTCGATCAGCTTGCCTTCGAAGATATTGACCGTGCCGACGAAATCGGCGACGAATTTCGAGGAGGGAAATTCGTAGATTTCCAGCGGCGTTCCGGCTTGGACGATCTCGCCGTGGTCCATGACGCCGATGCGGCTCGCCAAAGTCATCGCCTCTTCTTGATCGTGCGTGACGACCAGGAAGGTCACGCCGAGCTTGTCCTGGAGGCCTATCAACTCGAATTGCGTGTGTTCGCGCAGCTTCTTGTCGAGCGCCCCCAGGGGTTCGTCGAGCAGCAGCAGCTTCGGCCGCTTGACCAGCGAACGGGCGAGCGCCACCCGCTGCTTTTGGCCGCCGGATAACTGGTGCGGTTTGCGCTTGGCGAAGCCGCCGAGCTTCACCAGATCGAGCATGGTGGCAACGCGTTCGGCGATTTGGGTCTTGGGTACCCGATCCTGTTTCAGGCCGAAGGCCACGTTCTGCTCGACGGTCATGTGGGGAAACAGCGCATAGGATTGAAACATCATGTTCACCGGCCGCTCGTACGGCGGCACGCCGGTCATGTCCTCGCCGTCGATCAATATCCGGCCGGAACTCGGAGTCTCGAATCCGCCGAGCATGCGCAAAAGCGTGGTCTTGCCGCAGCCGGATGCGCCCAAAAGGCAAAAGATCTCGCCCTGATAAATATTCAGGCTCACGTCGTCGACCGCTTTGAAATCGCCGAACGACTTGGTGACGCGTTCGATCTGCACATAGGGGCGGGCAGTCGGATCGCTCCACGGGGTGGATTTGACGGGTTCAGCGGGCTTCGACATGAGCTATTGGCCCGTCTTGAACCTTTGCCACATCCGGGTTATGGCGCGGGTCTGCTCGGGCGAGTCGGCCAGCTGCACGGCCAGCTTCTGGCGCAATTCCAGCGGCGGATATATCGCCGGATCCTCCCTCACGGCGGGCAGCACCAGCGGCTGAGCGGCCGCATTGGCGTTGGCATAGCGCTTGAAATTCGAAATATCCGCGATCACCTGCGGCGTCATGATGTAATTCAAGTACGCATAGGCGCTCTCCACATCGGGCGCGTCCTTCGGAATGGCGAGCATATCGAACCAAAGTATAGAGCCTTCCTTCGGCACCATGTATTTGACTTCGATGCCCTTGTTCGCTTCCCGAGCACGGTCGCGTGCCTGCAGCACATCGCCGTTATAGCCGACCGCGATGCACAGATCGCCGTTGGCAAGCGCCTCGATGTATTCGGAGGAGTTGATGTTGCGAATATAGGGCCTGATCTTCAACAGGATGGCCTGCGCCACCGCCAGATCCTCCGGCTTTTGCGAGTTCGGATCGCGTCCCAGGTAACTCAGCACCACGCGCATCATTTCCGCGGGCGAATCGAGAACGCTGATGCCGCACTTGGCGATTTTCGAGGCGACCGCCGGATCGAACACCAGCCGCCAGCTGTCGAGCGGCGCGTCGGGCATCAACTGCTTCACCATCTTCTCGTTGTAGCCGATGCCGTTGGTGCCCCAGGTATAGATCACGCCGTGCTCGTTGCCGGGGTCGTGTCTGGCGACCCGCTCCATCAGCTGCGGGTCCATGTTCTTCAGATTCGGCAGCTTCGATTTATCGAGCGGCAGGTAGACGCCGGCCTTGATCTGACGCTCGAAGTAGGAAGCCGTCGGCACCACGATATCGTAGCCGCTGTTTCCCGCGAGCAGCTTGGTCTCCAGCGTCTCGTTGGTGTCGAAATAAGCCACGTGCACCTTGATGCCGGTCTGCTTTTCGAAATCGGACAGGGTGTTCGGCGCCAAATAATCGGACCAGATGTAGAGATTCAGGACCTTGCCGCTGCCCGCAGCGGCTCCCGACGCGCCGTCGGACCGCTCGCCGGACGGGGTGGAGGATCCGGGCTTGCCGCCGCACGCGCCCAACAACAACGAGCAGCCGAGCGCCAGAATCGCCGTCCGACGAACCTTGAACATTGAACGCTTCCCCCTCGTCGTAAAGACCGCTATTTATATCGCAGCCGGCGTCCGCGGGACAGAGGCCGGCCGTCAAACGTTCAGCAGCAGATGCTCACGTTCCCAGGAGCTGATGACCTGCGCGAAGGTCTCGTACTCGGCCTCCTTGACCGCCGTGAAGGCGAGCACGAAACGGTCGCCGAACACATCCACCAGCGGCTTCGATTCGCGCAGCAGGCGCAGCGCCTCGGCCAAGGTGCGCGGCAATGCGATCGCGAGGTCATAGGCGCTGCCGGAGATCGGCTCCGAGGGCTTGAGGCCTTCCACCATGCCGAGATAGCCGCAGGCGAGAGAGGCGGCAATGGCCAGATAGGGGTTCGCATCGGCACCGCCGACCCGATTCTCGATGCGGCGGGCTTCGGGCCCGGACATCGGAACACGCAGCCCCGCGGTCCGGTTGTCGTACCCCCAATGCACGTTGATCGGCGCCGAGGAATATCGGCTGATGCGCCGGTAGCTGTTGACGTTCGGCGCGAATAAGGACATGGCGGCGGGCAGGTATCTCTGCAAGCCGGCGATATGACCGAAAAATAGCGCTGAGGGCGAGCCGTCGGCATTGCTGAAAATGTTCTTCCCGGTCTTTGAATCCACGACGCTCTGATGCAAGTGCATGGCGCTGCCCGGCTCCTTGGCCATCGGCTTCGCCATGAAGGTGGCATACATCTTGTGGCGCATCGCGGCCTCGCGGGCCGTGCGTTTGAAGAGAAACGCCTGATCGGCGAGGCTCATCGGATTGCCGTGCAGCAGGTTGATTTCCATTTGCGCCGCGCCGGCCTCGTGGATCAGGGTATCGATCTCGATATCCTGTGCCTCGCAAAACGAATACATGTCGTCGAACAGCGGATCGAACTCGTTGACCGCAGCGATGCTGTAGGCTTGCCTGCCGATTTCCGGACGCCCTGACCGGCCCACCGGCGGCTTCAGCGGGTAGTCCGAATCAATGTTCGGTTCGACCAGAAAGAACTCGAGCTCCGGCGCAACCACCGGCTCCCAGCCTTGCGCCTCGTAGAGCGCCATCACCCGGCGCAGCACATAGCGCGGCGCCATGGTGACCGGCGAGCCGTCGCCGTAGAAGCAGTCATGAATGACTTGCGCGGTGGGCTCGGCCGCCCAGGGGACCACGCGCACGGTCTTCGGATCGGCCTTGAGCACGATGTCGATGTCCGACGGATTCATCGCACTTTGATCATCCGGGTAGTCGCCGGTGACCGTCTGCAAAAAAATCGCCTCCGGCAGCCGCATGCCCTCTTCTTCGGCGAATTTTTCCGCCGGCATGAGTTTGCCGCGTGCCACCCCCGCCATGTCCGGAATGATTGCTTCGACTTCCGAGATTCCGTGTTCTTTCAAGAATTGCTGGATGCTACTAGCCATATTTCACCTTGAGCGGGCTGCGCGCCGCCGGCTGGCCTCGCCGAAGGCGGCAAACAGCGCGCGGGAAAAGGGATTGCGTTCAAACTGCCATTCCGGGTGCCACTGCAACCCGAGCGCAAGGCTGGGCGCATTCGCCACTCGGAACGCCTCGATGAGGCCGTCCGGCGCCCGCGCTTCGACCGCCAGGTCGCGGCCCAGAGTCTCCACGCCCTGCCAATGCAGCGAGTTGACTTGCAGGCGATCCAGGCCGGCGATGTCCCGCAGGGTTCCGCCAGGCTCCAGCAGAACCTCGTGCGCGGGTCCGTACTGCACATCGAGCGGGGAAGATTCGTCCTCGCGGTGGTCGTCGAATCCTTCGATCTCGTGCAGGCGCTGGCACAAGGTACCCCCGTAGGCGACATTCATTTCCTGAAATCCGCGGCAGATCGCCAGCACCGGCACCCCGGCGGCGACGGCCTGCGGAATCAGCGGAATCGTCGTAGCATCCCGATTTGGGTCATGTAGCGTTCCCGGCGCACTCGCCGGTCCTCCGTAGTGATGGGGTTCGACATTCGATGCGCTCCCGGTGAGCAGCAATCCGTCGCAGGCATCGAGCAAGGATGCGAGGTCGAGCTCGGAGCCCTGGGCGGGCACGAGCACCGGCAGCGCATTCGCACCGATGGCGACGGCTTCGATGTACTTCTCGCCGACCATGTGGAAGTAGTGCTTCCCACACAGCCGGCGATCGGCTGGAATTCCGATGAGCGGCAAGCGAGACATGTTTAATATATTAGACGCCTAGATGAACGGCCAGGCTTCCTCAACGCTGCTATTACACCACACCGGCACCGACTCGTCCCGGCCGGTCGCGCGGAATTGCCTAAGATTTAGGCATTTCCAATACTTAGCGGCGATTGGTGCACCGCGCCAATGTTGCCTTGGGTTCAAATAACCCGGTAGGCTCACAGGCACTCAATCCTGTCAATAGCAACAAAATTTTAAACACCCAAGATCACGCGAGTTGTCAAGTGCACCTCAATTATCCGCCCGCCGCCTCTTATTACGCCGCCTCGAGCGCAATGGGATCGTGCCCCCAGCGAGAGGCTCTCGAGGGTGAGTTCGATGCGGACATCGCCGTCATCGGGGGCGGCATCGCCGGCTGCTCCTGCGCACTACACCTCGCCGAACGCGGCTATCGGGTGGCATTGCTGGAGGCTCGCTTCGTCGGCTACGGCGCGTCCGGGCGCAGCGGCGGGCAAACAATCTTCGGCTTGGCGGCGAGCCAAAAGACGCTGGCCGCCCAAGTCGGCGCGCTCGACGCGCGGCAGCTGTTCGATCTGTCGGTGGAAGCTCTCGATCTGACGCAATCCCTGATTCGCGAGCACGGCATCGACTGCGACTACCGCCCCAATCATGTGCATGTGGCGACCAAACCGCGGCATCTCGATGAATTGCAGCACTGGATCCACGAGCTGCACGAGGAGTGCGGCTACGGCTCGGCGCGCCTGCTCAATCGCGCCGAGCTGCAATCGCACGTGCGCAGCGACCGCTATCTGGGCGGGATACTCGACTCGCGCAGCGGTCATCTGCACCCGCTCAAATACACTCAAGGCCTGGCGCACGCCGCCGAAGCCGCGGGTGTGCGTATTTTCGAGACCACCCAGGCGCTAGGGTACCGGGACGGACGGGAGGTCGTGGTGCGCACGTCGCGCGGCAGCGTGCGCTGCCGGCATCTGGTGTTATGCGGCAACGCCTATCTGGGCCCGGTCGCACCGGCACTCGCGCGGCGAATCCTGGGCGTGGGCACCTACATGATAGCGACTCAGCCGCTCGATCCGGCACGCGCCCGCGAATTGCTGCCGAGCAATGCGGCCATTGCCGACATCAACTGGATTTTGGACTATTTCCGCCTGTCTGCGGATCACCGCATCTTGTTCGGCGGGCGCGTGAGCTACAGCGCCTTGCAGCCGCCGCGCCTGGCAGAATCCATGCGCCGACGCATGGTACGCATTTTTCCCCAAACCGCCGACCTGCAAGTGCAGTACACCTGGGGCGGATTTCTGGATATCTCGCTCACCCGCGCGCCCGATTTTGGACGCCTCGCGCCCAACGTATTTTATTTGCAGGGCTTTTCGGGCCATGGCATGGCGCTGACCGCGCTGGCCGGCAAATTGGTGGCCGAAGCGGTGGCGGGAACGGCGGAACGCTTCGATGTATTTGCGCGCCTGCCGCACCGCGATTTTCCGGGGGGCCGATGGTTGCGGCGACCTTCGCTGGTCCTGGCAATGCTCTACTACCGGCTGCGGGACATGCTCTAGGCGACGCCTGCTTTGAAGCGCACCACGAAGCAGCGGTGGATACGCGCATTGCGTTCGAAATCCTTGGGAATGGTTTCGGCGCTGATGTCGTCAACCAGCAAGTCCGCGAGCGCCGCGGAGTCGAGCTTGAAGCGCGTGAAATTGGTCGAAAACACCAGGCGGCCGGAGGGGCGCAACAGCTTCAAGGAGCGGCGGATCATTCCTACATGATCGCGCTGCACGTCGAGCACGCCCTGCATGCGCTTCGAGTTTGAGAACGTGGGCGGATCGACGAAAATCAAATCGAAGCGCGGCCCCCAAGGCGCCTGGCTTTCCAGCCATTGCAGGCAATCTGCCCGCTGCAATTCGTGCTCGGTTCCGCCGAAGCCGTTCAACACCAGATTCTCGCGGGCCCAATCGAGATAGGTGTTGGATAAATCCACGCTCACGCTGCTGCGGGCGCCGCCGGCTGCGGCGTACACCGTTGCGCTTCCGGTGTAGCAAAATAAATTGAGGAAATCGGCGTCCTTGGCCCAGTCGCGCAGCATCTGCCGCACGATCCGGTGATCGAGAAACAAGCCAGTGTCCAGGTAATCGCGGAAGTTGACCCAGAATTTGAGCCCCCCTTCGCGCACGACATGGCGCTCGCCCGTGAGCGCGCGCTTTTCGTACTGCCCGGCACCCCTCTGCGCCTTGCGGACCCGGGAATGCACGTGCGCCGGCGGCACCGACAGGACCTCCGGCAATACCGCCAGAACCTCGCGGCGGCGCTCGCGCGCGCTCTGTTGATTCACGCTCTTTGGCGCAGCGTATTCTTGAACGTGGACGTGGCGCGCCTCGCGGCCGTAGAGGTCAATGGCGAATGCGTACTCCGGCATGTCGGCGTCGTAGACGCGAAAGCAATCGATGTGTTCCCGCTCGGCCCAAGGCTCCAAGCGCTGCAGATTCTTGCGCAATCGGTTGGCGAACATTTGCGCACCGGAGCGGTTCGACCAGTCCGCACGCACTTCTTCCGCCGGACGCTGGGCGCTCGCTTCATTCAAATCGAAGCGCAGCAGCCGGCACTCGATGGCGCCGTTGAACACGCGGTGCGTGCGTTTGGCGTAGACGCCCAAATTGCGCGCAAGCTGCGGATTACCGGTGAGAATTGCCGCCTGCCAGCCCTGGAACCGCTCGCGCAGCGCGCGCCCGAGTTCGCTATACAGCTCGGGCAAACCCGATTCCGCGCCGATGCGCTCGCCGTAGGGCGGGTTTGCCACGACCAGCCCGACCTCGCCCCGCGGAGCGGCGACTTCGCTGAGCGCCCGCTGTTCCACGCGCACCCACTCGGCGACGCCGGCGTGCTCGGCGTTGGCTATCGCCATGCGCACGGCATCGGCGTCGATGTCCGAACCGCTGATGCAGCGCCGCGGCAAGCGCGCGGCCCGGCGCGCCCGTGCCTCCCCGCACAGCCGCTCCCACAGCGCGGCGTCGTGACCTCTCCAGCCGCTGAAGCCGAAATACTCCCGCTCGAGCGCCGGCGCGGCATCGGCCGCGATCAAGGCCGCCTCGGTGAGAAATGTGCCGGAACCGCACATCGGATCAACCAGGGCGCCGCCTTGTTCGCAAATGCCCCGCCAGCCCGCGCGCAGCAATACGGCCGCCGCCACGTTCTCCTTGAGCGGTGCACGGCCGCCTTCGATGCGGTAGCCGCGGCGGTGCAGGCTCTCACCCGAAAAATCCAACGAAAGCAGCGCCGTGGGACCCGCGACATGCAGGTGCAGCAGCACATCGGGCCGCTCGGGCCGGATGTTCGGCCGCTCCCCGGTGGCATCGCGCAGGCTGTCGCACACCGCATCCTTCAGCAACTGCGAGCCGTAAACCGTGTGGCGGATCGATGCATTGCCGCCGCTGCAGTCGCACGCCAGTGTCGCGCCCGGCTCGAGATGCTCGCGCCAATCGATGCGCTTAACCGCCTCGAACAGGCTGCTCGGACTGGCGGCATCGATCGAGCCCAAGCTCAATAAGACACGCGACGCGGTGCGCGACCATAGGCAGGCCCGATAGCCTACCTCGAGCGTGCCCTGGAATTTCACGTCGTGACTGCGTTCGCGGATGTCGCTTGCGCCGCACGCCGCCAATTCCTCCGCCAGCACCGAGGCTGCGCCCACCGGTGCCGTGGCAATCCAGTAGCGCACGTTGTTCGCCATCGGGTCCGCCTTTGGCGTTCGATAATCCGGCTTAATGTACATTAAATCGACGCATCGACCGCTTCGCGCCGGGCAACCCCGCGCAGATCCACCCAATCGAGATGTGGGCGGCTTGCGAGATGGCGCACCAGTATCCGATACACGTGCGCGTCGAACGCAGCGGTCGCGGATTTGGCGGCGAGCGAAACCAGCTCGGCTTCCGAGCGTGCGGTGCCGAGATAGGTCCAGTGATCGACCACGTGCAAGTCGACCGCGCCGCGCGGATCGCGCTCGCGCAGCGCCACGCGCCCGGGGAAGGGCCAAACCTTCAAGGTGAGCGGCGACAGCGCCATCTTCAACCGCAGCGCATGCAGCACGAGCGTCTCCCGGCCGACGCAGGCGCCCTTGCATTTTCCGAGCTGATAGGCGATGCACGAGCCGGCGCTGCGCTCGAGCCCCAATATTTTCAAGCAAAGCCGCTGCGCCCGGGCGATGTCGGTCAGCGCCTTGAACGCGTCCTTTTGCGAATGAAACACGCCGCAGCAGCGCCCGAGCTCCTGCGGATCGAGTTCGGCGATGGCCACGATTTCAACCAATCCCGAATTCTCGGCCGCCATCAGCGTGAAACTGCCGGACGACCCCTTCAGCCGCCGGTTGTACAGCGGCCGTTGAGTCTTGATCCAATCGGCTTCACGCAATAACGCGCCGAGTTCGCCTGCCGTCTCCAGCCAATCGACGCGCCGCACCTGGCGCGCGAGCTTCTGCTCCTTGGCGTCGGAATGTTCGGCGGCAAAATGAGAAAGGACGCGTCGGCGCAAAGAGTTGCTCTTCCCGACGTAGAGCAGCGCATCGTCGAGGCCGAAAAACCGATACACGCCCGGGCCTTCGGGCAATTCGTGCTCCAGATCCGCGGGCAGATGCGCCGGCAATTTTTGCGCCCCGAGCACGGTTTGCGCGGCCGCGGCCAGCGCCGTCTCCGGCAATTCATCGCGCAGTTTGAACCAGAAGTCGCGCAGTACGCGCGCATCGCCGAGGGCCCGGTGGCGGGCACTGCAGGTCAAATCGTGCCGCTCGATCAATGCATCCAAACTGTGGCGCGCATGCTGCGGAAACAGCCGCCGCGACAGCCTTACCGTGCACAGAACCTTGGCGCGGAACTGCACCTCGACGCGGCGGAATTCGGCAACCAAGAACGAATAATCGAAGCGCGCATTGTGCGCGACGAACACCCGCGGCCGCTGCCCCTCCGCTTGCAGCTTCCCGAGCACCAGCTTGGCGATGTCGGCGAAACGCGGAGCCGCGGCGACCATCTCGTTGCTGATGCCGGTGAACTCCTCGATGTAGGGGGGAATGCGGCACTCGGGGTTCACGAGCGAGCTCCATTCCTCGACCGTCTCGCCCTTGTCGACGCGGACAATGCCGACTTCGGTGATGCGATGATAGGCCGCGTTGCCGCCGGTCGTCTCTAAGTCGACAAAAATCAAGTCTTGCGGAAGCGCAGAACCCTCAGCCGCGTCCATCGAGCGACAAAATACGGTGGTAGAGGTCGGGGCGACGATCGCGGAACACGCCCCAGGCCTGCCGGTAGCGGCGCACGGCCTCCAAATCGAAGGCGGCGGTCAGCACACTCTCGCTGCTGCGATCGGCTTGGGCGACTATCTCACCCGTGTGCGAGGCGATGAACGAGGAACCGTAGAATGTCATGGTGTATTTTTCGCCCTGCTCCGTGCCCACGCGATTCGACGCCACCACCGGCATGACATTGGCCGCCGCATGGCCTTGCATGGTGCGCTGCCAATGCGCGCTCGAATCCAAGCCCGGATCCTGCGGCTCGGAGCCGATTGCGGTCGGATATAGGAGAATTTCCGCGTCCATCAGCGCCATGGAGCGCGCGGCCTCCGGGAACCATTGATCCCAGCAGATCGCCACCCCCAATTTGGCGAATTTGGTGCTGAACACCTTGAATCCGGTATCTCCCGGCGAGAAATAGAACTTCTCGTGATATCCGGTTCCTTCCGGGATATGCGATTTGCGGTAACTGCCGAGCACCGCGCCACCGGCGTCGACCAGCACCACCGAGTTGTAAAAGGCGTTGTTGGAGCGCTCGAATACGCTCACCGGCAGCACCACGTCGAGCTCGCGCGCCAGACCGCGAAAATGCTCGACCGCCGGGTGGCCCTCCAGAGGCTTCGCCAGGCCGAAATGCCGGCTGGCGTGGTCCATGCAGAAATATGGAGTCTCGAACAATTCCTGAATCAGTATCACCTGGGCGCCGCGGCGCGCCGCCTCGCGGATCAACTTCTCGGCGCGGCCCATGTTGGCGCCGCGATCCCAACTACAGGCCATTTGAGTGGCGGCAACCGTGACCGTGCTCATGGGGCCGTATGCTACCTCAAAGGCCCGGGCTAAAACGTGGGCGGCGAGCTCGCGCTCACGAGCTCGCAATCCTCGCGGCCGGGATTGCGGAATCGATGCGGAATGGAACTCTTGAAGTAATAGGCGTCGCCGGCTCCAAGCAACCGGGTATCGCCGCCGACCGAGAGTTCGATCGTCCCTTTGACGATCACCCCGCCCTCCTCGCCGGCATGCGTCAGCATCTCCTCGCCGGTATCGGCATTCGGCGCATAGCGTTCGTGCAGTATCGACATGCTGCGCTTGGCGAGCCGGCCGCCTACGAGGCGCAGTTCCACAGACCCGGAACCGATGTCCGCGAGTTCGGCCCGCGGGAAGAACACCTCGGGCTTGCCCGCCAGATCCAGCGTGAAGAAATCGGCGAGCGCCATGGGGATGCCGTCGAGAACTTTCTTGAGCGAACTCACCGACGGACTGACACGGTTTTGTTCGATCAGCGAGATCAGCCCGTTGGTCACGCCCGCCCGTTTCGCCAATTCGCGCTGCGACAGGCCGTACATCTGCCGCACGGCTTTCAAATGGGTACCCACATCGATGCTCATAATGTTCATTATATTAAACAGTTTCCGCTAAGATGCAGCCAAAATTGAGGAATCTGTTGAATTTCTTTATCATCTTGTGCCGTCCTTGGCAAAGGAATCCGCATGAACGCCCGAATCTCGCCTGCGCCCGCGCTAAGCGACCTAGAAGCTTTTTGGATGCCGTTCACGGCCAATCGCCAGTTCAAGGCCAATCCGCGGTTATTGACGCGCGCCGAAGGCATGCACTATTGGACCGCCGACGGCCGGCAGGTGATCGATGCGGTCGCCGGTCTGTGGTGCGTGAATGCGGGTCACGGGCGGCGCGAAATCAACGAAGCGGTGGCTCGGCAGCTCAGTGTCATGGAGTATGCCCCGGCGTTCCAAATGGGCCACCCGATAGCGTTCGAGCTGGCGAATCGATTGGCGGCAATTGCGCCGCCCGGTATGGATCGCGTCTTCTTCACGAATTCGGGCTCCGAGTCGGTCGACAGCGCGCTGAAAATTGCCGTCGCCTACCATCGCGCCCGCGGCGCCGGTCAACGCACCCGCTTCATCGGGCGCGAGAAGGGCTACCACGGCGTCGGCTTCGGCGGCATGTCGGTGGGCGGCATGGTCAATAATCGCAAGTTCTTCGGCTCCTCCATGCTGCCGGGCGTGGACCATCTGCCGCATACGCTCGATATCGGCCACAACGCGTTTTCGCGCGGCTTGCCGCAATGGGGCATGCATCTCGCGAACGAATTGGAGCGCCTGGTCGCCTTGCACGACGCCTCGACCATCGCAGCGGTGATCGTCGAACCGATATCGGGATCCGCAGGCGTGGTGCTGCCTCCCGTTGGATACCTGAAACGCCTGCGTGAAATCTGCGACAAACATGACATCCTGTTGATATTCGACGAGGTGATCACCGGATTCGGCCGCGTCGGCAAACCCTTTGCCGCCCAAGCCTTCGATGTGACTCCCGACCTCATGACGACGGCCAAAGGGCTTTCCAACGGCGCCATTCCGATGGGCGCGGTGTTCACGCAGCGGAAAATTTACGATGCATTCATGCAGGGTCCGGAGAACGTCATCGAGCTGTTCCACGGTTACACCTACTCCGCGCATCCGGTTGCCTGCGCCGCCGCTCTCGCGACCCTCGATATTTATGCCAAGGAAGAATTGCTGACGCGCGCGGCAGCGCTCAGTCCCGCATGGGAGGACGCCGTGCACTCGATGCGCGGACTGCCGAACGTGATCGACGTGCGCAACTACGGTCTGATTGGCGGGGTCGAACTCGAGCCGCGCGCCGGCAAGCCGGGTGCGCGCGCCTTTGAAGTGTTCCTCAAGTGCTTCGAGCGCGGCGTCATGGTTCGCCAAACCGGGGACGTGATCGCTCTGTCGCCGCCGTTGATCGTCGAGCGCGACCACATCGCGCGGATCGTCGAAACGCTGAGTCAAGCGATACGCGAAACCGCTTGACGCGAGGGCGGCCGGCGGCGTTCCGATCGGCCGCATTCGAGCCGGCCCGCGCCCGGACTCGGGCCGGTTTCATCGATCCGGGGCCGGCTCCGGGGTCGAGCTCTTCGGTTCGAAGATCGCGTACCATTTTTTGCACGGCTCGGCGACTTCCCAAGTGCCCTCGAATCCGGCAGGCACCACGAAGGCATCGCCGGCACGCAGCTCGTGCTTCTCGCCGGTAACCGATTCGAGGCGTACACGGCCCTCGATCAGCACGCAAAATTCGTGCTCGGTGTAGCGCACCCGCCATCTGCCGCTGGTGCTGGTCCACAGCCCGCAGAAAAATTGCTGAGACGCCTCTGCATATTGATTCGAGACTCTGGTGCGCGGAATCCCGGCGAGTATCTTCTCGGGCGACGGATTCGCCGATTCGCCGCTTTGCAGGCGGTCCAGTATCACGATTCTTGGATGGTCAGCCATGCGCTATCGTAGGCGCGTGCCGGCAAAGGAAACAAGTGCGGCGCCGATTTCAGATCCTAATCGAGAATGGCGTGAAATTCGTGCCGATGTCGTAGTAGTCCTCGTGCTCGGCCCGCTTCAGGAATGCGATAATCCGATAAGTGAACGGCGTCGCGAGGATTTCCCAGCCGCTTTTCAACGCATATTGCGTGAACACCAGCCCCACCAGATGGCTCTGTGGTATGCGGCCGTAAAAGGCGACGATATAGAAGATCATGGAATCCACCAGCTCTCCGCACAACGTCGAACCGACGATGCGGGTCCAAAGCCAACGGCCTAGAGTCCAGATCTTCATCTTCGCGAGCACATAGCTGTTGACGAAGGTGCCGCACAGAAAGGCCGCGACCGACGCCGCGACGATGCGCGGCGTGTTGCCGAATATGGCTTCGACCGCCGGCTGAGTCGCGCGCGAGCTTGCGGAGGGCGGCAGATGCACGATGACCGCCGCCATGAAGGAGGCAAACGCCAACGCCGCGAAGCCCGCCCACACCACACGCCGGTCGCGGGCGTAGCCGTAAACTTCGGTCAAGATGTCGCCGAAGATGTAGGAAATCGGGAAGAACAGGACGCCGGCCAAGAAGGTGACCGTGCCCAGCATCGGCACCTGGATGGACGTTTCCTTGGCGGGACCGATCAAATTGGAGCACAGCAGGATGCAGACGTAGGCCGCCATAACGAAATCGTAGTAGCGATATTGACGGTGTTCGGAAATTCGGCTCATGGACAAGGGCCAGTGTAGCGGCAAGTGAGACCTGGCGCCGATGATATGTCATGCCGGCCTCGCGCCGATTCCAACGCCGATCGGCGGATATCCGCCCGGCGGCTGCCGCGTTTTGGCGAAGACCATCACATCAATAAGGGCGCCGCTGCGGTAGAAGTACAATCTCAGCCTACAAGAATCGGTCCAATGGAGCAGGGCAGCCCCTTCAGCGCAACGGAACATTCTCTCGTCGATTTCGATGCCGTCTGCCAAAAAGTGCGCGCGGCCGTCGAACCGGCGCGCGCCCACGCCGTTTCGCTGCACGACGAACGCGGCGATGTGCTGTGGTTGAGCGAAGACTCGCTGGGTCCGGACGAGCACAACGCGGTGCACCAGGCCCTCGAAGCATTCTCGAACACCGGTAGCCCGCCCGTCCTCACCTACGATCTCGGCGACTCCCGCTCCGCGGTACTGCTGCGCGCAGTCAACGGGCACCGCTCGATGGTCGGTGCCATCATGATGATCATGGATACCCGCGCCATCCCGCAAGACGACCGGGGCGCCATCAAGCTCATGACGCCGAAATTGCAGCGCGCTCTGATCGATTTTGCCGACATGCGCCCCACCTTGGAGCCGCCGCGCAACGCAGCATCCGCCGCACCGGCGCACCCCGCACCCTCCTCCGCACCGTTCGAGCTGTCGCTGGCCGATTCCGGGCGCGTACCGATCGCAACCCCTCCGGCGATGCCGCCGGAACCCGCGGCGAGCACGCGTGCAGCGAGGGACCCGCACGCACCGGCGGTCACTCCGGAAATCGATCGCCTGCATGCGGCGTTGCGCCGCAGCCCGATCGCGCTGCACGTGCAACGCATGGTGCCCCTGACCAAAGGCAGCCAATTGAAGCGCTACGAAGTGCTGCTGCGCTCCAAATCCGATGACGCACCGAATGCCGCCCCGCAGGCAATGCTGAAGGCCGCCGTCGAACATGGGCTCGGCTCGATGATCGATCGGCGCGTCGTGACCGAATTGATCGGCTGGCTGGTGCATCATCCGGACGTGTGGCAGACCCACGCCGTGATGTTTTCCGTCAATCTCACCATGACCGCACTGCACGACGAGCACTTCATAAAATTCGTGGAACTGTGCCTGGCGAAATCATCGTTGCCGAAGGCAATGATCGGTTTCGAGGTCGACGTGCCGACGGCCGTGAAGCTCGCGGCACGGGTTGCCGAAGTCGCCGCCGCGCTGCATCGCCTCGGCTGCCCGCTGGTGCTCGACAATTTTTCGATGCGCACCGAGTGCTTCGATTTGCTGCGCCTGCCGGGTATTCGTTATATCAAGCTTGCGCCGGAAATTACCAAGAACATGCGCACCGACAAGCTATCGCAGGCGGCGATTACGGCGGCGGTTCAAATGGCGCGCGTCCTCGGAATGTACACCGTGGCGAAACGCACCGAAAACCAAGCCGAACGGGAATGGCTCACGGCGCTCGGAGTGGACTTCATACAATCGAACGCCATGTCGGCGCCGGCCGCCATCGACTCACTGTCCAAAGTGCAAAAGGCCAAGCACTAGTCGCTGCGTGCAGCCGTAGCAGGGGCCCCGGTCCAGCCTCCGCCGAGCGCCTTGATCAAGTACACGGCCGTAAGGAATTGTTGGCCGTGAATCTGCACCGCCTGGCGCTGATTGACTAGCAGCGTCTGCTCGGCCGTGATCACATCCAGGTAAGTGGCAATGCCGCCCTTGTAGCGCTCGCTCGCGATGTCAAAGGCACGCTGCGCGCTGTGCACGCTGGCGTCGGCTTGAATCGTCGCCCGATCCAGCGAGCTCAGTCCAGTGATGCCGTTTTCGACTTCCTCCATCGCATTGAGCACGGTTTGCCGATACTGCGCCACGGCTGCCGTGTAATCGGCGGTCGCGATGCGCACGTTGGCGCGCGTCTTTCCCGCATCGAACAGGGTCTCGGTGGCCGATACGCCGACCGCCCAGAGCCGGCTCGGTGCGTCGAACAGTGTCGTCAGCGTGTTGCTTTCCCAGCCGATGCCGGGCACGAAGGGACGCAGATCGACCGTCGGATAATACGCCGCGCGTGCAACCCCGATTCGCGCGTTGGCCGCCGCCATGGCGCGCTCGGCCGCAGCCACATCCGGACGGCGCTGCAATAGATCCGAGGGCACACCCACCGGCAGCGCCGGTATCTCGGGAGACAACACGAGGGGCGCAAGGTGGAAGCTCGGCGCGGGGGTGCCGACGAGGGTCGCAATCGCATGTTCATTCTGCGCCCGCTGGACCTGCAGCAATTCCAGCTGCGCTCCGCTGGAGTCGAGCAGCGCCTGCTGTTGCGCCAAATCCAGGCCCGTGGCGAATCCGAGCTCGTGCCGCGAATTCACGAAGCTCAGCGCGGCGCGCTCCAATTTCAAATCTTGGTCGAGCACATCGATCTCGGCGTCGAGTTCCCGCAGCGTGAAATAATCGCTGGCCAATTGCGCGATCAGCAGCAAACGCGTGTTCTCGTAATCGGCCGCCGCCTGTTCGGCGGAAGCGCGCGCGCCCTCGACTTCGCGCCGCACGCGGCCGAACAAATCGAACTCGTAATTGACCGTGGGACCGATTACGAAGTCGTTTTGCACGATCGATGAGTTGGGCAGGGAATACTGGAACAGCGGCCGGTTGGCTGAATTCTTGGCCCGGGACGCCTCCGCCGACAACCCGACCGTGGGGTAGAAATCCGACTCGGCGACCTTCACCTGATCACGGGCCTGAGCGAGCCGTGCGGCCGCCACCCGCAAATTTTGGTTCGCCTGCAGCGAGAGTTCGATGAGCCGATCGAGGTCGGCGTCATGGAACACCGTCCACCAATCGCCCTTGAGCACCGCATCGCTCGGCACCGCCTCGTGCCAGGGCGATTGCGGCTGCCATGCCGGCGGCACCTCCGCCGGCGGCCGATGATAATCCGGGCCCACCGCGCAGCCGGCCAAGGCCACCGCCGCGAGGCAGCAGCATTTTTGACAGATTCGCAAGCCTGCGTTCACGGGCGTTGCTTCCCGCCTTCCGGCGAGCCGGCATCGGCCAGCGTCACGATGTCGCCGTCCGCGATGGAATCGGCGGGATTCAAAATGATCCGATCGTTCACGGACAAACCGCTCAGTATCGCAATAGAATTGCCGAAATCGGTACCGAGCGTGACCGCCTTCAATCCCACTCGGCCGCGGCCGTCGACCAGCGCGACGTGCGGACCATCGGGCCTGAACAGCAGCACGTTGCTCGGCACCTCCAGAGCCGAGGCGCCGGTCTTGATCGGTAGAATCACCTGCACGTACGCACCCGCGAGCAACTCGCCTTTGGGATTGGGCACGCGGATTTCCACTTGCATGGTTCGTGTCGTGGTATCGATGGCGCCGGCCGTGTTCGCGATGGTCCCGCGAAACTGCTCGCCGGCGCGTTCGGCCAAAGTCACCGTTACGGCGTCGCCCAACTTGATTTGGTGGGCATAGGCCTGGGGCACGTATACATAAAGGCGCAACGGATCGACTTGCGCCACGGAGAAGAGGGCCTTGCCGGCGCCCCCGTTGCCGGCGTCGACCAGGTCGCCGACGTCCACATCGCGCCGCGTCACTACCCCGTCGAAGGGCGCGACCACCTTGTTGAATCCTTGCAGACTGCGCAGCCGCGCCACGTTCGCTTCCGCCGCGGCAAGATTGGCCTGCGCTTGAGTGTAGGCGCTCAGGCGTTCGTCAAAATCCTGTTGCGTGACGGCGTCCTTCTCCCGCAAGCTCTTCCAACGCTCCGCAGTGCTCTTGGCCAGCCCAGCGCTCGCGTCGGCCTGCGCGCGCGTCGCCTCCGCCTGATACAGTTCCTGGTCGATTTCTGGAGCGGTGATTTCCGCCAACAGATCGCCCTTGCTGACCGGCGCGCCGATATCGTTGATCCAACGCACTATGTAACCGCTGCTGCGCGCGTAAACCGTGGCCTCGATGAAGCCTTGCAGGGTCCCGGGAAGAGTGACAGAGGTTGCGTGGCCGCCGGGTTTCGGCTGAATCGTCCTGACATATTGCTTGGCATTCAACGCGATGGATTCCGCCAAGGCGTGCGCCTGGACCACGCGCAACACGAGCACCACGCAGGCGCCGACGATGAGCGCGGCGAGGACGGCGCCCGCGGCCAATTTGGCGTGATTCAACACCCTGGAAGCTTCGTCGGACATATCACGGATTCCCCTCGGCGATCTCCGGCGCCGAGGAGCGCGACCGTTTGCGCTGTTCGAGTCGCCGATGCACGCCCGCAAATACCACTGGCACCAGAAATAGCGTCGAAACCGTCGCGAACAACAGCCCCCCTATCACCGCACGGCCCAATGGCGCGTTTTGCTCCGCGCCTTCACCCCAACCGAGGGCCATTGGAATCATCCCGATTATCATCGCAAGCGCCGTCATCAGCACCGGCCGGATGCGCGTTGTGCCGGCATCGAGGGCCGCCTCGATCGGATCCAACCCGTCATTTATGCGCTGACGCGCGAAAGAGACGATCAAGATGCTGTTTGCGGTGGCGACGCCCATGGTCATGATCGCGCCGGTCAGCGCCGGTACGCTCAAATGCGTCGCCGTCAGCAGCAGCATCCAGCAGATTCCGGCCAATGCGGCCGGCAGCGCGCTGATGATGATTAACGCATCCACCCACGACTGGAAATTGACCACGATCAACAAGTACACCATCACGATCGCCAACGCCAGGCCGACTCCAAGCTGCACGAAGGACGAACTCATGGTTTGCACCTGGCCCAATATCGCGATCTGCGCGCCGCGCGGCAATTGCGGGCGCATTTGGTCGACCAATTTCCCGATCTCGCCGGCAATGCTGCCGGTGTCGCGGCCTTGCACACTGACGTAAATGTCGGTCGCCGGCATCAAGTTGTAGCGCGAGCCCACCGCAATCTGCGCCGCGGGTTGCACGCTGACCAGATTGCCGAGCAGCTGCGGCATCACGGCCCGCGAAGCGCCCGCGGGCGGGGTGATCGGCGTACGCAGCAGGGCATCCAGGCTGTCGATCGTGTATTGGGGAGACTGCACAACCAGGGTGTAGACAACCCCGTTGCTGGGATTGAGCCAGAAAGCGGGCGAGGTCTGGGACGTCCCGGCGGTCGACACCAGCAGGTCCTGCGCCAGATCGTTGGCGCTCAATCCCAGCTGCTGCAACTGCGTTCTGTCCATGATAAGCGACATCGTGGGCAAATCCAGGCGCTGGTGAATATGGGTATCGACCGTACCGCGCACCTCTCGAATTTGCTTCATGAGCTTGGCGGCAAGTGAAAAATTTCCGCGCAAATCGCTGCCGGTGATCTGCACGTCGATGGCGGCCGGCAAGCCGAAGTTCAGGATCTGCGTCATCATGTCGGCGGGCTGAAAGAAGAACTCCACGCCGGGAAACAGCCGCGGCAATTCGCGGCGCATCCGCTCGATATAGTGCTCGGTGGGCCGATGGCCGCTGTTGAGCGACACTTGAATTTCCCCATCCAGCGTGCCGATGGTTCCCGCATTGCTGTACGACAAGTTGATGCCGCTGATCGGCAACCCCAGGTTGTCGAGCATCGTGCCCAGATCGCGCGCCGGCACAATGGTGCGAATCGCGGCTTCCACCTGATCGGCGACCCGCGCCGTCTCCTCGATGCGCGTGCCGCTCGGCAGGCGCATATGCAGGCGAATCAGGCCGCCATCGACCGTCGGAAAGAAGTCCCGGCCGAGAACGAATACCAAACAGGTAGACAGCAGGCAAAAAGCCATGAAGCATCCCGCAAAGAGCCGGCGTCGACCGAGCACCTCCGCCAAAATGATGCGGTACCCCGCTCGAATCCTCTCGAATCGCGCGTCGAATGCACGATAAACCCTCTGCAAAAGGTTCGAAGGCTCGGCGGATTGCGCCGGCGCAAGATCCATCATCAGCATGACCAGCGTCGGCACCAGCGTGCGCGACAGCAGGTACGATGCCAACATGGCGAATACCACGGCCTCGGCGAGCGGTGCGAACAGATAGCGCGCCACTCCCGACAGGAAGAACATCGGTACGAACACGATGCAAATGCACAAGGTGGAGACCAGAGCCGGAATCGCGATTTCGCCGGCGCCCTCCAAAATGGCTTTGTGTAAATCCGATCCCAAGTGCCTATGGCGCTCGATGTTCTCGATGGTCACAGTCGCGTCGTCAACCAAGATGCCGACCGCGAGCGCGAGACCTCCCAGGGTCATGATATTGAGCGTCTCCCCGATCGCCCAAAGCGCAATGATCGAGCACAGGATCGACAGCGGAATCGACACCGCGATGATGCAGGTGCTGCGCCAATTGCCGAGGAACAGCAGAATCAGCGCAGCCGTGAGCGCCGCCGCGATCAGCGCCTCGCGCACCACGCCGCTGATGGCGGCGCGCACGAAACTCGATTGATCGAATAGGGGCGTGATCTTCAAATCCGGCGGCAGGCTCTGCTTCAGGATCGGCAATTGCGCCAGCAGAGTGCCGACGATGTCCAGGGTCGAAGTGCCGCCATTCTTGATGACGGATACCAGGACGCCGCGTTCGCCGTTTTGCCGAACGATGTTGGTCTGCGGCGAGAATCCGTCGCGGACGTGAGCGACTTCCGACAGATAGGTCGTCGCGCCGTTGCGCGTGATCACCGGAATGCGATTGAGCCCCTCGAGGGTATCCGGCGACGCATTGGTCCCCAGCACGTATTCGGTGCCGCCGATCTTGGCGGTTCCGGACGGCAGGATCAGATTCTGGGTATTGACCGCGCTGATGACGTCGTTCGGAGTCAATCCCTTCGCGAGCAGCGCCGCCGTGTCGAGATCCACCGATACCACGCGCTGCTTGCCGCCGAACGGCCACGGTATGGCGACGCCCGGTATGGTCACCAGGCGCGGACGCAGGAAGTTCACCGCCGTGTCGAACACCGCCTGTTCCGACATCGTCGCGCTCGAAAGGCCGAGTTGGATCACCGGAATTGCCGATGCCGAGTACTTGATCACCAGCGGCGGCAGAGTGCCCGGCGGCATTTGGCGCAGCTGCGTCTGTTCGATCGCCACCACTTGGGCGATGGCCGTCGGAATATTGGCGTTCGGCTGAAAAAAGATCTTGATGACCGAGATTCCCGACAGCGACTGGGATTCGATGTGCTCGATGTCGTTGACGGTGGTGGTCAGGCTGCGCTCATTGACCGCGGTGATGCGCTGACCGATCTCCTGAGCGGACAAGCCGGCATAGTTCCACACGATGCTGATCACCGGAATGTCGATTTCGGGAAAGATATCGGTCGACATTTTGAGCAGCACGAGCGGGGTTGCGAGCAGGATCAGAAGCGCCATGACCAGGAAGGTGTAAGGCCGCCGCAACGCAACTTGTACGATCCACATTACCTACAGAGCCTCTCGTCTGCCGCGCGGTCGCGCCGATTCAATGTTACCGCGTACTCGACGTAAACATCGCCCGGCCAACGCTTTGTCGAGCGATGTCAGTGAACAAACGAGGTTTGGTGCGACCGTGCCGAAGGTGTCGAACGCCGGCAATCTTACTCTTTCCGGCGCTCGAATGCGCGGCCGCATACCGGCTCGGGCGCACCGTGAAACGCGAGCAAGCACCGCCCGGAGCGCTTAAGATTGCGTCATGTGTGATGTACGACACTTGCAAATCAATGCGTTCGAGGCAAAGAATAGGCGTCTGCAACGAGACACCGGGACCGAGCTAAGTGTTTTTGTTAGTCCCATGAGGTTCGGTTCCGGCTCCCGTTAGCGTCCATGACGTTCACCGTACTGATCGCCGTCTTCGCGCTCTCTGGTGTTCTGTGTCTCGTCGCCGCCATGCGCCGCATTATCCGATTCGCGTTGATTGGTGTGATGTCGCTCATCGTGCCCACCGCCGCACCGATGCCCTGGTTCCGTGTGCGCACGCCCTGCGTTTGCGCGCGCAGGCAATCCAACCCAAGCGGCCGATGACATTCGACCTTGCGGCAAACGACGGTTTCGGCGGTCATGTCGATACGCTGTTCGAGCGTCTGGACGAGCTCAAATTGGTACTTGCCGGCGTGCTTCCCCCTCAAGACGCGGCGCGTGAACTATGAGAATGATCCGCAGACTATGGGCCGCCGTGCTCGCACTATTGGTGATTTTGGCAGGCGCGGGATGGTGGTATACGAAGCCGACCACGTTCAGCGCGGCGAACACGAGCGCCTCCGAGGTGACTTCGGCGGCGCCGGTCGATGAGAGCACTTACGCCACGGCGCGCAAGCTGGCACAGCTGGCCACTACCCCCGCCGAACATGCGTTTGCGCAGTCGGCCCTGCGCATTGCCGATCATCAGCTTGCCCTCGCCTTCACTTCCGCCCTTCGCGACGTGGAGGCGCATCCCCCGACCTTGAGCCCCGAAGCGCTCGAAATCCAGGACCGACTGACGAAATCCCAGGCGCTGTTGGCCAGCGACCAGCAGCGGGTGACCCAACTGGAAGCCGTGCTGGCGACGGCGTCGGCGTCCCAAAAGGATGGGTTGCGGGATGAATTGGATCTTGCGCAGGCGCAGTTGGATCTGGACAAAGACGAGGTCGAGGAAGCCGACCAGGATCTGCTTGCCGCGGGCGGCAATCCGCAGCAGCGCATCAAATTGCTGGAACATGAACATGAGGCTCAGGCCAAAACGCGGGCAGCAGCTGCTGCTGTTGCCGCAGCGGCGGCTGGTACGGGAGGCGGGGCAACGACCGGGACGGCGGCCGTCGGCGCAGAACAAGGCGGCTCCCTCCGCCAGCTGCGCGAAAGGCAGATGTTGCGGCAAGAGCTGCAGCAGCTCGCCGATGCGCAAGACGACGCCCAACAGAAGGCGCAATCCTTGAGCGCGCAGCGCGTTGCCCTCGCGCAAAGCCTGGAGAATATCAAGGGTGGGATTGCCGAACTCTCCCACCACACGAAAAGCGCCAAATCCGCAGGGACGCCTCCGAGTCCGGCACCGCGTGCGCAGCACAGCCACGAAGATGCGGCGGCATTGCTCAATCAGACCAAGCAAATCGCCGCGAATCAAAAGATTCTGACGCTGCTCGATCAACAGGCGGCAGACCAGCGACAGCTGGCGAGTGTGTACCGGCAATGGGCGGGCGCCGTAGCGACGCAGGAACATGCGCTGGTGCACAAACTGCTGCTGGATGCGGTCATTGTGCTGTTGATTCTGCTCGCACTGCTTGTGCTCGATAGATGGGCGCAACATCTGCTCGGCATCGCGAAACTCGACCGCCGCCAGGCCGAAACGTTGCGCAGCATTATCCGGGTGACGCTGCGGGTGCTGGGGGCGGTGATCATCCTGTTGATTCTCGTCGGTATGCCGAGCCAGTTCGGCACCATGATCGGCATCGTCGGCGCCGGCCTCACGGTGGCGCTGAAGGACTTTATCGTGGCCTTCTTCGGCTGGCTGGTGCTGATGGGCCGCAACGGCATTCGCCTGGGGGACTGGGTAGAGATCAATGGCGTCGGCGGCGAGGTCACCGAACTCGGCATGTTCCACACAGTATTGCTCGAGACCGGGAATTGGAGCGATGCAGGACATCCGACCGGGCGGCGCGTGACGTTTACCAACAGCTTCGCCATCGAGGGCCACTATTTCAATTTTTCGACTTCTGGTCAGTGGCTGTGGGACGAGCTGCACGTGGTGGTGCCCACCGGGCAGGATCCTTACCCGATCGTCGAAGCCATCTCGAAGCAAGTGACCGAAGCGACCGCCGAGAGCGCGCGCCTGGCGGAGCAAGAATGGCGGCGAGCCGTTCCGGCGCAGCTCGGCAAGACGTTCTCGGGTGCACCCGGCATCGACGTCAAGCCGGTGGTAGGCGGCGTGGAAATCGCTGTGCGCTACATCACGCGGGCCAACGAGCGATTCCAACTGCGCGCCCGGTTGTACCAGTCAGCCGTTGATCTATTGGCGCAGAAACCAGCCGCCCTGCCTGCGGGGTAAGATTGCGGCGCGGCTGGCGGCGCCCTCAGGCATGGGCCTGCTCCGCGAGATTGAGATCGGCGCGCAGGCGTTCGCGGATCAAGTACTTCTGCACCTTGCCGCTGATCGTGAGCGGAAAGCTCTCCACGAAGCGCACGTAGCGGGGCACTTTGTAGTGCGCAATCGCGCCGCGGCAGAATTCCCGAATTTCCTCCTCGGTGGCCAACATTCCGTCGCGCAGCCGAATACAGGCACAGACGGCCTCGCCATACATCGGATCGGGCACGCCGACCACGGCAACATCGAATACCGCCGGATGGCGATACAGGAATTCCTCGATTTCCCGCGGCGATATGTTCTCGCCGCCGCGGATGATCATGTCCTTCACGCGACCGACGATGTTGCAATAGCCCTGCTCGTCGATGAGCGCCAAATCGCCGGTGTGCATCCAGCCGCCTTCGTCGATCGCTTCCCGCGTACGATCCGGATCGTCCCAATAGCCCCGCATCACGCTGTAGCCCCGAGTCAATAGTTCGCCGGGGACGCCGCGCGGCGTGACGCGCCCTTGCGTATCGACGATCTTAACCTGCACGTGCGGATGTACCCGGCCGACGGTAGCGACGCGCCGGTCCAAAGGATCATCCGGCTGGGTCTGGAAACTGACCGGACTGGTCTCGGTCATGCCGTAGCAGATCGTTATCTGCGGCATGTGCATTTCGGCGACGACCCTGCGCATCACAGCAATTGGACACGGCGATCCGGCCATGATGCCGGTGCGCAGCGAAGACAGATCGAATTCAGCGAAACGCGGATGCTCCAGTTCCGCAATGAACATCGTCGGCACACCGAGAAGCGCCGTGCACCGCTCGGTGGCCACCGTTTCAAGAACCGCCAGCGGCTCGAAACCCTCGCCGGTAAACACGCTTGCCGCACCATGAGTCATGGCCGCGAGCACGCCCAAGACCATGCCGAAGCAGTGGTACAACGGCACCGGTATGCAGACGCGGTCATCGGGGCCGAGGCGCATGCCCTCACCGACGAAGAAACCGTTGTTGACGATGTTGAAGTGCGTCAGCGCCGCGCCCTTCGGAGTGCCCGTGGTGCCGCTCGTGAACTGAATGTTGAAGACCCGATCCGCATCCTGGTCGGCCTCGATCAACGCCAGCGCCACCTCGTCTAGATCGTGCCCGGCGGCCATCAGATCGTCGAACGAGAGGGTGTCGCCGGCCGGCTCCGCGCCCAACTGAATCAGCAGGCGCAGATCAGGAAACGCCGCGCAAAGCAGCCGCCCGGGCGCGCAATCGCGCAGTTCGGGGATCAAGGAGCACAGCATCTGCGCGTAGTCGCTGCCCTTGAATTGCCGTGCAAACACCAGCGCGCGGCAGCCGACCAGGCGCAGCGCGAATTCGAGTTCAATGGTCCGGTAAGCGGGATTGATGTTGACCAGCACCAAACCGACGCGCGCCGCACCGAACATCGTGAGCAGCCACTCGGCGCAATTCGGCGCCCAGATCGCGATGCGCTCGCCGGGCTTGAGTCCGCATGCGAGCATCCCGCGCGCGGCACGCTCGACCTCGCGATCGAATTCCGCGAAGCTCCATCGCATCGATTGGTACGGCACGGCCAGCGCGACGCTGTCCGGATGCTCGTGCACCGCGGCTTTGAGAACGCCGTCGACGGTGCGGTACAGCAGCGTCCGGTCGCTGGTGCCCGATACGTAGCTCAGCGTCGGCGGCTTTTTGGTCGGATGCATGCTGGTGGACATATATACCCGCGGTGCCTTTCCGTCCAATGCCGCAGCCGCCAGCGGGTACGGTAGAATACAACCCGGGCACGTCCGCAAAATCGCCTGCCCTCGAAATGCCGGCTTAGCACAGTGGTAGTGCAACGGTTTTGTAAACCGTAGGTCGGGGGTTCGAATCCCTCAGCCGGCAGATCCCGAACGGCGGCTCAAAAAACGCAGACCACGTTCCAACGCACGTCGGCTTCAATTCGAACCCCCGACAGTAGAAAATGCGGGTTCGACAACTTCGCCGCCAGGCGAAGTTGAACGCCGTCATCTTTGACGGCGGCCCCGAAGGGGCGAGGCGCGCAGCGCCGAGTCATCCCTCAGCCATCGGTAAACCTTGCATATGCGGCCGGGCTCGGATTGAGACCCCAAACGTCAACTCTAGCGTCGTTCGTACCCAGAGAGGAATACATTCACCGCGCGCCGTACGACACCGCTGAGGGCGTCCGGCTTCACAGTATCAATCACGCCTAGAAGGACACGTTGCAGCAGTTCTGATTCCAGCAAGCTCAGGAGGTGAATGGCGGCGATCTTCGGATCGGCGGTGCGAAGGGCGCCGCGCTTCATTGCCTTTCTCAGGAATTCTGCGACCTGCTTCTCAATGGGAACGGTCGCTCGCTCAAAAGATACCTTTCCAATGTCGGAGCGCCGTGATTCGGCGATCACGAGACGCCGAACAGCAATTGCTTCTGGTGAATACAGCACAGCGAGGAATTTCTGCCCGAAACGCAGTAGCTCCCGCTTCAAGTCATCCGCGTCTGGGTTCAGAGCACCTACAATTGCCCTCAGCTCAAGCGCCTTGGCATGGTGCATAACCTCGAAGAACAGCTTGTCCTTTGAGGGAAAGTAGTTGTACAGCGTCGCTTTCGAACCGCCAATGCGCGTGCGGATCTCCGACATGGAAGCGCGTTCGAACCCCACCTCTCGGAAAACCTGGGCGGCGGCTTTGAGGATGGCCTGGCGTTTTGCTTCAGTCTTGGTCTTCATGATCCATGATTAGCAGAACCGATGGGTACAGTTTAGCTTAACATGATGGACGGGCGAAAGGTTCGTGAACTGCACTTGTGTCTCAGCCGACGGTGGATTTCTCCGAACGCTTTTCTGTCCGCTGCTGTTTCGGTCGTCGCAACGACCCAAACTGTTGGACCGCGGGCGCGTATGCCCTGAGGAAAGCGGCGACCGCACGTCTTGCCGCCAGTGCGGTCTCCTTCTCATCCGGTGAATCTTCTCGTACCTGCAGCAGCAAGGGTTCGAGGATTTCGGCTTCGAGCAATGCCCCCAGGTGATCGGCAGCCAATTCGGGGTCGTCACGGCGGAGCTTGCCGGATTCCATACGTGCGGACAGGAATGCGGACACCTGTGTCCGCAACGCGGTGATCTTGTCGAAAAACAGTTTGCCGGTGCCGGAGCGGGCCGCCTCCGCGATCATCAAGCGACGCACCTCCACCTGTTCGGGAGAACAGATGAAGTTGAGGACGCTCGTGCCAAAGTTGCGAAGCGCGGCCTCCGGATCGCCCCGGGACGCCTCGAGGTGCTTCAGGGTGCCTGACAAGTAGTTCTCAAGGGCCGCCATCATGCATTCGACGAATAGTTCCTCCTTCGAGGGGAAGTGACTGTAGATCGTCGCCTTCGAGCCGCCGACCAGAGCACTGATTTCCGCCATTGAGGTCTTGTCGAAGCCCTGTGCGCGGAACAGCCGGTAGGCGGTATCCAGAATCGCTCGTCGCTTGATGTCGCTTTTCTTCACGTGTGGGTCGCTTCCGAAGTCATACTGAACCGCGCGGTACATTTTCACTTGACAAGCGCTCACGGTCAAGCAAAACTGTACCGTACGGTACTGTACATGTAGGAGCGAACATCAATGCAAGCGACAAAGAGCCCCCTCTCAACTGGCTGTCAGCGCATCATGAGCGTAGTGCTTGCTGTCAGCCTCCTCGCATCCGCAGGGTGCGCGCAGCTTCCCCGCCTGGATCGGCCCCCATCCTTGAAAGGCGTGGACCAGCTTGGCAGCGCGAACTCATTCTCTGCGCCCCCCGTGGCGTGGCCGGCCGATGGATGGTGGCGCGCTTACGGGGACCCTCAACTGGGTGCGCTCATCGAAGAAGCGCTTCACGATTCCGCTGACCTCGAAATGGCCAAGGCACGGCTGCACGCTGCGGCAGCCGCAGTTCAGGGCGCGGGCGCGACGCGCTTCCCCGAGGTGACCGGCAATGCCCTGCTCAACGAAGGCAAGCAGAGCTATAGCTACCTCATTCCGCGTCAGGCCCTGCCACAGGGCTGGAACGACTATGGTCTTGCGACGCTGAATCTGTCCTGGGAACTGGACTTTTGGGGCAAGAACCGAGCGGCGCTCGCAGCCGCTCTCTCGGAGCAACGGGCTGCTGAGGTCGAGGTCGCACAGGCCCGTCTGATCCTGTCGACGGCCGTGGCTTCGGAGTACGCCGGCCTCATCCATCTATACACGCTGCGGGACAACGCAGCGGAAACGCTGGCGCTTCGCACGAAAACAGTGGCCCTGTTCCGCCAGCGGCACGATTTCGGTCTCGAGACCTTGGCCGGCGTGCGTCAAGTCGAGGCGCGGCAGGCAAGCGCGGATGGGGGCCTGCTTAGCATCGATGAGCGCATCGGCCTGCAGCGGAATGCCATTGCGGCGCTCCTGGGCGCGGGTCCGGACCGGGGCCTGGCGATCGCCCGTCCGACGGCCCGGTTCGCCGGGTCCCAAGGCTTGCCCACGAACCTGTCCTTGGAACTCCTCGGGCGCCGACCTGACATCGTCGCGGCTCGCTCTCGAACGGAAGCCGCCGCCCGGCGTATCGATCAGCAGAAAGCGGGCTTCTACCCGAGTGTGAACCTGATGGCGTTCGTCGGTGTCCAGTCGCTGGGCATCGCGAACTTGTCCAAGTCGGGTTCCAGCATCGGTAGCGTGGGTCCGGCGGTCTCGCTGCCCATTTTCAATACTGAGCGGCTGCAGGGCCAATTGCGGGGTGCCCGCGCCGAGTACGACGCCGCTGTCGCCACCTACAACGCCACGCTGTCAAACGCCTTGCGCGAAGTGGCAGACGCGGCGACCAGCCGAAAGTCCCTGGACGGAGAGCTCGCCGACTCGCGCGCAGCAGTCGCGGCTGCGGCGGAAGCACACCAGATGGTGAGCAAGCGCTACCAAGGTTCGCTTGCAACCTACCTCGATGTGCTGGTTGCCGAAGATGACCTGATCTCAGCCCAGCGCGCCCAAGCCGAATTGGAAACACGCGCCCTGATTCTTGACGTAGCCCTGGTGCGTGCCCTGGGAGGCGGCTTTTCTTCTGATGGTTCGGGTACCCAGCCCGGATCCCCCAAAATTTGATCTTTCATGAGGAGTGTTTTCAATGGATCAGCCAATTCAAGGTTTCAATTCAACCATTTCGGCGGCTTCGACGCCCAAGAACTCGGAGGCCAAGATCGGCCGCAAGCGGGCGATTCTGTTCTCTCTGCTCGCACTCACGGTAACGGCTGCGGGAGCGGGCTATTGGGTTTACTGGAAGGAGGTCGGGTCCCGCTATGTGAAGACGGACAATGCCTATACCGCCGCCGAGGTCGCCCTGGTGACCGCCGAGATCGACGGACCGGTAGCGCAGGTGAATGTCGTCGACAGCGAGCAGGTCAAGCGCGGCGACGTGCTGGTCGTGATCGATGACACCGATACCCGACTGGCACTGCGGCAAGCCGAGGCGGAACTCGTGCGCGCCAGAGCGCAGGTCACGGCGGCCACGGCCGATGTCGAGCGCTCCGGCATCGATCTGAAACGACGCGAGGCCTTGGTCGAGTCCGGATCCGTCTCGGGGGATGAACTGACCCGCGTCAAGTATGGCGCAAGCGATGCTCGGGCAGCCCTCGATGCCGCGCGCGCCGCGGTGGTGCTGGCGCAGGCGCGTGTCGACAAGGCGCGGGTTGACCTCGGCCGTACCGTGATTCGCTCACCCATCGATGGCGTCATCGCCCGACGGCAAGTCCAGCTCGGAGAGCGCGTCCAGCCCTCCACGCCGCTCCTGTCAGTGGTACCGGTGAGCGAAATGTATGTGGATGCCAACTTCAAGGAAGTGCAGCTGAAAATGGTGCGCCCCGGTCAGAAGGTTGAGCTCGTCTCCGACCTCTATGGCCGCAAGGTCGCCTTCCACGGCGTTGTGGAGGGATTCTCGGGCGGCACCGGTGCGGCCTTCGCCCTGATCCCGGCGCAGAACGCAACCGGCAACTGGATCAAGGTGGTGCAGCGGCTCCCGGTTCGTATTCGTCTGAATCCCGATGAATTGGCGGCCCATCCGCTTCGAGTCGGACTGTCAATGGATGCCAAGGTCGACCTGCGCAGCAACTCGCAGCAACTCGCATTGACCTCCACGGCGACTGGCAGCAACTCATAAGCGATCTTTGCAGCAACTCTTCGAGGGGACCCGTCATGTCCACACTTTCCATGGAACTCAAGCACCCGTCCCCGCTCGAGGGCGGCATGCTGTGGTTGGGCGGCATCGTGCTCGCACTCGCGAATTTTGTCGCGGTGCTCAACATGACCATTGCGAATGTCACGGTGCCGAATATCGCGGGCGCACTCGGCGCCGGCTCGAGCCAGGGCACTTGGGTGATTACCTCCTACGGAGGCCATCACGGTTCCGCTGACGGGATGGGTGTCCGGGCGCTTTGGCGCGGTGCGGCTGTTTTGCGTCTCTGTGGTGCTCTTCGGGGTCTTCTCGCTCCTCTGCGGCATGTCCACATCCCTCGGAATGCTGCTCGGCATGCGCGTGTTGCAGGGTATGGCCGGGGGGCCGTTGCTGGCGCTCTCCCAGACGCTGCTGCTGCGCATCTTCCCCAAGGAGCAGTCCATGCAGGCCATGGGACTTTGGGCGATGACGACACTGCTCGCGCCCGTGGTCGGGCCGGTGCTCGGTGGTTGGCTGTGCGACAACTACTCCTGGCCGTGGGTGTTCTTGATCAACGTGCCCATGGCATTTCTCTTCGGTTTCATCGCGTGGGTCCTGCTCAAGCGCTACCAGGATCCTGCGGTCATCAAACCGGTCGACAAGATCGGCATGCTGCTGCTCGTCATCTGGGTGGCGGCACTGCAAATCATGCTGGATGAGGGCAAGGACAAGGACTGGTTCTCCTCGATGGAGATCCGCGTGCTCGCCATCACAGCCTTGATCGGCTTTATCAGCTTCCTGATCTGGGAATTGACCGAGAAGAATCCGATCGTCGATCTGCGCGTCTTCCGCCATCGCGGATTCTCCTCCTGCATGGTGGTGCTCGCGCTGGCGTTCGGCGCCTTCTTCGGTCTCAACGTGCTAACGCCGCAATGGCTGCAGTACAACATGGGCTACACCACCACCTGGGCGGGACTCGTGGTCGCGTGGGGAGGGCTTCTGTCGGTCGTCTTCTCCCCGATCGCGGCCAAGCTCGCCAACCGAGTCGATCCGCGCATTCTCATCTTCATCGGCTGCTTGTGGCTCGGCCTCGATACGTTCTGGCGCGCCCACGCCACCTCCGACATGAGCTACTGGGTGATTTGCATCCCGCTCTTCTTCATGGGGGTCGGCATGCCGATGTACTACGTCCCCCTGACGGGACTCGCCATGGGGTCGGTCAAGGAAGAGGAGACGGCGTCCGCCGCCGGACTCATGAACTTCGTGCGCACGATCTCCGGTGCCATTGCGACCTCCCTTGTGACCACCTCCTGGCAGAACCGCAGCATCATCGCCCACGCCAAGCTCGCCGATATCGTGGACCCGACCGGTCAGGTCGCATCGACGCTTCCCGCGGGCTTAAGCGGACAGATGGTGCGCGAGATGCTCAACAACCTGGTGTCGAGCCAGAGCCTGATGCTCGCCACCAACGGCCTGATGCTGGTGAT
The DNA here is from genome assembly GCA_037440085.1 of Gammaproteobacteria bacterium. Lineage (GTDB taxonomy): Bacteria > Pseudomonadota > Gammaproteobacteria > Steroidobacterales > Steroidobacteraceae > Bog-1198. The sequence continues at coordinate 74,422 of JBBIUT010000007.1, forward strand.
CGGCGCGGTCTTCATCATCGCATCCGTTTCGATCGTGCTCGCGCCCAAAGCGGCTCGATCGGTCGACGCTGCGTCAGTCGGGCATTGAGTGCGGCGCCGCGTGTGCACGCCTAACAGAGATGTTGATGTATGAACATAGGTATCGCCGATACCAGCGGACAACTCGACCATGCACGCGTCGCGGAGCTTCTTGCGCGCCGCTGGACGGAAAATCGTCGGCACTTCATCACCATTGGCACAATTGACGAGGCGGGTTTCAGGCGTGCTGCCACTCGGACCCGCCCATACCTTGTCCCTGCACTGGTCGTGACCGGCGGCACTCGGTTAATGAGCGTAATGCAGTATGTACAAGCGCAACAAACATCGCAGCAGAGGTTGCTAGCGTGAGTGTCGAGGAAGCACCCGCATGGCTGCGCCATAACGGCGGCCGCCTCACGGCTGTGGCACTTGTACTCGCCCTGTTGTATGTCGGTCGGGCAGTGCTAATACCGCTCGCGCTCGCGATTATGCTGAGCCTGTTGGTGGCGCCGCTGGTTCGAGTACTGCGGCGCATCCGAGTCGGCCGGACCTCTTCAGTGCTTATCGCGGTTCTGGCGCTCACGCTTTCGTGCATGGCTGTCGCAGTGGTGCTCGGTACACAGATTATGCGCATCGCCGAGAGCCTTCCTCAGTACCAAGCGAACGTGCAACGCAAGATCAGGACCATCGACGAAGTGACCGTCGGACGGCTGCGCCTCCTTACCAAGGAAGCGAGCCACCTGATGGAGATCCACGATCCGTCAGACGCCGCCTCCGGGCCCAATGGCGAGGTCGAGCGCTCCGAGGCGGCACGGCCACCGGGCCCCGTGCTGCTCGAGTCGCGCGAAGTGCCGTCTCAGCCGCTTCAGCTCATGGGGAAGCTCCTCAGTTCCGCTTGGGGACCGATCCAAGCCACAGGTATCGTGCTGCTCGTCCTCATTTTCGTTCTGCTCGAGCATGAATCCCTACGCGACCGCATCATCCGGGTCGCGGGCGTAACCGATATCCGCTCGACGACTGTGGCGCTCAACGACGCCGGTGAGCGTCTCTCGAGGTTCTTCGTCTCCCAGTTCGCGGTCAATCTGGTTTTCGCAATAACGATCGGGGTGGTCTTGAGCGTCCTGCGCGTCCCGCAGGCAATTCTCTGCGGCACGCTAGCGGGAGTGATGCGCTTTGTGCCTTATGTGGGAGTGGGAATCGCAGCGCTCCTTGCAACTGCGCTTGCGTTTGCCGTCGATCCGGGATGGTCGTTAGCGGCGAGCACACTCGCTGCCTTCATCCTCCTCGACATGGTCGCGGCACAATTGCTGGAACCACGCCTTTATGGTCATGCCACCGGACTATCGCCGCTCTCGGTAGTGGTTGCGGCCATTTTCTGGAGCTCCCTCTGGGGTCCCGTTGGCCTGATCTTGTCTACTCCCCTGACTTTGTGTCTGCTCGTCGCCGGACGTCATGTAAAGGCGCTCAATATCCTGGAGTTCCTATTGGGTGACGTCCAACCGCTGACGCTTCCCCAGAACTTCTACCAACGGGCGCTGTCCGCAGACCCCCACGAAATCATCGCTAATGCGCGGGCATTCCTGAAACGGGATTCTCTTGCGACGTATTGCGATCGCGTCCTGCTTCCAGCACTGCACCTTGCACACCTCGACGCCGAACCAGGCGCAACCACCGAGAATCAGCAGATGAAGATCCGCCGCGTGATCGTCGATGTCCTTACAGCCGTGGGCAGCGACAGCCTCAAACTCCCGCGACGGCGACATCGAGGCTCGGTGCTCCAGGACGTCAGTGCCGGGCGCTGGCTGCGTCAGGAACGCGAGCGATTGAGCGGGAGATGGCAGGGCCCACTCGGCGTGCCTCCCGGATCCGTGGTGGTCTGCTGTGGAGTGGGGTCATCCTTCGATGATCTTGCGGCCGAGCTGCTGGTACGGATGTTGAGAACCCAGACTATAGATGCTCGGCATTTCTCTTCCGGAGACATCAATCTCGGGCTGCCACCCGGGGCAGACCCTGATGGCGTCTCCATCGTGTATCTGGTGAGCGCTTTCCCCAGCGCGGAGCGCGACCGCGCCAATTCGCTCGGTAAGCAAGTTCGCGAGCTACTGCCTCGCGCCTACGTAGTGCGGGTTTTTTGTCCCGGAGTCACAGCTCTACCCGAGTCGGGCAACAGCGGCGGCAATACCGAACCGACCGTGAATTCTCTCGGGCAGGCGATCGAAATCGGCATGTCCTGGCAGGAGGTGCGCAAGACACGAGACCCGACGCTGGATCTTACCTGGCTGATGTCGCGCGAGCTGCGTAGTGCTTCGCAGCATTCTGAAGGACTCCGTCGCGGTCGCGAGCAAACTGAGGAGGTGCTCCAGTAACGCAGTAACGCTGCTGGCAAAACTGCATTGCTGCCGAACCGACGCGAAGACTGTGGCGAGGATGAGATAACCCGAGAGTACGGTGCTGAGTGTTTCCCGATCCCGTAATGAAGCTGGTGCCCCGCTTCGCGAAGTCGTCCGTGGTCAGTGTCGGCTAAGCGTTTTCGAGTTAGGTTGTAAGGTTTCTCTGGATAGTCCAACCTCAGCGCCGACTATCACCAGAAGTCCTCATGGAAAGAATCGAAGCTCTGTCGCCGAACCGGGGTCCACAGACGTCCAATGCGATCCAACAATATCTGGCCCTCTCGCGGGGTAACTTTTCGGGGTAACTCGTCTCATCTATTTTAATAAACACTTACGAAACAATATCTTATTGCGCCCATTCGTATCCCTCAGCCGGCAGACCCCGCACGAATGTCCAACAACCGCAATTCGTCTTCCACCGCATGTTGGCCTCAATTCGAACCCCCGACAGAAAACAACAGGGTTCGACAACGTCGCGCAGCGACGTTGAACGCCGGCGTCCTCAACGGCGGCCCCGAGCGAAGCGAGCGGGCGAGGCGCCTCAGCGCCGAGTCATCCCTCAGCCTGCACACATAGAATACGAATACAATCGATCACTTACATGTAATTAAGCACTTGTATAACAAGGCTTTTACCACGACGCTGCTAGATCGGCTTACTCATCGGTGCGACATCGCGTACGCGACTCAGCTTGGCAACCAACATCAGGTAAGGGGGCGCTCCTTTCAGCACGGTGATCGGCAGCTCATTGCGGGTAGCGGTTCGCCGACCGGCCGGCGGCAATCGGGACAATCTGACCGGAGTAAACCACAGCGGCCGGACACGAATGGCGGCTACAGGGGAATTTGATTCACAGCATGTATGGTGCGGGACCCTGCTATGCCTGGGTTCTTCTGGAATGTAAGCTCTGCCAGACTAACGGCAATATGGTCAGCGGAGTCCCTAATGGGAAAAGACAATTCGTGGCCTTCTCGCCTTCTGTTCGGTGTTGGCGGGCTGTTGGTGCTGGCGGCGCCTTCGATGGCCACGGGCGTGCCTCAGTCGTGCGAACAGCTCGCGAATCTTATTATTCCCTCTACAGCAATTGTCAGCGCGGAATCGATTGGCCCGGGTGCTTTCAAGACGAAAGATGGCAAGTTGCTAAGCGATCTAAGAGCGTTCTGCCGTGTATCGGGCGTTGCCAAACCGACACCCGACTCGCAGATCAATTTCGAGGTGTGGATGCCCGCGGCGGGGTGGAATGGCCGGCTTTGGGGCATCGGCAACGGCGATTTCGCTGGGTCGATATCCCAGGAAGGGCTCGGAATTCGCGTCGCCGAGGGCTACGCCACCGTCGGCACCGATACTGGACATGAGACCGCTAATTCGACGGAGACCCGATGGGGTGCCGGACATCCCGAAAAGGTCGTCGATTTTTCGCATCGCGGTATTCATGAAGCAGCTGTACGCGCCAAGCGGATCGTCGCGGAATTCTACGGGCGTGCGGCCGATCGTGCTTATTTCGCTAG
>JBBIUT010000008.1:0-33164 GCA_037440085.1 Gammaproteobacteria bacterium
GAGGTGCTGCGCGGCCCGCAGGGCACGCTGTTCGGCGCCGGCGCCGAGGGCGGCGTGGTGCGCTTCATCTCGCCGGAACCCGACCTCCACAAGGCCACCGGATATTTTCGCGGGGATGCCGCGGCCACCGATGGCGGCTCCCCGAGCTACGAGGGCGGAATGGCGGTAGGCGTGCCCCTGATCGACGGCGTACTCGCCTTTCGCTTCAGCGCCTCCGTGCGCACCGACGGCGGCTGGGTCGACCGGTCCGCCTACACGCTATCTCCCAACAGCAGCGTGCTGTTGCCCACGCCCATCTCCACCAACACCACCGAGGCGAACGCCAACTCGTGGTCCACCACGACGGCGCGCCTCGCGGTCAAATGGCAGGTCACCGATGCGCTTGAAATCACGCCGTCAATTTACTTTCAGCGCCTGCAGATCAGCGACACCGCGGCCTACTGGGTCGCCATGTCGAATCCCGGAGCCAACATCTATCGAAACGGCAACGCGGGGACCAATCCGAGCAACGATCCCTTCACGTTGAGCGCCATCAAGGTTCAGTGGGATTTAGGGTTCGCCTCGCTGTTCTCGAATACCTCCTTCTACGATCGCAATCAGAATGCGACCTCCGATTACACCCAGTATTTGCGCGCGACCTGGGCTTCCTTCGGCGAGTTGCCCAATACCTTTCCCTCGCCGGGCGCGCGGGGCTGGGCGAATTTCGAGGACGATCAGCGCAATTTCTACCAGGAGATCCGGCTGGCATCCAAGGACACGGATGCGCGCATCGCCTGGAACGGCGGCGTTTTTTATTCGCATTTGAATGAGAACGTGCCCGAGAGCATTGTCGATCCGACGCTGAACCAGGAAATCATCAATTACACGGCGGGTTTCCCGGGTGGCCCCTATTCGCTCTGCGTGCCCGGCAATGCGTCCCTGCAATGCCCCGGCGGACTCATCTACAACGGTCCGATTGACAAGGTCATCGACAAGCAGATCGCGGGATTCGGTGAAATCACCTATAAGGTGACCGACACGATCAAGGCCACCGCGGGGGTGCGCATCTCGCAAGTCAAATACACGGGTACGGTCTGGGAAACGGGTCCATTCCTAGGCACGACGATCAGCACGACGGCGAGCGCCACCGAGAACCCGGTGACGCCGAAGGCCGTGCTGTCGTGGCAGCCGGATCACGACAATCTGCTGTATGTCAGCGCCTCGAAAGGCTTCCGACCGGGCGGACCCAATGTCGGGGTCGGCAATATCTGCGGTGTGAGTCTTCAGGCGCTGGGCATCAGCCAAGTGCCTGGACAGTTCTCCTCTGACAGCCTGTGGAGCTATGAACTCGGCAGCAAGAACACGTTCCTGGACCATCGGCTGCAGGTCAATACGAGTCTTTTCTACATCGATTGGACCAATATTCAGCAAAACGTGTACCTGCCCTCGTGCGGCGAGCAGTTCACCGCGAATCTCGGCAAAGCCAGGAGCGAGGGCGGCGACATCGAGGTGCTCTACAAGCCGATCGAAACCATGACGTTCGACGTGACCGCGGCCTACACCGACGCCCGGTTGACCAAGACCACCTGTACCGGGTCGCTGGCGTACGACTCCGCCACCTCCAGCTGTACGGCGGCCGGGCAAAGCCCCGCGAGGCCCATCGCCTCCAACGGCGATGCGCTCCTGGGTGCTCCCTGGTCGTTCACGGCAGCGAGTGAATATCATTTCCCTCAATGGGTCGGCCGGCTGCCGTACATGCGTGTGGACTTTCAGCACTCGACCGCCCAGAAGTCGCTCCTGCCGCAGCAAGACGCCAACAACGCGCTGTTCGACACGACGCTTCCGGGATTGCCGGCCCTCAATAACTTGTCGCTGCGCGCGGGCCTGCGCTTCGACGGCTTGGATATATCGGCGTACGCCAACAACGTGACGAACGCCCACCCGCTGTTGTTTGAATCGCGCGACATCGCCCCCGGCGCAGGCCCGCCGGGCACGGGAGCCAGCCAGATGGGGCCGAACACCGATAGCCTTTATTTCGGGCGCGGCGTACGGCCGCGTACCATCGGTCTTACGGCGACCTATCGGTATTGAAGTATTGCAAAGCCGCCGGCGAGGGGGCGAATAATGGCTTCCTCGCCGGTGCATCGCAATGCTAAATCGGCATGTTGCCGGAGCGCCGGCGGCGCGGATCAATCAATTCGCAGCCTTCCCCTGCCACACGGCCAGCGTATCCGGCGAGCCTTGGGCGCGCACGCCGTTGTCGGTCAGGATCTCATCGGTGGCGGCCATGATCGCCTGCCGCGAGAACACCAACGCTTCCCCGCCCTTTTGATCGAATTCGATGGTCACGAACGGATCCTTGAGATCGCGCAGCAGCGCCACCATCTGGCGCAGGCTGCGAATGCGCGTGCCATTGACCGAGTAGACCACCGAGCCGGCGGGATTTGAATAGCCGTTGGCGAGTTTGTGTGGGAAGAACGGCGAAGAAACGACGACCAGTTCCTCGAGCTCGGCATCGGGAGGATCGAGAGCGCGGGTCACGAGCGGACTTTTGACGAAACCGAGCACACGCATCATGCCGGTGTTGCTTTCGATGCTGGACACCAATTGCCAAGTGGCCGTGGAAAACACCAGCGGTCCGTAGATGAAGTACGACGGATAGCTGCCGCGCAAATCCCTCACCAGCGTCGGATGCTGCGCCGATACCGGTAATTGAATCTGCAATGCCTTATCGGCGCGAACCACCGTCAGCGGCAATTGACCCTCTTTGGCCAGCCGCTGAATCAAATAGGCGAAATGGACGCGCAAATCCTTGCCGATCTTGACCATTCCCTGATTGTCGATCGGCGTATCGCCGATGTGCGTGATGACATCCCATTCCTTCAGCGGATACGAGGCGTCGGTCCGGTACGTGCGGTGAACCACCATTCCCTCGACCGACTTGTCCAAATTCAGATACTCACGCAGCGCCGGGTTCTCGAGCGTCTGCAGCTCATCGTACATCGCCGGCTTGCCGTGGTAGTGGCCGCCGGCGATATCCTTGAGGAAGAGATCGACTTCTTCGTTGGGGATGATGTATCCGATGTTCTGCGTGTCCCCGCCGAGCTTGCTGAAGGCAAGGCCGATCATTTTGTTGCCGGCTATCGCAGGCCCGCCGCTATTGCCCGGGTTGATCGCGGCGTCCACCTGGATGCGCAGACCCGATACCGGAAAGTTGTAGGACACGAACTCGATCCGAGAAACGATTCCCTTGGTGATGGACAGCGACGACCCTCCCGTGGGAAAGCCGTACGCCAGCACCGCATCCTTGATCTGCGGCAGTTCGCTGGCGCGCACCACTGCCGGATGGGTGTCGAAAAAGGACGGGTCGTCGAGCTGCAAAACGGCCAAGTCGATCCCCGGGGCCACCGCCACCACCGTGGCGGGCAGCTTGTCGCCGTCCGCATTGGCTTGGATCTGCACCTGGGTCGCGTACGAAACCACGTGGGCATTGGTCAATATGCGCTTGCCTTCGATCACCACGCCTGAAGCGGTTATCTCGCTCGGCGCCTGTTTGGTCCACGGTTTGAAGGGATCGGGATAGCGCATGGTCGCAAACACTTTGACCACGGAATTCTCGATCGGCGAGATCGGGTCGGCGCTTGGCCGGGCGGCGGCGCGCACCGGCGCCGGCAGGTAAAGGCACGCGGCGATGCCGATACAGCAAAGCAAAAGAGGAAGCCGTTGGAATGGTGTCATGGAGATGCCCGTGAATGCTATTTGCCGTCGACCGAGAATGCGAGCAGAACATTGCCCGGTTGTCCAACGTGCTGGCCGTCGCGCGGGCCAGAGCCGGAATTGACGTAAACCATGCCGTTGACGATCGTCGCTCCGCCCTGGTCCAGCGATCCGCCGCTCGCTTTGACGTCATTGACGGTTGCAAAATCCTTTGCGGTCTCGGCGTCCCACAGGATCTTGCCGTCAATGATCGAATACGCTCTTAAATGGCCGTCCATGGATCCGGAGAAAACCACGCCGGGAATGACGGTGACCGCCTGCGCCTGCGCATGGGCGCAGCCTTGGGCGCCCCAGGTGCACTCGGGCGTCGGTGCCGGCGTCTGCCAACGCTTCGCGCCGGTCTTCATATCAAGCGCCGTGAGACTGCCCGACAGGTCGATAGGTTCGGCCGTGAGACCGGAGCGAGCGACGTAAAGGTTGCGGTGGTCGGCGGCCGCACCCCATTCGATGCCGCCAACCGCGTTGCCCTCGGATACCTTGGTCTGCCAGAGAACCTCACCGGCCCGATCGGGATCGAGACTCACGATGAGACCGGATCGCTGTCCCGCCAGAATGACTTGCCTGCCGTTGCCCGCGGTCCGCAGGATCGGCGACGAGTCGAACCCGGCGGCTCCCGCCTCTTTCGACGCCGGCTTCTTGGCCCAACGCAGGCTGCCGTCGGCGAGGCTGAGCGCGACGATGGCATCGGCCAGCGGTTGCTCGATCGCGGTGTACGAGCTGCCGGTGGCCACGTACAGCAGGCCGCGGCCGATATCGACGGTCGGCGAGGCCAGAACCGGCACGCCCGCGGGCCCGAATTCTTGAATGCCCGCTGAGGTTTTGCGGTACGGCCGCGGCTCCTCATTCACCAGATAGGATTTCCACAGCAACCGGCCGGTGGCGATATCGAGCGCGGCGACGCTGCCGCGAAAAGTACAGCAAGCGTAACCCGCGTCGCCGGCGGCGCTCGGTTCGCTCGACGCGACCGCGACGTACAGCCGGTCCTGGTACAGCGTCGGCGCAGCCTGCATGCGGGCCGTGGGATGCGCATCGACCTGCGTCTTCCACAGCAATGTGCCTCTTTGAGCGTCCAGTGCGTACACCGCGCCGCGCTCGTCGCCAAAGAACACCGCGCTCGGCGCCTTCTGCACATCGAGATGCGCGAGCGCGAGTTTGCGCTTCGATTTCTTCGGCCGCGGCACCTTCTTGGCAGGCCCCAATTCGCCGATCGAGACGGCGGTGCGCACGCCCGCAGGGGCATCGTAGGTCCAATAGATGCAGCCGCTCTTCGAGTCGAGCGCATAAACCCGTCCGGCGGCGCTGGTCACGAACACCCGCCCGTCGACGATGGTCGGTTGACCGGCAGCTGCGCTGCCCGCATAGCCAAACGCCCACTTCAGGGCAAGCTTGGGGATGTCGCTCGCACGGATCGCGGGCTCCGGTTGGTAGCGCGCGTTCTCCAGACCACGGCCCCAGCCGTTCCATTGCGCACTGCCGAGCGCCACGGGCCCGGCGGACTCGGCACAGAATTTTCTATCGGGCGGTACGTCGTTCGAAGAGGCCGCCGCTGCCGCGTGGGCCAGCGCCCCGACCGCCGCAATAAGCAGGGGCGCCAGCGATCGGGGAAGAACCGGCGCCGGCATGATCAGCGCTTTTCGATCGACTGGTAGTCCCTTTTCGCCGCTCCCGTGTACAACTGGCGCGGCCGGCCGATTCTCATGTGCGGATCGGAGACCATTTCCTGCCAATGTGCGACCCATCCTGCGGTGCGCGCAATCGCGAACATCACCGTGAGCATGGAGCGCGGAATCCCGATTGCGCTGTAGATGATCCCCGAATAGAAATCGACGTTCGGATACAGCCTGCGGGATACGAAATATTCGTCGTGGAGCGCGATCTCCTCGAGCTTTAGCGCCAATTCGAACAGTGGGTTCTCGGTCTTGCCCAATTTATCGAGCACCCGGTAGCACATGCCGCGGATGATCTTGGCACGCGGATCGAAGTTCTTGTAAACCCTGTGGCCGAAGCCCATCAAACGCACGCTTTCGGACTTGTCTTTGACTCGCACCAGAAACTTGTCGATATTCGCCGCCGAACCGATGCCGTCCAGCATGTTCAGCACCGCCTCGTTCGCTCCGCCGTGCGCAGGGCCCCAAAGCGCCGACACTCCCGCGGAAATGGCGGCATAGGGATTGGCGCCGGTGCTCCCCGCCAGGCGCACCGTAGAGGTGCTGGCATTTTGCTCGTGGTCGGCGTGCAGGATGAACAGCAAATCGAGCGCTTCCGCCACCACGGGATCTATCGAATAGGGCTCGCATGGGACCGCAAAGAACATGTTGAGCATGTTTGCGCAGTAGCGCAGATCGTTGCGCGGATAAACGAACGGCTGACCGAGGGTGTGCTTGTATGCGGCGGCGGCGATGGTCGGTAACTTGGCAATGATGCGGTGCGCGAAAATCTCCCGGTGACGCGGATCGTTGATATCGGTGGTGTCGTGGTAGAACGCAGCCATCGATGCGACCACCGCCGAGACCATCGCCATGGGGTGCGCGTCATGATGAAAGCCCTGGAAGAAGCGCAGCAAATGCTCGTTGATCATGGTGTGCCGCATGATCGAACGCTGAAATGCGTCGAGCTCCGCTTTGGTGGGCAAGGAGCCGCTGATCAGCAGATTGGCAACCTCCAGGTAGCTGGATCTTTCGGCCAGCTGCTCGACCGGGTAACCGCGGTACAACAACTCGCCCGCTTCTCCGTCGATATAGGTGATCTTGCTTTCGGTACTGGCGGTGGCCATGAAGCCCGGGTCGTAAGTGAATACTCCAAAATCGCCGGTCAGGTGCGAAATGTCGAGCACGTTGGGTCCGATAGTTCCGGACCTGCCGTTGAGCACGGCGGACTTTCCGTTTGCGAGATTTTTGAGTTCGTATTTGATGCTCATGCGCTTTTCCGGCGGGAATGACGTTCCATTGATTTATGGGCTCGCAGCCTTGCACGGCCGTTGAGCGGAATCAAGCACATACGCCACGCGCACGATCACGCTGTGCGCGGCGTCACGCTGTGCGCAAAATTGCCCTGCGCGAACTCAATCGCCCTGAACTGGCGGATTCAAAACTCGGCCCAGGGAAGCTTCGAGATGGAACTCTTAAGCTATGCTTTCGGAGCAACCGCCGCTTTCGGAGCAGCCGTCGCGTACTTCTTTCGAAATTTGTCGACGCGGCCGCCGGTATCCACGATCTTCTGCTTGCCGGTGTAAAACGGATGGCAGTTCGAGCAGACTTCCACCTGCAAGTCGTGTCCGATGGTGGAGCGAGTCTGGAACTTGTTCCCACAGGTGCATGTGACGGTGATGTCACTGTATTCGGGATGAATGCCGGCTTTCATAGAATCCTCGTATGTCTTCGACGGCAGAATCGATGTGTTCCTTAATTTTCGAACACCCGCATCGCCACGCCAGTTACCCTGCCAAAAACAGGGTCGCGTACGATATCTCAAACCCCTGGGTTCAACAAGCGACACAGCGCCGCCCGGGGGGCATCCATTCCCTGATCGATTTGTCCACAAAATCTGTGGATAAATCTGTGGACGGGAGCCAATGCAGGCGCGTCACACGGCGGAAATTCGCATAAATGTTAACTTGGTCAAAAAATAGACAGGTCAATTATTATATATTTTTCAATAACTTATGATGTTCACCTGACGTAACACAAATGCAATGTGCTGTAGGTACCCCTTTACCCGGGGTTCGGACCGCGGTGTGCATAAACTCAAGCGAGAAAACTCGACTGCAGATCGTTTAAGAATCTGGCGCCAACTTCGGTCGGCCGCCAGCGGCCGGCTCCGGCCTCGATAAGACCCCGATTGCGCGCCCGGCGCAGCGCCGGTTCAATCGAGCTCATGGGTAGCCCCGTCCGGCGCTCAAAATCGCCGATTGCGAAGCCCTCGTTGAGGCGCAGTGCGTTCAACATGAATTCGAACGGCAGATCCGCGGCTGCGACGAATTTGCGCTCTCCGATGGGCGCAGGTCGACCTGGCGGCGTCCGCCCCTCCGGCGCCGGCGAAGCGCCCAGCCGGCCGAGATAATCGCGAGGCTGTTTGGGCTTTTCGGTTCTCAAGATGCGGTCGGGCAACCGAGTGCTGATCTTTCCATGAGCGCCTGCACCCAAGCCCACATAATCGCCGAACAGCCAATAGTTGAGATTGTGCCGGCAGCGCGCGCCGTGCTTCGCATAGGCGGAAACCTCGTACTGCTCGAATCCTTCAGCCGCCAGTATTCGCTGACCTTCGGTTTGAATCGTCCATGCCGCATCCTCATCCGGGAGCGCCGGCGGGCGGGCGTGAAATACGGTGCCCGGCTCGAGCGTGAGTTGATAGTAGGAGATGTGAGCGGGGCGCAACGCAATGGCGGTGCGCACATCGGCGATGGCTTGATCGAGCCCCTGCTCCGGAAGGGCAAACATCAAATCCAGGTTGAAATTATCGATGCCGGCGCCGTGCAGCTCCTCCACCGCACGGTGCGTGTCCTCGGCCGTGTGTATCCGTCCCAGGCGCTCGAGCGCACGCGGCGAGAAGCTTTGCGCGCCGAGCGACACTCGATTGATGCCCGCATCGCGGTAACCGGCAAACAGGCCGCGCTCTACGGTTCCGGGATTGGCCTCCAGAGTGATTTCCGCGTCGGCCGCAAACGCGATCCGCCGCCGCAAAGCCGCGAGCAGCCGCGCGAATTCATCGGGAAGGAATAGGCTGGGCGTGCCGCCGCCGAAGAATACCGTGTCGATCCCGCGGCCTTCGAGTCCCGGCAGCTCGCTGTCGAAATCGCGAATCAAGGCATCGATGTAGTCGCTTGGCGGAGACGCGGATTTGAGCTGGTGGGAATTGAAATCGCAGTAGGGACACTTGCGCACGCACCATGGCATGTGAACGTACAGGGCGAGCGGCACGGCGGCGGAGCTCATTTGCGCGCCGCAAGTTGCTCGCGCAGCGAGCGCAGCGCCATACCACGGTGGCTGCGCCGGTTTTTGTCTTCCGGCGCGAGTTGCGCCGCGGTGCGCTCGAGATCGGGCAGCCAGAAATACGGATCGTATCCAAAGCCGCCCGAGCCGCGGGGCGCATCCAGAACGTAGCCTTCCCAAACCCCTTCGGCCGACAACGGATCGGGGTCGTGCGGCCCGTCGACGAACACCACGGCGCATCGATAGCGTGCCCGGCGCTGCGCCGGCGGTACGCCTGCGAGCGCGGCGATCAGCTTGGCATTGTTAGCGGCGTCATCCGCGGCGGCGCCGGCGTAACGGGCCGAACGGATCCCCGGCTGGCCGCCGAGCGCATCCACCTCCAGGCCCGAGTCGTCTGCGATCGCCGCCGCACCGGCCGCGGCCGCGGCGTGCCGCGCCTTCAGCAGAGCGTTCGACAGGAAGCTCGCCCCGGTCTCTTCCGCCGGCGCTATTGCGAGTGCCGATTGGCCGTAAACATCGAATGGCAAGTCGGCAAGCAACGAGCGAATTTCACGCAACTTGCCCGGGTTCGCCGTGGCGATGACGAGTTTTCTACGCGGCGCGGGCACTCTGCTGCGCTTCGTGCAGTCGCGCAATCCCCCGCGTCGCCAGGTCAAGCAACTGGTCAAGCTCGTTGCGCCGAAAGGCGTGCCCCTCGGCGGTGCCCTGCACCTCGACAAATCCGCCGCCGCTGTTCATCACCACGTTCATGTCGGTCTCCGCGTTGGAGTCCTCGGCGTAGTCCAGATCGAGAATCACAACGCCGCGGTAAATGCCCACCGAAACGGCGGCGACCTGCCCGTGCAGCGGACTCGCACCGAGCACCCGCTTCTTGATCAAGGTATCGATGGCATCGGCAAGGGCCACGAACCCGCCGGTGATCGCCGCCGTTCGGGTGCCGCCGTCCGCCTGCAGCACATCGCAGTCGATGGTGACGGTGCGCTCGCCCAACCCCTTGAGATCGACCACCGCGCGCAGCGCACGTCCGATCAAGCGCTGAATCTCCTGGGTGCGCCCGGTTTGCCTGCCGCGCGCCGCCTCGCGCGCCGAGCGCGTGTGCGTGGCTCGAGGCAGCATGCCGTATTCGGCGGTAACCCAGCCCTGCCCCTTGCCCCGCAGGAATGAGGGCACGCCTTCCTCGATACTGGCGGTGCACAGCACGCGAGTGGCGCCGAATCCGACCAGCACCGAGCCTTCGGCATGCGCCGTGTAGCCTCGCACGAAGGACAGCGCCCGCAACTCATCGGGCTCCCGGCCGCTTGGGCGCACGCTCATGCCGCGCGCCAGCGCAGCGCGGCGGCGCTGGTGTTGTCGCTGTAGGGAGCGGCCGCGGCGACCGCCTGCGTTCCGAGCTCCGTGAGCGAGTCCCGCAGGGATTTGCCTGCCGCTTGCGCGAAGCGCACGAAGTCCTTATCGCGCAGGTTGGCCCACAGGCCGTCGGTGCACAGCAGCAACACGTCGCCGGCCTTCAGGCGCCGACGGGTCGATATGCTCATCTCGGGCAACGCCGCGTCGCCGCCGAGACAACATTCGACGTAGTTGCGCATCGGGTGGCCATGCACTTCGGACTCCGTGATCAGACCCTCGCGCAGCAACACCTCGACATGGCTGTGGTCGCGGGTGCGCTCCACCACCTCCGTCTGGCGCAATTGGTAGACGCGGCTGTCGCCGACGTGGGCCCAATAGGCGGCGGCGTCCTGCACCAAACACACCGCGCAGGTGGCGCGCGGCCGCGCTTCGACGCTCAAGCCCACTCCCAACTTGACCACCTCTTCATGGGCTCGGCCCAGCGACAAATGCAGAAATCCCAGCGGATCGAAAATAGGATGCGGCGTTTGCCAAAATGCTTCGAGCAGGGTGGCGAGTGCCGTCTCAGCGGCGCGCGCGCCCTCGGCATGGCCGCCCATGCCGTCGATGACCACCAGGAGCACCGACTGATCGGCAGCCGCCACCGCCACCCGGTCCTGGTTTTCCTCGCGATGGCCGATCAGGCTCACATCCGCGGTCTCGATCTGCAATGACAGCTCCCAAAGCTTTCCGATAGACTCAATCAATGTTGGATTATGGCCGATTTTCTTGGCGCGGACCCCTATGATTCGTAGCATGACCGGCTTTGCGCGGCGCGAACGGCAGTTCCCCTGGGGGCTGCTCGCTTGGGAGTTGAAGACGGTCAATCACCGGTTTCTGGAAATCGGCTGCCGATTGCCCGAGGAATTCCGCAGCGCCGAGGCGGATTTCCGCCAGACGATCGCGGGCGCCGTGCGCCGCGGCAAGGTCGAATGCACGCTGCATTTTCGCCCCGTTGCGGTCGCGACGTCGCTGGAAGTCGACGCCGATGTGCTGGCCTCGCTGGCGTTGCGCGCCCAGCAAGTCGCCTCGCAGTTGGGCGGCGCGGCGCGCATCGCCGTCATGGATCTGCTGCGTTGGCCCGGGGTGGTCCGCGACCAAAGCCGCGATGCCGCGCCCCTGATTGCGGCAGCGCATTCCTTGCTCCGCGAAGGCCTGGCCGAGCTCGCGCGTTTTCGCGACAGTGAAGGCGGGCGCTTGCGGGACGCTTTGGAGCAACGTTGCGCCGGACTTCAGGAATTCGCCGCACGGGTCGCGGAGCGGCTGCCGGAGGTGCGTGCCCGCATGCGCGCGAAATTGATCGAGCGCATCGCACAGCTCGCCGGCGAAGTGGATCATGATCGGCTCGAACAGGAAATTGCGATTCTCGCGCAGCGACTCGACGTCGATGAAGAAATCGACCGGCTGCGCGGTCACGTCGCGGAGATACGCATGACGTTCGGCGGGCAGGAGCCGGCAGGCCGACGCTTGGATTTCTTGATGCAGGAACTGAATCGCGAGGCCAACACGCTGTCGTCGAAATCTCAGGATATCGAAACGACGCGGGCCGCGGTCGATATGAAAGTGTTGATCGAACAGATGCGCGAGCAGGTGCAGAACGTCGAGTAGGATCCGCGGCTGTAAATCAAGAAATTATTAACGGCGGCCGTCCGCTTGCCGGCCCGCGTGGCCGAGAGGGCCCCGAGCGCAGGCATCTGGCAGGCATCTGATTGCCTCCAGTCCGGTAGGCGACTTCAATCTCAGGGATGCGGGTGGCTGCGCAAGGGTGAATTGCTGCGCTCATGCGCTAATTCAGCGCCGCGCGAACGGAGCCGTCATCGTCGAACAGGAGCCATTCGATTACCGACAACGGCAGGGATCCGTAGCTGATCAACTGGTCATGAAAGGCGCCGAGGCGAAAGTCCGCGCCCTGGCGGTCGCGATAACGGCCGAGCAGACGCATGATCTGCCATTTGCCGGTGATGTACGAGATCTTCTGCGAGGGGTTGGAAGCCGCTCCAGCCGCCTCGCCTTCAGCGGCTTCACGGTCGAGGCCGCCCGCTTCCATGAAGTAGCGGACCGCCTGCTCGAAGCTCCAGCGGCCGGTCTGCAGGCCCACATCCACACCGATGCGAGCGGCACGATAGCGGCTCAGCCGCAGCACCTGACCCTCGGCCGCCGAGTTGTCGGTATATAACCCCTCTCGAAGCAGCATTTCCTCGCCATACAGTGCCCAGCCCTCGACGAATACCGTGTCATCGTGATGGCGACGGATCTCATCCGGCAGGTGATTGGCGATCGAGAGCTGCAGAAAATGCCCGGGAATACCCTCGTGGCCGAGGATCGGGCGCGGATCCTCAATTGCTGCGCGAATATAGAAGTTGTCGCTCTTCGGGTTGTAAGTCGGGATGTAGTAGAAGCCCGCGGGGTCCCGATCGTAGAGCCCCGGTGGATTCATGAAGCCGCCCGGCGAGGTCGGTTTGAACGCCTCGGGAAGCTGCCGGATCTGAAACGGACCGATGTAAGAGGGGATCGTAACCAGCCGATGTGCCTGTAGGAAGTCGACGATTTCCCGGAGTCGCGCCTGGTAGGCGGCAAGGAACTCCGCCTGATCCTTCGGCACGTGCGCGGCGCGTGCGGGATCGGGCGAAGCGAGGCTCGGATCCTTGAGCATGGCTTCGAGTGCGCGATAGCGTGCGAGCTCCACTTCGCCGAGATGCGCGAGGTCGTGCGCATCGAACGGCAGAAGCAGCACGTGCTTGAGCAGATAGTTGTATTTCGACTCGCCCATGGGCTGCCAGTCCGGCATCCGGGGGCGTCCCGCATCGAGCCAGTCGGCATACGCATGCAGAGCCTTGAGCGCGGCGTCGCGCGCCTTGATGAGCCGCCGGCGCTCCGCGGCGGAGAGCTGATCGGCGAGGGCCATCAGACTCACGGTATACAACTCATCGCCTCCGCGGGCCGCCTCTATGGCGAGCGAGGCATACAGTTTCACCGGCTGCGTAAGATTCGCGTGGGCGGCCATTAGCAGCGCCGGCATTTGTTCGAGGCGTGCCGTGGCGGCAACCGCCCGCGTGCGGCTCGAGGCATAGTCCTTCTGCAGCAGGCTGAAGATGGAGTTCGAGCATTCGTTGACGTACAGCTGCGGATCCGAGGCTTCGGGTTTGAGCTCTCGGCCGAAGAAATCCGCGGAGGCGAGCTGCGATTGGAACAGCAGGCGATCGACGCGGTCGTCCTTGTCCCAGCCCTCATCGTTCATGGCGCTGACCTGCGCGAGCAGTTCGCTCACGTGCCGCCGGCGCTCCAGCACGGCGGTCAGGCGATAGTCGGTGAGTCGGGAGTCGAAGCGATGTTCCCCCGCACCACTGGTCGCGACCGGATAGGCCTGGTCGTGCCACTCATAGTATCGGTGTGCGAGCGCTCGAAGCTCGGTCGGTCCCGCGGCGGCCTGCAGGGACCGGAGAGTGATGAGGGCTGCCAGCAGCAGACGCGTTGGGTGTGTCACGGTCGTTGGCAAATTCGCATGATATGTGGTCGGTCGTAAGCTTCGCGCCCCCCTGCATTGGCGGGGAACCGCTTCCAGTCTAGAGGATGGCCGGCCTACTTTCTCGTCGGCCGTGCGGTACTTGCCTGGATACGAGCGAGGTGCTGGTCATGTCTGGCCTTAGCTTGAGCTATTCGTGAACGATAAGAATCTTTATGTACGGAGGCTGGGTCGGACAGTCATTTTCCGGACCGCCGTGAACCCATCCCTGGGGGCTGCGGGAAAAACGTCCTGTTTTTCACGCTCCGGAAAATGACTGTCCGACCCAGCCTCCTTCCAGCGTTTCCGTTGTTCATGAATAGTTCAGGTTAGGGCCGCCATCGGCGGAAGCAACGGCGATGCGTTAGGAGACCGGGAAGCCGCTTTGCGCATATTGAACGGCGGGTTCGAGTACCTGCTTGAACGTCAGCTTGCCGAAACTTTTGAGTACTTCCTGCCAACCCCAGGCGGCGCCGGCTCACGCGGCCATGGAGCTGCACCGCGGCGTGCACGGCCGAGGGCCCACCCGCCTCAATCGTGCCGCATCCGTGAGTCTCAATGTGGCCCATTAGCCGCCGTCCGGCTATCCTGGCGTCATTCTAAAACGCCACATGGACTGGCATCGCGAAATTGCCGATTCCGCGCAGGCGCTCGGCGATTGGTAGCGGACTTTGTAGCCAATGGGCAATCTAAATTGTGAATCTCATTATTAATCAATTTGATAGGTGCACTTCGCCCGAACAAGTGCGGAACGTCGAGTAATATCGAGTGCCGGGCGCCCCAGAGCTCCAGCGCGATCGACTCGGCGGCAATGTCGGGCGTCTGTATGTGGTGGCTGCGCCGTCGGGTGCGGGCAAAACCAGCCTGGTGAAGGCCCTGGTCGAACGCGAGCCGCGGCTGCGGTTCTCCGTGTCCTATACCACGCGCAAGGCGCGGCCCAATGAGGTCGAGGGGCGCGATTATCATTTCGTCACGCATGCGCAATTCCAGGAGATGGCCGATCGCGGCGAGTTCCTCGAGCATGCGCAGGTGTTCGACAATTTTTACGGAACCAGGCTGCGCGCCGTCCAGGACGCGCTGCAGAGCGGTGAATTGCTGTTGCTCGAGATCGACTGGCAAGGGGCGCGTCAGGTGCGCAGCCGGCTGCCGGCGGCGCGCAGCATTTTCATTCTGCCGCCCACCCGCAAGGCGCTCGAACTCAGGCTGAAGGCGCGCAGCACCGACTCGGAAGCGGTGATCGAGCGCCGGCTCAGGGACGCCGGGCGGGATATCGCGCATTGGACCGAATTCGACTACGTGGTGATCAACGACAAGTTCGAGACGGCGGTCGAGGATTTACTGGCCGTCATTCACGAGCGCGGCGACGCATTGTCTGCGGCCCGGCCGCAGGTAGCGCGCTTGGCTGAGGAATTGCTGGCTCACTGACGCGTCGATTGCCGGCGCACCTGGCCGGAACAGGCCCGATTCTGCTATGCTTGAAATCCCTTTAACGGAACCCAAAAGCCATGGCGCGAATCACGGTCGAAGACTGCTTACAAAATGAGCCCAACCTTTTCAACCTGGTGTTGCTGGCCGCCAAGCGGGCGCGGCGCCTGGCGAACGGCGCGGAAGCGACCGTCGAATGGGAAAACGACAAACCGACCGTGGTGGCGCTGCGCGAGATTGCCGCCGGAAATATTACTCTCGAAATGCTCGAAGAGCCCGACGAGCCGGTTCAGCAGCCGGTGAGCGCGCTGGACATGCCTTCGGATTTCCGCGCACCGCAGCTTGGCTTAGGGGACTAAAGCTACCTTACCCCCCAGAGTGGCGATGGACTATGCGTCTTCCATACTCGGTTTCTTACCCGGTGGAAGACGCTCCACCGGGATCAGTCAGCTCCTAGAAAAGCTCGAAGCCTACCTTTCCCCCGCGCAGGTTGAGCGCGTCCGGGAAGCCTACGAATTCGGCGCGGAGCGCCACCGCGGCCAAACTCGCGTGTCGGGCGAGCCCTACATCACGCACCCGGTGGCCGTGGCGGACATTCTTGCCGACCTGCGGCTGGATGGCGACACTCTGGTCGCCGCCATCTTGCACGACGTGATCGAAGACACGCCGACCGCCAAGGCCGAAATCGCCGCGATCTTTGGTCAGATCGTCGCCGAACTGGTGGACGGGGTCAGCAAACTCGACCAGATTCAATTCAAGAATCGCCAGGAGGCGCAGGCGGAAAGCTTCCGCAAGATGCTGCTGGCGATGGTGCGCGACATACGCGTCATCATGGTCAAGCTCGCCGATCGCATGCACAACATGCGCACCCTCGGCGCCATGCCGCCGGTCAAGCGACGGCGCATCGCACGCGAGACTTTGGATATCTACGCGCCGATCGCCGAGCGCCTCGGTCTGTACGCGGTCAAGCTCGAACTCGAGGATCTGGGCTTCAGAGCGCTGTACCCCTACCGGTACAAGGTCCTCGAACGCGAATTGAAGCGCGCCCGCGGCAATCAAAAGGAGTTCATCGCGAAGATCGCCGAAACATTCAAGACCGCGCTTAAGAAGGCTGCGATCGCCGGCCGGGTGGAGGGCCGCGAAAAGCACCTTTACAGCATCTACAAGAAGATGCAGAGCAAGGGCATCTCGCTCAACGAAATGGTCGATGTGTACGGATTTCGCATCATTGTCGACAGCGCCGATACCTGCTACCGGGCCTTGGGGTTGGTGCACGGCGTCTACAAACCGATGCCGGGGCGCTTCAAGGACTACATCGCCATACCCCGGGTCAACGGCTATCAATCCCTGCACACGACGCTGTTCGGGCCGAGCGGCGTGCCGATCGAAGTCCAGATCCGCTCCGAACAGATGCACCGCGTCGCCGAATCCGGCATTGCCGCGCATTGGAAGTACAAATCCGGCGGCGACACCTTCGGCGGCGTCGAGCACGACAGAGCGCGCGAATGGCTCGCAAGCCTGGTGCAAATTCACGAAGGGGGCAGCTCGGAGGAATTCCTCGAAAACGTCAAGGTCGATCTGTTCCCGGACAAGGTGTACGTGTTCACGCCGAAGGGCAAGATCCTGCGTTTGCCGACCGGAGCCACCGCCGTCGACTTCGCCTATGCGATACATACCGACGTCGGCAACCGCTGCGTCGCCGCCAAGATCGACCGGCGGCTGGTTCCGCTGCGCACCCCGCTGCGCAACGGACAGACGGTGGAGATCATCACCGCAAAGGGGGCGACCCCGAACCCATCGTGGTCGACGTTCTTGGTGACGGCGAAGGCGCGCGCCGCGATCCGTCAATACCTGAAGAATCTCAAGCGCGGCGAAGCGCTCGAGTTGGGGCGGCGATTGCTCGGGCTGGCGCTGGAGGAATTCTCGCTCAGTTTGAAGAAGATACCGGCGGCAGCCATCGCCGCGGTCGTCAAAGAGCTGCATCTGAAGAATGCGGACGAGTTGTATGAAAAGATCGGCTTGGGCGAGCGGCTCGCCCCGTTGGTTGCCCGGCGCCTGCAGCCGGCGCGAGACGGCGGCGAGAGCAGCGCCTCGAGCGGCGGTCCGCTGATGATAGCCGGCACCGAAGGCCTGTTGGTCAGCTACGCGCGCTGCTGTTTTCCGATCCCGAACGATCCCATCATGGCATATTTGAGCGCCGGTCGAGGCGTGGTGATCCACCGGCAGAATTGCGGTAATCTCGCGGAATACCGCAAGCAGCCCGAAAAATGGTTGTCGGTCGCCTGGGAGGAGACGCACGGCCGGTTGTTCAGTTCCGAGATACAACTCGAGATCAACAATCGGGTTGGAGTTCTGGGGGCTGTGGCCTCCGGCATCGCGGGCACCGAAACCAATATCGATCAGGTTTCGCTGGAAGAGCGCGACGAGAGCAGCTCCTCTCTCCGGTTCCAGCTGCAGGTGCGCGACCGCAAGCACCTCGCACGCGTAATCCGCACCATTCGCAGGATGCCGGACGTGCAGCGGGTATTTCGCACACTGGCCTGACATTGAACGAACCGCTACCGGTAATTTTCAACAATGGGAAGCGCGTAAAGCATGAGCAAGCAAATTATTTCCACGCCAAAGGCGCCGGCCGCCATCGGCGTCTATTCGCAAGCCGTTCGCGTCGGCAACACCATCTGGGTATCCGGGCAAATACCTTTGGATCCCGCGACCAAGGAACTGGTGACGGGAGGCACCGAGGCGCAGGTTCGCCAAGTGTTCGAGAACATCAAGGCGATCGTGGCGGCGGCGGGGGCGAGCCTCGATGAGGTGGTCAAGGCCACCGTCTTTTTGACCGATCTTTCCCATTTCGCCCTCGTCAACAAGATCATGGCCGAATACTTTCGCGAGCCCTACCCGGCGCGCGCCGCCGTCGGCGTCGCCGCCCTGCCGCGCGGCGCCGAGATCGAGGTGGAGTGCATCGTCGCCTTGTGATCGACTTGAAACCGGTGACGGCGCTGCGCGGAGTCGGCCACGGCTTGGCGGGACGGCTGCATGCGTTGGGCGTGGAAACCACCCAGGATCTGCTATTTCTGCTGCCTCTGCGTTACGAGGATCGCACCCGCGTGGCGCTGCTGGGAGAGCTCAGGCCCGGACAGCGGGCGGCGGTGGAAGGCGAGGTGTTGCTCACGGAGATTGTGTTTCGCGGCCGGCGCCAGATGCTTTGCAGAATCGGCGACGGCTCCGGATTCCTGACGCTGCGATTCTTTTATTTCACTGCGCAGCAGCACGACGGTTTGGCGCGCGGCATCCGGGTACGCTGCTTCGGCGAAGCGCGCCGCGGCCCCAACGGCCTGGAAATGGTGCATCCGGAATATCGACGCGTCGGTCCGCAGTCCGTGAACGTCGACGAAGAACACCTCACACCGATCTATCCCCTCACGGAGGGCATTACCCAGGGACGACTGCGCCAATTGGTCGGGTTGGCGCTGGATCAGACCACCGCGAGCGATCTGACCGATTGGCTGCCCCCGTCGATACTCGCTGATTCGCACCTGCCCACGTTGCGCGAAGCGGTGCAGTATGTGCACCGGCCGCCGGCGGATGCGCCGGTGGATTTGTTGCTCGAGTGGCGTCATCCGGCGCAGCGGCGGCTCGCATTCGAGGAATTGCTGGCCCACCAGCTGTCGCTCAAGCTGCTGCGGCAGCGTATACAGCGCGACCCGGGGTGGCCCCTGGCGAGCGACGGCGCGCTGAAAGCGAAGCTGCTATCCGCGCTGCCGTTTCAAACGACTCCGGCGCAGCGGCGCGTGCTGAGCGAGATCGAGCGGGACCTCGCGCTCCCGACGCCGATGCTGCGCCTGGTGCAAGGAGATGTGGGCTGCGGAAAGACCGTGGTCGCTGCGCTGGCGGCGACCCAGGCCGTGCAGCTCGGCCGGCAGGTCGCGCTCATGGCGCCGACCGAGCTGCTCGCCGAACAGCATAGGCAGAATTTCCAGCGCTGGTTCGAGCCTCTGGGGATCTCCGTTGCGCTGCTGACCGGGCGGCTGACCGGCAAATCGCGCGCCGCCGCGCTCGAGAGGATTCGCGGCGGACTGGCGCCGGTGGTCATCGGCACGCACGCGCTGTTCCAAGAAGGCGTCGAGTTCGCGGCGCTGGCCCTGGTGATCGTCGATGAGCAACACCGGTTTGGCGTTCATCAACGACTGTCTTTGCGTGAAAAAGGCGCTCAGGGCGGCCATCAGCCTCATCAACTGATCATGACCGCGACCCCGATACCGCGCACGCTCGCGATGACCGCCTATGCGGATCTCGACGTGTCGATCATCGATGAGCTGCCGCCCGGACGCACGCCGGTCAAGACCGTGGTGCTGGCCGACTCGCGGCGCGACGAGGTGGTCATGCGCATCCGCACGGCCTGCCTCGAAGGCAGGCAGGCATACTGGGTGTGTCCCCTGATCGACGAATCGGAAGAAATGCCCTATCAGGCGGCGGAGGAAACCGCGGCCGCTCTGGCGACGGCGCTGCCCGAACTCGCCGTGGGCGTGGTGCACGGGCGCATGCCGGCCGCCGCCAAGGAGCGCACCATGCGCCGCTTCAAGGACGGGGAGATCCGCCTGTTGGTGGCCACCACCGTCATTGAAGTGGGAGTGGATGTGCCCAACGCCACCGTCATGGTGATCGAGAACGCGGAGCGCATGGGGCTTGCACAACTGCACCAGCTGCGCGGTCGCGTCGGTCGCGGGCAGCATGCGAGCACCTGCCTGCTGCTGTATCGCGCCCCGCTGTCGCCGCTGGCCCGTGAGCGCCTCTCGGTCATGCGCCGAACCAACGACGGCTTCGAGGTGGCGCGCCGCGACCTCGAGCTGCGCGGACCCGGCGAATTGCTCGGTACGCGCCAGACGGGGCTGGCGCAGATGCGAGTCGCCGATTTACTGCGTGACGCCGATTTGTTGCCGCGAGTGCAAATCGCAGCCGAAGCGCTCTTGCACGATTGGCCGGCGCATGTGGCACCCCTGATCCGGCGATGGGTCGGACATGCAGAGCAATACGGCCGGGTCGGTTAGAATGGTCGGCATGATTGCGGACAAAGCACACGGCGTCGATTCCACCCCCTGGCTGCCGGCGGAGCGGCTGGGTGGATTCAGCGTGGACGCGCCGCTGCGCTCATGGCTCATCGGCAAGGGGCTCATCACGCTGCGCATGAAGGCTGCCTGCGGCGAACGCTTCGGTTTGCGCCTGATCGAGCACTGGACAGGGCTGCTCAGCGCCGCCCACAAATCCGCCTTGCGTGCGCGCGACAGCGCCGGTCTGTTCCGCGAGACCGCATTGCGCTGCGGCGATCAGGTTTGGGTTTTTGCGCAGACGGTGATTCCGGACTCCACCCTGTGCATGCATCCGTGGCTGGCCGAACTCGGCGATTCCTCGCTCGGTGAGACGCTGAACGAGCTCTCGGGCGTGGAGCGCAGCGCCTACGAGTATGCGTGGTTGCCGGCGGCCGACGCGCTCTGTGCACGTGCGCTGCGCGAGACGGATCTCAGGCCCGCCGGCTTGTGGGCGAGACGCTCGAGAGTTCGATTGCGCGCCGCGCCGCTGCTCGCTCACGAAGTATTTCTGCCCGCCGTGGGCCGAACTTAGAGGTCATTGGGAAGTGCCGCTGCCGCGCTCAGGCGTCGAGTTGGGCGAGATGATCGCGCAGCGCTGGCGGTGGTTTTCCTTTCGTGTGCGCTTTCACCCGTGGACCACCAATGAATTGCCCAGAATCGTGGGCACGCTGCAGGATTATATAAACCTCACGCGCCTGGATCGCCCCATCGGCATTTGGCTGCTGCTGTGGCCGACTTTGTGGGCCGTTTGGATCGCCGGCCGCGGCAGACCGGACCCGCATCTGTTCGTGATCTTCGTCGCCGGTACCGTGCTCATGCGATCCGCCGGCTGCGCCATCAACGATTACGCCGATCGCAGTTTCGATCCGCACGTCAAGCGCACCCGGCAGCGGCCGCTTGCGACCGGGCGCATTTCGACGGTGGAGGCGCTGATCTTGTTCGCCGTCCTGTCGCTGATGGCGCTGGTCTTGGCGCTGCAATTGAACAAGATGACCCTGCTGCTGGCGGTGGGCGGCGCCTTTCTCGCAGTGAGCTACCCGTTCGTCAAGCGCTTCTTGTCGGTACCCCAGCTCTATTTGGGATTGACGTTCGGGTGGGGGATACCGATGGCGTTCGCGGCGCAACTCGAGCGCGTGCCGCGGGTGGCGTTGCTGCTGCTGATCGCCAACATGCTGTGGGTCACCGTTTACGACACGATCTACGCCATGGTCGATCGCGACGACGACATCAAAGTCGGCGTGCGTTCCACCGCCATCCTGTTCGGCGATTCGGATCGGCATGTCATTGCGGCACTGCAGGGCATGACGTTGCTGTCACTGTATCTCGCAGGGCGCATGCTGCGCATGAGCGGCTGGTACCATGCGGGATTGATCGCGGGTGCCCTATTCTTCGTTCATCAACTGTGGCTGATTCGCTCGCGCGACCGCGAAGCCTGTTTTCAGGCATTTCTCAACAATCACTATTTCGGCATGTCGGTGTTCATCGGAATTCTCCTCCATTACCAATTCACTCGATGACCGGGTACGAACTCGATACCGCGTGGGCGCGCCGCTCCTTCGATCGCGCTTGCAAGACCTACGATGCCTCCGCCGTACTGCAAGGCGAGGTGCGCGAGCGCTTGCTCGAGCGCCTGGACTTGGTCGCAGTGTCGCCGCGCGTGGTGCTCGACGCCGGCGCCGGTACCGGCCATGCGAGCCGGGCGCTGAAGCGCCGCTATCCCGCCGCGCGTGTACTCGCGGTGGACTCGGCTCTCGGCATGCTGCGCACCGCCGCCCGCCAGGAATCTTGGCTTCGTCCCTTTTCGCGGGTCTGTGCCGATGCAGCCCGGCTGCCCTTGGCGGAGGGCAGCGTCGATCTCATTCTCAGCAATTTTCTGCTGCCCTGGATCGATCCGGACGCCGCATTCGCCGAATTTCGCCGCGTGCTCGGGCCACGGGGCTTATTGAGCTTCACGAGCCTGGGTCCCGACACCCTGCGGGAGCTGCGGTCGGCGTGGGCACAGGTGGATTCCTCCAGCCGCGTTCATGCCTTCATCGACATGCACGATATCGGCGACGCGCTGGTGCGCGCCGGATTCGCCGCGCCGGTACTCGATGTGGAGCGCTACACCTTGAGGTACACGGACGTGCGCCGGCTGGCCGCGGACCTTAAGGCCGTCGGGGCCCGCAATGCAACCGCCGGCAGGCCCAAGGGTCTCACCGGCCCGCGAAAGTTTGCCGCCATGCAGGGGGCCTACGAGATCCACCGCCGCGACGGCCGCCTGCCCGCGACCTACGAAGTGGTGTTCGGGCAGGCGTGGGCTCCCGCCGCGTCTCGCCGGACCCGCGGCGAAGACCGCATCGCGCTGTCGGAGATGCAGCGCCAACTGCAGATGCGGCGCCGCTGATGCACTCAAGCGCCCGGCGTCACGGGCGAGGTCGGAGGCGCTTGTCTACTTCGTTGCAATCACCATCGATTCGACCGGGGTCAGAGGCATCACCGAGGTTTTCCGGAAGCCCGTCGCCTTCATCCAGCCGCGACAATCCGCGGGCGTGTAATCGAACCCCCCGGACGTTTCGATCAACATATTGAGGCTCATCAACAGCCCCGCCAGATTGCGGCAGCGAGCATCGTCGATCATTGCATCGTAAACGATAAGCGTCCCGTGCTTGGGCAGCGCGGCGAACGCCTTCTGCAACAGCAGATGCTTCTCCTGAAGATTCCAGTCGTGCAGGATGTGCCCCATGATCAGCACATCGGCCTGCGGCAGCGGGTCACGGAAGAAATTGCCGGCTTGAAACTTCAGACGCGCATCGAGCCCGAAGGAACTCACGTATTCCTCGTAGATCGGCCCCACCACCGGCAGATCGAATCCCGTGCCCGTCAGGTGCTTGTGCGCCAAAGCCACTTGCACCGGCACGCAACCCTGGGCAGTCCCCACGTCCACGAATGTCTTGCATGATTTCCAGGGAAACTTGGTCGCAATGGCATGCGCCGAGCCCATGCTGACGCCGGTCATCGCGGCGAGGAAGCCACGCAGCCGCTCCGGGTCGGCATACAGTTCGCCAAACATGTCGCCGCCGCGCTTGGCTTCGTTCTGAGGCGCGCCGGTACGCAGCGCCTCGGTGAGCGAACCCCAAAATGGGTACAGTCGGGCAGCGGCCATTTCCAGCAGTCCGCCAACGTAGGCGGGTTTGGTGCGGTCGAGAAATGCATCCGCGTCGGGAGCATTGCGATATTTGGCCGCCTTGCGCTGCAGCAGCTCAAGAGCCACCAGCGCGTCGAAGAAATCGCGCGCCGAGCGCGGATGCAGTCCGAGGCGCTCGCGCAGCTGACCCTCATCGAGCGGTCCCTTGGCGAGTACCGAGAACAGGCCCAGTTCCACCGCGCTCAGAAACGCGCGCGGGCCCCAGAAGCCGAGACCCAGCTGCAGCAGACGCCCCGGCGTCAGCCTGGGGCTTGCCTTGCGCGGCCTCGATCGAGCCGCAGCGCCCTTGCCGGAAGAAAGCGATCGCCGAGTTGTTTTAGCTGTCATGGCGCCCCCTTGAGATCGACCGCCGCCGCTCAGGCGAGCAGGTGAGCGGAAATCGGCAGGCTTCGCAGCCGCCTGCCGGTTGCCGCAAAAATCGCATTGCAAATCGCCGGCGCCACCAGCGGCACCGCGGCCTCGCCGATACCGCCGGGCGGCTCGTCGCTCGGCAGAAGATGTACGTCGAGTTCCGGCATTTCATTGCCGCGAAGCAGCCGGTACGAATTGAAATTGGCCTGCTGAACCCGACCCCCGGCGATCGTCACTTCGCCCCACAGCGCGGCCGACAACCCGAACACGATGCCGCTTTCAATTTGCGATTCGACGATGCGCGGGTTGACCATTTGGCCGCAGTCGACGGCGCAGGTGATCTTGTGCACCTTGAGTTCGCCGCCCGCCGCGGAAATCTCAGCCACTTGCGCCATATGAGTGTCGTAGCCCTCCATCAGGGCAAGTCCCTGATGGCGTCCCTTGGGCGCGTGGCCCCATCCGGCGCGTTCGGCCGCCAACTTGAGCACGCGGGCGAGGCGCGGCTTCGCCGCGAGCAGCTCCAGGCGGAAATCCAAGGGACTTTTGGATAGGGCTGCCGCCACTTCGTCCATGAAACTCTCGATCACGAAGCAATTGGGCGCGTGGCTCACGGAGCGCAGGTAGCCGACATCGATGCCGATCTCTTGGCGTGAAAAGCTCAGCGCAAAATTCGGCACCGCGTAGGGATACTTTTGCGCATATTCAACCACGGAATCGAAGGGATCCTTGTTCGTGGGATCAAAGCGCGCGGTAATCGACGGGCTGGTGATATGCATGTTCCACGCGCTCAGCTTGCCGCCGCCATCGATTCCGGCGCTGACGTCCTCGCGTATGGGCGGCCGATAGGTGTCGTGCGTCATGTCGTCTTCGCGCGTCCAGATGAGCTTTACCGGCGCGCCGACCGCCTTCGAGGCCTCGACCGCCGCGGGGATGAAATCGACATCCAGCCGCCGGCCGAAGCCGCCGCCGATCAGGGTGGTCATGACATTGACTTGATTGGGCTGCAGGCCGGCAGCGGTCGCGGCGGTTGCCTGTGCGATTTGTTGGACTTGCGTGCCCACGTACAGGTCGCAGTGGCCGGCTTTGACGTCGGCGGTGCAATTCATGGGCTCCATGGTCGCGTGCGCGAGCAGCGGCAATTCGTAGACCGCATCGAGCGTGCGCTGCGCGCCTTTAAGGGCGGCCGCGACGTCGCCGTCTTTGCGCGCCACCAGCCCAGGAACTGCCGCCGCCGCCTTCCTGAGCACGGCCTGGATGGCGGCATTGTCGAGCCGCACATTGGCGCCGGGATCCCAGGTGATCTGCAATGCATTGCGTGCCTGCAACGCCTGCCAGAAGTGATCCGCCACCACCACCACCCCGCTCGAGGTCGTGAGCACCCGGCGCACCCCGGGCATCGATTGGGCTGCGGCGGAATCGACCGCCGCGACTTTTCCGCCCAACACCGGACTCTGCGCCAGCGCCGCGTACAGCATTCCCGGCAGTTTGACGTCCAGGCCGAATTCGGCGCTGCCGTCCACTTTGCCCGGGGTATCGAGCCGCGCTTGCGAAGTGCCGATCAAACGAAAATCCGCCTTGGGTTTGAGCTTGATCTCTTTGGGGACCGGCATGCCGGCGGCAGCGGCCGCCAATTCGCCATAGGTAAGGGTCTTGCCGCGGGCGTTAGCGACCACGCCGTTCTTGGCATAGCACTCGCCGGGATCGACCCGCCAAGCACGAGCGGCAGCCGCTATCAACATGATGCGCGCCTGCGCCCCCGCGGTGCGCAGCTTGTCCCACGCATCCGGGATGCTGTTGCTGGTACCGGTGATCTGGCCGCCGTTCAACGCGTTGACATAGGCATCGCCGACCGGCGCAGCGACGACCTTGATTCGCGCCAGATCGATTTCCAGTTCCTCGGCCAGCAGCATGGGCAGCGCGGTGTAAACACCCTGCCCCATTTCCGAGCGATCGACGAGGACCGTGACCGAATTGTCGGAGCCGATCTTGAGCCAGGCATTTAATTGGCTGTCGCGCGCCCGGCCGCCGCCCGCTTGCACACCGCTCGCCGCCCGCGAGGACCGTCCGGCAAAGGCGGGCAGCGTCAAGGCCAGCACCAGGCCGCTGCCCGCCGCCGCCGTGCGTTTGCAGAATTCGCGGCGATCCGGATCGTCCGACAGCGGCCCGGACCGATGCGCACTCATGATTGGGTACCGGCCAGCAGCAATTCGGCCGCGCGATGAATCGCCTTACGAATTCTGGCATAGGTGCCGCAGCGGCAAATGTTGCCCGCCATGGCGGAGTCGATCTCGGCCTCGGTGGGAGCGGTATTCGACCGCAGCAGCGCCGCCGCGGACATGATCTGGCCGGATTGGCAGTATCCGCATTGCGGCACGTCGAGCTCGATCCAGGCACGCTGCACCGGGTGACTGCGGCCCTGCGACAGGCCTTCGATGGTGGTGATTTTCTTACTCTCGATCGCCCGCAGCGGCAAAATGCACGAGCGCATCGCCACACCGTCGACATGCACCGTGCACGCACCGCACAACGCCACGCCGCAGCCGTACTTGGTTCCCGTCAATCCGAGGTGATCGCGCAACACCCATAGAAGCGGCGTATCGGGCGACGCGTCGACCTGAAGCGTCTGATTGTTGACGGTTATCGTTGTCATTTAGAGCTCTCGCAGCCTTCCGCGGCTTCCATGCTACGCGACTCGGCCAAATTTGAGGAGCCGGCACCGGCGCCCGGCGGCGCGGCGCGCAACGGCGATGCTATTATCGCCCGATGCCCGCCGAATCCACCTTTTATCCGCGCGTCTTCGCCCTCGCGGTCGCCGCCCTCCTCTGCGGCCTGCTGATACTCATTTTCAAGCCCTTTCTTTCCGCGATGAGCTGGGCCGCATTTCTGGCGTTCGTGCTGCACCCGCTGAACCTCAGGCTGCGCCGCCGTCTGCGCGGCGGCGGCCGAGCGGCCGTCTTGCTGACCGTTTTGACCCCCATTACCATACTGCTGCCGTTGAGCGCACTGTCGATCGAGTTCGTGGCGCAAATTTCCACCTTGTTGCAGAGGCTGCAACAGGCGGCGCGCGACCTGGACATCAAGAGTCTGGCGGACCTGGAACATTTTTCCGTCGTGGCGCGCGTGGATGCCTGGGTGCGGGCGCACAGCGGAATTTCGGCGAGCCAAGTCCGATCGTGGGTGATTTCGGGCGGGCAGGAAGTGCTGCAGCACCTCGCCGGCCGCAGCGGCTCGTTCTTCCTGGGAGCGCTGGGATCGGTGATCGGGTTTTCGATCATGTTGTCCTTGTTGTTCTTTTTTCTGCGCGACGGCGATCGCATGTGGACCCGTGCGCGCATGCTCATACCACTTGATCAGGCGCGCAAGGACCGCCTGTTTCACCAACTGAGCGGCGTGGCCCGGGCCGTCGTGTTCGGTACTACGATGACGGCGGCGATACAGGGCCTGCTGGTCGGTGTCGGATTTGCGATCGCCGGCCTGCCCTCGCCGGTCGTGTTCGGCGTCCTGGCGGCGCTGCTGTCGATGCTTCCCGTCGGCGGCGCGTCTTTTGTCTGGGTGCCGGCCGTGGGGTGGTTGTGCTACGAGGGGCGCTGGGGCTTCGCGATTTTCATGCTCGTTTGGGGACTGATGCTCGTGGGTCTGGAGAGCCTGCTGCGGCCGCTGTTGATCTCGGGGCGCGCACGAATCTCCGCGCTGGTCATATTCGTCGGGGTGCTGGGCGGTATTCCGGCCTTCGGAACCATCGGCATCATCGTCGGACCCGTGGTGCTGTCGCTGGTGCTTGCATTGATCGAGTTCGCCGAGGAAGCCGCCGGCGCACCGCGCGGCGCATAGGGCCTGTCCGGACCCTTGTCCTGGTCGGGGGCTACAGTACAATCCGCGCCCGTATGGATGTATCTCACCTTCTCGATGGCCTGAACGACGCTCAGCGGCAGGCGGTCGCCGCGCCGCTCGGCCCGGCGCTGGTGCTGGCCGGCGCCGGCAGCGGCAAGACGCGGGTGCTCGTGCATCGGGTCGCATGGCTGATCCAGGTCGAGGGAGCGTCGCCTCACAGCATTCTTGCGGTCACCTTCACCAACAAGGCCGCCGCCGAGATGCGCGGCCGCATAGAGACCCTGTTGGGATATCCCGGCGGCGCACTCTGGATCGGGACCTTCCACGGCCTCGCCCACCGGCTGCTGCGCCTGCACTGGCGCGAGGCCGGTCTACCGCAGGGATTCCAAATCTTGGATTCCGAGGACCAGGCGCGCCTGTTGCGCAAAGTGCTCAGGGCCCTCGATCTGGACGAAGCGCGCTGGGTGCCGCGCGAGATTCTCTGGTTCATCAACGCCCAGAAGGACGAGGGCCTCAGGCCTAAGCACATCAAGGATGCGGACGACCCGACACGCCGCCAATTGATCAGGATCTACCAGGCCTACGAAGAGGCCTGCCAGCGGGCCGGGGTGGTGGATTTCGCGGAATTGCTGCTGCGCGCGCATGAATTGTGGCGCGACAACACCGCGCTTCTGCAGCATTACCGCGACCGATTCCGCCACGTGCTGGTGGACGAATTCCAGGACACCAACGCCATTCAGTACCGCTGGCTCACGCTGCTCGCCGGCCCCACCGGCCTGCCGTTCGCGGTGGGCGACGATGACCAATCCATTTATCGGTGGCGCGGCGCAAGGGTTGAGAACCTGAATCAATTCCGCCGCGACTACCCGCACGCGGTGCTTTACAAGCTGGAACAAAACTACCGCTCCACCGGCACGATTTTGAAGGCCGCCAATGCCCTGATCGCCAACAATGCCGGCCGTCTCGGCAAAACCCTTTGGACCAGCGGCGAGGACGGCGAACGCGTCAAACTGTACGCGGCGTTCAACGAGCGCGATGAGGCCGACTTCATCGTGAATCGCATCCGCGAGTGGGTGGAGCGCGGCGGGGCCCGGCGCGAAGTGGCCGTGCTGTACCGCTCCAATGCGCAGTCGCGAGTCTTTGAGGAGGCGTTTTTGAACGCCAGAATGCCTTATCGGGTGTACGGCGGACTGCGGTTCTTCGAACGTGCCGAGATCAAGGATGCGCTCGCCTACCTGCGCCTGGTCGCGAACCGCGCGGACGACACCTCGTTCGAGCGGGTGGTTAATTTGCCGGTCCGCGGCATCGGTGCCAAGACCCTGGAGGTGCTGCGCGACACGGCCCGTTCCAACGGAACGCCCCTGTGGGCGGCGGCCGGGGGCTGCATGCAACACGGACTCGCGCCGCGCGCAGTGCTGGCTCTTCAGGGGTTCATGCACGGCATCGACAAAATGGCCGAGGAGATCCGCGGCTTGGAATTGCACCAGCAGGTCGATCTGGTCATCCAGAGAAGTGGGCTGATAGAACACTTCAAGAAGGAGAAGGGCGAGCGGGGCGAAGGCCGCGTCGAAAATTTGCTCGAGCTCGTGAGCGCGGCGCGGGGCTTCTCGCCCGAGAACGGCGTCATCGAGCACGCGCAGATGCAGCCGCTCGAATCCTTCCTGGCACACGCCGTGCTCGAATCCGGTGAAGGCCAGGCGGATCCATACGCCGATTGCGTGCAGATGATGACCCTGCACTCGGCCAAGGGCCTGGAATTTCCCGTGGTATTTCTCGCCGGCATGGAGGACGGATTATTTCCGCACCAACGCTCGGTCGCCGATCTCGAGGGACTGGAGGAGGAGCGCCGTCTGTGCTACGTGGGTGCGACCCGCGCCATGCGCCAGCTCTATGTTACTTACGCAGAACAGCGCCGGCTCTACGGCGTGGATCAATACGGCCAGCCTTCCCGATTCATCGGCGAGCTGCCCCCCGAATTGCTGGAAGAAGTCCGGCCGCGATTGCAGGTATCCCGACCGGTGTTCGTCAAACGCGGAGGCATCGGGGAAACGCCGGCGCTCGGCATGCGGATGGGAAGCCGGGTGAGGCACTTGAAATTCGGCGACGGCATTGTGCTTAATTTCGAGGGCAACGGTCCGCAGGCGCGCATCCAGGTGAATTTTGAGCAGCAGGGCACGAAGTGGCTGATGATGTCTTATGCCAATCTTCAAGTCGTGTAGAGTAACGCGACCGTGAGAATCATCATTTTAGGCGCCGGGCAGGTCGGGCGTACCGCGGCATACCACCTTTCGCGCGAAGAATCGAATGACGTCACCGTCGTCGATACCAACGATGACATGCTGCGCGATCTGCAGGACCGGCTCGACATTCGCACCGTGATCGGCAATGCGGCGAGCCCCAGGGTCCTCGAAGCCGCCGGCATCGCCGGCACCGACATTCTAGTCGCGCTCACCAACAGCGACGAGGTCAACATGTTGGCCTGCCACATCGCCTGGACCCTGTACCGCACGCCGAAGAAGATCGCGCGCGTGCGCTCGGCGGATTTCACCGAGCGCGAGAAGCTGTTCGGCGAAAATGCGTTGTCGGTCGACGTGTGGATCAGCCCCGAACAACTGGTGACCGAATACGTGGCGCGGCTCATCCGCTATCCCGGTGCATTGCAGGTGCTCGACTTTGCCGACGGGCGGGTGCGGCTGGT
Organism: Gammaproteobacteria bacterium; assembly: GCA_037440085.1. Lineage (GTDB taxonomy): Bacteria > Pseudomonadota > Gammaproteobacteria > Steroidobacterales > Steroidobacteraceae > Bog-1198. Next base: position 30,152 of record JBBIUT010000008.1, read on the forward strand.
GGGCATTCGAGCGCTCTCGGGCGGACCCTTGGTCGGCCAGGCGCTGCGTACGCTGCGCGAGCATATCCCGACGGCCGATGCGCGCGTCGCGGCGATTTACCGGGCGGGCAGAAGCATTCAGCCCGAGGGCACGACGGTGATCGAGGACGGCGACGAGGTGTTCTTTCTGGCGGCCCGCAAGGATATTCGAGTCGTCATGAAGGAAATGCGCCGGGAGGAGGCGCCGGTGCGCCGCGTGGTCATCGCCGGCGGCGGGAACATCGGCTTTCGCCTCGCCAGCGAACTGGAATACAAGAATCAGGTGAAGCTCATCGAGCGCGATCCGCGGCGCGCGCGGCGCGTCTCCGAACTGCTGAACAGCACGACCGTATTGCTCGGCGACGCGGCTGACGAGAGGTTGCTGCTCGAGGAGAATATCGACGGGGCGGACGTATTCGCGGCGATGACCAATTCCGAGGAAGCCAATATCCTGTCGGCGATGCTGGCCAAGCGGCTGGGCGCCCACAAGGTCATGGCGCTCATCAACAAGCCCTCGTATGCGGAGCTCATCGAGAGCGGCTCGATCGATGTCGCGATTTCGCCGCAGACCGTGACCATAGGCTCGTTGCTGGCGCACGTTCGTCGCGGCGATGTCGTGCGGGTGCATTCATTGCGGCGCGGCGCCGCTGAAGCGCTCGAGGTGGTCGTGCACGGCGATGCGGACAGCTCGAAAGTGATCGGCCGCCGAATCGAGGACATCGTACTGCCCCGGGGCACCACCTTGGGCGCCGTGGTGCGCGGCGAAGACGTGATCATCGCGCATCACGACACCACCGTGCAGCCCGACGATCACCTGATTCTTTTCTTGACCGACCGCAGGCACATCGAAGCCGTGGAAAAGCTCTTTCAAGGTTCCGCGTCGTTTTTGTGAAGGACATTTTACTGCCGGTTGCGCACGTGTTCGCCATGGTCATGATGGTGTTCGCGGTGACCATGCTCGCGCCGTTGATCATGGCCATTTGGGAGCTGGACCCTGCGCTCTGGTCTTTCGTCGTTTCGGCGTTCGCGACATTGGCGCTCGGAGCCCTCCTATGGTTGGCGACTCGGCGCTTCAAGCGCGAGCTGAAGACCCGCGACGGCCTGATGCTGGTGGCGCTGACTTGGGCCGTATTGCCGGCGGTTGCCGGATTTCCGCTTTGGAACTACCTTCCGATCAATTTCACCCGTGCCTATTTCGAAGCCGCGTCCGGCCTGACCACAACCGGGGGTACGGTCCTTTCGGCGCTTGAAGACCTGCCGCGGTCCATCAATTTGTGGCGGCATTTGCTCAGCTGGCTGGGCGGCATGGGAATCATCGTGCTCGCGGTCGCGATCTTCCCCATGCTCGGCGTCGGCGGCATGCAAATCTACCGCGCCGAGATGCCGGGACCGATGAAGGACAGCAGGCTCACGCCGCGCATCGGGCAGACGGCGAGATTGCTGTGGGCGGCTTACGCGGGCCTGACCGCCGCCTGTATCGTGTGCTTGAAATTAGCCGGGATGAATTGGTTCGATGCCGTTTGTCACGGATTCTCCGCGCTCTCGCTCGGGGGCTTTTCCACCTATGACGCGAACGTCGGGCACTTCAATTCGTTGCGCATCGAACTGGTGTTGACCGGGTTCCAGGTTTTGGCGGCGCTGAATTTTGCGACCCATTATCTTGCTTGGAGCCAGCGCGGGGTGCGCGCCTATTTCCGCGACGCCGAAGCGAGAGCCATACTCGGCGTGCTCGCCGCGAGCTGCGTCGGGGTTGCGTTGTTCCTGTACTTCAAGGGGACTTATCCGGAGTTTCCGACGGCGCTGCGCCACGCCACCTTCAACGTCGTCTCCATGGCGACCGACGGCGGACTGCACACCCAGGATTATTCCCGATGGCCCATATTTGCCCCCATGTGGATGCTTTTCTTGAGCTCCATCGTCGCGAGTTCCGGATCCACCGGAGGCGGTATCAAGATGATCCGTACGCTGGTGCTCGCCAAGCAGGCGAATCGCGAACTCAATCAGTTGGTGCATCCGAACATGGTGCGGCCTCTGAAGGTGGGCGGGACCGTGATAGCCAACCGCGTGGTGTTCGCGGTGCTCGCATTCGTATTCCTGTATTTCATGAGCATGGTGGGGCTGATCTTCGTCCAGTTGGCGAGCGGCTTGGATTTCATCACCTCTTTGTCGTCCATTCTCGCCTGCATCAACAACGCCGGTCCAGGCCTGGGACTGGTGGGTCCGGGAAGTAATTATGGTGTGCTGAACAATTTCCAGACCTGGGTGTGTTCGGCGGCCATGTTGCTCGGGCGCCTGGAGATTTTCACGATTTTGGTCTTGTTCACGCCCACTCTGTGGAGAAAATAGGCTGAATTTTTGATTAAATTTCCCACCATCGTGCTTATTTTGAAGAGGTGGGAACGGATTCGCAGTTTTCGCCAATAAGTTGGCGTCAGGGGTCTAAAATCGTGATTTTCTTGCTGCAGCGAGTCACGGAAGCCCGCATTCACATAGGCGGCCAGCCCGCGGCGTCGATTGGGCCCGGACTGTTGGTTCTGGTCGGCGTCCGACCCGCGGACGATGAAGCCGCCGCGCTGCGCCTGCTCGGCCGTCTGCTCGCCTACCGGGTGTTTGCGGACGAGGCGGGGAAGATGAACCTAAGCCTGCGGCAGACTGGGGGAGATCTGCTGCTGGTGCCTCAGTTCACCTTGGCCGCGGACACGCGCCACGGACTGCGGCCTGGCTTTTCCACTGCGGCACCGCCCGAGCAGGGAAGGCGGCTGTTCGAGGCGGTGGTTGCGGCGGCGCGCACAGAGTACGCGAGCGTTTCGAGCGGGGTGTTCGGCGCCGATATGCAGGTGTCGCTCACCAACGACGGGCCGGTAACGTTCTGGTTGGAGAACTGATTGTCAGCGCAAGCCCAAATGCGACCGAACACGCATCGGCGCTCAGCTGTCCAATGTCATGATGTGATTGGCGTATTATTGATGCACGCACTTAAAGTGCCGTGAACTCG
>JBBIUT010000008.1:33264-77880 GCA_037440085.1 Gammaproteobacteria bacterium
CACCTCTCGCTGCGGATGCGCCCCCCTCGGCCGGCGCGCCCGCCGCGGATGCGCGGCAGCACGCCACGGGCGATCAGAAGCAACCGACCCCATGAGCGAGCCCGAGCGCGACCCGGAGGGCGACCCGGGCGGGCTCGCCGAAGGTACGCTGATCTCGCACTTGCTCGAGCTGCGCGATCGGATCCTGAAAGCGATGTTGGCGGTCGGCATCTGCTTCATTCCTTGCGCGATGTATATGAACGAGCTGTTCACCTTCGTCGCCGAGCCGCTGAAACGCCGATTGCCCGCCGGGGCCACGCTGATAGCGACCAGCGTCGTGGCTCCGTTTACCGTGCCCTTCAAGCTGGCGCTGGTTCTCGCCATCGGTATCGCAATTCCCGTCGTGCTGTATCAGGCCTGGGCGTTCGTTGCGCCGGGATTGTACAAACACGAGAAGAAGCTGGCCGTGCCGCTGCTGATTTCCAGCATTTTGCTGTTCTATTTGGGCGCCGCGTTCGCCTATTACGTGGTGTTCCCGGTGATGTTGAGCTTCTTCGTCGCGACCACGCCCCACGGCGTGCAGATGATGACCGACATGGGCAGTTACCTGGATTTCGTCATGATCCTGCTGCTTGCGTTCGGCATCGCATTCGAAGTTCCGGTGGCTACTGTATTATTGGTGTGGACCGGATTCGTGAGATTGGGCACGCTCAAGAAAAACCGCGGTTTCGTGCTGCTCGGGATATTCATTTTTGCCGCCTTCGTGACGCCGCCCGACGCCGTCTCGCAGAGCGCGATGGCGGTCCCGATGTATCTTCTGTATGAAATTGGAATCATCATGGCGGGCTTGTTGCTCAAGGATAAAATCGCCGCGCGCGCCAAACAGGATGCCGAGGAAGCCGAGCGCGAGGCCGGAGCCTAGTGAGCGCGACGCCCGCGCCGCAGCTGACGCTGAAGGCCATTCTGCTGTCGATCGTCCTGACGGTGATACTGGCGTCGGCCAACGCCTATGTAGGCCTGTTCGCGGGCCTTACGGTCGCCACCGCGATTCCTGCCGCGGTGATTTCCATGGCGGTGCTGCCGCTGTTCGGTCGGCCCAATATTCTCGAGAACAACATCGTGGCGACCGGCGCCTCGGCCGGCAGCTCCATCTCCGCGGGCGCGATCTTCACGCTGCCGGCCCTCATTCTGCTGCATCATTGGTCGAGCTTCGATTATTGGTGGACGCTGGCCATCGTCGGCTTGGGCGGACTGCTCGGCGTACTGTTCTCGGTGCCCTTGCGGCGTACGCTGATCATCGAGCAAAAGCTGCTGTTTCCCGAGGGCGTCGCCGCGGCCGAGGTGCTCAAAGTGGGCGCCAATCCCGGCATTGGCGCAAAATATCTGGGACTCGCTGCTCTCGTCGGCGGTGCGTTCAAGCTGATCACGTCGGGCTTTCGCTGGCTGCCCGAGACGTTCACCGCCCAGAGCTTCGTCGGTCAAAGGGGCATTGCCTTCTTCGGCTACGGCTTCTCGCCCGCGCTGCTCGCGGTCGGCTACATCGTCGGACTCAATGTCTCCATCCTGATAGCGGCCGGCGGGCTGTTTTCCTGGTGGCTGGCCATTCCGCTGTACAACAGCTTCTTCTTCGAACATGACCCGGCGCTGATGCACAAATTGATCGGCCTCGACGCCGAGGATGCGGCGTTCGCCATTTGGCGCGCGCAGGTGCGCTACATCGGTGTCGGCTGCATGTTGACCGGCGCCCTTTGGGCACTGTGGTCGCTGCGCAAGTCGCTCTGGTCGGCGATTCGCAGCGGTCTCAAAGTCAGCGGAAATAGGTCGCTTGAAATACCGCACACGGAGCGCGATTTGCCGATGGGCGGCGTACTCGTGTGCATCGCCCTGTTCGTGGTGCCGCTGTTCATATTGTATTACTTGGTGGTCGGCAGCATCGGCGTGAGTCTCGCCATGGCGGTGATCATGATCGTCGCGGGGTTCTTGTTTTCCTCCGTCAGCGGTTATATGGCCGGCCTCGTCGGATCGTCGAACAACCCCGTGTCGGGCATCACGATCTGCACGATTTTGTTCGCCTCTCTGGTGCTGATGTGGATGGTCGGAGGCAACTCCTCGATCGGCGCCGTCGCCGTGGTGTTCATCGGCGCGGTGGTGTGCAATGCCGCCGCGGTCGCCGGCGACAACCTGCAGGATCTCAAAGCCGGGCAATTGATCGGGGCCACCCCGTGGCGCCAGCAGGTGATGCTCGGGATCGGCGTGATCGCGAGCGCCGCCGTCATGGCGCCGGTGATGAATGTTCTGCAATTCGCCTACGGCATCGGCGAACCGGCGCATCCCGGGGTGAAGGCCTTGCCGGCGCCGCAGGCGAATCTGGTCAGATCGGTCGCGGAGGGCATGTTCGGCGGCACGTTGCCGAGCGGCATGATTGCGATAGGGGCCCTGATCGGCGCCGCGATCATTGTCCTGGATCTGTACCTCAAACGCCGTGGCTCGCGCTGGAGCGCGCCGGTGCTCGCGGTCGCCGTGGGAATCTATCTGCCGCTCGACGTATCGACGCCGATTCTGGCCGGCGGCATCGTGGCCGAACTGGTCGGCCGCTGGCACCTCAAGCGCAGCCCGGGCGGCGATCACGACAAGCTCGCGCAAAACGGCATGTTGTTCGCGGCGGGCTTGATCACCGGGGAGGCGCTGGTGGGCATATTGATCGCGATGTGCATATGGATCAGCAAGAACCCCGAGGTGCTCGCCTCGAGCGCCCAACTGCCCGGCGGCAAGTGGTGGGCGGCGGCTCTATTGCTGGGTGTTTGCTATTGGGTATTTCGCGCCGGAACGCCGCGACATCCGGCTTGAGCCGGTCCGAGCGGGAACCTCACGATGCGCGATTCCCGCTCGACCGCGAAGCTCATGGCATGCCTCGGCATCATTTACCTGGTGTGGGGTTCGAGTTTCTTGTTCTCCAAGATCGCGGTCGACAACCTCCCCATCGCCCTGTTTTCCGCGATTCGATTCCTGACGGCGGGTGCGCTGCTTGCGCTGATCGCGCGCTTCTGGGGCGGCCATCCCTTTCCCAACCGCTTGATCGAGTGGCGCCACGTGATCATTGCCGGGTTCTTCATGGTTTTCGCGAGCAACGGACTCAACACCTGGGCGATTCACTATATCCCCAGCAATCAGTCGGCCCTGCTCAACGGCACAGCGGCATTTTGGATCGCGGGACTCGGGGTTTTCGGCCGGCGCGGCCATCCGCTCACTCGCTGGGCCGTACTCGGCATGCTCACGGGATTCGCGGGCGCCGTCCTGATGCTGATTCCAAAGGGCGATTGGCGAGCGGCGCATCTATTGGCGCAGTTTGGCGTTTTGACCGCGTGCTGCGCGTGGGCGCTCGGCACACTGTATTACCGCAGCATTGACACCAACTTGAGTTCTCTCATGTTCATGGCCATGCAAATGTGCATGGGCGGTCTCATGCTGCTGGCCGTTGCGATCGGCCACGGCGATCCCGCGCACTGGGCGCCCAACTTTCCCGGCTTGGCGGCGCTGTTCTATCTCACCTTCTTCAGCTCGTGCCTCGCCTATACCGCCTATGGCTGGCTCAGCCTCAACGCGACGCCGGCGCTGATCGGCACCTACGGCTACGTGAACCCGGCCATCGCGGCCTTTCTCGGCTGGCTGTTTCTCAACGAGCATTTGTCGAATATTCAGCTGGCGGGTATGGTGATCATCATCGCCGCGGTGGGCATCTTGACCTTGCCCGGCGGCACTCTCACCGATCCGAAGACGCTCGGCGAACCGAAGGCGCAGTGAGCCGCCATCCCGCCCATGCCCGAGACGCATCAGCGGCGCTTGACGATTACTTCGATTTTGCCCTTGGGTCCGACAAACCACGAGCCCAGCATGCTCACCAGGCTCACGAGCACGGCTGCCCAGAAAGCCGCCCAAAACCCCGCCACGTGCATTCCCGGCAGCATCCAAGCGACCAGCGCCACCATGCCCGCGTTGATCACCAACAGAAACAACCCGAGAGTGACGATGGTCATTGGCAAGGTCAGCACGATGGCGATGGGCCGTACTATGGAATTGACGATGCCGAGCAATATGCCGGCAAGAATCAAAGTCGAGGGGCTGTCGATGTAAACGCCCGGCACCCACGCGGTTGCCAACCATAGACCGAGCGCCACCAGTGCCGCGCGAACTAGGAAGCCGAGCATGCTGTCTCCATCAGTATCTTATGCCACCCGCGCACTGCGCGCGCAATAAGGCGCGATCAGTAGTCCAATCCCGGCAGCGGCGGATCCTTGGGCTCGGCCGGCGGCTTTTTCCGCGGCGGCGGGCTGTCTAGGGTCACCTTGATGCGGGCCATCAGCCGCTCCCAACCCACCCGCAGGCGCACGTAGGTCTGGTCCCAGGCGGGCGCCTCGGAAACGCCTGAACCGAGCAGGCGCAACGAGGTGGTTCCTTCGCCCCTGCGCACGTCGAGCAAAAAGTCGTCCACGACAGCGCTGTCGCCCGCCGGCAGGCCCGGGCCGTTCAGATAAATCAAGCGCAGCCGGCGATTCACTTCGAATATATCGATGTGCGCTTCGCGGCCGCCTTCGTTGCGCTTGCCGATGCGGTACAGACCGCCCTCGCGAGGGTCGATCTCGGCTTCCTGACCCGACCAGATTCGGATCAATCCCGGGTCGGTGAGCGCACGCCATACTCGCGCCACGGGAACGCCCACCTCAATCAGATGGGCGTAGCCGCGGGTACCGGAATGAGTGGATTTGCGGGGTAAGCTCATTGCAGATATCGAGCCTCTAAGCCATTGAACTATTCGGAGCTTGGCTCAAACCAAGCCGCGACGGAGTGCTAGAATCCAACAAGATCGGGGGAACATCCATGGCTTATGTCGATATCGTGACTGCGCTCGCACTTCTTCAGTTCGTCGTCTTCGGCTTCAAGGTGGGCGCAGCTCGGGGCAAGTATGCGGTCAAGGCCCCCGCCACCACCGGAAACGAGATTTTCGAACGCCATTTTCGCGTTCAGCAGAATACCTTGGAGCAGTTGATTGCTTTTGTTCCCGGATTGTATTTATTCAGCCATTATTTCAGTCCCCTGTGGGCTGCCGGCCTTGGCGTCGTGTATCTGACAGGCCGCGAACTGTACTCCGCCAGCTATGTCAAGGATCCCGCAAAGCGCGGTCCCGGCTTCGGTCTGACCTTTATGCCCACGGTCATCTTGGTCGCAGGCGGATTGATCGGGGCGGCGATGCGCCTCGCCGGACATTGAAATTCACGGCTAAACGCCTAAAGTAAAGTCTCGAACAAGCTGGGGTGGCCTTGAGGGCCTGAGATGCCGGCTGCGTCCGTCGGACGCGCACCGGCAAACCCATTGAACCTGATCCGGCTAGTACCGGCGGAGGGAGCATGAGCAGGATTTGCTTTTTACTGGGGCTCGCCTGCCTCGTAGGGGAATGGGCTCGGGCGGCGCCTCTGCCGGCAATACCGGCGGCGGACTCAGGCGGCACTCAGCTCGACCAGATCATCGTGACGGCCAGCTTGATGCCGCTGCCGGAATCCGAAATTCCGGGCAGCGTTTCGGTGCTCGACTCGAACACGCTGCGCGACGCCGGACAGCAGAATTTCGAGGATGTCCTGGCGCTGGTGCCCAATCTCAACTGGGCCGGCGATACGTCGTTGCCCAGATATTTCCAGATTCGCGGCATCGGCGAGCTGCAGCAATACCAAGGCGCCCCGAACCCTTCCGTGGGCTTCCTGATCGACGACATCGACTTCAGCGGGCTCGGCATGGCCGCCACCTTGTTCGACGTGGATCACATCGAAGTGCTGCACGGCCCGCAGGGGACCCTGTACGGAGCGAACGCGCTCGCCGGACTTGTCTACGTCAAGAGCGCCGCGCCGGCCGACACCTTCGGCGGCCGCGCGGAATTCGACGCCGGGGACTACGGCGAACGCTCCTACGGCGCCGTAATCACCGGTCCGGTGCCTGCGCTCGACTCGGCCTTCAGGCTCGCGGCCCAGCAATATACGAGCGACGGCTTCTATCACAATGCCTATTTGGGTCGCGATACCAACAACCGCGACGAACTCACGCTGCGCGGCAGGTGGCGCTATCAACCCAGCGACCAATGGCGCGTCGATCTCGCGGTGCTGCGCGTGCAGATCGACAACGGCTACGACGCCTGGTCGATCTACAACGGCAGCCGCATCACCCAATCCGATCATCCGGGCGTCGATCGACAGTATTCCACCGGCATTTCAGCGCGCGCCGACTACAGCGGCTGGACGAACGCAACGCTCACCGCGATCGCGACCTACGCGGACACGACCGTGAACTACGGTTTTGACGGCGATTGGGGTAATCCCGTTTCTTGGGCGCCGTATACCTATGATTACGCCGAGTACCAGGTTCGCTATCGATCGACCCGCAGCGCGGAGATACGCCTGGGCGACACGCGGCAGCACGGCCTATCCTGGCTCTTCGGGGTCTACGCCTTTCAGCTGCGCGAGAGTTTGAGCGACACCAGCAGCGGCGTTTATGCGGATCCTTTCGATGCCACGCAGAATTCCACCAGCCTGAGCGTCGTGCAAAGCCGGTACCAGGCGTTGAACAGCGCGCTGTACGGCCAATTGGACGGCGATCTCGGCGCCCGGACGCGCTGGTCGTTCGGCCTGCGCGGCGAGCGCCGCACCACCCATTACGATGATGCGACCACGAACCTCGATGCCCCGACGGTCAGCAACGTATTCGATCCGGAGAACAATCTGTGGGGCGGTCATGCCTCCTTGGACTACACCCTTGCCAAGGGCAGGCAGATTTATGCTTTGATCGCACGCGGCTACAAGGCGGGCGGCTTCAACCTGAGCCAGGGATTGCCGGCAAGCCAGATTCTGTTCGGCCCGGAAAACGACATGAACTACGAGATCGGGTACAAGTCGCAGGCCGCCGACGGCAGCCTTCGGACCGACTCATCGCTCTTTTACATGGCGCGGCATGCTCCGCAACTGCTCACCGGCGAACAATTGGTCCCCGATAATCCCAACACGTTCATTTTTTACACCGGCAATGCCCAATCGGGCTACAACTACGGATTGGAAAGCAGCGTCGCATGGCGCGCGACCCCGAAACTGGAATTCGGCGGCTCTTTGGGCCTGCTGCAGACTCTGTACCGCGGATTCGTACAGAACGGCGCGGTCCTCCCGAATCGCGCGCTGCCGAACGCGCCGGCGTGGCAAGCGGCGATCGACTCCACCTGGCGCGATCCTCGCGGCCCGTTTGCACGCATCGACGTAACCGGCATGGGCTCGTTTTTCTACGACTTGCCGCCCAACTGGACCCGTTCGAATCCCTACGGTCTGGTCAACGCCAAATTGGGCTGGCAATCGGATCGCTATGAGGTGTACTGGTGGGGCAGAAATTTGCTAAACAAGGATTACACCGTGCGCGGCTTTTATTTCGGCGATCAGCCGCCCAACTTTCCGAACACGCTGTACACGCAATTGGGCCAGCCCCGCAACTGGGGGGTGCATGTCACGGTGAACTACTAGCGTCGTGCGGCGATCACGCGCTAACCGGCCGCCGCCGGGGCCGGAAACGCCGCCGGCGCTCGCTCGGCATCGATGAGCTTGCCGAGCGTACGGCGGAAATGCACCAGCGGCGCATCCGCGAGAATCGCCAGCATCTGCTTCTCGAAGCTCGGGGCTTCCTCCAGGGTGCGCTGCTGGCGTTCGATTATCGACTTGTCCTCCATGAACCCTTCGATGAGGCTGTCGAGCAGCGAGCGGGAGATGGTCGAGTCCGAGCCTTCGAAGTTGTTGAGATAGGCCCAGAAGAAGTGCGTGGTCTTGTCCGTTTCAGGCGTCATGAATTGACAATTGCGGTATTCACGGCTTCCGGGCACCGCCACGCCCTTCTCCGCGCCACAACCCGCGGGCGCGAGCAGCGTTGCCATGTCGAAGATGCCGGGGATGTACATCTTCACGCGATTGCGCCGGTCGAGCTTGTCATGCTTGTTCGGAATGACTTTCCTGTGATACGGCGGCGGATCGATGTTCATGTGCCAGCGCTCCAACGAGTATCCGTGCTCGTTCTTGTCGATGGACAGGGGCTTCGAAACGTACGCGTACTCCTCCGAGCCGCCGAGCGTATGGGTGTGCACGAAGGCGAGATGCGCGAGATCGCTCAGGTTGTCGACGATTAGCAGGTAGCTCGCATCGTAGTGCATGTACCCGGGCAATCCCTTCCAATTCGGATCACACATGTAGGGCAGGTCGACGATTTTCGAAACGTCCGCCTTCTCCGGATCGCCCAGCCATATCCACACCAGATGCCCGATCTCGTGCACCGGATAGGTCCGCACGCGCATCTTCGGCGGAATCATTTCCTGCCCCGGAATCTGCAGACACTTGCCGGCGCCGTCGAACTTGATGCCGTGATACATGCAGCGCACCGCGTCGCCTTCGAGACGCCCCTGCGAGAGCAGCGCGCCGCGGTGAGGGCAGCGATCATTCATCGCAACGATTTTGCCGCTTTCACCGCGATACAGGAGCACGCGTTCGTTCAAGAGCACGCGGCTCAAGAGCTTGCCGTCGATCAGCTCGTGGTCCCAGGCGCCCACGTACCAGCAGTTCTTGAGGAACATGATTCGACCTCCCCCGAGCGAATGTTTTTGAGTTTATGCCCGGGCGCGGTTCAAGGGAAGAACACCCTTCGGCGATGCCGGCGGCAGAGCGCGGATCGCGAGGCGATGGGCGCGACGGTCGGTGCCCGCCGCAAGGCACTAGCGCATCGACACCCGGACGCGCCCGATCGCGCCCTGCTCCATCCAACTCTTGACGCGCTTGGCGTCGGCGACCCGCGTGTACTTGCCCAATGAATCCAGCAACACGATCACCACGTTGCGGCCTTCGATCACCGCTTCCATCACCAGACACCTGCCGGCCTCGGCGATATAGCCGGTCTTCTGAACGATGATGTTCCAGGTGGGATTGGCCACCAGATTATCGGTGTTATGGAACTCCACCAGATGATGGCGGACGCGCACTGCGTAGCGCTTGTCGGTGGAGTACTCGCGGATGGTCGGATTCCGTGAAGCGGCGATGACCAGCTTGGACAAGTCCTCGGGGCTCGCGATGTTCTCGCTGGACAAGCCCGTCGTATCGACGAAGTGGGCGGTCGTCATCCCGAGCGCCGCGGCCTTCGCGTTCATGGCGCTCACCATGGCCTGCATGCCGCCCGGATAATGGTTACCGAGAGCGTGGGCAGCGCGATTTTCGGACGACATCAGCGCCAAGTGCATCAGATCGCCGCGCGTCAAAACCGTGCCTACCGCCAGGCGCGAAAATCCGCCTTTTGGCAGATCTTGTTCCGCTTGCGTGATCTCGAGCGGCTCATCCAGCGGCTGTTTGGCGTCCAGCACCACCAAGGCGGTCATCAACTTCGTGATCGACGCGATCGGCGCCGCCACGTTCGAATTGCGCGAATACAGCACGGACGAATCGCTGGGATCGAAGATGAGCACCGAACTCGATTTGAGCTTCGGAGCGGGCATGGGCTTCGCGGTCGCATGCAAGGCACATACGGTCAGCAATATTCCGGCTAACGCCGCCGGCGCATAGCGCGCTCGATTGATGGATCCCATGAATGTCCTAAGGTTCTACTTCAAGTTAGGCAAGGTAAGCATATGTTATTCCAGCCCCGGCGTGATGCAGTGCTAACTTTGCCAGCATTCCGGCCAAAGTCCAACCTCCGGCTCAAAATAGGGCCTCCAGGGACGAGATTCGCCGGCCCGGCAAAGCGCATTTGCCGGCCGGAGTCCGAGCCCGCGCCCCTCAGGCGCCGGCCTCGGCGCCGGGAGCGCGGCGCAGCTCCTTGTCCCGATACATGTTGCGCTCGGCCATGGAAAGCAATTCGCGCATGTCGCGCCCGTCCTTCGGGTAATTCACGACGCCGACACTGACGCTGCAGCGGATCATCCGCGAGCGCAGATCGAGGGTCGTTTTGTACACGTTGTGGCGGACCCGCTTGATCACCGCTTCCGCCACCTCGGGCGACGCCCCGGGCAACAATACCGCAAACTCGTCCCCGCCGAAGCGAGCCGCGGTGTCGGTGCCGCGAATGCTTCGTTGCAGGCATTGCGCGACCAGAATGATGGCGCTATTGCCGGCATCGTGGCCGAAGCTGTCGTTGATGTCCTTGAGTCGATCCATGTCGATCAGCAGCACGGCGTAGGTTCCGCCCTCGCGCTCGCGGGCAGTGTGTTCGCGCTGCCATACCTCGTTGAATTTGCGCAGATTCAGCAACCCGGTCAAGGAGTCCGTTTGCGCCAGGTTCTCGATGCGCTCGCGCGCCTCCGTGACGTCCGCGGACAGGGAGGTCGTGAGATAGGCAACCAGCAGGAACGGCGCCAGCTGGCCTACGACCCGGCTGGCGTAGACCAGAGAAATCACGTCTAGACCCGGGGTCGCCGCAGCCAGCAGGAAATGGCACAGCGCGATCGCGGCAACCTGAGTCAGCGTCACCAGCCGCCCCAGAGTGAGCGCGCTCAAGATGATCGGCAACAGATACAAATTGAGCAGCGGACTCGAACTCTTGCCGGTAAACCACAGGACCGCGGTGATGAAAAACACCATGGACCAGGATTCGATCAGCAACCTGGTCCGCGTGCGGCCCGGAAAGAAGCGCCGGGACCGGAACGCGACGATCGCCAACGCAAAGGCCGCCAGCAACCCGAGCACCGGCCACAGCTGCGTCGCCGGCGCGTGCGACCACACGAGCACCAGGGCGGCCAAGACCAAACAGAGGATTTCGATGGATCGTGTACTGCGCACGACGCTGGCCGCTACCGTACCGCCGCGGACACCGCGCCGCGGCCGCTCACCGAGGGTACCTTCAGCTCTTGGATGGCGCGCTTGACCTCGGGATCACGCTCGAGCAGCGGCGCATCGGCAGGCACGGCCGGCGGCGGCTTCGGGTCGCGCTCGAGCTCGATGTCGGGCGCAATGCCGCGGTGATTGATCGACACGCCGGAAGGCGTGTAGTAAAGCGAGGTGGTGAGCTTGACGGCGCGGTCGCCGGTCAGCGGCATCACCGTTTGCACCGATCCCTTGCCGAATGTGGTACGCCCCATGAGCACGGCGCGGTGATGGTCCTTGAGCGCGCCGGCGACGATTTCCGCCGCCGATGCCGAACCGCCGTTCACCAATACCACGATGGGCGCACCGTTGAGATCATCGCCGGGAGTTGCGGTCATTTGGAAATTCGAATCCGGCGTGCGGCCCTTGGCGCTGACGATCACGCCGCTGTCGAGGAACTCGTCGGCCACTGCCACCGCCGCCTCGAGCACGCCGCCCGGATTGTTGCGCAAATCGAGTACCAGGCCCTTGAGGGGCCCGCCATTGCGCTTGCGCAAATCCCGCAGTGCGCCGGTCAGTTCCGCGCCGGTCGCGTCGCTGAACTGCGCGATGCGCACATAGCCGTAGCCGGGCTCCGGCAACTCGGCTCTCACGCTGCGCAATTGCACGCGTGAACGCTTGAGGGTGATTTGCAGCGGTTCGGTACTGCCCTGGCGCATGATTCCGAGTTTGACCGCGGTCCCCTCTTTGCCGCGCATGCGTTCGATGGTATCGCTCAGCGTATTGGTATTGACGGCTACGCCGTCGATGGTCGCAATGACATCGCCCGGCCGGATGCCCGCCTCCGCGGCCGGAGAGCCGTCCAAGGGGGTGATGACCACGACCTGGTCGTCTTCGAGCGACACCTCGATGCCCACGCCCGAGTATTGGCCCGAACTGCTGATTTTCAGCTCGTCGTATTCTTCGCCGTCGAGGTAGGCCGAATAGGGATCGAGCGAGGAGACCATCCCGCGTATCGCCGCCTGCAACAGCTGATGATCGTCAACGGGGGTGACGTACTCGCGCTCCACCCGCTCCAGCACCTCGGCCAGAAGCCACGCGTCTTGCCAGGGCATGTCCTGGCCGGGCGCATCCGGCTTGCCGGGCTCGGGCTTGTCGGCCGGCGCGCCGCGCGCAAGGCCGAGGGACAGGCCAATCGAGATGCCGAGCGCGAGCAGCAGCGCATTGCATGTTTTCTTGATCATCAGGCGCCGCAGCATACGTGCGGCAGCGCTTTGCCGCTAGTTGCCGGAAGCGGCCGATCGGCTTCCTGCCGCAACGCGCAAATCCGCCGGTGCCGAAAAGCACGCATACAAGGGCAGGTCGCGAATGGCCTGATCGATCGCCAGCGGCTTGCCGATGAAGAATCCCTGCCCGTAGTCCACTCCCAATCTCGCGGCGAGCGCGCGGATCGCATCGGTTTCGACATGTGCGGCCACGGTCTCAAGGCCGAAAGTTTTCGCCAGCTGGGCGATAGCCGCCATCATCGACTGGGATTTCGCATTGTCGGTGAGATCCCGGCTCAAGCTGCCGTCGATCTTTATGCACGACACGGGCAGGGAATTGAGGTTCGAGAGGGAGCCGACGCCGCGCCCGAAATTGTCGAGCGCAAAGCAAATCCCCTGCTCGCGCAGCCGATGCATGAAAGGAGCGATGGTCCCGATGCGCCCGGCGGCCGCCTCCTCGGTAAACTCAAAGCTCAACGTTCCCGGTGCTATGCGGGCGTTGCGCACGAGATCCTCCACCAGGCTCCAGAATTCCCCGTCGGCCAGCGACGGCGCCGAGACATTAAGCGAGAATCGCGCGCGGTGCCGGCGCACCAGTTCTCGGCAGTCGGCCAGGCGCCGGGTGAATTGTTCGATGACCCACTGATCGATGCCGCGAATCAGCGCGTCGCAGCCCGCACCTTGAAGCTTATCCAAGCCCAGACGCGAACCGTCGCCGGCGCGCGCGCGCAGCAGGATTTCGAAGCGCGGATCAGCCGGCGCCGCACTCAAGGGCAGAATGGGTTGCGCCAGGAGTTCAAACGAGTCGCAGGCGAGCGCCGCGCCGACCTCGGCCGCCAGATTCATCGACGCGGGTCGTCGGCTGGAGTATTGAGCGCTGCCGTAGAATATTTCCACCCGGTTGCGGCCGCGCTCCTTGGCCGTCCTGCAGGCCATTTCAGCGGCTGCCATTGCATGCTCGAGCGGGCGATCGCGATCCCCGATCCGCGATACGCCGATACTGAGGGAGACCAGCAGGGGCTTTTCGCCCCGCGAACAGCTGAGCTTGATGGCGGCGCTGCGCAGCTCTTCGGCGATCCGCGCAGCGGGCTCGATACCGCAGCCCGGCACCAACACGGCAAACCGGCCGCCGCCGATACGCGACGCCACGGTTCCTTCGGGGCCGCGCCGGCAGATCAGCCCCGCGACGCTCTGGATCACCTCGTCGCCCACGTGCATGCCATGATCTTCATTGACCACATTCAGCTGATCGACGTCGATGTAGAGCAATCCGTGCCTGCGGGCGCAGCCGCGTTCCTCGGTCGCCGGCCACATTGCCGTGACTTGCGCGGTGAACGCCGCCGGCGTCAGCAGGCCGGTAAGCGCATCGAAACTCGCGCCGATGATTTGCGCACCCTTGCGGGCCAGAAGTTCCAACGCTTGCGCGTCGCACAACTCGAAATCGGCGCAGTCGGCGGGGCGGAACACCGCAAGCGCGCCGATGACTCGCCGGCCATCGTCGCGTATCGGAGTGGAAATCGCTTTGTAAGGCACCGCGGCATTCGAGCCGTCGAGCGACAGCTTGTTCGCAACCAGCGTGCATCCGTGCAGCTGCGCGCGCGTCATCAGGTGACTTTGCATCTGCGCGAGCAGCGCACTCTGCCCTTCGAGGGCCTGGCCGGGACGAGTACGGCAAATCGTCACATTGCGCGCGGGCAGGAGAACGGCCGCAACCATGCCCGACAGGCGCTCGAGCGCAATTTCGGGCACCTGTGCCAGCGCCTGTAATCCATCGGCCGGCGACGCTTCGGAAAGCCGCTGCAGCAAATCGAGGTCGCGGCTGTTATCCGCAAGATTGTCGTTGAGCTCGCCGATGGCGGCGCGCACGCTCAATTCGCTTTGCAGACAGTCGAGCGCCGGCTCGATCAGGAAGTGCAGCGCCTCCACGCCTTGCGGGGGTCCGGCATGGGCGGGTATGGCGAGCGCGACGAAACCCAAGACTTCGTCGAGCGCTCCGCGGATTCGAAAGCCGTAGCACGCGCCGGCGGCGCATTGCATGGCCACCCCGTCGGCACCACCGTGCCCGCGGGCCGCGACCATGGACAGGGATTCCAGAGTGGATCGGAGGAGCTCCGGCGCGTTCGCACCGCTCGACCACAGCGGCTGCGCATCCGCGCCCGAGAACACGATGTCGCCGATGGCCGGACAGAGTCGCGTCAGCACCTGCGCATACGACTCCCAAGTACCGGCCGACGCTGTCATGCGCGCGAGGATGCAGCATCCGCAGCCGCCGATCTACGACGTGCTCGGCACTTCGGTGCACCGCCATCAGACATAATTCCGATGTTTCCGGGCGGCAAATCGCCCCCGCCGCTCCATTCAAGGCGTCGATTTCAACCAGGTTTTTGGATCGACGGGCTTGCGGCCGTCGCGTATCTCGAAGTAAAGCTGCGGCGGCGCGGCGCCGGCATCGCCCACGGCCGCGATCACATCGCCCGGCGCCACCCAGTCGCCCACCGATTTGTACAGAACCTCGGCGTGGCCGTAGAGGGTCATGTAATTGCCGCTGTGCCCGATGATGAGCAGCAATCCCAGGCCTTGCAGCCAGTCGGCGTAGATCACCCGGCCAAAGTAGGGCGCACGCACCTTTGCGCCGGGCGAAGTCTCGATCATCACGCCGTTCCAGCGCACCACCGCCGGGGTGCCGGGCGCCCCGGCGGCCGGCTGCGTTCCGTTGCCTCGCGACTCGTGGTAGTGGGCGGTCATCCTTCCCCGGACCGGCCATGGCAGCCGGCCGCGCAGCTGACCGAAGCTTTGCTGCGAATCCACCGGAAAGTCCTGCAGCACCTGCGCCAGGTCGGCGATCAGGGATTCGATGGCCTGCTCTTCGCGTTTGAGCTGCGCCATCTCTTGGTTGCCGCTGCTGACCTGGCGGCCGAGCGCGGCCAGTGCGGACGCTCGCTCCGCGCGAGCGCGTTCCAAGCCGGCGACTTCGCGGCCGACATCGTCCTCGAGCGTCTTGAGTTTTGCCGCCTCCGCATCGATCTGGTCCGCCAATTCCTGCAACCGTGCGGCGCGCGCGTCGATTTCGTCGATTTTGGCCGCGCGCGCGCGCGCCAAATACCCGTAGAGAGTCAACATCCGGCCGGCCGCGGCGGGATTGGTCTGACTCAGCAATATTCTCATCTGTTCCCGTTGTCCGATCATGTATGCGCTGCGCGCCTGCGCGGCCAGCGCCGCCCGCTCCGACTCAAGCGCACTCTGAGTGCGGGTCCGTTCGGCGCGAAGCTCGCTGCGGCGCCGCTCGGCGCTCAGTTCGGCCGCGTGCAGCGCGTCGAGCCGCCGACGCTTCGTGGTGATCTCCAAATCCGCTTCGCGCAAGCGCGCATTCAATGTGTCGCGCTGCTTGAGCTCGAGCCCCAGACGGTTGGTCAGCGCCGCAATGCGCGCCCGCACGGCCGCAAGCTTGGCCCGCGCCTGAGCGGAGTCTGCGGACTCGGCCGCGGCTCCGGCTGCGCTGGCGCAAAACAATAGGGCTATTACGATGAATGGTCTCAAGCGTTCGATTGCCGGGTTAATGAGGGCGGTTCGATCCCACGGATCGCAAGCATACAAGGCTCGGGGCTCGCTGCTATACTTGCCCGCCCGAAAAACCAGTAGTGCTTTGCATGCAGCGACTGTTCGAGTTCATTGGACATCACCCCTATCTCGCGATCGGCGCCGTGTTGTCCGGCGCCGCCGTGATCTTCTATGAGCTTCGCGAGCGGGTGCAGAGCTTTGCCGCCCTTTCCGCGATGCAGGCCGTGCGTCTCATGAATCAGGGTGCGCTCGTCATCGATCTGCGCGGCAAGGACTCGTTCGACGCCGGCCATATCGGCGATGCCCGCAACATACCGGCGGCCGAGCTCGGGGCTCAATCCGAGACCCTGAAAAAGTGGCGCGACAAAACTGTCATTACCTATTGCGACAGCGGGGTGAACGGCGCCGCCGCGGCGCGCACCCTGACCAAGCTCGGCTTCACACACGTCTTCAATCTCGAAGGGGGCCTGAACGCCTGGGTCAAGGATAATTTGCCGCTCGCCAAAACCGCCGCGGGCAGCAGGGCAAATGCCAAGTGAACCGGCCGGAAATCGTCATGTACTCGACCGGCTGGTGCCCTTACTGCGATCGGGCCCGCGGCCTGTTGACAGGAAAAGGCCTGGCATTCAAGGAAATCGACGTGGACCAGGACGCCAAATTTCGTGAGGAAATGATTGCACGCAGCGGCAGACGCACCGTCCCGCAAATATTCATCGGCGCCAAGCACATCGGCGGCTGCGACGAACTTCATGAGCTCGACGCCAGCGGCGAGCTGGATCCAATAATTGAGGGGGTTTGATGAACGAGGTTAAAACCGAGGGGGCTGCGGCCGAGGTCGGCGGCGTGCAAGTGACCTTGCAGAGCGTCTATTTGAAGGACTGCTCGTACGAATCGCCGAATGGTCCGAGGCTGCCCACCAATCAAGGCTGGGAGCCAAAATTTCAGCTCAACATGAATACCTCGACCGAGGAGCTGGGCACCGATGTGCGCGAGGTGCTGTTGACGGTCACTCTGGAGGCAAAGCAAGGCGATGCCACCCTGTATCTCGCCGAGGTCAAGCAGGCGGGGGTATTTTCCATTGCCGGCGCATCGAGCGAGGATATGAAACGCCTGATCGGCAGCTTTTGTCCGAGTGTGCTGTTTCCCTATGCGCGTGAGGCCATATCGGACCTGGTCGTCAGGGGCGGCTTTCCGAATTTTCTGCTGCCGCTCGTGAATTTCGAGGCTTTATTCGCTCAGGCATTGGAATCGCCGCAGCCCGGATCGGTCAATTAGTCCAAGATCCGGCGCACGCAAGGTCCTGACGATGCAGAACCCCCAACTCGAGCCCATGGCGGTCATCGGCGCGGGCTCCTGGGGAACGGCTCTCGCCATTCAGTTCGCGCGCGCAGGCCAACCGATTCGACTCTGGGGCCGCGACCGCGCGCAAATCGAAGCGATGCAGCGCTCGCGGCGCAACCTCAAGTATCTGCCCCAAGCCGAATTTCCCGAAACGTTGCTCGCCGTCGCGGATTTGGCGCAGGCGCTTAACGGTGCGCGCGATGCGCTGGTGACGGTGCCCTCGCATGCGTTTCGCGCGACGCTGATCGGGCTCGAGCCGCATCTCGATTCCGGCACCCGCATCGCCTGGGCCACCAAGGGATTCGAGACGGCGACCGGCCTGTTGCCTCATCAAATCGCCGACGAAGTGTTTCCCGGGCGGCCGGGCGCGGTGTTATCGGGCCCGACATTTGCCGCCGAGGTCGGCGCCGGATTGCCCACCGCCATGACGGTCGCGTCGCGCGACGAGCGCTTCGCCAAGGAGTTGGTGCTGAGGCTTTCCGGTCCGCGGTTCCGGGCTTATACCCAGTCCGACATCATGGGCGTCGAGGTGGGTGGCGCCGTCAAGAACGTCATCGCTATCGGTTCGGGCATCGCCGACGGCATGGGCTTCGGCGCCAATACCCGGGTGGCGCTCATTACGCGCGGACTCGCCGAGATGATGCGCCTCGGGGTCGCGCTCGGCGGCCGGCGCGAGACCTTCATGGGCCTCGCGGGCCTCGGCGACCTGGTCCTCACCTGCACCGACGATCAGTCCCGCAATCGGCGCCTGGGATTGGCGCTCGGCCGCGGCAGTTCGCTCGCGGACGCCGCGCGCGATATTCACCAGGTAGTCGAAGGGATCGAGGCGGCATACGCCGTGCGCAACGTCGCCGAACGCATGGGCGTCGAGATGCCCATTTGCCGCGAGGTTTTCAGCATCATGCACGAGGGCAAACCGGTGCGGGCTGCGCTGCAGGCGCTGATGGCGCGAGAGGTGCGCTCGGAAACGGATTAAGGGCCGCAGTCTGCAAACTTTAGCTGGCGCCAAGCCTCGTACGCCACCACCGCCACGGCATTCGACAGATTGAGGCTTCTGCAGCGCGGCTGCATGGGAATGTACAGGGAGTTCTCGCGTCCGATGCGCTCCACCGCCGTCCGCGGCAATCCGCGGGTCTCGGGCCCGAACAGGAATGCATCGCCGGCGCGGTATCCGAAATCGGCATAACAGCGTGATCCCCCGGTCTCCACCGCCATCAGCCGGGCATCGCGCAACGCGCGCAGGCAGGCGTCCAGATCCGCGTGGACTTGCACCAGGGCCAGCTCGTGGTAGTCCAGCCCGGAACGTTTGAGACTGCGGTCGTCCAACCGGAAGCCCAGCGGCTTCACCAGGTGCAGCGTCGCCCCGGTGTTGGCGCACAGGCGAATGACATTGCCGGTATTGGCAGGAATTTCCGGTTCGTACAGAACGATGTGGAACATCAGGAGCCTGTCTGAATATCCCACATGGCCGCCGCCGGCATCGGTCAGCCGACGTCCTCCATCCCCAGTTCCTTCATCTTGCGAGACAGGGTGTTGCGGCCCCACCCGAGGAGCTTGGCGGCATCCTGCTTCATCCCGTCGCTCTTGCGCAGCGCCGCGCGGATCATGATGCGCTCAAATTCGGGCACCGCTTGCTCCAACAACCGTTGCGTCCCCGCGTTCAGCTCCCGGTCGGCCCAATGCGCGAGCTTGGCCGCCCAGTCGTGGCTTGCGGTGCGGCCGGCCGGCACGCCGCCCAGATCGGGCGGTATGTCTTCGGCTCGAATTTCGCGGCCCGGCGCAGTCACGGTCAGCCGGCGGCAGGCATTCACGAGTTGGCGCACGTTGCCGGGCCAGTCGTAGGTGACCAATGCGGTCTCCGCCGTCGCCGTCAATAATTTCGGCTCGATGCCCAACTCGCGTGCTGCCTCGCTCAAATAGTGGCGCAGCAGTTCGGGGATGTCTTCACGCCGCTCGCGCAGCGGCGGAATCTCGATGCGAATCACGTTGAGACGGTGCAGCAGATCCTCGCGGAAGTGACCGGATTTCACGCGCTCTTCCAAGTCCTGGTGGGTCGCGGCAATCACCCGCACGTCGACCTTGACCGGCGTCTGGCCGCCGACTCGATAGAACTCACCCTCGGCCAGTACGCGCAGCAACCGCGTCTGCAGCGCCGGCGACATGTCGCCGATTTCATCCAGGAACAAGGTACCGCCGTCCGCTTGCTCGAAGCGGCCGCGCCGCAGCGCGTCGGCGCCGGTGAATGCGCCCTTTTCGTGTCCGAACAGTTCCGACTCCAGCAGATCCGCGGTGAACGCCGCGGTGTTGAGCGCGACGAACGCCTTTTTGGATCGCGGACTGTGCCGATGCAGCGCGCGGGCCACGAGCTCCTTGCCGGTGCCCGATTCGCCGGTGATCAACACCGTCATGCTGGAACGGGACAGCCGGCCCACGGCGCGAAACACCTCCTGCATCGCGGCCGCTTGACCCAGAAGCCCGGGAATGCTGCGCCGGGCCGCCTCGACGTCCGCGGTCATCGTCGCCTGCTGTGCGGCGCGGCGCACCAGGTCCACCGCCTTGTCGATGTCGAAGGGCTTCGGCAGATATTCGAAGGCGCCGCCTTGGTACGCCGCTACGGCGGCATCCAGATCCGAATGCGCGGTCATGACGATCACCGGCAGTCCGGGCCGCGTCGCCTGTATTTCGTTGAGCAAATCGAGCCCGCTGCGACCCGGCATGCGGATGTCGGTCATCAGCACGTCCGGGGTGTCGGCACGCAGCGCCGTCATCGCGTGATCGGCCTGCTCGAAGCAGCGCGCGACCATGCCGCTGCCTCGCAACGCCTTCTCGAGCACCCAGCGTATGGAGGCATCGTCATCGACCAACCAAACCTGCAGCGGCTTCGAATTCATGGGTTGTCCACCGGCAGCGAAATCATGAATATCGTCCTGCCGGGCGCGCTGTCGAATTCGATCAGGCCGCCATGCCGGCTCACCAGATCCTGCGCAATCCCCAGGCCAAGTCCCGATCCGTCGCTGCGCCCCGATACCAGCGGATAAAAAATAGTGTCGCGAATCTCCGCGAGTACCCCAGCGCCGTTGTCCTCGAATTGAATGGAGGCGACCAGGCGGTGGCGGTGCGCCCCGACGCTGACGTTGGCGGCGGCTCTCGTGCGCAAAATCAGCCGCGGCGCCTGCACACCCGCGTCCGACAATGCCTGGATGGCATTGCGACCCAGATTTAACATGGCCTGAATGATGTGATTGGGGTCCACCGAAAGGAGCGGCAGGCTGGGATCATAATCGCGATCGATCGTGATCCCCTCCGGGGCCTCCCCGCGCAGCAGCCGGTACACGCGTTCCAACAGTTCGTGCACGTTGACCAACTGCTTGGCCGGCGGTCGGCTCGGGCCCAGCATGGAGTCGAGCAGGTGGGTAAGCCGGTCCGCTTCGCTGATGATGATGCGCGTGTACTCGCGCAGCGCCGGATCCAACAGCTCGCGCTCGAGCAGCTGCGCGGCGCCGCGCAAGCCGCCCAGAGGGTTTTTGATTTCGTGGGCGAGCTGGCGGACCATGAGGCGGCTCCCGCCGAGCTGCGCCAGCAAGGCGCTTTCCCGAATCAGGCGCCGATGCTGGGTGATGTCTTCGATTTCGAGCAGCAAGCGGCCGCTGTCCGGTCCGATGACGATTTCGGTCGCTGCGCAATTCAGGATCCGATCCACGCCGCCTGGGCCCGGCCAGGCGAGTTCGCGCTGCACCACGCCCTCGGCGCCGCGCCGGGCGCGCTCCAGCAGGGGCAGCAGCGTCTCCGCGCCGCGCGCAAGCTCGGTGATCCGCCGGCCGAGGGCCTGATTGGGCCCCAACCCCAGCAAGGTTTGCGCAGCCGCATTCAGATAATTTACCTGCAGCTCGTGATCCAGAACGAACACGCCCGTAACCAGCGCATCGAGCAATTCGCTGCCCGCGATCTGCAAGGGCTGCATCTCGAGTTCAGCCGCCAAACAAACGCCCCGTGCGGCGGATATAACGGCTGCCTACTGCGCCCCTTTGTGCTGCGGTGACAGCAGCGACGTGCGCATCACATAGAACGTCACCGGTGGAGCGCTCTTCGATTCGCCCGTAGCCTGATCCAAGACCGTGGCCCCCAGGGTGTAGGTGCCGCGATCCAAGTTCTCGAGCGTGAACTGGGTGGCGTCCGGCGCCTGATCGGCGAGCGGACTGCCGTTCAGGTACCAGGTAATGGCCTGTGTCGGCTTCAGCTCGGGAGAGAGCGTGAGGTGCACCTTCACCGGCTGATTGCCGGTGATGGTTTGCTCGTTCGCGGGCGAGTCGATGCTGAGACTCAGAGGCGCGGCCGGCGGGCCCGGCTTCGCCTGCGATTCGGCGGCCGTGCCCAGCCCCGCCGGCGCCGGCCCGAGGGTCGAAGGGCCGGTGGTCATGAATTTTTCCGCGCCGGGCACCGGTTGATCCGAGAAATGCACCACCCCGTCTGCATCGGTCCATTTGTAGACGATGGCCGCATGGACCGCGAACGGACCCGCAGCGAGCGCCAGCGCTGCGCAGGCAATCCATGATCGGCACAGGTGCATAACTCGAAAGCATAGTCCTATCGCCTCCCGGCCACAAAACGAAAGAAGTGGACAATGTGACCGCCCACACCTTTACGCCTGCACCCAAAGGCCGGAGCACCCCCCAGGGGAAGTCACAAGCTGTAGTACATCTCCATTTCGATCGGATGCGTGGTCATGCGCAGGCGCGTCACTTCCTTCATCTTCAATTCGATGTAGGCATCGATCAAATCGTCGGTGAACACCCCGCCGGCCTTGAGAAAGGCGCGGTCCCTGTCCAGGTAATCGAGCGCCATGTCGAGCGAGTGGCATACCGTCGGTATTTTCTTGTCCTCTTCGGGCGGCAGGTCGTACAGGTCCTTGTCGCCCGGATCGCCGGGATGAATCCTGTTCTGGATGCCGTCGAGGCCCGCCAGCATCATCGCGGCAAACGCAAAATATGGATTGCCGGTCGCGTCCGGGAAGCGCACTTCGATGCGCCGTCCCTTCGGATTCGGCACCCAGGGAATACGGATCGAGGCGGAGCGGTTGCGCGCCGAGTAAGCGAGCTTCACGGGCGCCTCGAAGCCGGGCACCAAGCGCTTGTAGCTGTTGGTGCTGGCATTGGTGAAGGCGTTTAGGGCGCGCGCATGCTTGATGATGCCGCCGATGTAGTACAGCGCGATCTCCGACAGGCCGCCGTACTTGTCGCCCGCAAACAGCGGTTTGCCGTCCTTCTGCAGGGACTGGTGCACGTGCATTCCGTTGCCGTTGTCGCCGACGATCGGCTTCGGCATGAAAGTCAGGGTCTTGCCGTGGCCATGAGCGACATTTTGCAGCGCATATTTGAGAATTTGCACTTCGTCGGCTTTCTTGGTGAGCGTATTCGCGGCCACGTTGATCTCGCCCTGGCCCGCGGTCGCCACTTCATGATGATGAACTTCGAACTTCAGGCCCATTTCTTCGCAGGCCAACGACATGGCGGTGCGGATATCCTGCTGCGAATCGACCGGCGGTACGGGGAAATAGCCGCCCTTGACGCCGGGCCGATGCCCTCTGTTGCCGTCTTCGTAGATCTTGCCGGAGTTCCAGGCTCCTTCATAGGAATCGACTTCGTAGGAGCAGCCGTTCATGTTCGAGCTGTATCGGACGTTGTCGAAAATAAAAAATTCGTTTTCCGGTCCGAACAGCGCGGTGTCCGCGATACCCGAGGATTTCAAATACGCTTCGGCGCGCTTCGCCAACGAGCGCGGGTCTCGCTCGTAGCCTTGCATGGTCATCGGTTCGATCACGTCGCAGCGCAAATTGACCGTGGTCTCTTCATAGAACGGGTCGATGACGGCCGTCGCCGGATCCGGCATCAAAATCATGTCCGACTCGTTGATGCCCTTCCAACCGGCGATGGACGATCCGTCGAACATCTTACCGTCGGCGAAAAATCCTGCGTCCACCAGGCGCGTCGGCACGGTCACGTGCTGCTCCTTGCCAAGCGTGTCGGTAAAGCGAAGATCGGCGAATTTAGCATCTTTTTCGGCGATAAATTTAAGAACATCGGCGGGAGTCATGTGCGTCCTCGCAAAGGTGGATTGCTGTTTCCAGGTTATTCCTGCGACCCGGATCTTGCAGTTTGTATGCCAATGCGACTTTCACCAAATCAAGGACTTGCGAAATGAAAGGCCGGGTCCGCGCACCATATTAATGCATAATTGCATTTGGGTGTTTTTAAATGGTGCAAAACGCGGCGACTGCGGCCGATTCTTTGGCGGATATTTGGCAGCAACGCCCGAGCGAGCGCGAAAGTGGTGCATGACGCCTCGGGCGCTGCACCCGCCTTAGGGATGGAACGCGCTAACTGTAAAACAGAGAGTTCCCGCTATACTCGCCGCCGTCCTTCGACTCTCGAGCACACGATGGCCAAACTCCTCTCGGCGCCCCCCAGCACCTTTCAAGATTTGATTTTTGCGCTGCAGAAATATTGGTCCGATCAGGGATGCATCATTTTGCAGCCCTACGACATGGAAATGGGAGCGGGCACGTTCCACACGGCAACTTTTTTGCGCGCCGTCGGACCGGAGCCGTGGAGCGCCGCTTACGTACAACCTTCGCGCCGTCCCACCGACGGACGTTACGGCAATAATCCGTTCCGCCTGCAGCACTACTTTCAATTTCAGGTTTCCATCAAACCCTCTCCCGACGATTTTCAGGAGTTGTACTTGGGATCGCTGCGCAGGTTGGGATTCGATCCGCTGGTCCATGACATCCGTTTCGTGGAGGACAATTGGGAATCGCCGACGCTCGGCGCGTGGGGATTGGGATGGGAAGTCTGGCTCAACGGAATGGAGGTGTCGCAATTCACCTATTTTCAGCAAGTCGGCGGTTTGGATTGCCGGCCGGTGATGGGCGAGATCACCTACGGACTCGAGCGCCTGGGAATGTACATCCAGGGCAAGGAAAGCATTTTCGACATCGTCTGGAGCGAGGGACCGTTCGGCACCATCAGCTACGGCGACGTGTTTCACCAGAATGAAGTCGAGCAGTCGATCTACAACTTCGAGAAGGCCGATACCGAGGCGCTGATGCGCCAGTTCGACTCGCACGAAATCGTTTGTCGAAGGCTGCTCGAGGACAAATTGGTTCTGCCGGCCTACGAGCAAATGGTCAAGGCATCGCATTCCTTCAACCTGCTCGATGCGCGCCGCGCGGTCTCGGTGACCGAACGCCAGCGATTCATCCTGCGGGTGCGGACATTGGCGCGAGCGGTCGCCGAGGCGTATCGCGACAGCCGCGAAGCGCTCGGCTTTCCGCTGCTGAAGAACACCCAAGCGCAACGAGTGGCCTGATGAGCGCGCGTGACCTGCTGCTGGAACTGGGCACGGAAGAGCTGCCGCCCAAGACCCTGCAAAATCTCTCGGCCGCGCTGACCGACGCTATGGTCAACGGCCTGCGCGGCGCCGGCATCGCGCATCGCAAGGCGCAAGGCTTCGCGACGCCGCGCCGGCTGGCGGTGTTGATCCGCGCCTGCGCCGAGGGGGCGCCGGATCGGCGAATCGAACGGCGCGGCCCGCCGTTGAGCAGTGCCTTTGATGCGGGCGGTGCGCCCACTCAGGCCGCAGCCGCCTTCGCCAGGAATTGCGGGGTCGCGGTGAGCGATCTCGAGCGGCTCACCACCGACAAGGGCGCTTGGCTGGTGTTTCGCGGCATGGAGCACGGCGCCTCGACACTGAGTGTGCTTGGGAACCTGGTAAATCAAGCAATCGCCGCGCTGCCCATCGCGCGGCGCATGCGCTGGGGAGCGCGCACCGCGGAGTTCGTGAGACCGGTGCATAGCGTGCTCTTGATGTATGGCGATGAGGTCGTGACGGCCGAGGTGCTGGGCCTCATGTCGGACCGGATCACGCGCGGGCACCGTTTTCATGCTCCGCGGCCGATTCCTCTGAAGTCGGCGAAATCCTACGAAGGACGGCTGCGCCGCGCCAAGGTGGTGGCGGATTTCAGCAGCCGTCGAGAAGCGATCCGCGCCGGCGTGACGGCGGCCGCTACGCGCGCCGGCGGCGGCGCCTTGATCGACGGCGTGCTGCTGGACGAAGTGACCGCGCTGGTCGAATGGCCGGTGCCGGTCGTGGGTCGGTTCGAAGCGCGATTCCTGTCGCTGCCGCGCGAAGTGGTGATCGCCACCATTCAGGATCACCAGCGATATTTCGCCATCGAAGGCGCGGACGGCAAGCTCACCGGGGGGTTCGTCACTGTAAGCAATATCGAGAGCCGCGACCCCGCGAAGGTGCGCGAGGGCAATGAGCGCGTGGTCCGGTCCCGCTTGAGCGACGCGGCGTTCTTCTGGGATCAGGACCGCAAGGTCCCGCTCGATGCGCACGCGGCCAATCTCGGCGGAGTGACATTTCAGGTCAAGCTCGGCACCTATGCCGACAAGACTCTGCGGGTGAAATCCTTGGCGCAACGGATCGGCGAGCGCATCGCCGCCGGTCCGCAGGTCGGGCGCGCCGCCGAGCTCGCCAAAGCCGACCTGATGACGGCGATGGTGGGCGAGTTCCCCGAATTGCAGGGAATCATGGGCCGCCATTACGCCGAAGCCGAGGGATACCCGCAGGAGGTGGCGCTCGCTCTCGAGGAGCACTATATGCCGCGTTTTGCGGGCGATGCCCTGCCCAGGACCAAGACCGGCCAGGCGCTCGCGTTGGCCGACAAGATCGACACGCTGGTCGGCATTTTCGCCATTGAGCAGCGGCCGACCGGCGCCAAGGATCCTTTCGCTTTGCGCCGCGCCGCGCTCGGGGTGCTGCGCATCTTGCTCGAATGCCGGTTGGATCTCGACCTACATGAACTGCTGGCGGTGTCGGCCGCCGCGCAGCCGGTGCAAAGGGCGGGCGCGGCGGCGGAGGTTTATGATTTCATCGCGGAGCGCTTCCGCGGCCTGGTACTCGAGCGCGCCGACGGAACCTCCGTCGAGATGATCGACGCGGTATTGGCGAACCGACCGGCTTCGCCGCTCGACGCGGACGCCCGCTTGCAGGCGCTCAAGGAATTCCTGCGCTTGCCCGACGCCGGTGTCCTGACCGCCATCAATAAGCGCATCGCCAATATCCTGAGGAAAGCGCCTCCGGAGCGCGATGCGGTGGTGCGGGTCGGCGCCTTCACCGAGCCGGTCGAGCACGCGCTGCACCGTGCGCTCACGGAACTGCGCGGCACCGCCGGCGCATCGATCGCCAAACGCGAATATGCGCAAGGATTGCGCAGCCTGATCTCGCTCTCGGCGGCGGTGGATGACTTTTTCGAATCCATCATGGTGATGGATGACGATCTTGAGCGGCGCCATAACCGGCTCGCGTTGTTGCGCGACGTCCAGCGGCTGCTCGGCGGCGTCGCCGACCTGTCGCGCCTGCCAGGCTAAGGGACGGCCCGCTACGCATGCGGTGGCTGCGCTCACTGCTGTTCACCACTTATATGATGGTCTCGGCGTGCCTGTTCGGCGCATTCATGACCCTGTGCTTCTGGCTGCCGTACCGTGCGCACTTCGGCATCGCGCGCGCCTGGGCGCGCTGCTTGTTCTGGATGCTCGAACGTCTCTGCGGACTCACCTTCGTCGTCGAAGGACGCGAACGCATCCCGCAGGGCAACCACATCATCATGAGCAACCACACCTCCGCGTGGGAAACCGTGGCGCAATTCGTCATTTTCCCACCCCAGGTCTGGGTGCTGAAGCGCGAGCTGCTGTGGATTCCGTTCGTCGGCTGGGGACTCAAGCTGCTGCGGCCGATCGCCATCAATCGGGGCGACGGTCACCGCGCGGTGCTTCAGGTGGTCGAGCAGGGCAAGGTACGCCTCGCCGACGGACTGTGGGTCGTTATTTTTCCCGAGGGCACCCGCGTGGTGGCGGGCGAGACGCGCAAGTTCGGGGTGAGCGGCGCGCTGCTCGCCATCCGTACCGGCAAGCTGGTGGTACCGCTATCGCATAACGCGGGAGCTTTCTGGCCGCGGCGCGGCTTCGTCAAAAAGCCGGGCACGATTCGCGTGATCATCGGCGAGCCGATCGCCCCGGAAGGCAAGAACCCGAGGGATTTGACCGAAGAAGTCCGCGCCGCCATCGAATCCGGATTGGCGAGGATCGCAACCGAGCAGCGCGCCTCGGGCGCGAAGGATGTCAATAACCGGTCCGAAACCGCGTCCACTCGCGGGTGATCAAACGCGAGTAGTCGGCAGGCACGGCCTTCGCGGTAACCAACCGCGCGCGCGTTTGCGCGTTCGGGTAGATGCTTTCGTCGTTCCGCAGGTCGGCCCGGACCAGCGGCAGGGATGCCGAATTGCCGTTCGGGTACTTGGTGTAGTTGGTGATCCCGGCCATCACATCCGGACGCATCAAATAGTTCAGCCACATGAGCGCGTTGTGCGGATGCGGCGCATCCGCGGGAATGCCCATCATGTCGAGCGTGATCAAGGCTCCCTCGCGCGGAACCAGGTAGGCAATGTGAGCGCCGGTATTGGATTCGCCGGCGCGGCTGCGCGCCTGCACCACATCGCCGGACCAGGCAAGCGCCAGGCACGCGCTGCCGCTCGCAAGATCGGGGATGTGCTGCGCCGGGTCGATGTAGCGTATGAAGGGCCGCACTTTCCGCAGCACTTCGGAGGCGGCGGCCACATCGGCCGGATCGAACCGGTTCGGATCGAGCCCGAGGTAAATGATCACCGAGGAAAACACATCCATGGGCGAATCGATGATGGTGATTCCGCAACCCTGCAATTTGGCCGCATTGGCGGGGTCGAACAGCAGCGCCCAGCTCTCCGTCGGGTGCGCGCCCAGCCGGGCGCGCACCTGATCGACGTTGAATCCGAGACCGGTCGTGGTCCACATGTAGGGCACCGCGTACAGATTTCCCGGATCATGAATCGCCATCCTGCGCATGATCTCGGGATCCGCATTGACCAGATTCGGCAGCGCGCTCTTGTCGAGCTTGCGATACACGCCGGCCTGCAGCTGGCGCTCGAAAAAAGTCTCTTGCGGATTGACCACGTCGTAGTTGGTGTGGCCGGTCAGCAATTGGGTCTCGAGAGCCTCGTTGTTGTCGTACACGCCGTAGTGAACCTTGATGCCGGTTTCGCGCTCGAAATTGCCCACGGTCTCGGGTGCGATGTAGTCCGCCCACGAGTAGATATTGACCGTCCTTTCGCGGTCGTATTGCGGGCCCGCGCGGGCGGCGCCATCGGCCGCGGCGGCGCCGCTCGAATCGCCCCCGTGCCGGCTGCACCCCTGCAGCACGAACAGCAGCGCCAGGCAAGTCATCGTCCGCCGGGCCCACATCGTGCAAATCCCCTCAAGAGTCCGAGATACCGCGCATCGAGGCCAAGGTACCGCATCGAGCCCGTGACGGCGAGCGCCATGCATCAAGCGAATCTCAGCGCTCTTGCTGCGCCAGGGATGAGGCGATAAACGCGGCCCACACCTCGTTGGGTTGCCACATGCCGTTCATGAGCTCGAAGGCGCGGCCGGTTTCGAAGCCCCGCCGCAGCACCCAATACAAACCTAGAAAGGCGGTAACCCGCATGTTCGCGGCGCAGTGGACCCAAATCTTGCGGCCGCGATGCCGGTCCATTGCGTCCATGAATGCCCTTAGATCGTCCCGGTTGGGTGAGCCGAACTGAACCGGAATATGCACATATTCCATGCCGAGCGAGATCACGCTTCCCGCCTCATCGGCCAGCGAGTAGCGCGGATCGTCGTGCAGGGCCAGATTGACCACCACCGCGTATCCGGCCGCCGCTATCGATGCGAGCTGCGGCTGCGTGGGCTGGCCGGAAGTCGCCAGATCCGCGTCCACTGCGCGGTAGTTATGGATGTCGCCCAACGAGTCGCCCATGGCCGGCGATTATAGGATCCTTGCGCGCCGTTCATCCCCGTCATTTCGGTCAATTCGCATGGCCGTGCCGGGGGATATTTCCGCCTCGAATGGAATCCCGAAATTAATCGATGCTATCTCACGGCATGCGGCCGCGGCCACCCGCCGTTCAGCCGAACGACGAGGTTTTTTTCACGTGTTTTTCACATGCAGAGCGCTAAAGTGCCGCTCGCCACGGCTGCGGAGATTCGAACCATGGACGCTGTCTATTTGCTGATGCTGGCCGGTCTGTATCTGGTTACCCACGGCCTGGTGTGGGCGCTCAACCGGCTGGGAAGCGGCTCATGAGCACGATGTATTGGCTGAGCGGTGCGCTTGCGCTGTTCCTGTTCGGCTATCTGCTGTACGCGCTTCTTAAGGCGGAGAAATTCTGATGAGCGCCAACACCACATTCGGCCTGCTGCTCATGGCGTTCCTCGGGATCGAGGTGCTGTGCGCCAAGCCGCTGGGCAGTTATATTGCCGATGTCATGGAAGGCCGATCCAACTTCGCCCTGCGCGCGGGCAGTCGGATCGAAGGCCTTTTTTATCGCCTTTGCGGGATCGATTCCGGCGAGGAGATGTCCTGGAAGCAATATGCGATCGCCTTGCTGCTCTTCAACGTGCTGGGCGCCGTCATCGTTTATGGGCTACAGCGCCTGCAGCTTTTCTTGCCG
This sequence comes from Gammaproteobacteria bacterium, assembly GCA_037440085.1. GTDB lineage: Bacteria > Pseudomonadota > Gammaproteobacteria > Steroidobacterales > Steroidobacteraceae > Bog-1198. The sequence goes on from JBBIUT010000008.1 coordinate 62,844, forward strand.
CTCAACCCGCAGAAGTTCCCGGCGGTCAGCCCGGACTCCTCGTTTAACACGGCCGTCAGTTTCATCACCAATACCAACTGGCAGGGCTATTCCGGTGAGTCGACCATGGGTTATTTGGTGCAGATGGCGGGTCTCGCCGTGCAAAACTTCATGTCCGCGGCGTCCGGCATCGTGGTCGCGATCGCCCTGGTTCGCGGTTTCGTGCGGCATACGGTCAGCACGATCGGGAACTTCTGGGTGGATATCACGCGCTCCACGCTCTATGTGCTGCTGCCGCTCTCGGCCGTGCTCGCGCTCGTGCTCGTCAGCCAGGGTGTGATTCAGAATTTCGACGCTTACAAGGACGCGACGACCGTAGAGAAGATTATCTATCAGAATCCGAAGACCGACGCTGATGGAAATCCGCTCAAGGACGCCGCCGGCAATGCCGTGACCGAGACGGCGACCACTCAGACACAAACACTGCCGATGGGGCCGATCGCCTCGCAGGAGTCCATCAAGGAGCTCGGCACCAACGGTGGCGGCTTCTACAACGCAAACTCTGCACACCCGTATGAGAACCCCACGCCGCTGACGAACCTGCTCGAGATGCTGGCGATCTTCATCATCCCGTTTGCCCTCACCTACACGTTCGGCAGGATGGTCGGAGACACCCGGCAGGGCTGGGTGGTGCTCGCGGCCATGCTGATTCTATTTGTACCGCTGGTGATAACGGCGTTCCACAGCGAACAGCAGGGCAATCCGCTGGTTGCTCAGCAGGGCATCGACCAGATCCCGAGTGCGGTGCAGCCCGGCGGCAATATGGAGGGCAAGGAGACCCGCTTCGGCATCGCCGCCTCCGCGCTCTTTACGGCGATCACCACCGCAACCTCCTGCGGCGCCGTCAACACGATGCACGATTCGATGACGCCGCTTGGCGGCTTCGTGCCGCTGTTCCTGATAGAACTCGGCGAGGTTGCGCCGGGCGGTGTCGGGACCGGCCTGTACTCGATCCTGATGTTCGCCATTCTTGGCGTATTCATCGCCGGACTCATGATCGGCCGGACTCCGGAATATCTCGGCAAAAAGATCGAAGCGCTCGAAATGAAGCTGGCCTCGGTCTTTATTCTGACGACCCCGTTCGTCGTGCTGATCGGGACCGCCGTCGCTGTGGTGACGGTTGCCGGCAAGGCGGGGGTGGCGAATCCCGGCCCCCACGGCTTTAGTGAGATTCTCTATGCGTTTTCCTCGGCCGCCAACAACAATGGCAGCGCATTCGCCGGTCTTTCTGCGAACACCGTCTTTTACAACGTGGCAACGGGCCTTGCGATGTTCATTGCTCGCTTCTGGCCCATCGTGGCGGCGCTAGCCATCGCCGGATCGCTGGCGTCGAAGAAGCGGGTTCCAGTGACTGAAGGCACCATGCCGACGCACGGACCGCTTTTCGTGGTGCTGCTCATCGGGTCGATCCTCTTGATTGGTGTCCTAACCTACGTCCCGGCACTGGCGCTGGGGCCGGTCGTCGAGCACTTCATGCTCGCGACTGCCAAATAGCGAGTTCCTTATGCCGCGGCAACAACTGTCCCTCTATGATCGCAAGCTCCTGGGAAAGGCCCTCCTCGAGTCCGTGATTAAACTAAATCCGCGCACCCAGTGGCGCAATCCGGTCATGTTCGTGGTTTACATCGGCACGATCGTGACGGCGGTCCTCTATGGCCAGGCGCTCGCGGGACACGGAGAGGCGTCGCCGGGCTTCATTCTGGCCGTCACCATTTGGCTGCTGTTCACGGTTCTGTTCGCCAACTTCGCCGAAGCGCTCGCCGAGGGCCGTAGCCGAGCGCAGGCATCGGCGCTGCGCAACATGCGTCAAACGGTGATGGCGAAACGAATCGTTCAGAACAACCCCGGCTCCCGTAAAACGGTGCTCGTCAAGGCGGAAGATTTGAGGAAAGACGATTTGGTGCTGATCGAGACCCACGACACCATCCCCGCCGACGGCGAAGTCATGGAGGGCGTCGCTTCGGTCGACGAGAGCGCCATCACGGGCGAGTCGGCGCCGGTCATTCGCGAATCGGGCGGCGACTTTTCCTCGGTGACGGGTGGTACTCGAGTGCTGTCGGACTGGATCGTGGTGCGCGTGTCGGTCAACCCCGGCGAGACATTTCTCGACCGGATGATCTCGATGGTCGAAGCGGCAAAGCGGCAGAAGACTCCCAACGAAATTGCTCTCACCATTTTGCTGGTCGCGTTGACTCTCGTCTTTCTGGTCGTGATCGTCACGCTCTTGCCGTTCTCGCAATTCGCCGTCGAAGTCAGCAAAACGGGCACACCAGTATCGATAACCGCCCTGGTGGCGCTGTTGGTCTGCCTCATTCCCACGACCATAGGCGGCCTCTTGTCCGCGATCGGTGTGGCGGGGATGAGCCGCATGATGCAGGCAAACGTCATCGCGACCTCCGGTCGCGCCGTCGAGGCGGCCGGCGACGTCGATGTGCTGCTGCTCGACAAGACCGGCACCATAACGCTCGGCAATCGACAAGCGGCGGTATTCCTGCCTGCGCCCGGCGTGACGGAGCAGGAACTGGCGGATGTCGCTCAACTCGCGTCGCTCGCCGACGGCACCCCCGAAGGACGCAGCATCGTCGTGCTCGCCAAGCAGCGCTTCAATCTGCGGGAGCGAGACCTGGGAACCCTCGGCGCGCGCTTCGTGCCGTTCTCGGCCTATACGCGAATGAGCGGCGTCGACATCGGCGAGCGCCAGATCAGAAAGGGCGCTCCGATGGCAATCATCAAGTACGTGGAAGCCCTCGGCAAACAATTTCCGGCATTGGTCGACGAAGCCGTGCAACGCGTCTCACGCCAGGGTAGTACGCCGCTGGTCGTTGCCGATGGCGGCCGTGTGCTCGGTGTCATCGAACTCAAGGATATCGTCAAGGGTGGCATCAAAGAGCGATTCGCGGATCTGCGGAACATGGGCATCAAGACGATCATGATCACCGGCGACAATCGCTTGACCGCGGCGGCGATCGCCGCTGAGTCCGGGGTCGATGACTTTCTCGCCGAAGCGACGCCTGAAGCCAAACTCAAGCTCATTCGCGAACATCAAGCACAAGGCCGTCTTGTCGCCATGACCGGTGACGGCACCAACGATGCGCCGGCGCTTGCCCAGTCGGATGTCGCGGTGGCGATGAACACCGGCACGCAGGCGGCCAAGGAAGCCGGGAACATGGTCGATTTGGACTCGAATCCGACCAAACTCATCGAGATCGTGGAGACCGGTAAGCAGATGCTGATGACGCGCGGTGCATTGACGACGTTCTCGATTGCCAATGACGTCGCGAAGTACTTCGCCATCATCCCGGCGGCCTTTGCGATGACGTATCCGGAACTCGGTGCGCTCAACATCATGCATCTGGCGACACCCACCTCCGCAATCCTGTCGGCGGTGATTTTCAACGCCCTCATCATCGTGGTGTTGATTCCGCTTGCCATCAAGGGCGTGAAGTACCGTGCGTTGGGCGCGGGTCCTCTGCTGCGACGAAACCTGCTCAACTACGGGCTGGGCGGCATCATCGTGCCGTTCCCCGGCATCAAACTGATCGACATGATGTTGTCGGCGGCCGGCTGGGCATAAGGAGATTGACCATGTTCGTGCGACTCATACGGCCTGCAGTCAGCGTACTCGTGCTGATGACGGTCCTTCTCGGGATCGTGTATCCGCTCATCGTCACCGGTGTGGCGAAGGTGGCCTTCCCGCGCCAGGCGGAAGGGAGCCTCATCTACAAGGACGGTAAACTCATCGGATCGACGTTGATCGGCCAGAGTTTCTCGGATCCGAAGTACTTCTGGGGCCGTCCGTCCGCCACCAGCCCTCAGCCTTACAACGGCCTGGCCTCATCGGGTTCGAACCTCGGCCCGCTCAACCCCGCGTTGCTGGATGGAGTCAAGGCGAACGCCAAGGCCCTGCACGACGCCGATCCTGATAATAAGCGCCCGATTCCGGTCGACCTCGTGAGTGCATCGGCGAGCGGTCTCGACCCGGAGATCAGCCCTGCGGCTGCGCATTATCAGGCGGCCCGGGTGGCCCGCGCCCGCAACATTCCTCTCGAGCAGGTCGAGGCGCTGATCCGGGCGCATGAGCAGGGGCACCTGTTCGCACTGGTCGGCGAGCCGCGAGTAAACGTTCTTGAGCTCAATCTCGCGCTCGATCGAATGCGCTGATCGCGTTAGGGCAAATCTGCCCGTTTTGCGGCGATCGCGATTCATATCCTTCCGGATGCCGGAAGAATGCCTAAGGAGTCCCTGTGAGGAAAACCATCATTTCTGGTGCTGTCTGCACCTTGCTCGGTGCCGGTTCCACGACCCTATGGGCTGATGACCAACCATCGACTGCTGCTGCTGCTGCGGCCCCCGCCGGAGCGACGGCTATGTCAACGCCGTCAATGACTTTTCCGCTCGCAGCCAATCCAAATCCCATTTCTCTCGATGCCGGTCCGCTCGGAAAGGTCTACATCACGGGGACTCTGACCGGTCTTGGACTCACCCAGAATAATGCGGGTCCCCCCATTTGCAACAGCTGCGATAAGAGCTCGGTCGTGGATATCAGCAATGGTCAGATCTTTATCCAGAAAACCACTGGTTTGGTGCAATTTTTCCTGGAGGGCGGCGGCTATTCGTTTCCGACAATAGGTCAACCTTACGTGCGTTCGGGCGATGCGACCAACGGTACCTTCGGGATTTTTCCGGTGGGTTACCTCAAGCTTGCCCCGGGCAATGGCAGTTTCTCGATTGAGGTCGGAAAACTTCCGACGCTGTTCGGGGCAGAGTACTCATTTACCCTCGAGAACCCGAACATCGAACGCGGGTTGCTCTGGAATCAAGAGAATATAGTGACTCGCGGCTTGCAGGTTAACTACAGCGCGGGCCCGCTCGCCTTCTCGCTTTCCTGGAATGATGGCTATTACACCAAGCGATACAACTGGGTCACGGGCTCAACTGCTTGGACGATCAATAGTGCGAACACGGTGAGTTTCGTGGCCGGCGGCAATTCCGGGACAACCAGTATCCAAGACGATAGCAGTGTTCCGTTGGCTCAGGATAACGGGTCCATGTACAACTTAATCTACACGCACACCGCCGGCGCTTGGACCATGGAGCCCTACCTGCAATATCAAGACACGCCGCGCAACGGGTCGATTGGCATTGTAAACAGCGCGCATGCGTGGGGCGGCGCTTTGCTCTTGAATTACGCGGTCAACTCCAAATTCAACTTACCTGCTCGATTGGAGTACCTGGCTGGCAGTGGCGGGACTAATTTGCTCTACGGCGCTGGTAGTAAAGCCTGGTCAATGACGGTAACGCCAACCTATCAGGAGGGGATTTTCTTCGCGCGTCTGGAGCTCTCGTATGTCGCGGCAGAGAGTTCGACAGCGGGATTTGTCTTCGGTGAGACCGGTACCAACACCTCGCAGACCCGCGCGATGCTTGAAACGGGTATCATTTTTTGAGTTCTGGGACTGACGAACCCGTGTCCAGTGGCCGGCATGACATTGAAGAACGCGCGTTGCGCAATGGAGCAGCGGAAGCTGCCGGGAAACAATGACCGAGATTGAGCGCCGCAATCCGGACCAACTGTTGGCCGACGTCCAGCGGGAGGAGGCGCGCGCGCGGCGCGGACGGTTGAGGATCTTTTTTGGTGCCTCGGCCGGCGTGGGGAAGACCTACTCGATGCTCGAAGCCGCTCGGGCCGCGCGCGCCGGCGGCATGGATATCGTCGTCGGCTACGTCGAACCTCACGGCCGCGTCGAGACCGAGCGCCTGCTCGAGGGGCTCGAGCAACTCCCATTCCTGGAAGTTCGCTACCGCGGCATCTCGCGGCGCGAGTTCGATCTCGATGCCGCGCTGCACCGGGCGCCGGCAATCATCCTGGTCGATGAGCTCGCGCACTCCAATATCACCGACGGCGAGCCGCGGCCGAGGCATGCCAAACGCTGGCAGGACGTCGAGGAACTGCTCGATGCGGGGATCGGCGTGTGGACCACGCTCAACGTGCAGCACCTGGAGAGTTTGAACGATATTGTGGCCGGAATTACCGGTGTGCGCCAGCAGGAGACCGTTCCGGATCGGATCTACGACGAGGCCAGTGAAGTCGAACTCATCGACCTGCCGCCCGACGATTTGTTGGCCCGCCTAAAGGCGGGCAAGGTGTACGTCTCCGACCAGGTGGGCACCGCGACGGAGCGGTTCTTCCGCACCCCCAATCTGCTCGCGCTGCGCGAGCTTGCGCTGCGCCGCACGGCCGACCGAGTCGACGCCGCGGCGCAAGAGTATCAGGGCGGGGAACGCGTCTCGCGGCCGTGGCTGGCGCGGGACCGGTTCCTGATTGCGGTGGCCCCCGACGACCAGGCCGAACAGCTCGTGCGCTTCGGCAAGCGCTTTGCGGATGCGCTCGACGCGGAGTGGCTGGTGGTGTCGGTCGAGACTCCGCAGCTTCTCAAGCTATCCGAGCGCGCACGCAACCGGCGCATTGACGTGCTGCGACTTGCCGAGTCGCTCGGCGCCGATACCGTCACGCTCGGCGGCCCGTCGGCCGCCGACGCCCTGATCGAATATGCGCGCCTGCGCAACGTCACGCGCGTCGTGGTCGGCGAAGTGAAACGCGCGGGCTGGCGCGCATGGCTGCGTCCTTCGACGGTAACCGAACTCGTGCGTCGCGGCCGCGGTTTCGACGTCTCCGTGATCGCGCGTCAAGACGCGCAACCGACCCGGGGACGCGACTTGCCGGATAGTGGCCCCGCGGAGATTCGCTGGAACAGGTACTGGGCGGCGCTGTTAATCACGGCGGCATGCACCGGCGTCGCGGCGCTGATGTATCCGTACTTCGAATTGACGAATCTCGTCATGGTTTACCTCCTTGGGGCAACCGTCGCCGGCTTGTGGTTGGGGCGCGGCCCCGCCGGCCTCACCGCGGTGGCGAACGTGGTTGCGCTTGATTTCTGCTTCGTACCCCCGCGCTTCAGCCTCGCGGTGAGCAATCTCGAGTACCTCGTGACGTTTGGGGTCATGTTGGCGGTGGCGCTCGTCATCTCGAACCTGGTCGCAAGCGTCCGCGCGCAAACTCGGGTCGCCGGCGCCCGCGAAAGGCGCACCTCGTCGCTCTACGCGATGAGCCGCGAACTCGCGGCCACGCGGAGCTTCGACAATCTGTCGCGGGTCGCCATCAAGCACTTGGCCGAGACCTTTGCCAGTCACGCGGCCGTACTGATGCCCGACGCGAAGGGGCGCCTACATCACCCGCAAGGCGCGGCGCCGGCCGCAGCGCTCCGAGGCGCGGACTTGTCGGTCGCCCAATGGGTGTTCGATCATGGGCGGCCGGCGGGACTCGGCACCGATACGCTTCCCGCCGCCCCCGCCCAATACCTGCCGTTGGCGGGCACTGGCCGCACGCTCGGCGTGCTCGCGGTCCGGCCGGCCCAGCGGCGCCGCCTGCTGCTGCCCGAACAGCGGCACCTCCTTGAAACCTTCGCCGGCCAGATCGCCCTAGCGGTCGAACGGGCCCAACTGGCCGAGGAGGCCGAGATCACGCGCATCGCGGTGGAAACGGAGAGCCTGCGCAACACGCTGCTTGCCTCCATCTCGCACGATCTGCGCACTCCCCTGGCCGTGATTACCGGGGCAAGCAGCGCACTCAACGACCCCAACGTCAAACTCGAACCCGAAGCGCGGGCACAACTGGCCCAGTCGATCGAAGCCAAGGCCCATGAGATGTCCGAACTCATCTCGAATGTCCTCGACCTCATGCGCTTTGAAACCGGTGAGGTGCGCCTGCGACGCGACTGGCAAACTGTCGACGATCTGGTCGGCACCGCGCTCACGCGCCTCGAAGGGCGCTTCGGCGACCGCCCATTGGATGTGGTTTTGCCGCCCGAACTACCCGCGGTGCACGTCGATGCTCCGCTCGTCACGCAAGTTATCGTCAATCTGCTCGAGAACGCCATCAAGCACACCCCCTCAGGAACCCGGATCAGCGTTACAGCGGAACTTGAGCGCGAGACTGTTCGCGTCGCGGTCGAGGATACGGGGCCCGGACTGCCGCCGGGCGACCCGGAGCGGCTATTTGCGAAATTTCAGCGTGGCCGCGAAGAGAGCAACGCCGGCGGCGCCGGTCTGGGGCTCGCGATCTGCCGGGCCATCATCAATAAGCACGGGGGACGCATCTCGGCAATGCAGCGCCCGGGTGGCGGCGCGCGCTTTGTATTCACGCTGCCGACAACGGAGCCTGCGCCGTGACCGAGACGATGTTCCTGGTGTTGATCATCGAGGACGACGCTGGCATCCGCGGCATGCTCAAGGTGCTTCTCGAGTCGCAGCACTACCGGGTGGTCGAAGCGGAAACCGCTGCACGCGGAACTATCGAGGCGCGCAACCATCGGCCAGACCTCGTCGTCGTCGATCTCGGCCTGCCCGACCGGGACGGCATGTCCGTGATTCGAGATATCCGCCGCTTCTCGCCGGTGCCCATCCTGGTACTGTCGGCGCGCACGATGGAGATGGACAAGATCGCCGCACTCGACGCCGGCGCCGACGACTACGTTGCCAAACCGTTCAGTACTCCCGAACTGTTGGCGCGGGTGCGGGCGGCGCTGCGCCGAAACTCGCGCCACGGGGACCAGCTGCCGCTGATTCGGCTCGGAGAAGTGACGGTCGATTTGACCAAGCGCTGCGCTCAAGGTCCGGACGGCGCCCTGCACCTGACGCCGCTCGAATTTCGCGTCATGGACGTCCTCGCGCGCAATGCCGGAATGATCGTGACCCAAGCGCAGCTGATTCGCGAAGCCTGGGGACCCGACCGCCTCGGCGACACTCGCGGCCTGCGCTCCTATATCAAGATGCTGCGGCAGAAGCTCGAGCCCGATTCGCGGCAACCCCGGTACCTGATCACCGAGGCCGGTGTCGGCTATCGGCTTCAATTGGACGAAGAACATGGAATACCGGAGCATCGCCCGGAAACGTTCCCGCACGGCAAAATCAATTAGCGCTTACCCCACGGTCAACCCGTATATCGCGTATATCGGGCCGGAGCGCCCCGCTCGATAAGGAATTTGACGGCCTACATGGATGAGCTAAATATTTAAATTCGACACCTGCAGCGCGATCTTTTAGATGAAATCGCGCCGCCCGCCTTCATCGAGAGAAAAGCGGCCGGTCGGCTCGCACTTGTTATTGGGTGGCCTTGAATTTCTCCCAGACCCGGATTATGGCGCGGGTCTGATCGGCCGAATCCGCCAATTGCACCGAGAGTTTCGGCAGCACTTCCGGTGTAGGGTAAATCCCCGGATCATTCTTGACCGACGCCAGCGGTTGCGCCAAGGTGTTGGCATTGGCGTAACCTTTAAAGTTGGTAATTTCGCCGATGACCTCAGGCTTCATGAGGAAGTTGATGAATGCATAGGCGCTCTCGGGATGCGGCGCATCCTTCGGGATAGCCAGCATATCGAACCAAAGTATCGTGCCTTCCTTGGGTATGCTGTACTTGATTTCGATGCCCTTATTGGCATCTTGCGCGCGGTCCCGCGCCTGCAGAACATCGCCGTTGTAGCCGACGGCGACGCACAGGTCGCCTTTGGCCAATGCCTCGATGTATTGCGAGGAATTGATACTGCGGATGTAGGGCCTGATTTTCAACAGCACCGCTTCGCCTTGAGCCAAATCCTCCGGCTTTTGCGAGTTCGGATCCTTGCCCAGGTAACTGAAGACGGCGCGAATCATCTCCGCCGGCGAGTTGAGCACGCTAATGCCGCATTTGGCCACTTTCGAGGCCACCTTGGGATCAAACACCAGTCGCCAGCTGTCGAGCGGTGCGTCGGGCAGCAGCTCCTTGACCATTTTTTCGTTGTAGCCGATGCCGTTGGTGCCCCACAAATAGATGACGCCGTAGGCATTGCCGGGATCGTGAAGAGCGACCTTTGCCATGAGCTGCGGGTCCATATTCTTGAGGTTTGACAGCTTTGACTTGTCGAGCGGCAGATACACGCCCGCCTTGATCTGGCGTTCGAAGTAAGAGGCGGTCGGCACGACCACATCGTAGCCGCTGCCGCCCGCCAGCAGCTTGGCGTCCAATGCTTCATTGGTGTCGTAGTAGGCCGCGCTTACCTTGATACCCGACTGCTTCTCGAACTTCGGCAGAGTTGTCGGCGCAAGATAATCGGACCAGATATAGAGGTTCAGGACCCTCCCGGTACCGGCGGCACCTCCGGAGTGAGCCGCCGATCCCGAGTTGCCGCCACCGCAAGCGCTCAGCAGCAGCCCGCAACCCAGCGCCAAAATCACCGTCCGACTTGCGCTGAACATAAGAGGTCCCCTTCATTTAATACGGGAGCGCTAGTTATATCGCAGGCGACGCCGGGCGGACAGAACCTTGGCCCGCTAAACGTTCAGCAGCAGATGCCCGCGCTCCCATGAACCACGGTCGCCGAGGTCCGCAAGGGATCGATGGCGGTCGCTCTACGTCGAATAGCCCGCACCCCGTTGCTGACGAATGGCGAGCACAAATGCATCGTTTTGCCTTTGCTGATAGCTATAGTCATAGCTATAGGATGAACAAGAGATTCGGGCCCCTGCCGTCCCCGAACGAACCGGCATCTCACCAAGCGTTGAAGCGGGCGCTTCACGTCTCGATGCGCTAGATATCGAGGTTCGACACCTGCAGCGCGTTCTTTTCGATGAACTCGCGCCGCGGTTCCACCGCGTCGCCCATCAGCGTGGTGAAGATATCGTCAGCCGCAACCACATCTTCAATGCGCACCTGCATCAAGCGCCGGGTTTCCGGGTTGATGGTGGTCTCCCATAGCTGGTCCGCGTTCATCTCGCCCAGACCCTTGTAGCGCTGGATGGATTGTCCTTTTTTCGCCTGCTCGAACAGCCAGGTCATCGCGACTTTGAAGCTCGCCACGTCCTGGCGCTCCTCGCCGCGCCGGACATAGGCGCCCTCTCCCATCAAATCGCTCAATGTTTGCGCGAGTTCGGCAATCCGCAGATATTCCGCCGAGTCGAAGAACTCTCGCGGTATGTGCTTCTCGGAGCTCAGGCCATGCTCGAAACGCTGCAAATCGATGCGATGGCCGCCGCCGGCCAGTGTGTGCACGGCGATCCGGTATCGGCGCGAGACATCATCGAGCGTGTTCAGATTGGTCTCCAAACCGCGGCACCAATCCTTGAGAGCATCGACGCGATCGAAAGCTTCGGTGGTGAGCTTGGGCACATACAGCAACTGCTCCAGGAACCGATCGTCGTAGCGGCGCGCCCAGCGCCGCACGATGCTCTGTACCTCGACGTATTGCCTCGCCAGGGACTCCAGACCCAAACCGGAGAGCGGCGGCGCGTCGGCATTGACGTGAAGCGCCGCGCCGTCGATGGCGGTGCTGAGGAGCAGGGCATTCAATTCGATGTCGTCTTTGACGTAGTGTTCCTGCTTGCCCTTCTTGATTTTGTAAAGCGGCGGCTGCGCGATGTAAATGTGGCCGCGCTCGATCAGGATGGGCATTTGACGATAGAAGAAGGTGAGCAACAACGTGCGGATGTGCGAACCGTCGACGTCCGCGTCGGTCATGATGATGATGCGGTGATAGCGCAATTTATCGACATTGAAGTCATCGCGCCCGATGCCGCAGCCCAGTGCCGTGATCAAGGTGCCCACTTCGGCGGATCCCAGCATCTTGTCGAAGCGCGCCTTCTCCACATTGAGGATCTTGCCCTTGAGCGGCAGAATCGCTTGAGTACGCCGGTCGCGCCCCTGCTTGGCCGAACCGCCGGCGGAATCTCCCTCGACCAGGAACATCTCGGAAAGAGCGGGGTCCTTTTCCTGGCAGTCGGCGAGTTTGCCGGGCAAGCCGGCTATATCGAGCGCACCCTTGCGACGGGTCATTTCCCGCGCCTTGCGCGCGGCCTCGCGAGCATAGGCGGCTTCGAGAATCTTGTTGACGATGGCCCGCGCTTCTTGCGGATGTTCCAGCAGGAATTCCTCCAGGCGTTGCGCGACCGCGGATTCGACCACGCCCTTCACTTCGGAGGAAACCAGCTTGTCCTTGGTTTGCGAGGAGAACTTCGGATCCGGAAGCTTCACGGACAAGATCGCCGTGAGGCCTTCGCGCGAGTCGTCGCCGGTGGTGGCGATTTTTTCCTTTTTGGCGGCGAGCTCCTTCTCGATGTAATTGTTGAGCGTACGCGTCAGTGCGGCTCGATATCCGGCGAGGTGCGTGCCGCCGTCCTTTTGCGGAATGTTGTTGGTATAGCAGTACATGCTTTCCTGATACGAGTCGTTCCACTGCATCGCGACTTCCACCTGGGTGTTGCCATCGCGCGTCTGGAACCATAGAACCGACTCGTGCACCGGGGTTTTGCTGCGATTCAGGTATTTGACGAACGCGGCCAAACCGCCTTCGTGCTGAAATACTTCGGACTTCTCGTCGCGCTCGTCCACCAGTTCGATGCGCACGCCGGAGTTGAGAAAGGACAATTCGCGCAGTCGCTTCGCAAGAGTCTCGTAATTGAAGGAAATGTTGGTGAAGACCTTCGAACTCGGTTTGAAACGCAGCGTGGTGCCCCGTTCGAGAGTCTCGCCGACGACCGCAAGCGGCGCTTGGGGTTCGCCCAGCCGATATTCCTGACGGTGCAATTTGCCGTCGCGGCGGATGTTCAATTCCAGGAAATCGGATAAGGCATTCACCACCGAAACGCCCACGCCGTGCAGGCCGCCCGAGACCTTGTAGGAGGTATCGTCGAATTTTCCGCCCGAGTGCAGCACGGTCATGATGACCTCGGCCGCCGACACCCCCTCCTCGCTATGAATGTCGACCGGGATGCCGCGCCCGTTGTCCGTTACGGTCACGGATTCGTCGGCGTGAATCGTGACCACCACGCGGTCGCAATGGCCGGCCAGAGCTTCGTCGATCGCGTTGTCGACCACTTCGAACACCATGTGATGCAAGCCACTGCCGTCGTCGGTATCTCCGATATACATTCCCGGACGCTTGCGGACGGCATCGAGTCCCCTTAAGACCTTGATTTTGCTGGAATCGTAAACATCGGTATCAGTCATGACAGATCCTAACTGGCAATGTTGCAGTTTAACAGTTTTTGGACTCAAAAACGAATTCAGATTGGCAAAATTATTTAATGTAATCAGTAGGTTAATAAGACGGCGCGATCGCTCTCGGCGGTATCAGCGAGTTGTTGTTCCACGTGGAACAATGAGAGCTGCTATTCAACCCTAAGGCGCGCTAACGCTTCCCTGATCCATCGTGAGGCGATGCCGCGGCGCGCCCAATGCGGCGAACTCGGGGTGGAGCGTGGTCACGATGAGCTGCACCGATTGGGCGCGGACTTCGCGAATCAGTTTGGCCAATCGTTCGTTGTCCAATTCCGCCGCCGGATCATCGAGGAGCAATGTTGGCCGAACCGGCGAATGCTCAGGAAAGAGTTTGATTTGCGCGATTAACAATGCGGCTGCGAGCAACTTTTGCTGACCGCGAGAAATATGATCCTTCACGGCAACACCATCAAGCCGAAGCGACAGTTCCGCGCGTTGCGGACCTACCTGGGTGGAACCGCATTCAAGGTCGTTGCTCCAGCTACGATCCAAAGCATCACGGAAAAAAAGGCTCGAATCCCAGCCTATGCGATAAGCCAGGTCGAGCTCCATCCCGAGTAATGCCTGGCTCAGCACCCGAGCCTCGGTCCTCAATTTCTCGACATAGCGTGATCGCGATGCGCTCAACAGTTCGCCATGGCGAACCAGATCTGCGTCCCAAATCGAAACCACTGAGCGGGGTGCTCGGGCCTTCAATGCCGCATTTCGCTGTTTCAAGGCCTGCCGGTAATTCTGCCAATGGATAACAAAATTTGGTTCCACGTGGAACACACCCCAATCTAAAAATCGCCGGCGGCGGCTCGGTCCTTCTTCGATTAAGCGGTGCACTTCCGGGTCAATGATTTGTACCGGGAACGCGGCCGCGAGTTCAGCTAATGAGCTGGCCCGGTCTCCCGCAATCCTCGCCCGCATTCCGCTCTTCGATCCCTCAATCCCTAGCGTTATTCGCCCGGGCGTCGCGACTTCCCCCACCACGAGCAGACGTTCGCGCCCGGTCCGAATTAAATGATCCAGTCGCCGAGTCCGGAACGATCTGCCACGGCCCAGCACATAGATCGCCTCTAGCAGACTGGTCTTGCCAGAAGCATTGGGACCGCTAATTAATGTGAAATCGGGGTCGAGTTCAATCTCGGTCCGATGCAAGCAGCGGAAATCCGTTACTTGCACCCGCCGCAGGGTCATTCGTTCAAAGCCTCATCGGCATGACGACGTAGCGTGCGCTGGCATTGCCAGGGGATCGAATCAAGCAGCTGCTGTTGCTGTCGGTCAGGCCCAACTCGACTTCTTGACCATCGATGGCCGCCAATGCATCCAGCAAATAATTGACGTTGAAACCAACCTCGAGGTCCGCGCCCGAGTAAGCGACCTCGATCTCCTCCTCGGCCTCTTCTTGCTCGGGATTGTGAGCCTGAACCGTAATCATGTTTTTCTTGACGGTAACGCGAATCCCTCGGTACTTCTCGTTGGACAAGATCGCCGTGCGTTGCAGCGCCTGCCGAAGAATGTCCCGGTCCGCGCGGATAGCATTCGCCGCGGCAGCCGGAATTACCCGGGAATATTCTGGGAAACGGCCGTCAATTAGCTTCGAAGTAAAGCGAACATCGCCAATCTGGGCTCGAACATGATTTGTACCAATTGCAATGTCAGCGGATCCGTCCTCGCTCAAGATTCGCTGCAACTCCAACACGCCTTTGCGCGGTACGATCACTTGTTGGGACGCCTTTGCCTTGCCGGCAAGGGTGGCTTCGCATAGCGCCAAACGATGCCCATCGGTGGCAACCGCCCGCAAGGTTTGCCCTTCTATTTCAAGCAGCATTCCATTCAAATAATAGCGAACGTCCTGCTGCGCCATCGAAAAATGCGTCTTTTCCAGCAGACGAGCCAGCGTCGCGCGCTCGATGCGTACGCTCT
>JBBIUT010000009.1:0-30983 GCA_037440085.1 Gammaproteobacteria bacterium
CGGGTAACCCGTGCGCAGGGATATTGATCACGGCTTATGTCGGGTACATGTAAGCTGCGCTGCAATCGCCATGATTTAAGGCCACTTGAGCGCGCGCTGGAGACCCGCCGTATGAAAGCGAACAAGATTGACCATGTCTCGATCGCCGTGCGAGATCTCGAAAGCGCACGGCGAATTTGGGAGCCGATGCTTGGCAAGACGGCCCCGGATGATGCCTATACGGATGAGCTTGAAAAGATCCGCGTCGCGCGCTACTGGCTCGGCGGCGTCGGTTTGGAACTCATGGAGTCATTGTCGCCGGACGGCGATGTTGCCAAGTTCATAGAGCGCCACGGCGAAGGCGTCATGCTGATCAGCCTGAATGTCGATAACACGCGGGTCGCGGTGCAAGAGCTAAAGGCTGGCGGCTACCCGCTGATCGGCGGCATCCGGCCCTTCCGCGACTGCGAATTCGCATTCGTCCATCCCAAAGCGCTGAACGGCGTGCTCCTCGAGGTCATCGACTATCGCTGGCGCGAGCTCGAGGCGCCGCCGGCGTGCGGCTCGTGAGCCCGAGCGGCCGCCATTCAAAGCGTATGGTCGAACGCCAAGCGCGCCGAGGGTTTGAAATCGCAGTGCGACAGGAATGCCATCAGTTCGATATTCGACCAATCGACTTCGGTCAATATTTTGTCGACGCGTAATATCGCGAGATTTGCAAACAGCTGCGACAGCAGAGCGCGCCCGATGCCTCGATCCCGATAATCCGGATCGATACCGATCGTATCCATCTCGGCCGCGGGTTCGGTGCGGCCGAATTCGCCGAGGTTGACCCGCGCCATGATGAAGCCGACGGGCCGGGCGTCGGCTTCGGCGACCAAGGAGACACGCACGCCCGACTCGTAAAGCGCCTCGCGCAGCTTGCGTTTAAAGTATTCGGTCCGGTCGCGCCCGGTGATCCGCCAATCGATCGCGACCAGTGCCGGCAAGTCGCGCTCGGTCATCGAACGCGTCGGTATGCGGTCCCGAGCCATGGGGCCATAATCCGCAGGTGCGGGACCGCCGTAGTTGAGTTCCTGGCGGTCCCCGATCCGCTCCGGTATCGTAAATCTTCTCCTGTCGGCCATCGCGCTCCTTCCCTTAGATGTCCGCGCCGTTCTCGATCAGGGCCGGTGACGTGCTGCGTTCCAGCACGACGCGCGGCGCGAGCGTGAATCCGCTCGAGTCGAAGAACTTGAGCAGGTCGTGACTGGTCCATTCCGCCTGCGAATGCAGTTCGCGCACGCTCCTCTCGCGCATCGCGGCGAACACGCCCCCCATCAGGACGTGTCCGTAGCCGTGTTCCTGATGCGCGGAATCGACCCCGATCGCATCGAGCACCGCCGTCCGCTCTGGCTGCCCGAATTCTCCGCAGAGCACCCGCCCGAGGGCAAAGCCAAGCAGCGTGCCGTCCCGCTCGATGCCGACGAAGACGAAGTCCTCGGGGCGCGCCTGCGCCGCGGTCAGACGCTTTTCGATGAACCCTCGCCGCGAGATGCCCGCGTGCGCCTGGTCGATGGCGATGATGCGCTCCAGGTCCCCCCGGCGCAGCGCACGGATACGTGAATCCTGTGGTGCCGCCCCTTGGCTCATGATTCCGCCTCCAAGCCGCCGGCGTATGCCTCGTACAGAGACGCATCCACCGCCGCATCGAGGCTTTCCTCGAGCAGCGGCAGCAGTACCGCCTCTTCCTTCTGAACGTGACCCTGCAGGCGTTCGCATAGGTCCGCGGCCACGCGTCCAAACGCCTGCCATCCCGGTTCGTCGAAGCCGTTCGCCGCAGCTGCGCGAGCGCGACGCGACAGCTCGCGAGCAAGGGGCCGCATCACCTCGTGCTCCTCGGTGAGGTGAGCGCCGATGGCGGACTCGCCGACCGCGCTCAGGTGACTGAAGAGATCCGCTTCCTCGAAGTCAAAATGGCGGGTCACTTCGGTTTCCATCGCCCCCGAAACGTCGTGCAGCAGCCGTATCGTGGTGCTCGCGTCCGCGGGCGGGGGCTCGACCCGGTGCCCCTTGAGGAACGCGCCGAGACGCTCGGTGAGCGCCAGCGTCGCGGCGTGCTCTTCGTGCAACACCTGGCAGACGCGCTTGGAAAACATCGGCTGATACGCCATTGCGGTACCCGTCTTGACGTCGATAAGAGCTTAAAGTAATATACTGGTACCGTAATACCTCTTTAGGCCAATGTCAACCTTCCCCTGCCCTGTCCGCCACGATTTCCGGGGCCACCTTGCGGTGATCACCGGAGCATCGCGCGGGATCGGCGAGGCGATCGCGGCGGCGCTCGTGGCCGCGGGCGCGAGCGTGTACGACTTCGACATCGAGGAGCCCGACCATGCGAGCTTCGAATATCGGCGGGTCGACACCAGCGACGCAGCCGCCGTCGATGCCGCGGTCAAGGCCCTGCCCCGCACGCCGACTCTGCTCGTCAACAACGCGGGCATCACACGGGACCGCACGCTCGCGAAGATGTCCGATCTCGAGTGGTCGAGCGTGCTGTCGGTCAATCTCACCGGTGCCTTTCACATGATCCGCGCCATCGCGCCGGGCATGGCGGCCCAAGCATTCGGGCGCATCGTCAATGTCACGTCGATCAATGGTTTGCGCGGCAAGTTCGGGCAAGCCAATTACGCCGCGGCGAAGGCCGGGTTGATCGGATTGACCAAGACCGCGGCCAAGGAATTTGGCCGATTCGGCGTGACGGTCAACGCGGTGGCACCCGGCATGGTGATGACCGCGATGGCGCGGGAACAGCCCGCCGAAGTCGCCGCGCAGGCCGCCAAGGAAGCGGTCCTGCCCTCGCTCGCCGAACCTGCCGATATCAGTGAAGCCGTCCTCTATTTGCTATCGGACGGCGCGCGCGCAATTACCGGAGAGGTGCTGCGAGTCGACGCCGGCCAATATATCTAGGTCGAGCCGGCGCACCGCGCAGCCGAGGCCAAGCGCTCGGCCAGGCGGCGCGCCATGGCGGCGGCGGCATGACGACGGTAGTTGGCCTGCGTGAGCGCCGTGCGCATCGGATGAACCTGCTTCTGCACCAGTTTGTCGAGTTTCAGAAGTGCCGGGGCATCAAGGGGCCGGCCAAGCAGCGCGTCGGTGCCCTCGAGCATGATCGGACAGGAATTCGTGCCGGTGACGGCGATGCGCAGCGACGCCAATTCATCCGCCGCAAGCCGCAGCGCGACGGCAACCCCGGCCAACGGAAAATCCACCGACCTGCGTAGCCGAACCTTCTCGTACGCCGAGGGCGGCGGATCCGGAGGCAAGTGCACGGCGACGATGAGTTCTCCGGGGGAGAGCGTCAAATGCGCGCGGCCGTCTTCTTGGTAGAGGTGCGCGAGCGGCACCTGCCGGCGTGCCGCGCGCCCCGCTACCTCGACATCGGCGCCGAGCACCAGCAGCGCGGGCGCCAGATCGCCGCTGAAGGAGGCATGGCAGCGCTGGCCCTGCGGCGCCACATGGCATACCTCGCCGCGATGCTTGAGACAGAAGCCGAGTGCGCTGCGCCACCAATCGCTCTGGTTGTAGTAGATGCAGCGCGTATCGAGGCAAAGATTGCCGCCGACGGTCGCGGCATTGCGATGCGCCGGCCCTGCGACCGCGGCCGCGGCTTCTGACAGGGCCGGGTAGCGCGCCCGTATCTCCGGCGCCGCCGCGAGCCGTGCGATGCTCACGCTCGCGCCAATCCGCGCGCCGCCGCCGCCGCACGCGAGTTCGCACAGCTCTGGGATCATCGCAACATCAATCAGTTGCGAGCCAGTCTTAATACCGCGGCGCAGGTTGACCAAGAGGTCCGTCCCGCCCCCGAGATAACGGCTATCGGGCTGATCGTGGTAGGCCGCCACGGCCGCGGCAACATCGGCGGGCCGGACCAGGCTGAAGGGTGCGAGTGGCGCGGTCATCTCGCCGCTCCTCGCAGGGAGTCCAATTGCGAGCGGCGGCGGCGCGCCACCAGCGCTTCGACGATCCGGTCGGGCGTCGCCGGCAATTCGTTGAGGTCGATACCGATCGCGTTGGCAATCGCCGCTATCAGCGCCGGCGCAAAACTTGCCAAAGCTCCCTCGCTCGCTTCCTTCGCGCCGAAGGGCCCGAGCGGATCGCGGCTTTCGACGATTTGCACCTCGATCGGCGGTGAATCGATGCTGGTCGGAACCCGGTATTCGAGCAAACTCGCGTGCGCAGGCAGGCCCTCGAGATATCGCGTCTCCTCGCACAGCGCCTGGCCCATGCCCATCCACACGGCGCCTTCGATCTGACCGGTGACGGCGAGCGGATTGATCGCGTAGCCGCAATCGAGCGCAACCCACACCCGATCGACGCTCACGCGGCCGATGTCCTCATCCACCCAAACCTCGACCGCCAGCGCGGCGTAGCTGAAGCCCATCGTCGATCCCACCGCTCCGCCCTTGTGCTTGCCTCCCTGCGCTTCGGGCGGACAGGTGAATGTGCCCTTGACGGTCAGCGTCCCCTCACCGACGAGAGCCGCCTTCGCGGCATCCTCGAACGACAGCACGCTCACGGGGTTGTTCGGCGCGCGGAAAACCCCGGCGCTGCATTCCACCGCCTCGCGCGGCACCCGAAGCTTCGCGGCGGCCGCGTCGGTGAGGATGTCCCGGAGGCGCCGTGCCGCATCGATCGCGGCGTTGCCCACCATGAAAGTGATGCGCGAGGAGTAGGCGCCGTTGTCCTTGGGCGTGAGGGCGCTGTCGGCGGCGATGACCCGGATCCGCTCGAGCGGCACGCCGAGAGTCTCCGCGACCGCGATCGCGACCATCGTCGAGGAGCCCTGGCCGATGTCGGCGGCGCCCGTCAGCGCGGTCACGCCGCCGTCCCAATCGAGCTTTAAGTTGACGACGGCGTGCGGTTCGCCGGTCCAGTGAATCGGCTTGGCCGCACCGCTCACGTAATGCGAGCAGGCCATGCCGAGACCCTTGCCGCGCGGCAGCCGGCCGATTCGCTCGCGCCACCCGCTCGCACGTTCCACGCGATCGAGGCACTCGGGCAGTCCGTAGCTATTGACCATCAGCTCGTTGAGCGTGCGTGTCGGCGCGCTCAAGAGGTTCATGCGGCGCACCGCGAACGGGTCGAGATTGAGCTCGCGGGCCATGCGATCGAGCAGCACCTCGAATGCATGTCGGGTGTCGACGCTGCCGTGGCCGCGCATCGCACCGCACGGCGGAAGGTTTGCGTAGACGCGGTAGCCGTCGTACTTCACCGCCGGGATTGCATACAGGCCGTGCAGCAGCGCACCGGCATATAGGATGGTGACGATGCCGTAGCCGCCGTAGGCGCCGCCGCGCTGCGCGACTTCGCACTCGCAGGCGGTGAGCCGCCCGTCGCGGCGCATTCCGAGCTTGAGACTAATCGCGGTCTGCGGACGGGCGCGGTGCGTGAGGAAATTTTCCTCGCGGGTGAGTTCCATCAGTACCCTGCCCTCGGCAGCGCGCGCCAGCAACGCAGTGACGATCTCGAAATTCAGAACTTCGACCCTGGCGCCAAAACCGCCCCCGATGAACGGTTTGATGACGCGGATCCGCGACTCCTCCATCTCGAGACAACGCGCGAGCATCAGGTGCAGATAGAAGGTGACCTGGGAGACGCTCTGCATGGTGAGCCTTCCGTGCAGCGGATCGTATTCTGCGAGCGCGGCGTGCGGCTCCATCTGAGCGTGATTGACTTCGGCGCACTCGATCCTCGCTTCGCGCACCAGATCCGCGGTCGCGAAGCCGGCCTCCACATCGCCAAAGACGTGGTGCACGGCGCGTTCCAGGTTTCCCGGCCGGTCCTCGTGCAGCAGTACCGCGTCGGGCGCGCGCGCCGACTCCGACGTGAAGTACGCGGGCAACTCGCTAACCTCGAAATCGATCAGTGCGAGCGCGCGCACCGCCGTCTCGGCATCCACCGCCGCCACCGCCGCCACCGGCTCTCCGCGATAGCGGACCTTGCCGCGCGCCAGCGGATACTCGTTCATCGCCACGGGCAGCACGCCGTAGGTCTTCGGACAGTCCTCTCCGACGATGACGGCCATCACCCCTTCGAGGCGGCGCGCACGAGAGACATCCAGCCGCACGATTTTGCCGTGGCTCACCGGACTTCGAAATATCCGGCCCACCAGCGCATTGCGGCGATCGAGATCGGCAGTGTAGCGCGCCCGCCCAGTGACCTTTTCGACGCCGTCGATCAACGGTACGCCCGGGCGGGCCGCCGTCGCGCAAGGTTCGCCGCTCATGGCGGTTCCTCCATGGCGGCGCGAACTGATTCGACGATCTTGACGTAGCCGGTGCACCGGCAGAGGTTCCCGCCGAGCGCCGCGCGAATCTCCTCATCGGTGGGGCGCGGATGCCGCCGCAGCAGCGCTTCGGCCGACATGATCATACCGGGGGTGCAGAAGCCGCATTGCGCGCCGAGCTTCTCGTGGAACGCACGCTGCAGGCGGTGCATCCGGCCGCCACCCGCGAGACCCTCGATGGTCTCGACGCTGCGTCCCTCGCACCGCACCGTCAACGTTATGCAGGCCGGCGCCGGCGCATCGTCGATCAGCACCATGCACGCGCCGCATTCTCCCCCGTCGCAGCCGCTCTTCGTGCCCGTCAATCCCAGGGTCTCGCGCAGGTACTCGATCAGCAACTGATGGTCCGCGACTGCGTCCTCGAGCCAGCGTCCATTGACGCGCAGCCGCACGATTCGTTTCATGAGCGGAGGCCGCTGATCCTCGTACATACCCTTTTCCGATGACAGTCGCCGTGAGTAATGGTATTATCGTACCAAAATACATCTTTAGCGTCCAGAAGTGGCGGGGCTTCGGTTTGTCCCGATTGCCGGGCCCCGATTGGTATGTTAGGAGTGCACCATGACGGACAAGGCAATTTCCGCGGCGCGGCTGGTGCCGACTTATTGCTACAACTGCGTGGCCGGTCCCGATCTCCTGACGGTCAAGGTCGTCGATGGCGTCGCCACCGAAATCGGCCCGAACTTCGCAGGCCAGGGCGTCCATCCGGGCAATGGCAAGCCGTGCGTCAAAGCCTACGGCTTGATCCAGAAGACCTACCATCCGAACCGGATTCTGACGCCCATGCGCCGCACCAATCCGCGCAAGGGCAAGGATGAGGATCCGGGCTTTGTCCCCATTTCCTGGGACGAGGCGCTCGATACCGTCGCCGCCAAATTGACCGCCGTGCGCAACCGCGGACACATCGATGAGCAGGGGCTGCCGCGGGTCGCAGTCACCTTCGGGCACGGCGGAACCCCGGCGCATTACATGGGCACATTCCCCGCCTTCTTGTCCGCGTTTGGTCCGGTCGATTTCAGCTTCGGTTCGGGCCAGGGCGTGAAGTGCGTCCATTCGGAGCATTTGTACGGAGAGTACTGGCACCGCGCCTTTACCGTGTCCGCCGATACGCCGCTCAGCAATTACATCGTCTCGCTCGGCGCCAACAACGAGGTCACCGGTGGTGTCAGCGCGGCCGTCCGTCATGCCGCGGCGCGGGCACGCGGCGCCAAACGCGTGCAGATCGAGCCGCACCTGTCGATCTCGGCGGCCGCATCGGCGGAATGGATTCCGATCAAGCCGAAGACCGATCCGGCCTTTATGTTCGCGATGATCCACGTGCTGTTGCACGAGTACCCGCGCTCACGCCTCGACGTTCCCTTTCTCACCCAAATGACGTCCTCGCCTTACTTGGTCGGTCCGCACGGCTACTATCTGCGCGATGCGGTGCACCTCAAACCATTGCTGTGGGACTCGCGGCGCAACTCGGCCGTGCCCTTCGACACGGCCGGGACCGAGCCGTTGCTCGAGGGACGCGTGCGCGTCGCCCACTCCGTTGAAATCGGCGCCGACGTGGAGCGCTGGGAACACGCCGATATCACCGCCGCCACCGCGTTTACGCACCTCGCCGAGCATATGCTCAAGTACGCGCCGGAGTGGGCGACGGCGATCTGCGACGTGCCGGCCGCGACCATTCGTCGCATCGCGAACGAGTACCTGGATGAGGCCTGCGTCGGCGAGACCATCGCGATCGACGGGCAGCTGCTGCCGTTCCGCCCGGTATCGGTAACCCTCGGCAAGACGGTCAACAACGGTTGGGGGGCCTACGAATGTGTCTGGTCGCGCACGGTGCTGGCGGTCCTGGTGGGAGCGCTGGAGGTCCCGGGCGGGACGCTCGGAACCACGGTTCGCATCAATAAACATCACGATGACCGCCACAAAAGCGTCGTCCCGGGTGAAGACGGCTTCATGCAGCACACGCTCAATGCCACCGACAAATCGCATTGGCAGAAGCAGCCGACGGTGCGCAGCGGTCACCGCACGCTGGTGCCGTTATCCGGCAACAGCGGTGCCTGGAGCCAGGCGCTGGGGCCCACGCATCTCAGCTGGATGTTTCAGACGCACGTCCCGGAGAATTGGCCGAAGCCGACCAAACCCGAGGTCTGGATTGCCTATCGCACCAATCCCTCGATCTCCTTCTGGGACACGCGCGCCGTCGCCGCCACGATGGCAACCTTTCCGTTCACGGTCTGCATTGCCTACACGCCCGATGAAACGAACCACATGGCCGACATTCTGCTGCCGGAGGCCACCGACCTCGAGAGCACGCAGCTGATCCGCCTCGGCCGCACCAAGTTCGTGGAGCAGTTTTGGCGGCACGAAGGCTTCGTGCTGAGGCAGCCGGCGGTGGCGGCGCAGGGCGACACGCGCGATTTTACGTGGATCGCGACCGAGCTCGCGCGGCGCACCGGTCTTCTCGAAGCCTACAATGCGGCCATCAATCGGGGCTCATGCGGCGTCAAACTGAAAGGCGATGAGCGGGATTTCTCGCTCGCCGTCGATCGGGTGCATTCGGTGGAGGAGATCTGGAATGCAGCCTGCCTGGCAGCCAGCGCCGAGCTGACCCACGGCGAGGAGATCCACGATCTTAACTGGTTCAAGGAGCATGGGCTCATTACCCGGCCGTTTCCGCAGAGCGCCTGGTATTTGTACCCGACGCTGAAGCGCCAGGGATTACGCTTCGAACTGCCCTATCAGGAGCGGCTGACGCGCTCGGGGCGGGAATTGGCCGATCGACTCCACGAGAGCGGCATCCGCTGGTGGGACCGGCAGCTAACCGAGTATGGACCGCTGCCGGAATGGCACGATTTTCCCAAGATTTGGGAAGAGGACCTGGTGCGCCGCGGCCACAAGCCGCAAGACTTCCCATTCTGGCTGATCACGACGAAGAGCATGCAGTACCACTCGGGCGGGAACGCCATGATCCAGTTGATGGACGAGGTGGCGCAGAACATGCGCGGTCATCGGGGCGTGCTCATCAATGCCGGCACCGCAGAGCGGCTCGGCATCGGCGACGGCGAACTCATCGAGGTCAGTTCCCCGACGGGCGTCACGCGCGGCCCGGCGATTGCGACCCAGGGCATCCGACCGGACACACTGGTCATCGTTGGACAATTCGATCACTGGGCGATGCCATATGCGAAGGATATGCAGGCGCCGAGCCTCAATACGATTGCGCCCATGTCGCTTGAACTCACGGACGCGACGGGCTCCGGTGCGGACCTGGTGAGAGTGGCGGTGCGACGCCTGGAGCCCGCAGCCGCCTGAAGCGGCTACCAGCCCGGCCGTGCGCCGGCGTGCGTGCTCCCCGAGCCGCGCACCGGCGTCATCGGCAACTCGAAGCCCTGATTGAATGCCGCTCGAACCACGATCGTGTACTTGAGCCACCACCCGGCCGCGGCGCAAATGAGCCCAGCCGCCCCGAGCAGCCAGACGTAGCGCGGACTGATTGTCCCGAGCGCGGCGGCCGCTGCCGCCAATGCGTCGATTGAGACAAACACGCGGCCGAAGCGCGCAAGCTCCTCGAGCGCACGCCGCGGCGCTCCGGTCGTGCGGAGGCCGCTGCGATAAGTGGCAAAAGCGAGCACCCGGACCAGCAGGAGTCCGACCAGCAGCCAGGCCGTCCAGGACGGCCGCGCATCGGGCTCGAGCAGAAGCTGAATGAGCACGCCCAAGCCGCTGCCTTCCGCAAGTCCGGTGACCAGGAGCAACGGCACGAGCCGCGGGTGGCGCCACGCGGGGATTCCGCGACCGCCATTGAGCATGCGCGCCTGGCAGTAAAGATATGCAAGCGCTAGTGCGCCCGAGAGCCATAGAAGCGGCCGGCTCCCGTACCAAGCTCCGGCCAAGCTGCAGGTGAGCAGCAGAGGCGCGATGATCGCCTCGCGGGTCATCCAGGAGGAGTTTGCGTGCCTGAACACGTTCAGCGCGCGCCACGGGCGGCCGATCTCGAACCAAACGCACAGCAACCCACCGCTGATGAGTGCGGCGCCGAGCATACCGAGGGACAGTGCCGTGGAGGATACGACGGCGGCATACAGCAAGATGCCGGTGCCGCAGCCGCCGCCGGCGAAGTTGCCGGCGGCGCGCCAATCCCAGTAGGTTTGACGCCACGACGCGACGCGGCCGGGAATCAGGGTGCTCATGGCTTCCCTCCCACGAGGTAATAAAAGCCAGGATCCGTGCCCAATTCCTCGTGCATGCGGAAGTGCTCGTTCGACTCGATGAGTTTCGACACGTTGCTCTCGGGGTCGTCGCGATCGCCGAAGTGCAGTGCGCCGGCGATGCACGAGTTGACGCAGGCCGGGGTCACTTCCGGATCCACCCCCGGGATTTGCCCGGTGATGCGAGCAAGATCGAGACGCTCGCTGCAGAACGTGCATTTCGTCGACACGCCGATGCGGGCTGGATCGAACGCCGCGGCCTCGGCAGGACTCGGCTCGTCGCCATACGCGAATGTTGCGCGCTGCACCTTGAATCGTTGTTGATACGGGCACGCGACCGCGCAATAGGCGCAGCCGATGCACAGTTCGTAATCGATCGCGACTCGGCCATCGTCGCGCTTGAAGGTCGCGCGCGTCGGACACACGTCCAAGCAGGGCGGATTGCCGCAGTGCATGCAGCTGACGGGCACGAAGGTGCGCCGCACGTCGGGATATACGCCGCTCTCGATATCTAGAACGCGGCGCCACTCGACGTTCGGCGGCGTGCCGTTCGCCTGCTTGCAGGCGGCCGTGCACGTCTGGCAACCGATGCAGCGGCGAAGGTCAGCCACCATGACGTAGCGGGTCACTGCCTTGCGCCTCCGCTGCGCGCGGCGGCCTTGGCAGCCTTCGCCCTCACGCGGGCGCGCAGCTTCTCGACCTCGACCACTGCGCGCGTGTGCTCTCCCGCGGATATCGCCTCCTCGCCGTCGCGAGCGGACACGGTGAACTTCACCATCCGGCCGGTGACTTCGGCCACCTCCACGCGAAGTTCGACCGACATCCCGAGCAGGCTAGCGCCGCTGTGGGTGATGCTGAGGCCCGTGCCGACCGAGTCCTCGCCGGGGTCGCAATGCTCGAGCAGCAGCTCGCGACAGGCAACCTCGAAGTCGCGGACCAGCTCCGGTGTCGCGTAAACGCGCAATTCCTCCCCGAGGAAGTCGATCGTCCGGGCGCGGTCAACGGTCAGCGATCGCGTCGCCGCGATCCCTGGGACCAGTGTGTTCTTCATGTCGACTCCCCGGCGCTCCCGGCGCTCGGATATGAGTTGGTGGGTGGCCAGCGCCCACTTTGCGCTCGCTCTCCGGTCATTTGAATCCAAGGAAACCACGGTTCCTCATACGTACAAACACTCATGGGCGGCGCCGGTCGTGGACCCGTCGTGCCTTGCCGGCCGACCGCTCGAGCGAGGCGGGATTGCACACATCGACGCGCACGTTGAGACCGACAAAGGAGCGCACATGATGCTGCAGCTCGTGTGCCGCGCGCTCCCGCGCGGCGGCGCCCAAATCGATGCCCGCCGCCGCCTCCACCTCGATGCGCATCACATCGAGATGTCCCTCCTGCGCGACTTCGATCAGGTAGTGGGGCGCGAGGCCGGGCGTGCGCAATATGAGCTCCTCGATCTGACTCGGAAAGACGTTTACGCCGCGGATGATCAGCATGTCATCGGTGCGCGCCAGCACCTTCGCCATGCGGCGCATCGAACCCGTGACCGGCGTCAGCAGGCGGCTGCGGTCCCGGGTCCGGTAGCGGATCACCGGCAGCGCTTCCTTGCTCAAGGTGGTGAGGACGAGTTCGCCCTCCTCGCCGTCGGGCAGCGTGCGCCCGGTCTCGGGATCGATGATCTCCGGGTAGAAATGATCTTCCCAGATCGTCGCCCCGTTCTTGGTCTCGATGTGCTCGCCCGCCACACCCGGGCCCATCACTTCGGACAGCCCGTACATGTCCATGGCATCGATGCCAAACAAGCGTTCGAGCTCGGACCGCATCGGTTCGGTCCAGGGCTCGGCGCCGAAAATGCCGATGCGCAACGAACACTCGCGGGGGTCCTGCCCTTCGCGCACGAACTCATCGGCGAGTGCGAGGGCATAGGATGGCGTCGCCAACAGCACGTCCGGCCGAAGATCCCGAATTAGCTGCACCTGCTGTTCGCTGTGGCCGCCGGACATCGGCACCACCGTACAGCCAAGACGCTCGGCACCATAGTGGGCACCCAAGCCGCCGGTGAACAGACCGTAGCCGAATGCGATGTGCACCAGATCGCCGCGGCGCGCGCCGGCCGCGCGCATTGTTCGCGCCACGAGATCGGCCCAGGTATCAAGGTCCCGCCGGGTGTAGCCGACCACCGTGGGCCGGCCGGTCGTGCCGCTCGATGCGTGTACGCGCGCGAGCTCGGTTCGCGGCACCGCAAGCAGGCCGAAGGGGTAGTTGTCGCGCAAGTCCGCCTTGGTCATGAACGGAAACTTCTCGAGATCGGCGAGGCTGCGCAGATCCTCGGGGTGAACCCCCGCGGCCGCAAAGGAGCGCTGAACGTGAGCCACGTGATCGAATGCATGGCGCATTGACCATTTGAGACGCGCGAACTGCAGGCATCGCAGCTCATCGATTGAGATCGACTCGGAGTCCATACCGGGTGGCGCTGTCTCAGGATTCGTGCTCATCGATACTCCCCGAAGCGTTGGGCGCCCAATTGACGCTGTTCCGCTGCTACTCCTGTGATACCGGCAGATCCGGATCCTCGAAGATCCAGCGATCGGCGGGCGCCGGAACGGGACATCGGCGCAACAGGGAACGACACAGTTCCACATGCGCCAACTCCTCCGAGACGAACTCCGCGGCAAGTCGCTTGACGTCGGGATCAACGGCATCGCTTAATCGGTTGTAGAAATCAAAGGCCCGCTCCTCGCCCGCGAGCGCCATCTCGAGCGCATCGCGCGGTGTCATGAGGTAGTGCGCCTCGCTCAAGTCAACGGCCTCCGGACTCTCGCCGCTGCGCCACCGGGCCACCTTGCACGCATGCGCGACGATGTCGGGGTCGGCAGCGGCGCTTGCGATTTCGTCGCGGTGAATTGCTTCGACGCGCGCCAGATCCCGAAAGATCCCGGCCAATTCCGGGTTGTTGTGCATCTCCATCTGTTCGGCAAGCATCGTGTAGCGCTC
The DNA here is from genome assembly GCA_037440085.1 of Gammaproteobacteria bacterium. Classification (GTDB taxonomy): domain Bacteria; phylum Pseudomonadota; class Gammaproteobacteria; order Steroidobacterales; family Steroidobacteraceae; genus Bog-1198. The sequence goes on from JBBIUT010000009.1 coordinate 13,492, forward strand.
GGCCGCGTCGGCTTCTATTTGGTAGGCGATGGCGTAGAGATCGGCCAACGAGAAGACCTGCGGCGCGCCATCGCTCATAGCTCGAACTCCTTCTCCAATTCCGCAAGTTCGCCGATCTGCTCGCAACCGTGCGGCCGGTATGGGCGCCGGTTGCCGCGGTACAGCACACCCAAATTGAAGCCGTCGTCCGTCATCAGTCGGCGTGCGGCCCGCGCTGCATCGTCGGTAGCATCGACCGGCGCGCGATGTACGCGCTCTTTCCAGACCTTCTGATCGGGCCGGTAAGTCACGCACGGACTCAAGATCTCCACGAATGAGAAGCCGGGGTGGCGGACCGCTTCGGCAATGATGCCGGCCGTTTCGGGCGGGTTACCCGAGAACGCGCGAGCCACGAAATTGGCGCCGGAGGCGAGCGCTATTACCAGCGGATTAAAAGGTCGCAGACCGGTCCCGCCCGGTGCGAGCGCGGTGTCGATGTCGGGTTCGGTGGTCGGCGACGGCTGACCCTTCGTCATCCCGTAGATATGATTGTCCATGACAAGGTAGGTCATATCGATGTTGCGCCGACAGGCGTGCAAGAAGTGATTACCGCCAATCGAGTAGCCGTCGCCATCGCCGCTGGCAACGACGACGGTGAGATCCGGACGGACGAGCTTGAGCCCCGCGCCCAGCGCGAGCGAACGTCCATGGACGCCGTGAAAGCCATAGCAGGTCGTGTAGGCCGGAATCCGCGATGAACAACCGATGCCGGACACCAGCGCCACCCTTTCCGGCGGGACCTGCAATTCGGCGAGCGCCCGCGTGAGTGCAATCAACACGTGGTAGTCGCCGCAACCGGGGCACCAGACCGGCTTGACGTCGGACTTGTAGTCGTGGGGCCTCAACGGCAATGGGACGCTGGCGCTCATGAGATTCCCCCTTCGAGCAGCGCGCGGCAGATCTCGCCCGGCCGGATGGGCAGCGGACCGGCGCGATTCAGCACGGCGGTATCCGCGGGGAGCGTGTAGTGGGCCTTGAGGTAGCGATGAAACTGTGCGCTGTGCGTCTGTTCGACCACCAGCAGCCGGCGGACTCCCTGGAATGCCGCCGCCATGTCGTTGGGCCGCACGGGCGACAGCAGACGCGGCGCGATCAGGCGCACCGCGTGGCCGGCGCGGGTCAGTTCGCCGACCGCCTCGCGGGCAGCGCCGGTCAGTGAACCAAACGTCATCACGGCGAGCGGACCCTCCCCTTCGAGCGTCGCCCATAAGTCGCCGTAGGCGAAGCGTTCGAGCTTGTCGCGGCGCTTGTCGAGTTGCGCGTCATGGTCGCCTGCGCTGCTGGTCGGCAGACCGCGCACCGTGTGCGTGAGACCATCGGCCGTGTATTGGCCGCCGGGCACGCCGGGCACGGCCATTGGCGATACGCCGTCCGCGGTGAGCGCGTAACGGCAGTACGGCGCGGCGATCTCGGTGGCCTTGCGCCGCTGACCGATGAAACTCACATCCGCCGGCCGCGCGCACGCGAGGAGGGCTTGGCCGAGGAACTGATCCGACAGCACGATAGCCGGGGTCTGCAGTTCTTCGGCTAGATATACCGCCCACTGCGTTGCGATTAGACAGTCGGGCACGGACTGCGGTGCGACGACGAGATGCGGCGCGTCGCCGTGCAGTCCGTAAACCGCGATGTTGAGATCGGCTTGCTCGGATTTCGTCGGGATTCCGGTGGAGGGCCCACCCCGCATCACGTCGACGACGACCACCGGCACTTCCGCCGCGACCGCAAGTCCGAGCGATTCCACCATCAACGACAGACCCGGCCCGGAAGTCGCGGTCAGCGAAGGCGCCCCGCCGTACGAGCCGCCGATGATCATGTTGATCGATGCGAGCTCGTCCTCGGCTTGAACGAGGCAGCCGCCGACCTTGGCGAGGTTGGGAGCAAGCCATTCGAGGATCTCCGAAGCAGGGGTAATCGGGTACGCCGCCGCGAAGCGAATTCCCCCGCGGATCGCGCCGAGGCCGACCGCTTCGTTGCCGGTGAGCAGCCAGCGCCTTGCCGCCGTGCGCCGCGGCGGGGCGAGTGTCGTGCCTAGCCGATGATTCCCGAGCGCATGGGCGCCGCCCCGGACGGCTTCGAGGCTTGCGGTCACCGCCTCCGCCCCTTTCTCCTCAAATCGCGTCGCAATCAGATCGGCCAATATCGATTCATCGAACCCGAGCAGCGAAGCTGCCGCACCGAGAGCGACCATGTTCGCGCGCCAGCTGGGATTCGCCTTGGTCAATTCCTTGAGCGGCAGCTCGAGGATTTGCGCTCCGGATGCGGCGACAATTGCCGGAGGCGCCGCGCCATTTGGATCACTGATCACGACGCTGTTGGGACCGAGCGGAATCTCGGTCTCGAAGCGATTGGCATTGAGCCAATCGATGCCCACCAGGAGATCGAAACGGTTGCTGTGGCACTCCACCGAATCGATCGCGAGGCGCAACAGCGCGGCCGCTTCGCCGCCGCGGATCTGCGGTCCGACCGATCGAGTCAACAGACCGTTCCACCCGGACTTACAGGCGGCTTCGAGCAGCAGCCGCCCGCTGGTCAACGCGCCCGCGCCGCCGCTGCCGACGAAGGCGACCGAGACGCTGGGTGCTTCGGCCATCGGTCTACTCCATTTGACTCTATATACGCATTCCGGTACTATAATACCATATAACCGGGAAAGCCGATTGTCAATGTGCCCGGAAGAGTTGGAAACCGCGTCAGTCACCTCAAGTTTCAGGAGCGCGCGTTAATGTCGATGACAGGCATGCGCTGGTTGATGGAAGCGCCGGGACAGCCATTCGCCGCCCGCGAATTCGAGCCGCGCGCGGAACCCGGCGAGGTGGTCGTCGCCGTTGCCGGTTGCGGCGTCTGTCATACGGATCTCGGTTTCTACTACGACGGGGTGCGCACCAACCACCCATTACCCCTGTGCCTGGGCCACGAGATCAGCGGCCGCGTGGTCGGCGCGGGCGCCGGCGCCGAGACCTGGCTCGGCCAGTCGGTCATCGTGCCGGCGGTGATTCCCTGCGGCAGCTGCGATGCCTGCCGGCGCGGAAAGGCCAACACCTGCCCCAACCAAAAAATGCCCGGCAACGACCTGCATGGGGGGTTTGCGAGCCACGTGGTCGTACCCGCGCACGGCCTGTGCGCCGTCGATCTTCGCGCGCTGCCGGCAGCGGGCCTCGACCTCGCGGGGTTAAGCGTCGTTGCCGACGCCGTCACCACGCCCTACCAGGCGGTCATGCAGTGCGGCGTGCAGGCGGGCGACCTGGTGGTCGTGAACGGCGTCGGCGGCGTCGGCGGCTACTGCGCACAGATCGCTCGCGCGCTCGGTGCGACGGTCGTGGCTATCGACGTCAGCGACGAGAAGCTCGCCGCGTTCGCGACCGGCATCGCAGCGCTGACGCTCAATGCTCGCGCGGTCTCGGCACGCGAGCTCAAGGGCGCGATCCAGAGCTTCGCCGCCGAACACGGGCTGCGCCACAAGTCCGAATGGATCATCTTCGAGTGCTCCGGAACTCGGGCCGGCCAGGAGACCGCATTCGGCCTGCTGAACCACGGCGCCACGCTGGCCGTCGTCGGCTTCACCATGGACAAGGTCGAAATTCGCCTCTCGAATCTCATGGCCTTCCATGCGCGCGCGATCGGCAACTGGGGCTGTGTTCCGGAGCTCTATCCCGAGGCGCTCAAGCTGGTGTTGAGCGGTCGCGTTGCGATCGGTCCATTCATCGAGAGGCACCCGCTGGCCGATATCAATGCGGTATTCAGCGCGGTGCACGGCGGCCAGATCAAGCGCCGGGCGGTGCTCATACCCGGCGCCGGCGCCACTGTCCCGTAATCGACAACCAGGAGCAACGTTCATGGCAACCGAGACCGCTCATCCCAACGCCTTCGAGAAAGATCACAATCTCGTGGCCGATGCTGCGCGAGCGGCGGTGAGCCAGCGCGTCCATTACGAGAAGCGTCCGGTCAAAGGATTCGATGGGCGACCGGTGGAGGGTTTGTACTGCGCCTGGATCATCCTTGACAACCCGGCGCAATTCAATTCCTACACCACCGACATGATCAAGGCGACGATTCTCGCCTTCCGTGCCGCGAGCAGCGCGCGCGACGTGGTCGCGGTCGTGTTTACCGGCAGCGGCGAGAAGGCCTTCTGCACCGGCGGCAACACCAAGGAATATGCGGAGTACTACGCCGGCAATCCCCAGGAATACCGGGGCTACATGCGGCTGTTCAACGACATGGTGAGCGGCATCCTCGCCTGCGACAAGCCGGTCATATGCCGGGTCAACGGCATGCGCATCGGCGGTGGGCAGGAGATCGGAATGGCCTGCGACTTCAGCATCGCACAGGATCTCGCCCGCTTCGGCCAGGCAGGGCCCAAGCACGGCTCGGCGCCCATTGGCGGCGCCACCGATTTCCTGCCGGTCATCGTCGGTCTCGAACGCGCGATGGCCGCATGCGTGCTGTGCGAGCCCTTTTCGGCCCACGAAGCTCTTTTCATGGGAATGATCACGGACCTCGTGCCGGCGCTCAAGGTTGACGGCCGCCATGTCCCGAACCCGCTGGTCGAGACCACACGCATGGTCGATGAACTCGGCCGGCCTGCGCTCGGCAAGCCGCTCAAGGGAGATGCACTGAAGGCGGGACAGGAGCTCATGCAGCGCGGCACGGTCGATCTGACGGCGCTCGATGAAAAGGTGGAGACGCTGTGCACGAAACTTCTTTATATGTTTCCCGACTGCACCAGCAAGACGCTCGAGGAGCTGCGCAAGCCGAAGCTCGACGCCTGGAATCGGAATAAGGAAAACTCGCGCGCCTGGCTCGCGCTCAACATGATGACCGAGGCGCGCGCCGGATTTCGCGCCTTCAACGAGGGCACCAAGCAAACCGGCCGAGAAATCGACTTCATCGGTCTGCGGCGCGCGTTGGCGGCCAATACTCCGTGGTCCGATGCGCTGACGGCCCGCATACTGCCGGGAGCCGCACGCCCGTGACCAGTCCCGTCAAAGTCTGGCTCGAAGCCGGCGGACGCCTGCTGCGCCTGCGCCTTGCACGGCCCAAGGCCAATCTGATCGATGCCGCCATGATCGCAGCCCTCGACGCCGCTCTAGCGCAGCATCTGCCTGAGCCCACCCTCTCGGGCGTGTTGCTGGATGCCGAGGGAACGAACTTCAGTTTCGGCGCGAGCGTCGAGGAGCATCTGCCCCGCCAGTGCGCCGCGATGCTCTCGAACTTGCACGGATTGATCGGCCGGATGCTGGAATCGCCCGTGCCGCTTCTGGTCGCAGTGCACGGCCGCTGCCTCGGCGGCGGCCTCGAGGTCGCCCTCGCCGGACACCTGATGTTCGTGTCCCCGAGCGCCGAACTTGGCCAGCCGGAGATGAAACTCGGCGTATTCGCGCCGGCCGCCTCCTGTCTGCTGCCCGCCCTCGTCGGGCCGCAGCACGCGCTCGACTTGCTCATTTCGGGCCGGAGCATTTCGGGCAGCGAGGCCGTGTCGCTGGGCATTGCCGCGGCCGCGGCAGATGCACCGGAGAGCGCGGCGCTTTCGTACTTCAATGAGCACCTGCAACCGAAGAGTGCACGCTCGCTGCGCTACGCGGTGCAATCCGCACGCTCCGACTACGTGGACCGAGTCCGGACCAAACTTGCGGTCCTCGAGCGCATCTATCTCGAGGAGCTGATGCGGACCCACGATGCCGTCGAAGGCCTGTCGGCATTCATCGAAAAACGGCCGGCCCTTTGGGAGCACCGATGAGCCTGACGACGACCGCTGCGATCATTGATCGCGCCACCCAGATTTTCGACGATTTGAGCTTCAGCGCCGCCCGGGAGTGGAAAGCCGCGCAGCCCGGCCGCAAGGTCGTCGGCTTCCTGCCGATTTACGTGCCCCGCGAGATCATTCACGCCGCCGGCATGCTGCCGCTCGGCATCGTGGGGGGCGGCGATCACCTCGAGGTGATCCATGGCGATGCCTACTACCAAAGCTACATTTGCCGCATACCCCGCTCCACCGTCGAGCTCGGCCTCTCGGGACGGCTCGACTTCGTGGATGGAATGCTCTTTCCATCCATTTGCGATGTGATCCGCAATCTGTCCGGCATGTGGAAACTCATGTTCCCCCACGTGTACTCGCGCTATTTCGACGTGCCGCAGAACTATGTCGATGAAATCGGCGGCAACTATTACATCAATGAGCTCACCGAGCTGCGCGACGATCTCGCCAAAATGCGGGGCGCCCCCGTCACGGACGACGAATTGCACCACTCGATCGTGGTCTACAACGAAAATCGGCGTCTGGTGCGGGAATTGTATGCGTATCGGGCCGAAAAGCCGTGGCAAGTGCCGGCCGCCGAAGCCCACCTCCTCATGCGTGCAGGACTCGTGCTCCCGGTCGAGCAGCACTCGGCCATGCTGCGTGACTATCTCGAGGCCGCGCGCGCCGCGCAGCGTCCGCGCCGCGACAACTGCCGAGTGGTGCTCACCGGGGTGTTCTGCGAGCAGCCGCCGCTGAACCTCATCAAATCGCTCGAGCTGGCCGGCTGCTACGTGGTCGACGATGATCTGCTGCTCGTGAACCGATGGCTCACGGGCGACGTGCCGCTCGAAGGGGACCCGCTGCGCAGCCTCGCGGGAGCATTCCTGCACCACTCCGAATCGACCGCCGCGAAATTCGAGCCGAACGAGCGGGAGAAGGGCCAGCATCTGGTCCACGCCGTCAATCGTACGAGAGCCGAGGGCGTTATCTTCGCCTGTCCGAGCTTCTGCGATCCGGCATTGCTCGACCGGCCGATTCTGCAGCACGTCCTCACCAAGGCCGGAATTCCCTATATCGCCTTCAAGTACTCGGAGAACTCCGGGCAAATGCAGCCGATACGCGAACAAGCCGGCACCTTTGCCGACTCGATCAAGCTCTGGAGCGGACAATGAACAGCAACGCACCGGCCGCCAAAGCACGCGTCAAAGAAGTCGAAAAAGACGCCTCCATGCAGAAGCAGAAGGAGATGATGGCGGGGCATTACGAGCGTCTCACCTCCGCGCCGGAAACCGGCGCGAAAGTCTGCAGCACCTTCGTGCCCGGCAATTTGAATGAGCTGATTGGCTGCTTCGACCTATTGAACAATCTGCCCGAGGTGAATGCGATTCAAAACGGCCTGCGGCGCACCTCCGGTCAATTTGTGCTCGAGGCCGAGAAAATAGGCCACTCAGAGGATGTGTGCACCTACGTCAAGTCCGACATCGGCATGATGGCCAAGGGAAACATCGCACCGAACGGCAAGAAATTCCCGAACCCGGACGTATTGCTCCTCTCCTATACCGGCTGCTTCACGTTCATGAAATGGTTCGAGCTGCTGCGCGAGCAATACAAGTGCGAAACCATCATGCTGCACACCCCGTATCTCGCCGACGGCAAGATCACGCGCAACATGATCGACTACATGGTCAAACAGCTGCGCGACGAAGTCATCCCGAAGTTGGAGCGGGTATCCGGCGTCAAGTTCGATATCGACCGGCTGCGGGAGCGGCTCGGGAAATCGGCGCAGGCGGAAGAGGACCTGGTGCACGTACTGCAAGCCGCCAAGCACACGCCCTCGCCCATCGATGCGTACTTCGGCGGCATCTATTACATCGGACCGATATTCGGCGCCTTCCGCGGCACCGACCAGGCCATCGATTACTACAGGTTCCTGCGCACCGAGATCGACCAGAGGCTTGCCCAAGGAAAGGGACCCGTCACCCCGGAAGGCGAACTCGGCCGGGAGCGGTACCGGCTGGTCGTCGAGGGGCCGCCCAACTATACGAACTTCCGTCAATTCTGGAAGATGTTCTACGATGAAGGGGCCGTGGTCGTCGCCTCGAGCTACACCAAGGTCGGCGGCGTATACGATTTCGGCTTCCGCCATGACGAGAGCCGGCCGCTCGAGTCGCTCGCGGAATATTGCCTGGGCGTGTACACGAACCGCAGCCTGCCGATGCGCATCGACATGTTGACCAACTACCTCGAGGAGTACCAGGCAGACGGCCTGCTGATCAACTCCATCAAGAGCTGCAACAGCTTCTCGGCTGGACAGCTGCTGATGATGCGGGAGGTGGAGCGGCGCACCGGAAAGCCCGCGGCATTCATCGAGTCGGACCTCGTGGATCCGCGCTATTTTTCCGCCGCCAACATCAAGAACCGCCTGGAGAGCTACTTCCAGATGATCGAACAGCGCCGCGCCAGCGTTCGGCCGGCGGCATGACCGGGAATATATGAGAACTTACGTCGGCATCGACCTCGGATCCACCACCACAAAGGCGGTCGTCATCGACCAAAACTGCCAGGTCCTGGGCCGCGGCATCACCAACTCGCGGTCCAACTACGCCACGGCCGCCAGGGTCGCCGGCGAGGAAGCGCGTATCGATGGGCGGCTCACGCTGTTTCGACGTGCCCTCGAGCAAAACGGCGAGCTCGGCAGCCTGTTCGTGGACTTCCTATCGGTTCTCGAGCGCTCATTCCGGCTCGAGCAATACCTGGAGCAACTCGCCGACCTCGAACAGACTTGCTACGGGCAGTTCCGCGGCGGGCAGTTTGCCAATCTCGAAGCCCAAGTCCGCAGTGCGCTCCATCAGGTATTTGCGCGCATTCGCGCGGAAGCCACCGCGATGTTCGCCCCCGGCGCGAAGCGCAAGTCGGATTTCTTCCGCGACATTGCCGGCGCGCGCTTTTACGAGCATGCCGAGGCGGTCGCGAAGGAGGTTTCATTCCCCTATGAGGTCCTGCTCAACTTCTACGACAAGTCCATCATCGAGGTCGAAAACCGGCCGCCCTCGGGCGGCTTGAGCGATAAATTCCGCCGCGCGCTCGGCCGTGCGCTCGCCGCCGATCGCATCATTGGCAGCGAGGCCGCCCGGCTGCAGAGCATCATCGAAGATTCGCTGAACATCGAACTCGAGGAAGACTATCTCGTCGGCACCGGTTATGGACGCGTGACGTTGCCATTTTCCAAGGAACACATCCGTTCCGAGATCCTCTGCCATGGGCTCGGTGCCCACATGATGTATCCGAAGACACGCACCGTGCTCGACATCGGCGGTCAAGACACGAAGGGAATACAGATCGACGATCACGGTATCGTCACCAATTTCCAGATGAACGACCGCTGTGCCGCCGGCTGCGGCCGCTACTTGGGCTACATCGCCGACGAGATGAGCATCGGCCTGCACGAACTCGGTCCGATGGCGATGAAGTCGGACCGCCCGGCGAAGATCAACTCGACTTGCACGGTCTTTGCCGGTGCGGAACTCCGCGACCGGCTGTCGCTGGGTGAGAAACGGGAGGACATCGTGGCCGGATTGCACCGCGCGATCATTCTGCGGGCGATCTCCATCATCTCGCGTGCCGGCGGCGTTACCGATGAGTTCACGTTCACGGGTGGAGTCGCGAAGAACGAGGCGGCGGTGCGTGAACTGCGGCTCCTCATCCGTGAGAACTACGGCGATGTGACCATCAACATAAATCCGGACTCCATCTACACAGGGGCGCTGGGTGCCGCGGAGTTCGCGCGTCGGTCCTACGAAGGCGGCGCCCGTAAGGAGGCTCACGCATGACCATCACAGCCGGAATGGACGTCGGTACGGGAGCGGTGAAGGCCGCTCTGATGCGGGTGGAGAACGGCCGGACGGATTGGCTCGCGCGTGCCACGCTGCGCATCCGCCAGCGCGATCCGATCGAGCTCGCGCGAATATCGTTCAACCAGGTCTTGGAAGAGGCCAAGCTCGGCGAAAAGGAAGTCGACTACATCGCCACCACCGGGGAGGGCGAGGGAGTGCCGTTCCACACGGGGCATTTCTACTCGATGACGACCCATGCTCGCGGAGCCATCTATCTCGATGAGTCGGCGCGGTCGGTGCTCGACGTCGGCGCGCTGCACGGCCGCGCGATCGCCATCGACGAGCGCGGCAAAGTGCTCCGGTACAAGATGACGAGCCAGTGCGCATCCGGATCGGGCCAGTTTCTCGAGAATATCGGGCGCTATCTCGGCATTGCGCAGAACGAGATCGGCTCCCTGTCCTGCCAGGCGGACAACCCGGAAGTGGTCTCCTCGATCTGCGCGGTGCTCGCCGAGACCGACGTCATCAACATGGTCTCGCGGGGCATCACGACGGCCAACATCCTCAAAGGCATCCATCTGTCCATGGCGGGGCGGCTGTCCAAACTCCTGAAGTCGATCGGCAGCATGAGCGGGGTCGTGATGGTCACCGGCGGACTTGCACTCGACAGCGGCCTCATCGCCGCACTCAAGGAGGACATTGCCGGAATGAAAGAGATGAAGCTCGCTGTGCGAAGCCATGCCGACTCGGCCTATGCCGGAGCCCTCGGGGCCGCCCTTTGGGGCGCGTATCGATTCGATAAGCTGGTCGCACGCGGCGAGATTAACCGGGCCGCGTAGAGCAAGGAGAACGAGACCATGGCATTGATGATCAACGAGGCCTGCACCGCGTGCGACGCCTGTGAGCCGGTTTGTCCGAACAAGGCAATCACCGTCGGAAGCCCGATTTACGTGATCGACGCATTGAAGTGCACCGAATGCGTCGGCGCCGAGGACGAGCCGCAGTGCCGGCTGGTGTGCCCGCAGGATTGCATCGTCCAGAATCCGGATTTCGTCGAAACCAAGGAAGAGCTGCTGCAAAAATACCAGGCGCTGCACGAGTGAACGCCGGCAGCGCGTTTGCCGCGACCGGACCAATCGGGTAATATGGTGCCGGAATGCTGAATACGTTCTTGAAGCACGCCGCGGTAAGTCGCCGGTCATGAACAAAGCGAGTGGCAAGAGGACCGGGCATCTGCGCTCGCGCGCCGTTGAACGCCGCGACGCCGCCAGCGCCCCTGAAACCGGCGGCAAATTCGTCATTCGTCCGGCGGAACCTCACGATATCGGGGCGATTTCCGCACTGGACGCACGCATCACGTCCCTCTCGAAAAAGCGGCACTGGCAGGATCTGCTCGCGCGCAGCAAGTCGCTTGATTTCGCGCAGTTCTTCCTGGTTGCTGAGGCGCCCGCCTCTTCCAAGTCACTGCTCGGATTCATTGTCGGAGAAATTCGTGCCTGGGAATTCGGGTCGGCACCTTCCGGCTGGGTATATGCCCTGTCGGTCGAGCCTACCGTACGCGAACATGGCGTCGGCGAGGCGCTCCTTGCGGCCATCGAGGCCGAATTCAAACGCTGCAAAATCACAAAAATGCGCACGATGGTCGCAAGGGACAGTCCGCTCCCGATGCTCTTCTTCCGTGCCGAGGGAATGATGGCCGGTCCATACATTCAGCTAGAGAAGGATTTGACTTGAAGCTGCAGATTTCCACTCAGCTGGCCATATTCGCGCTGGTCGAACTGGTCGTGAACCCCGAACACCAACTCACCGTCGCCGAGATTGGAGCGAAATACGGCGTATCCAGCCATCATTTGGCGAAAGTCATGCAAGTGTTGGCTCGAGCGCGGCTGGTACGCTCCATCCGCGGCGCGGGCGGCGGATATCAGTTCTGCGGTAACGCTCGGCGCACCACGCTGTTCGATGTCATCGAACTGTTCGAGCCGCTTGGCTCGGGCGGTCAGGATGCGAGTGCACCCGGTGAGCGCACGGGCGAAGGCCGTGCGCTGCGCACGGTCATGGACGAAATTGACAACACGGCGCGCGCGACGCTCAGCTCGATCACCCTCGCCACGCTGTGCCGTCTCGTCGATCGCCACCGGCCGGAACCTGCCAGCATGTCGACAGGCATCCGATAGCCCGGCGATGAACCGGAAAGCCGTGACCGTGGATCCAAGACCATCACCGGGGCTTTTCCTTATTATCAACCGATGCGCGTCAACTTTTCCCAAAGAGTGCCCCGGGCAGGAATCGAACCTGCGACCTAGCGCTTAGGAGGCACTCGCTCTATCCACTGAGCTACCGAGGCCAAGACGAACGGCCGGAATCCCGGGGACTCCGGCCGTCGCGGTGTGGTGGAGGAGAAGGGGATCGAACCCTCGACCTTCGCATTGCGAACGCGACGCTCTCCCAACTGAGCTACTCCCCCCAAAACGGGCCAGAATACTAGCAGCAAAGTGCGGTTAAGCCAAAGTATCGCCAATCTTGCGCGAACTTAGCTAGGATGTGGCCAAAAGGAGGATCTAATGCTAAGGGTGGGGGAGCGCGCAGCGGAGTTCACGCTTCCGGATGAGACCGGAACCGATCGATCGCTCACCGAACTATTGAGCACCGGCGCAATTATCCTGTATTTCTACCCCTTCGATTTCACGCCCGGCTGCACCCGCCAGGCTTGCGCGTTTCGCGATCTGCATGCGGAAATCCAACGGGCCGGCCTGCGGGTCGTCGGCATCAGCCCGCAAAGCCCGGCGTCGCATGCCAAATTTCTCGAAAAACACCACCTGCCGTACGTGCTGCTCTCTGATGAGCACAAGACCGTCATCAAAATGTACGGGCTCAACGGCCCCTTGGGCATCGGCGTGCGCCGCGCCACCTACCTGATCGACGGCAGCCGCCGCGTTCGCGATGCCGTACTCGCAGATTTTTTGATCGGGCGCCATGCCGCCTTCGTGCGCAAGGCGATCCTTTTGCGAACCCCGCACTAATAGGTCAGACGTACATAATTGGAGTGGCCAAGCCGCGGCACCGTCACGATGTACATGGTGCCATACTCCAGGGCGCCGATCGGCGGAATGTCATTGGCACCGCTCAACGCGCCAACGATGGCCGGCACTGTATCGACATGCCCGACAATCAAAATTCTGCCGCCTGGGTGTTCGCGCAACACGCGCCGTGCCAGCCCGCGCGGATCGTCCGCCGGCACCACCGTGGGCGTCAAACCGAGCCGAGCAGCCAGCGCGGTCGCGGTCAGGCGGCTGCGCTGCGCAGGCGACACATAAATCGCATCCATGTGCCCGGGCAGCTGCGCATCGCCGAACATGCGCGCGAGCAGCGCCGCACGCGCCTTTCCCGCCTCGTCAAGCGGCGGATCCTCACCGACGCCCATGACCTTCTCCGCATGACGCACCACGACTACCACGGTTGAGTCGGCCGTGACCCACAGCCACGCCGCAAATATCAAAACCACCGCCCCCGTGATCGCGGTCAGCGCCAGCAGCCAGATGGGCGTCAAAAACGGACGTCGCTGCAACCGGACATGTTGGTTGGCCATGCGGGCATGATACCAATGAATTCCTCGCTGCGATCGAAGCTGCGAATTGTGGTGCTGGCGGCGGGATTTTCCACCCGGCTCGGGCAGCCGAAATCCTTGGCGCGGGTGCGCGGCATCAGCTTGCTCGGCGCCACCATCCGGCTCCTGGCGCCTCTCTCGGCCTCGAAAATCGTCGTCGTGCTCCCGCCGCGGGCAGTGCGCACCCGCGCCGAATTACGCGGCCTTCGGGCCACTTGCGTGGAAAATTCGCAGCGCGCCAGCGGGCTGTCGAGTTCGGTACGACGCGCATTGGCCGCGGCTCGCCACAGCGCCGCGGTGATGTTGCTGCCGGTCGATCTGGCGCACTTGAAGCGCCGCGACCTGGAGCGGCTGATCCGGCGCTGGAGCGGGGCCCGTCGGCGCGTCGTCGCCACACGCTACGGGGCCCGCGGCGGCGCGCCGCTCATTTTGCCCCGCTGGCTGTATTCGCGAGCGCTCCATGTCCACGGGGATCGCGGATTGAAGGAGTTGATCGGCGCTTTGCCGCCCGAGCAGCTTGTGCTCGTGAATGTTCCCGGCGCGACGCACGACATCGACACGCCTCAGGACCTCGAGCGCGCCCGCCGTCGCGCGCTCCCGCGCCGAGTTTAAAGACCCCTACGAGTCGCGCGACCAGCCCGGATATGCCCGGAGTGCCTGCAACGCCGCGTCAATCTTGCTGCGCGGCGCGTCCAGATGCGTCACTAAACGGGTGCGCGGCGTGATGCACGCCAGGATACCGCGCGCGGCAAGGTGGGCGGCGAGCGCGGCCACATGATTTTCCGGAATATCGACAAACACCATGTTGGTGTGAGGCTGTTCGACCGCAAGACCGATGGCGCGAAGTCCCGCCGCCAGCCGCAGCGCGTTGTCGTGATCCTCTTCGAGGCGCTGCACATGGTGCTCGAGTGCGTATAGCCCGGCCGCGGCGAGAACACCGGCCTGACGCATGCCTCCGCCCAGCCCCTTGCGCCATCGCCGGGCCTCGGCGATAAACGAATCCTGACCGAGCAGCACGGTGCCCGCGGGGGCGCCCAAGCCCTTCGAGAGGCACAACGACACCGAGTCGAAACCGGTCACCGCCGCGCGTTCGTCGATCTTAAGTTTCACGATGGCATTGAACAATCGCGCGCCGTCCAAGTGCGTGCACAGACCGCGGCCATGCGCGAATTCCGTCGCCGCGAGCACGTAGGCCGCGGGCAGGACGCGCCCGCCGATGGTGTTTTCCAGCGCCAGCAACCGCGTGCGCACATAATGAACGTCGTCCGGCTTGATGGCGTTCGCAATGCGCTCAATCGCGATTCCGCCCGCCGGGTCGTGCTCGAGCGGATGCGGCATGATGCCGCCGAGAACTGCGGCACCCCCCTGTTCCGATGTGTAGATGTGCGCGTCTTGGCCGACAAGAATCTCATCCCCACGGCCGCAATGCGCCATCAGAGCGGCCAAATTGCTTTGCGTCCCGGTCGCGAAAAAGAGAGCGCTCGGATACCCAAAGCGTTCGGCCACAGTTGCCTGCAGACGATTGACAGTCGGGTCGTCCCCATACACATCGTCTCCAACCGCGGCGGCGGCCATGGCGGCGCGCATTCCCGGGGTCGGCCGAGTCACCGTGTCGCTGCGCAGATCGATCAAGTTCTGCATGCTAACCGCCGTTCGCCCGCCCACGATTGGCTTCGACCACCGCGAGAGCGGTCATGTTGACGATGCGGCGCACCGTCGCCGCCGGGGTCAAAATGTGCGCCGGCCCCGCGCAGCCGAGCAGAATGGGTCCGATGGCCACGTTGTGGCCTGCCGCGGATTTCAGCAAGTTATAGGCGATGTTGGCGCTGTCCAGATCGGGGCACACCAGCAGATTGGCGCTGCCGTGCAGGGTGCTATCGGGCAGCACCGCTTTGCGGGCCCCCTCGTCGAGCGCACTATCGCCATGCATTTCGCCGTCCACTTCCAAATCCGGCAGGCGCTCGCGCAGCAAAGCCAGGGTGGCGCGCATTTTACGCGCCCCGGGCGAATCGCTGCTGCCGAAATTCGAGTGCGACAGCAATGCCACTTTCGGCGCCAAACCGAACGCATGGAGCTGATCCGCCGCAAGCCGTGTTATTTCCGCCAGCTGCTCGGCGCTCGGATCGAGATTGACGTGAGTGTCGACGATGAATACCTGCCGGCCGGGCAGGATGAGTCCGCACATCGCTCCATACACATCGACTCCCGCGCGCCGCCCGATTACCTGATCGATGTATTGCAGGTGTAGCGCGGTGGTGCTGATGGTGCCGCAAATCAGGCCGTCGGCCTCGCCTTTCTTCAGCAGCATCGCAGCGATCAACGTGGTGCGGCGGCGCATTTCCAATTTGGCATACTGCTCCGTCACGCCGTTTCTGCGCATGATCTGGTGATACGCCTGCCAGTATTCCCGGTAGCGTTCGTCGTATTCCGGATTGACCAATGTCACGTGCTCGCCGATGCGTATCCGCAAACCGTAGCGCTGGATACCGCGCTCGATCACCGCCGGCCGGCCCACCAGGATCGGCACGGACAGTTTCTCGTCGACCGCGATCTGTACGGCGCGCAGCACCCTCTCGTCCTCGCCCTCGGCATAGACGATGCGGCTGCGCTCCGGTGCGATCCTGCGCGCTGCGGCAAAGATGGGCTGCATCAGCGTGCCGCTGTGATACACGAATTGCTGCAGATGCTGGCGGTAGGCCTCCAGATCGGGGATCGGGCGGGCCGCCACGCCGGATTCCATGGCCGCCCGGGCGACGGCCGGCGCGATTTTCACGATCAGTCGCGGATCGAACGGCTTGGGAATCAAGTACTCGGGACCAAAGCTCAGACTGTCGATGCCGCCATAGGCCGCCGCCACGATGTCGCTTTGCTCCTGCCGCGCCAGTTCGGCAAGCGCGCGCACCGCGGCGATTTCCATCGGCCGGGTGATGGTGGTGGCGCCCACATCCAACGCGCCTCGAAAGATGAAGGGAAAACACAGCACGTTGTTCACCTGGTTCGGATAATCGCTGCGCCCGGTGGCGATCACGGCGTCGCTGCGCACCGCCCTGACTTCCTCCGGCAGGATTTCCGGCGTCGGATTGGCCAATGCCAGAATCAGCGGCTTCGAAGCCATAGAGCCGACCATGGCCCGAGTCAGGACGCCGCCGGCCGACAGGCCGAGGAACACGTCCGCTCCGCCGACGATATCGCCAAGCGTGCGGGCGGCGGTTCGCTGCGCGAACCGCGCCTTGTGCGGGTCCATCAATTCCTTGCGCCCTTCATAGACCACGCCCGCGAGATCGCTCAGCCAGATGTTTTCCTTCACCAAGCCCAGGTCGAGCAGCAGCTCGACGCAAGCGAGCGCCGCCGCTCCGGCGCCGCTCACCACCAGCTTGACCTGACCGATTTGTTTGCCGCAGACCTTGAGGCCGTTGAGCACGGCGGCGCCGACGGTGATGGCGGTGCCGTGCTGGTCGTCATGGAATACCGGGATTTTCATCCGCTTGCGTAATTCCCGCTCGACCAGGAAGCACTCGGGGGCCTTGATGTCTTCGAGGTTGATGGCCCCGAAGGTGGGCTCCAGCGCGGCGATCATATCGATCAGTTTGTGGGGGTCGGACTGTTCAATCTCGATATCGAATACGTCGATACCGGCGAATTTCTTGAACAGCACCGCCTTGCCCTCCATCACCGGCTTGGCGGCGAGCGGCCCTATGGACCCCAGGCCGAGCACCGCGCTGCCGTTGCTGATGACCCCGACCAGATTGCCCCGGGCGGTGAAGCGAAAGGCATTGAGCGGGTCCCGGACTATTGCCTCGCAGGCGGCGGCAACGCCCGGAGAATACGCCAGGGCCAGGTCGCTCTGGTTGACCAGCTGCTTGGTCGCGGTGATCGAAATTTTTCCCGGTACCGGGAATTCGTGATAATCGAGGGCGGCCCGCTTGCGGTCTTCCGTCGCGTCTTTCGCCTTCATCGGTGCACTCCCAAGTCACTCGGTGAAATGTATGTGCCCATTCGGTATGGTAACAATAGCGTAACCTTTTGCCGTCTCATTCGTTATGCTCTTGCGACAATGCGGGCAGAAACCTGCCGGAGAACCGTCATGAACCAACGCTGCACCGTCACCGCCGCGCGCCGAACCCTGATCGGTGCCCTCGCCCTCTCGGGCGCGGCCTGGCTCGGCTGCCCCGGCGCCCCGGGCGCGGCCGCCGCCGACGCACGCCCGCCGGCGCCCGCGCACCTCGCAGGCTCCTGGCAGATGCATCAGTACTCGTTTCAATTCATGGGATTCACCAGCACC
>JBBIUT010000009.1:30993-32403 GCA_037440085.1 Gammaproteobacteria bacterium
GGCGTGCAGCTCGCGGCGGGCGCGCGCGCGGACGCCAAGACGCAGCCCGGTGCGTGTGCGGCGGGCTATGGGCGTCCGGATAAGTTTGCGCGCGCGGACTTGACCTTCTATGCGCTGCAGCCGCTTGACGCCGGTGTGGTCAAAGACCTTGGGGCGGCCGACGTTTCTGGTGCGGCAAATGCCCCTCCCCCTGCGCCGGTTCAAGCGAAGCCGGTAGCGGCGATCTGGCGGCCGGTAACATTCGCCGTTCTTTCGCCGCGCGAGCTTCACGCCGGCGACTGCGAACTGGTCGAACAGTTCCGCCATGAAGTACTGCCCATGTTCACCGTCCGCAACATCGAAAGCGGCACCACCTGCATACCGCACCAGGAATCGGGCTCGGTGATCGATCTCAAGTTCGAGGTGCTCGCTGCGGCGCCGGCCGCGGCCGCGCAACGCCGTTAGCCGAGCCGGCGGCGCGTCGCCGCTCTTGACCGGGGCGGCGTTATTGCTGCGCCGCGTGACTCGCGTGGTCGGCCTCGACTTTCGCGATCGCAGGCCGCGCCAGCATGAGTGCCGAATGCGCACCGAGCGACGGCAGGCGCGCGTGCAGCTCGGCCTTGTCCGGATACCAACCGGCCAGCATGTACAGATACGCATCGGCGATCGAATACTCCGCTCCCAGCACGTATGGACGGAGGCTGCGGCCAATCAACTCCGCATGCGTGAGGAAATCGACCGTGCCCTGTTCGCGGATCGCATCGCCGTCCGCATCGCCGCGCGACGAGAAACGCGCGGAATAGTAGATGCGCAAAACCGCCTCATAGAGGTTCGCCGACAGAAAGACCATCCACTGAAGAAACAGCGCATGGCGGGTCGTGCCCGGCGGCGGCGCCAGTTTGGCACCGGGGTAGAGCAGCGGCAGGTGAGTCAACATCGCCGCCGATTCGAACATGATGGTGCCGTCCGGCAGCATCAATGCCGGCACTTTGCCGGTGGGGTTCAACTGGCGGAAACGTTCAACGTCGGCCGCTTCCTGGCCCACCCAGATCCGCTCGTAGGGAACCGCGATTTCCTCGAGCGCCACCTGCACCGCCAGCGAGCCGGAGCCCGGCCTGCCGTAGAGCTTGAATGGTGCGTTCATGGCTCCACCGCGGTATTCGAAGCGTCGTCGGACAGACGCAGATGTTTCATGACACGCTTGAGATTTCTGCGAATTTCGTTCAGATGGCCGATGCTGACGGCGGTCTTCATCGCCTCTTTCAACGGCTGCAGCGGATAGCCGCCGTATGGTCCCGCGTCGGGGACGTCGTTGGTCACCGCCGAGCGGCCGGCCAATACCACATTGTCGGCCAACGTCACGTGCGAGGTCACCACCGAACAGCCGCCCGTGACGAATTGCCGGCCGATCTTGGTCGAACCTCCCATCAT
>JBBIUT010000009.1:32423-69491 GCA_037440085.1 Gammaproteobacteria bacterium
GTATAAAAGCCGTTTTCCCCCAGATCGCAGTTGTGCGCGATGTGGCAAATGTTGTCGAGCTTGGTGCCCGAACGAACGTAAGTG
Organism: Gammaproteobacteria bacterium; assembly: GCA_037440085.1. Taxonomy (GTDB): domain Bacteria; phylum Pseudomonadota; class Gammaproteobacteria; order Steroidobacterales; family Steroidobacteraceae; genus Bog-1198. The sequence goes on from JBBIUT010000009.1 coordinate 32,508, forward strand.
GAGGTGAGCGTCGCACGGTCGATGGCGCAATTGCTGCCGATTTCCACGCCATCGCCGATCTTGACGTTGCCGAGGTGAGAAATCTTGCGCGGCGTGCCGTCGGCCTCGACTGCATAGCCGAAGCCGTCGCTCCCTATGGAGGTATGCGGATGAATTTCGCAGTCCCGGCCTATTTCGCACGCCGAGCCGACGAACACATGCGGATGGATCACGCATCCGGCGCCCAAATGCGCGTGGTTCTCAATGACCGCATGCGCGCCGATCAAGCAGCGATCGCCGATGACCGCGTGCGCCCCAACGACGCAGTAGGGGCCGAGAAATACACCCTCGCCGATCCGCGCATCGGCGTGCACCACCGCGGTCGGATGCCGCTCGCCCCATTGGGTGAAGCGCATCGACTTCTGATCGAAGTATTTGAGCAATACCGCCATGCCCATCGATATATTGCGTACCGAGAAGCAGCAGGTCCCGGAATCCGGCAAGTCCCAACCGGAGCCGGCAAGTTGCGAGGACAGGATCAGGATCGCCGGCTCATGCCGCAGCGCCTCGACCACATGATCCGTGGTGCTCGCATAAACCAGGCTGCCTGGCAGCGCTTCCTCGGGAACCTTGCAATGGCTGGCCGGCCGCTCGAGATTGCCCTTGAGAAACGTAAACACGTCCGCATGCTGAGTTTTGATCGTCAGGCCGGTGAGCACGATTCGACTCCTACAATTGCAATAGCCGACTATACGCTACTCCCTGCCCCCGCGAACGACCGCGGCGCTTGGCGCCGAGGCCGCGGCCACTCGAACTTACCGCCGAATAAGGCTTAGGATAGGCGGATCTCAGGGTTCCTGGAGGGACGTGCCATGCTCGATAAACCCGTGAGTTCCCCGCTGATGAATCAGGAAGAATGGCGGCTGCGCTGCGAACTCGCGAACTTCTACCACTTGGTGGATTACTTGGGCTGGACCGAACTCATTTTCAACCATATTTCCGCGCGGCTTCCCGGACCCGCCCACCATTATCTGGTGAATCCGTTCGGTTTAAATTATCGCGAGGTCACGCCCGAGAACCTCCTCAAGGTGAGCGTCGAGGGACAATTGGTCGAGCCCGCCGAATACCCGGCCAATCCGGCCGGATTCGCGCTGCACGGCGTCATTCATGAGAATCGCCCCGACGTGGGCTGCGTGGCCCATACCCATACCACGGCGGTCTCGGCGATCGCGATGAAGCGGCGCGGATTCGACTACAATAATTTCTACGGCGCGCAGCTGATCGGCCGGGTCGGTTACCACGATTTCGAGGGAATCACGCTCTACCGAGACGAGCGCGCGCGCATGCTCGCCAGTCTCGGCGACAAACATGTGCTGGTGTTGCGCAATCACGGCGTCGCCGTCTGTGAGCGCGATGTCCCGAGCACGTTCATGCTGCTATGGGTGGTGCAGCGCGCCGCGGAAATCCAATGCCAGGCGGGCCCATTGGCGGGCGATGACTGCGAACTCACCGACGCTGTCCGGCGGCGCTGCCGCGGGGATTCCGCAGACCTCGGCAGCAACATCAGCATCGCGCGGCTTGTGTTCGATGCCACCGTGCGAAGGATGAACTCATCCGCGCGGTGATGGGGCTTTTGCTCGCCTGTCTCACGGCCGTTCTGGCGACGGGCAATGCGTGCGCGGCGCCGCACACCCTGGACGAAAAGGCCCGCTGGCAGTTCGAAGCCGGCGCGGTGCGCATCGTGCGCGACCAGTGGGGCATCGCGCATGTGTACGGAAAAGCCGATGGCGATGCGGTGTTTGGCGCGATATACGCACAGGCCGAAGATGACTTTGGGCGTATCGAGCGCAATTATCTGGTCGCACTCGGCCGCCTGGCGGAGGCTGAAGGCGAATCGGCGGTTTACGGCGATCTGCGCCAGCGTCTGTTCGTGGATCCGGCGCACCTGCGTGCGCTATTCAAGAACAGCCCTGCATGGCTCAAGTCCCTGATGGTGGCCTGGGCCGACGGATTGAATTTCTACCTCGCGACGCATCTGCGCACCAGGCCCAAGGTCATCGGTCATTTCGAACCGTGGATGGCGCTGTCGTTCACCGAGGGCAGCATCGGCGGAGATATCGAGAGCATCGACCTCACCAAGCTCGAGCAGCTGTACGGTAAATCCGTTCCCCGCATATCCGCGCTGCCGTCCAAAGAGCCGCGTGAGCCCTCGCCCGGCGGTTCGAATGGCTTCGCGATCGCGCCCAGCCGCAGCGCGTCGGGCCATGCGCTCCTTTGGATCAATCCGCACACGTCTTTTTACTTCCGCGCAGAACTGCAAATGACCAGCGAGCAGGGACTGTGCGTCTATGGCGCGGCCACCTGGGGACAATTCTTCATCTACCAGGGCTTCAATGCGCATAACGGCTGGATGCACACATCGTACGGCGGCGACGCCATCGACGAATACGCCGAGACCGTCGTCGATACGCCGCGAGGCCGGTATTACAAATACGGAGCCGGTTTGCGCAGACTCAAGGTTACTCACATCAGCCTCGAGGTCAAACGCGGCGGCCGCCGAATCGCTGTTCCATTCACTGTTTACAGCAGTCATCACGGACCGATCGTGCGCACCGAGGGCGGCAAATGGATCGCCGTGAAAATGTTCCAGGATCCCGTGCGTGCGCTCACGCAGTCGTATTTGCGCACCAAAACCGGGAATTACAGCTCGTTTCGCAAGATCCAGGATATGCGCACCGACACTTCGAACAACACGGTGTATGCGGATGCGGACGGCAACATTGCGTACTTTCATGGCAATTTCATACCGAAGCGCGACCCGCGCTTCGATTTCACACACCCGGTCGACGGCAGCGATCCGGCGACCGAATGGCATGGCCCGCACGCGATCGACGAGACCATTACTCTTTTGAATCCGGCGAACGGCTGGATTCAGAACACCAATAATTGGCCTTTTTCCGCGGCCGGAGACCAAAGCCCGAAGCGCGGCAATTACCCTGCCTACATGTGGACCACGGGCGAGAATCCGCGTGGCATTCATGCGGTGGAACTGCTGCATGGCGTCCACGGCCTGACCTTGGACACTCTGACAGCCTTGGCGTACGACGGCCACCTGACGGCTTTCGATGTGTTGATACCGCCATTGCTGAGCGCCTATGACCGGTTGAGCCCGGATGATCCGCTGCGCGCCAGTTTGCGGCAGCCCATTGACAGTCTGCGCAGCTGGGACAGGAAAACCTCGGTGGATTCCGCCCCCACCGCGCTCGCCATTTTTTGGGGACAGTACTTGGTCGACAGCAACGGCCCGCGGGCACGCGATGCGGACGAGCCTGTCTATGAGTATTTGATGAAACATTTGACCGACACCGAGCGGCTGGATGCGCTGCGCGCCGCCGCCGCCCTGCTCGAGCGCGACTTTGGCCGATTCACGGTCGCGTGGGGCGACATCAACCGTTTTCAGCGCCTGACCGGCGACATTGTTCAGCCCTTCGACGACGACAAACCCAGCTTGCCGGTGGGCCTCGCGCCGTCGCAATGGGGAGCCTTGGCTTCGTTCGACTCCGCCAAGCCTCGCACCACCAAGAAGATCTATGGATCGGTCGGCAACAGTTTCGTTGCAGCGGTGGAGTTCGGGCCCACGGTGCGAGCCAAAGCGATCGTGACCGGCGGAGCGAGCGGCGATCCTTCCTCGCCGCATTTCACCGACCAAGCACAGAGGTACGTCGATGGGCGCTTGCGCGACGTGCTGTTCACTCCGCAGGACGTATCGGCGCATGCCGAGCGGCGCTATCATCCCGGGGAGTGACGATCATTAGGAAATCGCGCCGGTTTTTCGGCACAGCGGCGGCGATTCTGGGAGGCACGCTCGCGGCGGCCGCGGCGGTGGCGTGGCTCACCCTGCGCGCCAGCCTCCCGATCATCGACGGACACGCGACGTTGCCCGGCATCGCGGAGCGCGTCTCGATCGAGCGCGATGCCGTGGGCGTTCCCACCATCAAGGGCCAGAGCCGCGGCGATCTGGCCCGCGGGTTGGGGTATGTGCACGGCCAGGACCGCTTTTTTCAGATGGACCTGCTGCGGCGCGCCGCGGCCGGGGAACTGTCCGCGCTCCTCGGGCCCGCGCTGCTGCCCACCGATCGACAATTGCGGCTGCATCGATTTCGGGCCGTAGCGCGCGCCATCCTGGCGCGCCTCGATCCGCCCGGCCGGGCACTGCTCGATGCCTATGTCGCCGGCGTCAATGCCGGCTTATCTTCCTTGCGTAGCCGGCCCTTCGAGTACTGGGTCCTCAACACCAAACCGCAGCCTTGGAGCGCGGAAGACAGCATTTTGTGCGTTGATGCCATGTTCCTGCAGCTGCAGGATCCCGACGGACACTTGCAGCTGCAGCGCGGCTTGCTGCGCTCGATGCTGCCTGGCGCGTTGTGGCGATTTTTGGAGGCCGGCGCGCCCGAGTGGGACTCGGCCATCGACGGAAGCCGCGAGGCCGAGCCGCGGCTTCCCGGCGCCGATGAATACGACTTGCGCGGACTGCGGGATTTGCCGGTACGGCCGCCGCAGGAAGCCTTGCGGCAGATCGAGCTTCTGGGCAGCAACAACTGGGCGGTCGCCGGATCGCGCACCGCGAACGGTGCGGCGCTGCTGGCAAACGATATGCATCTCGAATACCGGGTTCCCAACATCTGGTACCGGGCACGCCTGGTGCAGACCGGGGCCGGCGAGGCACTCGACGCGACCGGTGTCACCTTGCCGGGCACCCCCTCCATCGCCGCCGGCAGCAATGGCCGCATCGCCTGGGGATTCACCAACAGTTATGGCGAATTCGAGACAGTCGTACGGCTGGTGACCGATGCCAAGGACTCCACGAGCTACGCGACCGCAGCCGGCCCGCGGCCGTTCCGCTATGCCGATGAAGCGATCGAGGTCAGGGGAGCGCCGGCCGAGCACCTCAAGGTGACCGAAACGCAATGGGGCCCGGTGATTGGCACCGATTGGGAAGGTCATCCGTACGCACTACAGTGGGCGGCGCAGGATCCCGCGGCCGTCAATCTCAAGCTGGTCGAATTGGAGCGCGCAGGTTCGGTTGAGGACGGCATGCGCATGGCCGCGGATTTCGGAATTCCCGGTCAGAATTTGCTGCTCGCCGACCAAAGCGGCCACATTGGCTGGACCATTGCCGGCCGACTGCCGGGACGCGGAAACGCGGAACCCGGGGTGCCCCAACTTTCGACCGATGCCACCGTCGGCTTCGTGGGCTGGTTGGCGCCGCAGGCTCAGCCGCGCCTGATCGACCCTGCCGGCGGACTCTTGTGGTCGGCCAATGCGCGGGTGGTGGGCGGCGCCGCCGCCGGGCTGATCGGCGACGACGGCATGGATAGGGGGGCTCGCGCCGCGCAGATATTTTCGGACCTCGAGCATACGCCTGCGCCGTTCACACCCGCCGCCAGTCTGGCGGTGCAATTGGACGATCGCCCCATGTTCCTCGAGCGCTGGCGTTCACTGTTGAGCGAGCTCATCGAGCGCGATCGGACCCTCGGACATCATGATCACGATGCGGCTCACGAGGTGCTTGCCACCTGGAGCGGACATGCGGCGCCCGGCGATGCCGCATACCGGCTGGTCCAACTGTTTCGTGCGCAGGTCGAAGCGCGCGCGTTCTTCATGCTCATCGCTCCGGCGCGCCGCAGCGCGCACGGCTTTCGCTTCGAGATACCGTCCTCCTTCGAAGGACCGCTGTGGCGCCTCATGCGCCAACGTCCCATGAACCTGCTGGCATCGGAATATGCCGACTGGAATGCGTTCCTGCTCGAAGCGCTCCTCGCGGCTGAGCGGTTGCCCGCGGGATGCCGCGACCTCGCCTCCTGCAGCTGGGGCCAAGTGAACGCGGTGCGGGCGGCCCATCCTCTGTCGGCGGCCCTGCCGCTGGTTTCCCGGTTCCTCGACATGCCGACGGTGCTGGTGGCGGGAGGCCGCGCCGACATGCCGCGCATCCAGGGGCCCGATTACGGTGCATCCGAACGCTTCAGCGTTTCTCCCGGACACGAGGCGGAGGGTTATTTTCACATGCCGGGCGGACAGAGCGGCCATCCGCTCTCGCCATTCTATCGCGCCGGCTTCGCCGCCTGGGCGGACGGCGAAGCGACGCCGTTTCTACCCGGACCGGCGGCGCACGCGCTCGTACTGGAGCCTTGAGTTCGGCTGCTGCGGGGCGCTATTTCGATGCCGGTGCGGGCATCGGGGCGCCCACGCACCCCTTGCCTTCAGTGCACACCTGATTCACCGGACAGGCCACCGGAGTGCCCCTGACGCAGCCCCTGGCATCGGCGCCCGCGCTGCGCGGCGCGCAGCGCTCGCGGCCGTTGCAGCTGCGATGATCGTCGCAATCGGCGTCGCTGGCACAAATCAGCGTGCTCACGTCACGCTCCAGAGTCGCAAGCTCGCCCTGCCGGTCGATTTGCCCGGACAGCGTGGTGTCGAGCAACAACTCGGGCCGCCCACGGCCCGCCGACAAATCGATATCCGCGGCCACGACCTGCCAGGGCGGCGCGGTCACACTGGCGGCGCGATAATACAGACTGAAACGCAGCACCTCGCGCGGATCGAGCGCGTCGGTCAAGTTCAATGGAATGACCCGCGTGGAATCGCGCGGCCAGGCCTCGCCGTGCGTCAAGGGCAGCCGCCTCACGTCTTTGCCCGCCTGATAGATGCGCAATTCCACGTAGCTGCCCGCGCTCAGATCGGTCGAACCGGTGACGATGCGCACCTGCAGATGCTTCACCGGCATGGCCTGCCCGGCGCCGCATAACGTCAACAGCAATAATGCGAACCCAAGTCGATTGGATGCCAGATGTAGCTTCACGGTGCCCCTCGCAGCGGTGGCAGGATCGAGGCTGGGATCATAGCCGATCTGCCCGCGCTCCCGGCAAGCCGCCGATCGCGAAGGCCCGAGTTAACTTATTCCCGTTTGTAGACCGCGCCCTCTTTCATGACGAAGGCGACATGCTCCAGCACATGGATGTCGGCGAGCGGATCGCTCTTCACCGCGATGATGTCGGCTGACTTTCCCGCGGCTATCGAACCGAACAATTCCGAATGGCCGATGAGGTCCGCGGCATTGACCGTGGCGGATTGAATGGCCTGCATCGGCGTCATTCCGTACTTGACCATGAACGCGAACTGACGGGCGTTGACGCCGTGGGGACAGACCCCCGCATCCGTGCCGTACGCCATTTTCACGCCGGCCCGTACCGCTTTGGTGAAGTTGCGGCGCTGCGCCTCGCCCAAATCGCGGTCGTGCTGCAGAAAATCCGCCGGTGTATCCGGGGCGGACTGTATGCACTCCTCGTCATAGATATCCATGTCGAGATAAGTGCCGCGCTGCTTGGCAAGCGCAATGCCCTCGTCGTCAATCAGCGTCGCGTGCTCGATCGATGCCACCCCTGCGCGAATCGCGTTCTTGATGCCCTCGGCGGCATGCGCGTGCGCGGCCACGCGCAATCCGAAGTTATTCGCCTCCTCGACCGCGGCGCGCAGCTCCTCGGGGGTGAACTCTATGGATTTGGGATTGCTGCCATGCGTGAGCACCGCGCCGGTAGACAGGACCTTGATGTGATCGGCGCCGCGATGGGCGAGTTCACGGACCTTTTGACGCACTTCCCAGGGGCTGTTCGCCACGCCGTATTGCAGATCCCACGGCAGCTGAATATCCGGTGCCAGACCGGTCATCGCTCCGGCGCCTTCGCTGATGGTGATGTAGGCTCCCGCCACGTACATGCGCGGGCCGACGATGAATCCCCGTGCGATGGCATCGCGCATGGCCACATCGTTCAAGGCCCGGTATACGCCCACATCGCGCACCGTGGTGAAGCCGGCCAGCAGCGTGACCCGCGCGTTGGGGATGGCCGCATACGCAGTCTCAACGGAGGTTCGCTTCAGGACGTCCATCGGTTCGGCATATGCGAGGTCCGCGAGATGGGTGTGGCAGTCCACCAAACCCGGCAACACCCACATGTCCGACAGGTCGATGACTTGCACACCCCCGGGGACCTTGAGATTGGGGCCGACGGCCTCAATCTTGGCGCCCCTGACGAGGATGATCTGGTCCGACAGCGTACGTCCCGCTTCGACGTCGATGAATTTGCCCGCGCGTATAGCGATCAGCGCAGCGCCCGCTGGCGCCTGCTCCGCCGGCGCATAGGCGGCGAGGAGGCAACAAAGAGTCAGCAGAAAGCCCTTATTGATCACCGCCCACCGCTCCCCGCTTGCCGCCCTAGCTCGCCAACGCCGCCTTGCTCACCTGTGCGATCACCTCATCGGCCACCTGCCTCGGCACGGGATCGTAATGCGAGAACTCCATCGTATAGGACGCCCGGCCGCTGGTCATGCTGCGCAGCTGGCCGATGTAGCCGAACATCTCGGACAGAGGCACATTCGCGACCACGGCAATATTGGTGCCGCGTTCCAGCTGATCGAGGATGGTGCCGCGGCGGCGATTGAGGTCGCCGATCACGTCGCCGAGATAGTCCCCCGGCGTGACGGTCTCGACCTTCATGACAGGCTCCAACAGAATCGGCGCGGCCTTGCGCATCGCTTCGCGGAAGCACGCCTTGGCGGCGATTTCGAAGGTCAGCGCGTTGGAATCGACGTCGTGGTAGCTGCCGTCGATCAGCGTCGCACGGAAATCCACCGTCGGGTAGTGCGCCAGAACGCCGTCTTCCTTCTGTATGCGCAGGCCCTTTTCCACCGACGGGACATACTCCCGCGGCACGGATCCGCCGACCGTCTCATCCACGAACTCGAAACCGGCACCACGCACGAGCGGCTCGAAAACGATCCACACTTCGGCAAATTGACCGGCACCGCCGGTCTGCTTCTTGTGGATGTACTGTTCGGTGAGCTTCTTGGTGACCGTTTCGCGGTACGCCACCTGGGGCTCCCCCATGATGCCTTCGACGCCAAACTCGGTGCGCATGCGATCCAGGGTCACTTCGAGGTGCAGCTCGCCCATACCCCGCAGGATGGTTTGGCCGGTCTCGCGGTCGGTCTCGAGATGCAGCGAGGGATCGGCGCGCACCATCTTGCCGAGGGCGGCGCCGAATTTCTCCTGTTCCGCCTTGGTCTTCGCCTTCACCGACACGCTGATCACCGGATCGGGAAAGCGCATGCGTTCCAACACCACGGGGTTGGCGGAATCGCAAAGCGTATCGCCGGTCTCGGTGTCCGCCAGAGACACGAGCGCAATGATGTCGCCGGCGCGCGCCTCCTCGACCGGATTGGCTTCCTTGGCGAACATCTCGACCATGCGGCCGATCTTCTCGCGCTTGCCGCGCGTGGAATTCAGCACCGAGGCGCCTTTGGTCAATACCCCCGAATACACGCGGATGAAAGTGAGCGCACCATAAATGTCGTTGATGACTTTGAAAGCGAGCGCCGAAAACGGCTCATCGTCGGAGCACTTGCGTTCGCCGATCGGCTCGCCGTCGGCATCCACCGTCTTGATCGAGGCCACGTCGGTGGGCGCCGGCAAATAATCGACGACCGCGTCGAGAACCTGCTGCACTCCCTTGTTCTTGTACGAAGAGCCGCACAATACGGGGGTAAAGGCCGAGTGCAGCGTGCCCTTGCGCAAAGCGCGGCGCAGCACGTCGGCCGATGGGACGACGCCATCGGTGAGGTAAGACTCCATCGCCGCGTCGTCCTGCTCGAGGCAGGTGTCGACCAGTTCGGTGCGGAATTTGCCGACGTCGGCGAGGAGCTGGCGGTCGCTCGGCACCGTGATGTGCATCTTATCGGCGAGATCCGGCGTGACTTCGAGGGTCTGCCAATGTGCATCCTTGTCGTCCGAGTCCCAGACCAGCGCCTTCATCTCGACCAGATCGACCATGCCCTTGAAATTCTCTTCCGACCCTATGGGGATCTGCACCGGTAGCGGACGCGCGCCCAGACGCTTTTTGATCATGTCAACGCAGCGCAGAAAATTCGCGCCGCTGCGGTCCATTTTGTTCACGTAGCAAAGACGCGGGACGCCGTAGTTGTCGGCAAGGCGCCAGTTGGTTTCCGATTGCGGCTCCACGCCCGCCACGCCGTCGAACACCACCACCGCCCCGTCGAGGACCCGCAGCGAACGGTTGACCTCGATGGTGAAGTCGACGTGCCCCGGGGTGTCGATGAGATTGATCTTCTTATCGCGCCAGAAAGCCGACACCGCCGCGCTCTGGATCGTGATGCCGCGCTTTTGCTCCTGCTCGAGATAGTCCGTCGTGGTCGACGTCTTCAAGTCCTTGGTGTCGTGAATATCGATGATGGTGTGCTTGCGCCCCGTGTAATACAGGATGCGCTCGGTCGTCGTCGTCTTGCCCGCGTCGACGTGCGCGATGATGCCTATATTGCGGATATCGGAAAGGGGTATTGTGCGAGCCATATCGAACTTCCATGACAGATTAAAGTGAGGTCGCCGCCGACCCATAGCTAAAACAGCGGCGTCGCCGCGTAATCTGTCCGATCACGGGGCCATTTCGCGTCAACGCAAGCTGTTTAATGGGCGCAGAGTTTGCCACGGCATCGTGGCGCGTGTCGAACCGAGAATCCTGTCATTGTCTTAATGTCCGCACATGACCCGCGCCGCGCAGCGGTCAACCCGCCCCTCCACGGCCCTTGGCCGAATGCGGGCCCGCCGAGCCGTCCTGTGCTTGGCACCCGTCGTGTGAAATCTAGGCCGAGCGCGGCAGATCGAACTCCTCGCTGCGCACCGCCGGCAGCGGTTCGCGACTGGTGGCCGAGTCGGAATGGCTGGCCGAGAGCCTGTTCATCAGCGGCAGCATGGCGATCGCGATCCCCGTGCAGACGATGCCGGCGAAGCCCAGTTTGTTGAACAGGCCGGTGTAGATGGTCAGCGATTCGAGGGGGCTGGTGATGTCCTCCGGTATGTGCGCGAGGTTGGCGACCACGCTTCCCATGTACTGCGAAAGGCCGGAGGCGACGAAATAAGCTCCCATCATGAACCCGCCCATGCGCGCCGGCGCATAACGGGCAATCATCGCCAATCCGAGACCGCTGACCAGCAACTCCCCCAGCGAGTACAGGCCGTAGCCCCACACCATGATCCACGAGGATACCTGGCCATTGACCGCCCAGCGCGCACCGACGCCATAAATGAAGAATCCGATCGCCACGGCGGCGAAACCCCAGGCGAACTTGGCCGCAATCGACGGGTCCTTGCCGAGCCGGCCGAGCGCGTTGTAGATGAACACCAGCACCGGGCTCAATACGACGATCCAAATCGAATTGAGGTTCTGGTACTGCTCAGGAATCCAGGTGAACAGGTGCCAGCCGAACAGGCTGAAGTTGAGGTCCACGTTCTTCTGCGCAAACAGATTGAGCGAGGTGGACATCTGTTGGTAGAAGATGAAAAAGAAGATCGTCTGCACCACCAGCACCAGCGCAGCGATCAACCCGGCACGCTCGTCACGATGGCTGGTGCGGATCAGGTGCGCGAAAATCCCCAGGATCACCGCGCCGGCCGTGTAGACGCATACGCGCGCGACCGTCTGGCTCTGCAAAATGAAGGCCGAAATCAGCACCATGCCGGCACCGCCGGCGAGCACCAGGACGAGGCGCCTGCGGTTCACGCGCGAATCGTCGGCCGGGGATCCGATATGCGCCAGGGCGCGGCTCATCAAAAAGTAGTTGGCCATGCCGATGATCAGCCCTATCGAGCAGACGCCGAAGGCGGTGTGCCAGCCGGCCGAGTCACCGTAGCGGGCACCGATATAGTCGCGAAGCCACGGAGTGAGCGTCATCGAGATCATCGAGCCGATGTTCACCGCCATGTAGTACATGGTGAAGGCGCTGTCGATTCGCGTCTCCTCGCCCTCGTAGATCTTGCGCACCAGATTGCCGGCGTTCGGCTTGAAGAAGCCGTTGCCGACTATAATCACGCCAAGCGCCAAGTATAAAAAATACTCGTTGTTGGTGGGCAGCCAGAGCAGCGCATAGCCGCTGGCAAGCACCATAGCGCCGATCTTCATCGTGCGCCGCGTGCCGATCAATCGATCGCCGATCCAGCCGCCGACCGCCGGCGTCGCATAAATCAGCGCCGCCGCGGCGCCCCACACGAGATTGGCCCGGGTGTCGACGAAGCCGAGCTTCTTCATCATGTAAGTGACCATCAACACCTGCATGCCGTAGAACCCGAAGCGTTCCCACATTTCGATCATGAACACCGTGCTGAAGGCGCGGGTCTGAGAGGCCGGCGGATCCGAGGTTGCCATCAATCTTCTCCGTGCATGTTCGTTGAGCGGCGTCGAGGCATCCGGCAGGTTAACAAGATCGAAAGGCGAGCGCGATTCCTTCGGCGAACCTCGGGGTAGGCTGCGGCAGCTGAAGCAGCGTATTACGGGTTCGAGGAGTCATTGCCGAGTGGGATCCAGGATCGCGTGCAATCGTTCGCGCACCTCGGGCGTGTGCACGGGCAGAACGATCACGTCGCCGGATTGGGCGGTATCGAGCAAGGTGCGCGCCGCGGTTTCCTCGTCCGGTTCGGTGCGAATCCGTTCGGCGGTAACGCCGGCCTGCAGCAGGGCCTCTCTGATCAGGGCCGGCACCTCGCCCAATGCGCGCCCGCGAAGCACCAGCGGGAGCTCCTTGATCACGATGCAATCGGGCCCAAAGCCTGCGGCGGTGCGCGCCAACTCGGCAATGGCAGCATCGTCTCGGTTTCCCGCTTGTCCCAGCAGCAGACACAGCCGCTGAGGCCGTAGAGCGCGCGCCGTGCGCAGCAATTGGCCCAGAGCATCGGGGTTGTGCGCAAAATCGATCAAAACCTGCGCTCCGCGCAGGCGAAAGCATTCAAGCCGGCCCGGGTTGTCCTGCGGGACGGCGCCGAAACTGCGCACCGTGTTCGCGACCGATGCCGGCGGCAGCCCTATCGCGGCGCCCGCCAGCGCGGCGGCGGCGAGGTTGCCCAGATTGTAGCTCGCCGCTCCGTTCAAGGTGAGCGGCAGCGCCGCCACGTCGCCGAGCTCCCACTCCTGCCCGGCATGATGCAGCAGCAGCTGACCTTCGCGAACGCCGCAGGTGCTGCCGCCGTGTGCGCGCCAGGCGACCAGCGCCGGGTGAGCGCACTCCAATGCGAACAATGCATGACGAGCGGCGGCGGCGTGCGGCAACCGCGTCGCAGCCGCCATCAGCGTGGCATCGTCGGCATTGAGCACCAGGGTTCCGCCTCGGCAAACCCCGCGGGCCACCACCAGCTTCGTCTCGGCCAGGTCGTCTGCATTTTCTATTCCGTATTCACCCAGGTGATCCGCCTGGATATTGGTGACCACGGCCACATCGGCCCGCTCCACCGCCAAGCCGCGACGCAATATGCCGCCGCGAGCGGTTTCCAGCACTGCGAACTGCGCCTTCGGATGGCGCAACACCGTGCGCGCGCCGTCGGGGCCCGAATAATCGCCGAGCGCCACCGCGTGACCGCCGACGAACACGCCTTCGGTGCAGCAATAGCCCGGCGTCAAACCGGCCGCGGCGGCCATCGCCGCCAGCAGGCGCACCGTCGTGGTCTTGCCGTTGCTGCCGGCGACCAGCGCCGTCGGTATATCGTGCAGCGCGCCAAAGGGAACGGCCCCCGGGGCCGGCAGCGCGTTGCGCGGCCAGCCGCGGCTGCCGCCGCCGGCGCCGATCGAAACCACATCGTCATCCTCCAAAAGCGGCAGGCGGTGATCGGAGGCCGCCGAGCGCAGCGCATTGAGTTCCGGGCGTCGCTCGCCGGCGGCCCGCGCCGCCAGCACCGCCGCGGGGTCATCGCCGAGATTCTGCGCCAGATCGAACGCGGACTCCCCGGCCCGCGCGGCGGCGCGCTCCCATGCCCATTCGTTCAAGTCGGTGGCGGTCAGCTGGGCGTCCCGCGGGGCTTTGAACGCCAATATCGTTTCGGCCGTGCGGCGCTCGATGAGCGGCATGGGGTCGGGCCACCCGAGCGCACTCGAGACCGCACGCACGCGGGCGGCCCAATCCTGCAGAGCGGAAGGATCGGTCGCCGCCTCCCCGAGCGGGGTGAGCGTTGCCGCCGGCCCCGCAAAGTACCGGTTCGGACCGGTGAGCCTGCGCGAATTGGCAAAGCCATAGCGCGGCTCCGGTGCGTCGATCATGAGCGGCCCTCAATCCGCCGCTTCGCCAACGAAACGAAGTCCGCGCTCATCGCGCACGAACCCCTGCGCCTCGAGCGCCGCATCGTCCTGGACCGCGAATGAAGCATTCTCCTCGGCCGGGGCGGGGGCGGCGCGAACCATCCGGCGCACCGGCCCGGAGCGCGCCGCCAGCGCGGCATCGGCCGCCGCCTCGGGCTTGAATTTTATGATTTGCTTCCATGATCGGGTCAGTGCATCGGCAAACACCAACAACAGATCGTCCGGCCGCCCCATGCGCAATGCCGCCTCGAGCGCCGCCTGCTCCTCGGGAATGATCTCGATCGCGCTCTGCGGCACCCCATGAGAGCGCAGCGTGTCGGCAATCATCCTCGGCACCTCGTCGCCGGCGCGGCCGCGCAGGTTGTCGTCGCGGCGGCAGATATAGTGATCGAAGCGTCCGGCCACGCTACGCGCAATCGCACGGATGTCTTCGTCACGCCGATCGCCCGGTCCGGCAACCACCACGATGCGCCTGCCGCGCACCTCCAGTCTCGATGAGAGTTCGGCCATCGCGCCAACGGCATGCGCATTGTGCGCATAGTCGAATATCACCTTGAACGGATGCTCGTCGTAGACGTTCATGCGCCCGGGCGCCTGAAAGAACGTGCTGTCGAAGGTCCGCAGGCCCTGGCGTATCGCATCGAGCTTGATGTCGAGCGAAAACGCCAATGCCGCGGCGAACATCGCATTTTGCACGTTGTGCAGCGCGCGCCCTTCGAGCGTCGCCGGGATCAAGTGGGTCCACATCAACGGAATATGGCGGCCCTTGTCGTACAGCGTGATCATGTGGCCGTTGACCCCCGCTTCGAGCGCGCAGGCTCGGCCTCCGGCCCGGATATGCTCGCGCACCACCGCGTGCTGCGGATTCAAGGTGACGTAGCACAAGTGCTTCGCGTTGGTGTGCGCCGACATGCGGATCGTATTTTCATCGTCCGCATTGAGCACCGCGCAATCGCGCGCGACTTCGACCACGATGCGCTTGACCTCGGCGAGTTGCTCGAGCGTGTCGATGCCCTTGAGCCCCAAATGATCGGACTGCACGTTCAGCACCGCGGCGACCTCGACAAAGGGGACGCCCATGCCGGCGCGCAGCAGTCCGCCGCGCGCAACCTCCAGCACCGCCAGATCGATACTGGGGTCGGCGAGCACCATGCGCGTCGCCACCGGTCCGGTCATGTCGCCTTCAAAGGTGCGCTGGCCGTCGATGTAAACACCATCGGTGGTCGTCAACCCCGGTGTGAAACCCGCCATTTTGGCGACGTGCGCCAGCATGCGCGCGGTGGTGGTTTTGCCGTTGGTGCCGGTGATGCAGGCAATGGGCACTCTCGAAACGGCGCCGGGAGGAAACAGCATGTCGATCACCGGGCCGGCCGCATCGCGCGGCGTCCCTTCGCTCGGTGCCACGTGCATCCGAAAACCGGGTGCGGCGTTCACCTCGCAGATGCCCCCGCCGACACTCTTGTAGCTCTCCGTGATATCGGGGCACAGAAAATCGACGCCGCCCACATCCAACCCGATCGCGGTGACGGCGCGCACCGCCATGTCACGGTTGTCCGGATGAATGACGTCGGTCACGTCGGTCGCGGTACCGCCCGTCGATAGGTTCGCGGTACTGCGCAGCAGAACGACTTGCCCGGCGGGCACCATCGAATCGGCGCTCAGGCCTTGACGTGCGAGCATCATCTCGGCCTGCGGGTCGAGTTCCAAACGCGTCATCACTTTCTCGTGACCTATGCCGCGGCGCGGGTCTTGATTGACGAGGTCGATGAGCTCGCGGATGCTGTGTTCGCCGTCGCCGATCACCCGGCCGGGCGTGCGCCGCGTGGCGGCGATGAGTTCGCCGTTCACGACCAGCAGGCGATGATCATCGCCCTGCAGGTAGGTTTCCACGATCACCGAGGCCGAGTGCGTCGCGGCGGCCGCGTACCCGGCCCGAACTTCCTCCGGACCCGTGAGGCCGATCGAAATGCCGCGGCCGTGATTGCCGTCGAAGGGCTTGGTCACAACCGGATAGCCCAAGCGTTCGGCGGCGCGCACGGCCCGCTCGGCGGAGCGCACCAACTCCTGCCGCGGCACCGGCAACCCGCAGTTGGCGAGTATCTTGTTGGTCTCCTCCTTGTCCTGCGCGAGTTCGACGGCGATGTGGCTGGTGCGGCTGGTGACCGTGGCCTGGATACGCTGCTGATACTTGCCATGACCGAGCTGAATCAGGCTTTGTTCGTTCAGGCGCAGCCAGGGGATGTTGCGTTCCGCGGCCGCCTTCACCAGCGAGGCCGTCGATGGGCCCAATGCCCGGCGCTGCGCGTATCGGATATAGTCGTCGCGCCTTTCCTGCCAGTTCCAGTCGCGCGATACGACCTCGGCGGGCCTCAGCTCCGGCGGCAGCAGCGAACACAACAATTCGATCCCGAGTTCGCCGGCGGCAATGCCTTCGTCGCGCTGCGCGTACTCGTAGACCACCGTGTAGACGCCGGGCACCTCGGTGCTGCGCGTCTTGCCGAACGACACGTCTTCACCCGCGATGTTCTGCAACTCGATGGCGACATGCTCGAGCACGTGGCCGAGCCAGGTGCCTTCCTCCTCGCGCATGCGCCTGATCAGCCCGCCCGGCACCTGATACGAGCACCCGTGCTCTTGAAGACCGGGTAAGGCGGCCACCAGCGGGTCGACGAAAGAGGGCCCCAATTTCCCGCTGGGCCATTGTTCCAGAGCGCCGAGATCGAGCAGCAACTTGATCACCGGAAAGTGGGCGTACATCGACGGACCCACATAGACGTTGCGCTCGAGGATTCGCATTGGTCCGGCTCCCTTGTCTGGCTTTAACTTTTCGATTTAACGAGCGCGCCGGCATCCGCCTGCCGCGTATGCAAGTTGAAGGTGGCGCCTTGAGTCAGAATATGCAGCTTCACGCCGAGCAGACACACCGGCCGGCCTTCTTGGACCTCATCCATGGAGGAGAACTGCACTTCCGATGCGTCCACCACCGTAATGCACCCCGAGCCCTCGACATTCACCGTGTTGTCGGGGCCGATGAAAGCGGCGGTGTCCTCATCGAGGCCGATGCCGACCGCGAACGGATTGTAGGCCAGCGCCGTCAGCAGGCGCCCCAACCGGTCGCGCTGACGGAAATGCTGGTCGATGATGAAGCGATTGGTGAGCCCCAAGCCGGGCGCCAGGCGCACCGAACCGGCGACCGGCGTGCTGCCCTCGTCGCCGAAGGCGATCATATGCTCGCTGATGAAAGCCGCGCCCGCGCTGGTGCCCGCGACCGGAATCCCCACCGCGTTCATTTGCCGCACCGCCCTGGCCACCGAGGTGCCGCCGAGCAGCGTCGAGAGCCGCAGCTGGTTCCCGCCGGTGAAAAACAGGCCGCTTGCCTGGCGCAAGCGCTCGAGCCGCCCCGGCTCTTCGGCGTCGCGCCGCGTATCGAAATCCAGCGAGGTCGTCCGGTGCGCCCCCATCTCGCTGAATATGCGCTCGTAGCGCGCGCCGGTAGCGCGCGACATGCTCGCCGTCGGAATGATGGCGATATCGGCATTGCTGCCTCCGGCCAGGCGGACGAAACGGTGCAAGATCTGCGGCGAGTTCTCCTTCTCCTCGGCGCCCCCGATCGGAATGATCCACCCGCGTTTGTCGCCTTCGGCCACCTTACTTGCGCACATTCTCGAATCCCTGGCTTCGCAGACGCAATAATGCCATCCCGGAGCGAAGGATTCAGAAAATTGTAGACCCTGAGTGCGCGCGGGGGGCGCCGCGCGCGAACCCTGCGGCGGAGGTTAAGCGGCCACGCCCATCTCAACCAGCTGGATTCGGTTGTCCGCCGCGGCGGACTCGAATTCCGCGCTGATAATGGTCAGTTCCCGCTCGGTGTGGGCGGACAGCGCGCTGATCAAACAGGCACGGTTGCGGCCGCGCCGCTTTGCCATGTACAGCGCCTTATCGATGAGTCCGATGGCGCTGTCCAAGGTAATCTCCGTTTCCGATCCGGCCATCGGAAAATACGCGTAGCCGATGGAAATCGTGCATGTGATTGTCTTGCCGTTCCACAGCACCGGGTCACGGCGCACGGCGTACAGAAGTCTCTCGACGGTTCGGTCCGCCTGCTCGGGCGTGATCGGATCGAGCACCGCGAGGAATTCCTCGCCCCCCCAGCGGACGAGTTTATCGTTCTCGCGCAGCGCCGCCGACAACCGATGACTCACGGTTGCCAACACGGCGTCCCCCGCCTGGTGCCCGAGCGTGTCGTTGATTCGCTTGAAATGATCGAGATCGGCCAGCAGCACACAGCCTCCGACGGGCCGCGACCCGTCGACGCTCAATACGTGTTCGTTGAAATAACGCCTGTTGCGCAGGCCCGTCAACGCATCGCGTTCGCTGTTGAAGCGCAGCCGATCGTTGGCCTTGCGCACGCGGGTAAACGCCCAAATGAGCGCGGCGCAAATACATGTCACGAATACGGCTCCGGCCACGATGAGCTGCTGGCGCAATCGCTGCGCGCGCATATCGGCCGCCGTGAGCGCGTTATCGCGCCGCAGGAGCTCGAGTTCGCGCGCCTTGCGCTCATTGTCGAACTTGGCCGATAACTCGAGAAAAGCGCGCTGCCGCGTGCTCGTCATTATCTTTTCACCGAGCTCGTCGTAGCGATGATAGATCTGAATGGCCATCATCAGGTACCCTGCCCGTTCGAGCGCGTTGGCGTACTCGCGCAGCAGCTCCTGTGCGTCGAGCAGGGCGTCGCCGGCCATGGTCTGCGCTATCGCTCCCTCGGCCAATTTTTCGCCCGGCTTTATGTTGCCGAGACCGATGTTGGCGAGCCCCTCGTTGAATAATGCGATCTGTTCATCGCCGCTGCCGCGCACCTTCGTCATCAGCGGCAGCGCCTGCTTCGAGTACTTGAGCGATTCGGCGAAATCACGGGTCTTCAGATACGAATCGCCGAGATTGACCAGCGAATGCGCCAGCCATTTGGTGCTGCCCGAACGCTTCGCGTGTTCGAGCGAGGACAGACTGGCCCGCCGCTCCGCGACCCGATTGCCGCGCTGGTCCTCGATGCTCGACACGCAGCTGTCGACCTCGGACAGCGCCGCCTCGTCGCCGAGCTCCGCCGCCAGGCTCCGGGCGCTCTCGAGCTGTTCGGCCGCGCGATCGAAATTGCCGGTATTGGTGTAGATGTGGGCCAGCCAGAGCATCGCATGCAGGCCGCGCACATCGTCGTGCATGTCGTGCGCGAGATCCAAGCCCCTCTCCAGGAAGGGCAATGCGGCCTCCGCTTGGCCCAGGGTGCGCAAGGTGTTGCCGCGCAGGATCGACACCCGATAGCGTTCGGTATCCGTGGTAATCGATTCCATATCGATGCGATTGAGTTCTGCGCCGGCGGCGGCATATTGGTCGCGCTGATAGAGCGAGTAGGCGCGCACATAATGCTCCGCCAGCATGGCGGATAGAGTGCCATGCTGGGCGATGGTCTGCAGCCGCGCGATGATTCCTTCGACGTCCGCATCGCGGCGCACGTCGACATAGACCATGGCGCGCACTTCCAGCATTTCTACGTCGGATGCGCGGCTTTCCGTCAACGTCGGCACCGCGTCGACGAGTTTTTCCGCCCGCTCCGGATCGGACCAATCGAGCATTTCGATCCGATCCACCAGGGATTGCTCGGTGGCGGCGGCCGAGGCGGCAGCCCAGCCCATCACCCAGAGCAGTGCGCTTGTTCTAAGTAGCCGCATATCCCTTTACATCCAGCCTGCAGTGCAGCATTGTGAGTACGCCATTGTTGCCATGAGCGCGCGCGGCGCGGCGTGACGGATGTCATTTGCCGACATTTTGAGACCGTGTTCTTGCCGATATTGGCCAAGGATGTGAATCGGGTCTGAATATTTTCGGGCCGCACACCCGTCGCGCACCCTTTGAGGCCGGCCGCCGCGGCTTAAGCTCAGACGGGACTGGCCGCAGCCATGGGCGCCCAAGGCGAGCATCGGCCGAGCGTAAATCGCGCCGAGCATTCTACCAGCAGCGATGGCGAAATCTCCCGCCGCGCCACTGGCCATCATGCAAATCCCCGGTGCTTCGCGCGCGACTGATAAGCGGCGGTCTCCGTAACTCCGCAACGATCTGAATAAGCCGTCCCCTGGCGGTCGTCTTGGCTTTCGCACACAATCCTTGGTTTGCAACTTGGCGCCCGCGGGCGGCACCCCCCAATTATGAGACGAAAAAGCTTGATTAGTGGATCGCGGGTGCTGCCTTGGGTCGCGGCCTTGGTCCTATTACCCGTTGGCGGCTGCGCGGTGGGTCCCGACTTCAAGCGGCCGGCGGCTCCGGAGGTCGGCGATTATACGGCCCATCCGCTCGCCGCCGCCGCCACCGGCGCCAAGGTCTCCGGCGGAGAAACGCAGCGCTTCGCCATGGGGAGCGACATTTCCGCGGATTGGTGGACGCTGTTTCACTCCAAACCGCTCAACGAGCTGATTGAACATTCCCTCTCGAGCAATCATGACCTCAAGGCGGCGCAAGCGGCGTTGTCGGTGGCCAGGGAAAACGTCCTGGCTCAACGGGGCGTTTACTATCCGAGCGCCGCGGCAGGTTTTTCGGCCAGCCGGCAAAGGCAATCGGGGCAAATCGCACCCGCGCTCAATTCAAACGCCTTCCTTTACGATCTTTTCACCCCGCAGGTCAGCATTTCGTATGCGCCCGATGTGTTCGGTCTGAACCGCCGCACGGTGGAGTCATTGGAAGCGCAGGAACAGGAAGTTCGATTCCAAATGATCGCAATCTATACCACGCTGACCTCCAATGTGGTGGTCACGGCGATCCAGCAAGCCTCGCTGCAGATGCAGATTGAAGCGACCCGCGAACTCATCGACATCAATTCCCACATGGTTCAAATTCTCAAGTATCAATTCGACAAGGGCTATGCCAGCCGTCTTGATCTCGCCGCGCAGGAATCGCAGCTCGCGCAGGTCGCCGCCACGCTGCCGCCGCTGCTCAAACTATCAGCCCAGCTTCAAGACCTGCTGGCGGTTCTGGCCGGCCGGTTCCCGAGCCAGGCGCGGGATGAAAAATTCGAGCTTGCGAACCTGCAATTGCCGCAGGATTTGCCGGTGAGCCTTCCATCGGAACTGGTGTCACAGCGTCCGGATGTGCTCCAGGCCGAGGCAAACCTCCACGACGCCAGCGCAAAAATCGGCATTTCGATCGCGAACCGCCTGCCGAATTTTGTATTGACCGCAAATGCGGGCAGCTCGGCGGCGGCCATGAATCAGTTGTTCACTTCCGGCACCGGCTTTTGGGGATTGGGCGTGGCCGCGACGGCAACCCTCTTCCAGGGCGGGGCGCTGCTGCACCAAGAGCGCGCCGCGAAAGCGGCCTATGTGCAAGCCGCCGAACAATATCGCAGTACGGTTCTGAGCGCCTTTCAGAACGTTGCCGACACCTTGACGGCGCTCGAACAGGATGCCGATGCCTTGACAACGGCCGCGGCTGCGGCGGATGCCGCCAAGGTCACGCTCGATTTGGCGCAGCGCCAATTGCAGGACGGCTATGCCGGCTATCTTGCATTGCTGAACGCCGAACAGACCTATCAGCAGGGACGGATCAACTTGGCGCAAGCCCAGGCCAATCGATTCGCCGATACGGCGGCATTGTTTCAGGCACTTGGCGGCGGCTGGTGGCACCGCGCGGACCTACAGAGTAGACATGAATAATAAATCAATGCACACGAAGCCGACTGCGGGGCCTTCGGGCAAACGCGCGCATGCGCGCGCACTTGCGGTCATGGTGATGGCCGCCGTCGTGCCGTGCGCCGGGTGTTCGTCCAGAAGCGAAAGCGCCCCCCAGACATCGATCGCAAAGGCCGGCAACGTGACCCTGACCGCGGCCCAGCGGCAGAACATCCGCCTTTACACGGTGGCGGCATCCAAGTTTCACAAGACGATCGAGACTACCGGCATCGTCGATTTCGACTACGATCAGGCTACCAGCGTGTTGGCACCCTTCTCAGGACCCGTGTCGCGGCTCGTGGTTTCCCTGGGCGATCAGGTCAAGAAAGGAGGGGCGCTGGCGGAGGTGGATTCGTCCGATTTTGCTACGGCCATCGGCGCCTACCGGAAGGCGCTCGCCACCGCCAAAACCAACCGCCGGCTTGCCGACCTGGACAAGGATCTCATCGAGCACCACGGCATTTCGCAGCGCGAAGCGGATCAGGCGGAAACGGATGCCCTCAATGCCGAGGCCGACCGCGACGCCGCCTTGCAGGCGCTGGTGGCGCTGGACGTCAATCCGGGGACCATCAAGGATATCCAGGAAGGTCGACCGATCGCGCGCGCCGCAGGAATTATCCGCGCGCCGGTCGCGGGGACCGTGGTCGAAAGACTGATCACTCCCGGCGAACTCCTGCAGGCGGGAACCACGCCGTGTTTTACGGTCGCCAACCTGTCGCGCGTCTGGGTCATGGCGCAGGTCTTCGGTTCGGATCTCGCTTCGGTCAACCTCGGCGATTCGGCCGAAGTGCTGCCCAGTACCGATTCGAAGGGCTATTCCGGAAAAGTGGACAACATCTCCGCCCTGGTGAATCCCGACACCCGCTCGGTGATCGTGCGCGTGCTGGCCGAAAATCCCGGCAACGCTCTGAAGAAACAGATGTATGTGCGGGTGCTGATTCAGGCTCGCCGGGAAAGCGCCGGGTTGCTGGTCCCGGTTTCGGGGATTTTGCGTGACGAGGAAAACCTGCCGTTTGTGTATCTGGTCCAGTCCGATGGCAGCTTCGCGCGGCAGCGCGTGACCTTACGGTATCGCGCCGGCGATGACTACGACATTTCCTCGGGCCTCAAGCCCGGCGACCAAATCGTAATCGACGGCGGCATCTTCGTTCAGTTCATGCAAAATCAATGAGCGAGCCCCTGGCCCCGACCGGAGCCGAACCGCGCAAGCCTTCGGTCATGAATCGAATCGTGGCTGCTTCGCTGCGCCAGCCCTTTCTCGTCGTCATCATGACGCTCCTGCTCATCGGCGCCGGGACGCGATCGCTGGATCGGCTTCCGGTGGACGCCTATCCGGATCTCTCGCCGCCGATGGTCCAGGTCATCACCCAATGGCCCGGGCGCGCCGCGGAGGAAGTGGAACGGTTGATCACGGTGCCTGTGGAAAAGGAAATGAACGGCATCGCGAAGCTGACCGAGTCCCGATCAATCTCGCTCTACGGGTTGTCCGTCGTCATCCTCACCTTTCAAAACGGCACCGACAATTACTTCGCCCGTCAGGAGGTATTCAACCGGATGGGCGACCTCAGTTTGCCGAGCGGGGTAACACCCTCGGTCGCACCCATGTCCTCTCCTTCGGGTTTGATCTATCGCTACGTGCTGCAAAGTCCCGACCGTTCGCCAATGGAGCTCAAGACTTTCGAGGATTGGATCGTCGAACCGCAGTATAAGTCCGTTCCCGGCGTGGCGGATGATTCCGGGTTCGGCGGCGGAACCATGCAATACCAAGTATTGCTGGATCCGGCCAAGGTTGCCGCCGTTGGGCTGTCGGTACCGCAGGTGGAGAGCGCGCTGACGGCCAACAACGACAACTCGGGCGGCGGGTTCTATTCGCAGGGCGGCCAGTTCTACTACGTGCGCGGCATAGGACGCTTGAATACGCCGGAGGACATCGGCAATGTGGTGGTGGCGGTGCGCAACGGCACACCGGTGTTGGTCAAGGACGTCGGCCGCGTCGACATCGGCATCGCCCCGCGCCTCGGTGAGTTCGGCTATCAGAATCAGGACGACGCGGTGGAAGGCGTGATCTTGCTGCGCACGGGCGAAAAGACGCAAGACGTTCTGAAGCGCGTCGAAGCAAAGACCGCCGAGCTCAATGATGAAGTCCTGCCCAAGGACGTCAAGGTCCTACCTTTCTACGACCGGAGCAATTTGGTCGAACTGACGACGCAGGTCGTGGAACGCAACCTGCTGCGGGGCATGTTGCTGGTCGTGGTGATTCTCGTATTTTTCCTCTACGACGTTCGCGGGGGGCTGATCGTCGCGGCCAGCATTCCGCTGGCGCTGCTGTTCGCCTTCATTTGCCTGGACCTGCAAAATGCCTCGGCCAATCTGCTGTCCATCGGCGCGGTGGATTTCGGGATCCTGGTGGACGGCGCCGTGGTCATGGTGGAAAACATTTTCCGCCAGCTGGTGGCGCGCAAGGGAAGCTCGCTCAACGTCAAAGAAATCATCGAACAGGCGGCGGCGGAGGTGGATCGCCCCCTGGTCTACTCGGTTGCCGTCATCGTGGCCAGCTTCCTGCCGATCTATGTCTTGTCCGGGCCATCCGGGACGCTGTTCAAGCCGATGGCGGACACCATGGTTTTCGCGTTGGTCGGCGCCTTGATCGTCACGCTGACGCTGCTGCCGGTGCTGTGTGCCTGGTTCATGCGCCACGGCGTGAGGGCGCGGCGCAACCGCGGCTTCGAAGCCATCAAAGCGGCTTACACCAAGGGCCTGGATTATTGTCTCGCCCGTCCCCGGGGAACCACGCTCGCATCGGCCATTCTGATGGCCGGCTCGCTGCTGCTCATTCCGCGCATCGGCGCCGAGTTCATGCCCCATCTGGACGAAGGCGCGCTGTGGGTGCGTGCCACGATGCCGTACAGCATTTCGTTCGACGAATCGGCCAAGATCGCGCCCAGAGTGAGGGAAGTGTTGCGCTCCTTTCCCGAAGTCACCACGGTTGCCTCGGAACTGGGCCGCCCCGACGACGGCACCGATCCGACCGGCTTTTTCAACGTCGAGTTCTACGTCGATCTCAGGCCTTACGCGCAATGGACCGGCCCTTATCGCACCAAGGCCGGGCTGATCGAGGCCATCAACCGCAAGCTCGGCGTATTTCCCGGAATCACCTTTAATTTCACCCAACCGGCGGAAGACGCGGTGGATGAGGCGGAAACCGGCTTGAAAAGCGCCCTGGCGGTCAAGGTGTTCGGGGCCGATTTGGACGTGCTTCAAAAAAAGGGCAAGGCCATCAAACAAGTTCTGGAACGGGTGCGCGGGATCCGTGATGTGACTCTGGTGCAGGAGCTCGGGCAACCGAGTCTGACCATCGAAATCGATCGCGCCAGAATTGCCCGCTACGGCCTGAACGTCGCGGACATCAATTCATTGATTCAGACCGCCATTGGCGGGGATGTCGCCACCCAGGTGGTCCAGCAAGAAAAGCAGTTCGATCTCGTGGTCCGCCTCGAGCAACAGTACCGGGACAATCCCGAGGAAATCGGCAATATCCTGGTGGCCACGCCCGCCGGACAGCAGATTCCACTGAAGGAATTCGCGCACATCGAAGTGACCAACGGCGCCTCGTTCATTTATCGCCAGGACAATTCACGCTACATCGGGGTGCAGTTCTCGATAGAGGGACGCGACCTGGCCGGCGCGGTCGGGGAGGCCATGCAGCGGGTCAACGCCAAGGTTTCCTTGCCGCAGGGCTACCGATTGGATTGGGGCGGGGAATACACGGAATATACGGGCTCGCGTGAGCAGCTCCGTGCCATTCTACCGCTGACCTTGCTGCTCATCTTCTTCATGCTTTTCGCGCTCTACGGTAATTTTAAATTCCCGTTCATCACCGTGCTCGGCGTGCTGCTGTCGGCGCCGGTGGGCGGCATCGTCGCCCTTTGGATCACCGGCACGCCGTTCTCGGTCTCGTCCGGCATCGGCTTCCTGGCCTTGTTTGGCGTCTCGGTTCAAACGGCGATCGTCTATATTTCCTATGTCAACGAACTGCGCCGCGACGGCACCGGCCTCGCCGAGGCCATCCGCCAAGGCGCGATCCTGCGGTTGCGTCCGATCATGATGACCGCGCTGGTGGCCGCATTGGGATTGTTGCCGGTGGCGCTGGCCACGGGTGTCGGCACGGATACGCAACGGCCGTTCGCCCTGGTCATCGTCAGCGGTCTGTTCACCCGGCTGTTGATCAGCATCTTTCTGATGCCGGCGCTCTATGTGCTGGTGGCCCGTCCGGGAGATCGGCTGGAAGTGTGACCAGGGCACAAACGATTAGGCTGCGAGCGGCGAGATCCTACTTGCGAACCGGTATGTCGATATAGCTGTCGTTATACCAGCGGATCTTCAGGGGAATCTTGCCGTCGGTGATGGATTCCTCACTCACGTCGTCACCCGTGCCGTAATTGATCTCGCGATCGGGGCGCTTGTTGATGCCGAGAACCATGACCAGTCGGCTGCCGGCCTGGAGCTGCCGGCTCGTCATCCGCTCGCTGCGGAAGCTGAGCTCCTGGCGCTCTCCGGCCTTGAGCAGGTGACGATGAACGCGGTCCCGCGCATAACTGGCGCGGAATTCATACCTGGGATTGAACAGGCGAATGAAGTCGCCGCTCGCCAGGCGCTCGTACAGCATGATGTTCAAGTCCATGTCCATCTTGTTCACCGTGAAATCGAGCCGGCCCGAGAACAGGCCGTTGAACTCTGTTGGCTTGGGCAGCGCTTCGCTCACGAACATGATGTCGTTGTGGGTTATCGGACTCTTGGTGATGAGCTCCGTCGGCGGCATCCAGCCGGCGTCGGTGCGATCGGCGAGGTTTACGGTCTGCAACACGAACGCGGATTTCGAACTCTTGTGCCGCGTCAATCGGCGTCGCTCGCCGGACACGGTTGGGTCCAGATAAAATCTCAGCGAGCCCCCCGCCATGGCTTCGAGCGATGGAGCATGCCGCCACTGGTTTGCTCCCATCACCTCGTAGTTAATGCGGTCCGACAATAAAGACGGCGTTGCGCCGCTTTTGAGGACGTGGTCGAACCACTGATATTGCAGCTCATGAAGATCGACGAGCGCGGCTGAATCGACTTGATAACCGTGCAGCACGGCCAACGGTCCGCGCTGCATCGCGTCGTCCTCGTAAGGACCGACAACCAATGTGTGGTCGGCACGCGGGTTGTATCGGGTGTGCTGCGTGAAGTAATACAGGGCGCCCGGCTCGCTGGCGGAAAAGTAGCCGGTGGTGGTCAGCACCGGGATGTTGATCTTTGCGAATTGCTCGCGGTAAGGGATCATCTTTTGCCAGTACCGGTCGTAGCTCGGGTGATTCAACCAGCGGATGAAAAATGGATCGGGCTGTCCGTACAGCCGGCCCAGGTCCCGGTATCGACGGCCGCTCCGGTACCACTTCTGGTCGAACTCGCGCCATAGCTCATCGTCGCCAAGGCTCTTTTGGTCCGCAGTTTTGCTGCGAGTCACGTTCAATGACCATCGGTAGGCGGAGTTTTGAAAGATGCCGCCCGCCATGGGGACATCGATACCGGGTGCGGTGGAAGCCGATGTGGCAATGGCCTTGAGCGCGGGCGGCAGCCGCGTTGCAGCGGCCCAGGCGGTAAAGGCGCTGTAGCCCTCGCCGTACATTCCCACACGTCCGTCACTCCACGATTGCTTGGCAATCCACTCGATGATGGCGCGCGCATCCTCGCCGTCGTGCTGATAGGGAACCACCGGGCGCGGCCTGGTTCGCGTTCCGCGGGTGTCGGCCACCACCCCCACGTAGCCGTGTGCCGCAGCCTCCTTGGCGGAGCTTTGCGAGTCGTAGATCGTGACCTCAAGCAGCGTGGGCAGCGGTTCAGCGCGGCCTTTTGGGCGAACCACCTCGGCGGCGATGCTCGCCCCGTCCGAGGCCTTTATCAGGATCTCCTTGTCGACCGTATAGCGTCGATCATCGTCCTCGGCGACCAATGCGTCGACCAAGGGAGCGAAGCGCCGATAGGCATCAAACGAGAGGTAGGTCCAGATCAGATTCACGGCTTCCGATTGGCCGATGCTGTCTTTGGCTCGCTGCTGGTCAAGCGCCCTTTGCAGAGCCTCCTGAAACACTTGCGGGGAAGTCTCGAGCCGCCGCGTGACCGCGTATGCATCGTGATCGTTGAGGCGAGGAACCACCTCATGGAACGACCTCGAGAAGCTTTCAGCGAATGACACTCGATTTTCCGCTTCGATCGCCTTCGCGTACGCGTACAGGTCGTACACCACGGCCTGGCCGGCAGTCTGACCGAGATTCGCGCGCCGCCGCCGATCGCGCAGCGCCTGGCGCGAGACATCCGCGGCCGCGTAGCTGCCGGCGACCAGCTGCAGCGCCGATAAATCGGCGAGATAGCGATCAGGATCGGGTTCCTGAAAGACGGGAAGAAGCCGCTCGGCCAAATCGCGCATCACCGCGGGCATCCGCGCGTCGTTCGCGGCTTGGGGGGAGTGAAATTCATGATCCGGCGCGTCAGCCCGCGCCTGTGATACCGCAACCCACAGAAAAGCGCTGACGACCCTCGCCATCCAAAGGCCGCCGCGCGGCCCGGTTTTTGTCGAGGGCTTTCTCATGGGAGATTTCCGGGTGCTTTCAGGCCGGTTGCGCTATTCGCCGTCCGGGGGGCCTTGACCAGATGCGCGATAATCGAGAACAGTTGATGCGCCTCACCGGCCCCGCCGATATGGATGACACCGGTACCCTGAAGTTCCTTGCTGAAAACGTCGATGACGAGCTCGAGCACGTCGTCGTCGAGCGAACTCAAGGTGCCGTCGATGAGCACCCAGGGAGGCGCCTGGATCAGGATGCGCGCAAACACCAGGCACAGCTGCTCGTCCTGACTCAATTCCCGCTCCCAGCGGCGGGTCTCATCGAGCAAGGGCGCGAGACGCTCAAGGCCAAACCGATAGAGCGCACGCGTGAAGGCGCTTGCCGCGAAACTCTCGGCGGGCAAGGGATAGGCGAGCAGGTCTCGCAAGGCTCCGCGAGGCAAATAGGGTGTGCCGCGCGGCAGGTAAAATATCTGTTCCCCGCTCGGGCGGGTGATTTGCCCTTCGCCCCAAGGCCACAGGCCCGCCAATGCCCGAAACAGCTGGGTCTTGCCGGTTCCCGGCGCACCCAAAATAAGGGCGCGTTCGCCGGCCTTCACGACCACCTTCGCTTCCTTGAGCATGTCGGCGTTGGCCGAAGATACGATCTTCAGGTTCTCGATTGTAATCGTGCCCAGATCGCCCTCGATATAAGCGATGCGGCTTTCGAAGCCACGAGGTTCATCGGTAGTGATCAAGGCGTGGCGGAAACTCGCGACTCGAAGCAAGGTCGCGCGCCAATCGGCAATGACGCTGAAATTGTCTATAAACCAGCGCAGCGATGACTGCGCCTGGGTAAAGGCGCCGGCCGCCATCATGAGACCGCCGAACGAAACCTTTCCCGTGAAGTACAGGGGCGCGGCGACGAGGATTGGAGCTACCAGCGTCACCCAGCCGAAACCTGCGGTGATCCAGGTGAGATGCGTATGCCCCAGCACGATGCGGCGCGTGGCGGCGAGCACATCGCCAAGATTGAGTTCGATGCGGCGTTTCTCGCCCGCTTCACCCTCCGCCAATGAAATGGCGTCGACATGCTCGTTGACGCGCACCAGCGAAAATCGCAGATCGGCCTCACGCGAGTAGCGCTCCGCGTTGCGGCCGACCAGACCCCGCCCGACCCAGTAGCTCAAAAGCGAGCCGCCGCTCGCGTAGATAATCGCCGCCCACACCATGAAACCGGGGATCGCATAGTCCTGGTCGCCGATACGAAAACTGAAGCTGCTGGAAAGACCCCACAGTACGCCGGCGAAAGTGCCGAACAAGATTGCCGCCTGCAGCAGTCCGATGCCGAGATCGGCCGACAGCTCGGTGAGGTGGCGTGCATCTTCGTGCATGCGCTGATCCGGATTGACGCCCATCGCTCCGGAATTGGCGAGCCAGAATGCGCGGCGCGGCCGCATCCACTCCTGCAGCAAATTCTGTACCAGACCCTCGCGCAGCTTGACTTGCACCGTCTCCGCAAGCCATCGCTGCGCCACATTGAGGACCAGGAGACATCCCGCGATCAGGAAAAACACGCCCAGCTCGAACAGAAAGTCCCGCAAGTCGCGGCGCGACAAAGCGTCGTAGAAAGGCTTGTTCCAGCGGTTGAGGCGAATTTGTCCGTACGCGGTCGCAATGACGACAAGAATGACGGCAATCCCGAGCAGCACCAGCGTCTTGCCCACCGGCGAGGCGAAGGTCGCACGAATCATCATGACGAGCTCTCGCACCAGGCCCAAATCGGCCGCGGCGCCCGGAGGCGCGGTGCCGGAGATTTTGGTTGAACGATCTGTCATCGAGTTCAGTACTCTGTCACGCCCCGATGCGGCAGGATACCAGTTGGCCGCAGCGGCATCTCGCGCAGTAATCACGAACGCCGCCTCGGCACAGCGGTGCCGTGCGATTCAGAAGGTGGTGCAGGTGACTTCTGCCGGGGTATCAAGGACCGTTACAGAATCCCCGTCAAAACTCGTGCATGCGCTGCCATTGAGGATCACGCTGCGCAGCGGAGCCGCCAGCGGCGGACGCAGAACCAGCTTGCCCGTGATCCCGCCGCCGATCTTAAATCGCAGCGTTTGCGAATCGATCCGACTCAGCGAATAGCTGAGGCTGCCGTAAAGAGTCGGCATTCCATGCACCTGCACGCCGCTACCCTCGATCCATTCGGGCGCAACGCCTGCCGCCAGTACCAGGCATTGCCCGGCTTCGCGCTCGTAGGCGAGGAGTGTGCGCACGGCGAGAACGTATTCGGCGGCGATCCAGGTGTGCGGAAGATCGCCGATATGAGCCGGCGCCTTACGGTCGCGCCACGCGATCTCCGGCCACTGATTCCAAGGCGGCGGACGGCGGTCCGACAGAAAGAACTTGAGCAACTCCAGCGCCGCATCACGCCGCCCCAAGCGCACCAGGGCGCCGATGATGCGGATTTCATAGGGCGTGTAGCTCGCCGATGCCACGGCGCCGCCGCGCTTATTGCGCCAATCGGCGAGATACTTATCGAAGGTTCGATCGAGGGCCATGCGGTTGAGCTCGTCGGGCACATCGTGCAAGTAAAGCGCATTCGCGGTCGCCGTCGGATCGAAGTCCGCCCACTCGACGCTGCCGGGTATGAAGTCCAGATTGCGCTGCGCGCGGGTGGCTTCAATCGAGGCGAACAGCGAGGAAGCGAAGCGAGTAGCTAGCAGCTGCCAGCGCTGCGCCGCATCATGCCGGCCGAGTGCTTGCGCCAGGCCCACCGCGTCGCGCAAACCTCGCAGCGCCCAGAAGCCGTCCCAATACGAATGAACCGGCTGCGCGAGGTAGCCCTCATGGCTGACCGAAATCGGCAGCAGCCCATCCGGACCGAGCAAGCGCTCGATGCATCCGACCGCCTTGTCGACGAAGGTCCACGATTCTTCGAGGAATTGCCCATCCGCGGTGAATCGATAGTAGTCGGCTATCAATGCCAGCAGTTGTCCGTGGCTATCGTGTTCGACCAGCCAATCGGTCCCCTCGCTGTCCACACAGCAAGGCACGAACCCATCGTCGCGCTGATGGGGAGCATACCAGCGGATGAACTCCCGGACTTCATCCGCGTGCCCCATGCGCAGCAACGCGGCGCTCATCATCGCGCCGTCCCTGATCCAGGAACGCGTATAACGCCGGGGTCCCGGTTGCAGGGCGGGACCTGCGCGGGTCACCAGAATGTGCGCCGTCGCCGTGAGCGCCGCATGGATCGCGTCCCCGATCCAGCCGTTGCCGGCCCATTGGGTCAGCGCAAGCTTTGACCGCCAGTCGAATGCCGGCTCGCCAATCGAACCCGCCGCACCGAGCGGTGCACAGCTCACGATCCGTTCGCAGATCTGACGCGCCTGCGCCGACAGCGCAAAGTCGAGCGCACCGGTGGCAAAACCGAAGGGATCATGCGCCTCGGTGGTTCCCGGCAGCGTGCCGGCGAGAAGCAAGGACGCCATGAACCCCTCGTCGAAGCGCATCGCTCCAAATCCCGCCGGTTCGCTCATCGGCACGATGAGCGTGGCGTCGTTCACGAGCGCCGCACGCCCGTCCCACGCCAAGTCGTGGATCGGGCTGACGCCGCCCAACTTGCGGAAAGCCTGCCAGGGCGGCGTGACCTGAAACGGGCGCAGCAGCACGAATAGACGAGCGGACAGTGCCTGATCGGTGAGGTTTTGGAACCGGTAACGCACTCGCATTGAGCCGTTCAGCGTCGCCTCGGCTTGTATGCGCAGGGACCAATCCCCCGTCTCCCAAATCACGGCTGGCACCGGCATCCAATCCTCCAGCAATTCCTGCCGCGAGGTGACGTCCGACCAAGTGAAGAGCCGGCCGTTGATCCCTATCATGGGCTCGATCGAGCATGACCCTTCACCCACCTCGACCATGCCATCATCATTCATGAGGGCGCAGTGCGTGCCGTTTGAGGTGCCGACGGGCGTCCACGTACTCTGTTCACGATGCAGCCAACGCGGATGCCAGCCGCGTGCTTCCCTGTCGGCGATGTGGTGCCAGAAGGCATGGATCGAACGCGAAAATTCGAACGATTGCAGGTGCACCGCCGCGCCCGCCGACGGCTCCTCGAGTTCAAGGCGCAGGAATCGGGTCTTGAGGCCGGGCAGATACACATAGCTGCGTCTGCCGCCCGCGCGCACTGCGGCATGCAGGGTTTTGAAGCGGCGACCGCTGTTCGAACCACGAAGGCGAAAGCCGCTCGCCGGCGCATGACCCAGCCAATCGATGATCAGACCACCCAGCGTGCGAGGCTCAATCGAATCGATTGCAAGCCAAGGCCGAAGATCGTCGGCACGCGGCCTCCAGCCGGCGCCGAGCAAGGCGGCGGCGGCCTCGAAACCCGGCAATGCGCTGGACGCACTGGCCCGCGGCGCTTCGGTGGGAGTGCAATCCTCGATCTCCAATCCAGCGATCCACATCGTGCCCTTGCCGCCTTCACCCGCGACGAGGGCCAACTCAAGGGCACCTAGATTCGAGGTGGCGCTGCCGCTCGATGGACCCCAGGCAAATTCGATCTCCCGGCTGTCCACCCTCGTTCGCTGCCATCGCGCCGGAAGCCGCAGGTCCTTTTTCACCCATCGCCATACGTTCTGACCCGTATCATCCACCAGCTTCAGTTCCAGATGATTCACCGCGCCGCGGCCGCGCAGCCGAAAATGCACCGCGTACTCCTTCGGCATCGCACGGTTCATTGCTTTCCGAGCAACTACAAAGCCTCCACCGCCTTTGAAATCGAAATCCAGTCGAAGCGCAGGAACGCGCCCCGCGGATACCGTGGACAGCACCAGCTCCGCGTTACCGGAAACGGTCGGCTGCCATTCGGAAAGACTGACGGAATCGGTTTTCATTTTTCCAGCGTCATGGTGTCGAGTGTGTGCGCTGCGCCGGTAAAGCGGACCGAATACGATGTGGACGCCTCTCTGAACCCGTGCTCGAAGTGTGCGCCATCCCCGGCGAGCAACCCCCTAAGCAGCACGGCGCAAATCTTTGGAATCAAATGTTACAAAACCTAACCACCAGAACTGCCGGCGCATTTGATATGCTCCTGCCTCACGGCGGCGCCGGCTTCCCACCCTGAAACACGAAGTGATAAGGCCCAGGTTCGCCGGTGTTGCCGGCGTTGATGACGAGCTGATACGCGCCGTCCTTCGGTAGTTTGTAATACGTGCCCTTGCGGCAACTTGGGCCCAGGGTGTCATGGCCCTCGGGATCCAGTATCACCGTAACCATATCTAACTTACATCCCTCGCCCTCCAGTGCGACGATGTCGCCCTCTTGTCCCGCCCATGTGTAGATGTCCCAGGCTGCTCTATGCTCGATATTTCCCGAGACCATCTGTCCATACGAAACCTGTTGGCGCCGATCGGGGCGGACGAAACGAATCGGGATGCGATAGCGTGTAATTTCATCCCGATAAGCGAATTTCGCCTTGAAGGAGTAATTTCCGGCTACGGTGAGCTCGCGCCGGCCAAATTCGCATCCGGTGTCCCCATCGCCGACGGGCTTACCCGATGGATCTATCAGCAAGATAAATACCGGATGGAACTCACCGGCGCGATCCGTGCAGTCCGGGCCGTGGACCCAGATTACATCGCCTTTGTTGGCGTCGAAGTGAAACTCCGGCTCGGTTTTGCTATCCAGTATCTCGCCACTCATCCACAGGGTTGTCTCCTTGAGTTCCCCCCGGGCGGGAGAAGTGAGCGCTGCGCGCGCAGCTAGAACCCGTTGCGCATGCGCGTATTGACTTCCGAAGATGAACTCATTGGTTGCCGCCACATCGAGGATGCAGTCATCGAGCAGGCGCTGATCGGTGATGCCTTGTTCCCGGCAGGCATTTTCGGCCGCCTGGCGATTGGCAATTTTTGAGAATTCGATACCCTTCGCCGGGAAGTTCGGGTCGGTGAAGGTTTCCGTTGATTGGCCGGGTTGATAGTCAAAGAGTGACGTGTTTTTGCTGACACGCCAAGAATCCGCCAGCGAGTGATTCACGTCATCGGTGCTGAATTTGAGCCCTAACTTGACGTGGTCCGCCCCGATGAGATCGTTTTCCGGCGAGCCGTCGAAGTCACCGAGTAAACCCTCGAGCAAGCCGCGGCGCGAGGCGGCCGGCGAGACCCGCACATTGAGCGCGTACTTGCCCAACTGTTCCACTTTCACCACTGTGCCGTCGGGCCAATTGAGCTGATAGGCATTGCCGAACTCGGTTGCGACAGCGGTCAGCGAACCCGATTTAAGCTTCGGCGGCGATCCACTGATCACGTTTCCGTCCATCCGCAGCACCACGGCACCCCTTTCCAACGTGAAGGTCACGCGCTGTCCGCCGATTCTGGTGGCGACCGCCTGGTTGACGCTGGCTACCTTCGGTCCCGCAATCGGCACTTGTCTCACCTGTACGACAAAATCGTCCTTGCTCGAGCGCACCAAAGTGTACTCACCGACGACCTGAAAGTCGTAATGCACACCATCCAACGTCGTCAGATGTGTATCCCCGATACTGCGCCCTTCGGGTTGCGCGGGCGGATTAGGGTTCTCCCCCCCTCCGCCACCACCGCCGCCACCGCCGCCGGGTGTTCCGCCCGGCTGATTGTTCTGCGGCTTCTTTTTTTGCTCGCAAAAATGGTCGAGCGAGGTGGTCACGACGCCGACCTGCGCGGTCGTATCCCCTCCATTGATCCCGATCGACAGCGGCGCAGTCGCACGTTGCGTGATTAGGGACGCCCCGGCGGTACCGTCAGGACACTTGCATCCGCCATCCTTCAAGCAAAGCGCCAGCGGACCCGATGTATCGAGCGCCGTGTCCAGGGAAAAATTCTGATCATGCAACCGGCCGTATCCGGTCAGCAGAGTCACCATCACCACATCCGCGCTGCCTGAAAGCTGAAACATTCCGGACTGGTATGGGCCGGCGGGCGCGAGCAGTTCATTGGTCTGTGAGTCGAGCGTGACTGCGATTGGCAGTGATTCGATCGAGAGTGCCACTGACGTCGGCGATCCGGGCCCCACCATGGTCCACGGGGTGTTGCCGGGAACCAGAAAATAGCTGGAACCCCAGGACGTGAAATACTTTATCTGGTTTCCCTGCACCATCGCATTAAAGGCGTCACTGCCATTGTTGCCAATGGACATCGTGACCATTGGCAGGAGCATCGTCCAAACCGCGTCGTCGCCTGCGAAATCGCTCAAATGACCAAAAACGCCGATGGCGTCATAGGAGCGTTTCAAATACACGGTCGCGGGGCTACCGACGTAAGTGGCCCATTTTGGCCCCATGACGACAGCGTCGACGGCTGGCACCACCGTAGCCATGACCCACGTCGGCTCCCCCTCGAGAATCCAGGGCGGAATACTAATCGTCGCTTCCGCTGTGCCCGCCTGGCGTTGCTGGTAGCAGTGAAAAACCTCATGCGTCACGACGGCCTCGGCGTCGGCTGGGCTCGCCCCTTGGAACCTCTGATCCAAGAACGTGGTTTTGCAACCGCCCGAATTGGGAATCCACGGCACGTACTTATTTATGTCGAGAGGTTTATTATTATTCCCATAGAAGACGGGCTTATCCCAAGAAAATGTATAGGCCCAGGTGGTCGATTTAGGCGGTGGATCGCTATAGTCCACTACAACTTGAAATCGAACGGGTGAAACTCCAAGGATTGCCGACAGCGTACTCACCGCGTTCTGCGCAAGTGCTTGATAGTCGAAAGCCCCTTTGTCCACTACCCGCTGAAATCCACTGGGAATCAACTCAGGAAAGAAGCCCGCCTTGGTAACGCGGGCCTCACTGCGACTTGCGCGTGCGTTCTCAGCGCGATTGATGAGTTGTCCGGCCGCTTTTTGTTGCTCAGGAGTCAGCGAGTCCCATACCCGGTAGAGGTAGATAATCGCCAAGGTGCCGTCAAAATCGGTTGGATCGCGGTCCCCGACGGGCACATCGACTCCGGGAAGCGGGCCCATCGCCATGCTAAACAGGGCTTTGGCGCGCTCGGGCGTGAGGCCCTCCTGCAGAATAAGGGCTGCGAGCTGCCGCTGCGTCAATTGAGCCTCCGATTTGGAGGCACTGGTCGCCGCCGGAGGGCTTCCCGGCTGCGCCGTCGCAGCCGTCGGTTGATGTGCGGCGCTCTTGGGTTTCAAGTGGCTCCGCACCGCGAGCACGGCAAGTGCCGCGATAACAATCGCAACGCTCAATACGACGAGACGAGTTCTCACGCCGCCTTCTCCATCGCACAGTTGATCCGCATCCTAGTCGACGGCACGCCGATTGCAATCATCCTCGCGCGCTGAACTCCCGCCGCGCGTTGCTGTTCTCGACCCACGGCGCGGCGCCGATGCCCGGCGTTGCAATGTATTAGGCCGCATCACCCACATTCTATGGCGGTCCGCGGCTGCTCACCAATCTTCGGCCTGGCTCACGCAATCCGATCCAGCGGCACACCTATTGTTGCTGTGAGACTCGGACCTGCTTAGCTTTGGCCGCCGCCGA
>JBBIUT010000010.1:0-68320 GCA_037440085.1 Gammaproteobacteria bacterium
GGGCGGCGCGGGCGCCAGCGCGATGCCATACGCGGCAACGAGATTGGAGAGCACCAGTTTGTGGCGCCCCTCCTCGAAGGCGTTGAGCTCGATCGCCTTGCGCAACAGGGGATCGGCGGTGGCCGCGGCATAGGCCGCGACGTTGAGGCGCGCGCGCCCCTCGGTCTGCACGGCGATATCCCAGATGGGCAGGCTCACCAGGCGATCCCGGGCGTCGGATTCGAGTTTGGGCCAATCGATCACCGCCGGCTTATAGGGATCGTGGGTGTCCAGGAGCGTCCGGCAGAACAGCGCCTTGTGCGCATCGCTGCCGAAGCGGATCGGCCCATTGGGGAAGGGGTCATGTTCGGCGGGGGATTCGGAGAGTGCGGACAGGGACGAACTCATGGTATCGCGCCTCTGCGGGGCATCGCTGCGAGCTGCGCCCCAGGACCCGCCGGCGCCGGTTCGGCGCACAAAAAATCGCTGAATCCGCCGAGCCGCAGCGAGGGGCCGCGGGATGCCGCGACTATTTCCGGAGCCGTCAGGGCTTCGAATTCCTCGCGATGGCGATAACCGCTCGCGGCGCCGGGAAAGGGGCCGGTGGCGGGGTGAAGATAGATTTCGTTGAGGCCGTCCGGCAGATTGCGGATCAGGCCGAGCAGGCGATCCCGGGTGAATTGTCCGGACCAGCGCAGTCCGAATACGCGATCGGGCGCGAGCACGCCGGCGGCGCGAAAGCGGCGGCGCAGCAGCATCGTCAAGGGCGCCGCGAGCGCTTCGGGCGCCCATCGGGTCCCGGGCTCGATCTTGCGCAGCATCGCCGCAGGCTCGAACGGCACGCGCGCCGCCCGCAGACCGAAGCGGCCTCCGATCTGTGCCATCAATCGCCCGATCACCGGATGCAAATGGAAATGCTTGTGCGCGTTGCAGTGATCGAGCGGCAGGCCCGTGGCGCGGAACGCCGCGAACTGGGCGGTGATTTCGTCCGCGAGCTCGCGCCGCGCTTGCCTGCTGAAGGCGATGGCGGCTCCGAGGGCCGCCATATCGGTGCGAAACAAGCCGCTACCATCCACCAGATGTCCCAGCGCGCAGGCGGGAAGCAGCGGCCGCCCCTCGGTCAGCACCAGATGCAAGCCGACCCGCAGGGAGGGCGTGCGCCGCGCCCGCGCAACGGCGTCGTCCGCCGCCGGCGCCGACACCATCAAGCTCGCGGCGGTGAGAATGCCGCCGCGATGCGCCGCCTCAACAGCCTCGTTGACTTCGCGGGCGGCGCCGAAATCGTCCGCCGTGACGATCAGCCGCTTCAAGCGGCATCCCGCCGGGTGCGCAGGAAGCGGAAGAACTCCACACCTTCGCGCAGCCGGCGCTTCATCATGTCCGGGCTTGCGACCATCTCCGCCACGATCGAGGCGATCTTGGACGGACGGAAATAGAATTTCTTGTAGAAGTCCTCGACCGAATCGAAGATCTCGGTGTGGCTCAGGTGCGGATAGTTGAGCGGCGCGATCTGGGTGCCTTCCTGGGTCAAAAGATCGACCTCCTCATTGTAGAGCCAGCCGTTTTCCTTGGCCTGCCGATAGAGGAAGGTGCCCGGATAGGGCGCCGCCAGCGAAACCTGGATCGTGTGCGGATTGATCTCCTTGGCGAAATCCAGGGTCTCCTGGATCGTCTCCTTGGTCTCGCCCGGAAGTCCCAGTATGAACGTGCCGTGGATGACGATGCCGAGCTCGTGGCAATCTTTGGTGAAGCGGCGGGCGAACTCGACGCGCATGCCTTTCTTGATGTTGAACAAGATCTGCTGGTTGCCGGACTCGTAGCCGACCAGCAGCAGCCGCAGGCCGTTGTCCTTCATGATCTCGAGGGTCTTGCGCGGCACGTTGGCTTTGGCGTTGCACGACCAGGTGATGCCGAGCTTGCCCAGCTCGCGCGCGAGCGCCTCGACCCGGGGCGCGTTGTCGGTGAGCGTGTCGTCGTCGAAGAAATATTCCTTGACCTGCGGAAAGGCGCTCTTCGCCCACTTCATCTCTTCTATCACGTGCTCCACCGAGCGCACCCGGTAGCGATGCCCGCCCACGGTCTGCGGCCACAGGCAGAAGGTGCAGCGCGACTTGCACCCGCGTCCCGTATAAAACGAGATATAGGGATGCAGCAGGTAGCCGCCGAAATAGCGTTCGATCTCGAGATCCCGCTTGTACACCGGCGTGACCCAGGGAAGCGAATCCATGTTCTCGAGGACTTCGCGGTTCTCGTTGTGAACGATGACGCCCTCGCGGTTCCGGTAGGAAAGCCCCTTGATCCCGCTCCACGGGGTGCCGTCCGCGACCTCCTTGATGGTGAAGTCGAATTCGTTGCGCGCCACGAAATCCACCGCGCTTCCGGCGATGAGGCTCTTCTCGGGCTCGACCGCCACCTTGGCGCCGATGAAGCCGATTTTGACGTCCGGATTGATCGCCTTGATCATCTCGGCGGTCCGCACGTCCGACTTGAACGATGGAGTCGAGGTGTGCATCACCACCAGGTCGCGGTTCTTGAGCTCCGGAACGATGTCCTCGAACGACAGGCGGTGCGGCGGGGCATCGATCAGCTTCGAGCCCTCCACCAGCGCCGCCGGCTGCGCCAGCCACGTGGGATACCAGAACGAGCGCACCTCGCGCTTCATCTGGTAGCGGGCACCGGCCCCGCCATCGAAGCCGTCGAATGACGGCGGGTGCAAAAACAGGGTTCTCATTGCGCCAAATCCTTAAAAATGGGGTGAACGGATCCATCACGTACGACTTGGTAGCGGTCGTTTCGCCAGTGCACGCTGCGCCCGACGAAACCCCAGGCCCAGAGAGTCAAGCCGAGCCCATCCCTGAGCGGCAGCACCAGCAGGTGCCATGGTGCGGAGTTCGGACCTCGCACCGTGAAATGCAATATTACCCTCGCCAGCAGCGTGGCGCCGAACAAGATCACCGCCGGCCGGGCGCCCCCGGCGAGCAGCGTGCCGAGAGCCGCAACCGGCAGACCGAAGGTGATGAATGAAAAACCGTAGCCGGCCGGCCGGACCGCACGAATCGTGCGCAGCCAGCGTACCTCATGCCGCAGCAGATCGCCGAGGCTGCGCTCATCGACACCGGTTTCGACCACCACCTCCGATAGCACCGTGCGCAGCCCCAAGCGGCGCGTCAATTCGCCCATCCGAAAATCGTCGGCCAATTGATCCGCCACCGCCTCGAAACCGCCGATGCGCGCGAGGACTTGCCGGCGGATCGCAATGGTTGCGCCGAAGGCGAATGATCGCGACCCGGCCATGGCCGCGACGCACACCGACGGCATGAACCATTCATCGATGAACATGGACCCGAGCAGCGACCAGAATCCCGCGCGCGGGTTGCCGCGGTAAAGGCATGTCACTATGCCGACCGTCTCGTCCAGCAGCGGCCGTACCACCCTGGCGAGGTAGTCGCGCTCGACCCGGATATCGCTGTCGGCGAGGACCAGATGGTCGTGACGGGCGAGCGCCATCATGTTGATCAGATTGCTGACCTTGCGGCTGTTTCCGTGTTGCCGCCGATCGATCGCGACAGCCAAATCGGCCGCCGGGAATTCGGCCCGCAATCTGCCGACCACATCGACGGCCGGATCGTCCCTGTCGCGCACGCCGAAGACGATCTGAAAGCCGGGATACGCCTGGTCGCAAAACGAGCGCAGACATTCGTATAGTTGCGGCTCGGCGCCGCACAGCGGCTTCAATATCGTGACCGGAGGGAGCAGGTCGGACCGCGAGGGGATTGCCGCCTTGCGGCGCATGTACACGACCGCGACCCATGAGGCGACGCTGTAGCACGCAGCCGCGGCGGCGAGCGCCGTGCCGCAGCCAATCATCCACGGATGGGCCGCGAATATCACTCAACGGCCCCGGATTCCAAGCGTCTTGGCTGCGGATGGCTCATTCTGGGAACAGGCGACGCGCAACGGCGGCGCCCCCGGGGTTTTGGGGGGTGTTGTCACGGAAGAATTCGGATGCGAGAATCGTCTCATTAAAGGCGGTATTGTGACAGATCCGTGGACCCTAATCCCGGCGGATGATGTCGATCGCCGGCTTGGCCGCCCGAGCAATATCCTCTCCCATGCGGGCCGAGGGGCAGCCTGGCGGCGCTCACCGCTCAATGCAATCTGAATTAGGCATGCTTCATTAGGAAATCTTAATCCGGGTTCGGGTTTTACGACCGCGGTAACATAGCGCATGGCAATTCCACTTCTTCAAACCTTCCGGGTGGCAACCTATCTCGCCGGACGCAAACTG
Source organism: Gammaproteobacteria bacterium (assembly GCA_037440085.1). Classification (GTDB taxonomy): domain Bacteria; phylum Pseudomonadota; class Gammaproteobacteria; order Steroidobacterales; family Steroidobacteraceae; genus Bog-1198. The sequence goes on from JBBIUT010000010.1 coordinate 4,268, forward strand.
CGCGGCGACAAGCGCTACCCGCTGGTGCTCATGCTGGAGCCCCTGTTCCAATGCAATCTGGCATGCGCCGGCTGCGGCAAGATCGACTATCCGAAGGAAATCCTGCAAAGGCGCGTCAGTGTCGAAGATGCGCTGCGCGCGGTCGACGAATGCGGCGCGCCGATGGTGTCCATTCCCGGCGGGGAACCGTTGATTCACCGGGAAATGCCGCAAATCGTCGCCGGCATCGTCGCACGCAAGAAGTTCGTGTATCTGTGCACCAACGCGATTCTGCTCGCCAAGCACATCGGCGAATATCGCCCGTCCCCCTATCTGACGTTTTCGATCCATTTGGACGGCAATCGGCAGCGTCACGATGAGTCGGTTTGCCAGGAGGGCGTGTTCGACAAGGCCGTGGCCGCGATTCGTCTGGCCCGCAGCAAGGGCTTTCGGGTGACGATCAATTGCACGCTGTTCAATGGCGAGGATCCGCGCGATGTCGCCGATTTCTTCGATGAGGCCATGAAGCTCGGAATCGAAGGCATTACCGTCTCGCCGGGCTACAGCTACAGCCATGCCCCACGCCAGGACGTTTTCCTGGGGCGCACGGCCAGCAAGCAGCTGTTTCGCGAAATCTTCAAGCTGCGCCGTACGCGCAAACCGGGTTCCGACTGGACGTTCAATCACTCAACGCTGTTTTTGGATTTCTTGGCCGGCAATCAGAGTTATCAGTGCACGCCTTGGAGCATGGTGACCTACAACGTGTTCGGTTGGCAGCGGCCTTGCTATCTGCTTGCGGACGAGGGCTATGCGCCGACCTTCCGCTCGCTCATCGAGGACACCGAGTGGGACAAATATGGCGTTGGCCGCAATCCGCGCTGCGACAACTGCATGGCGCACTGCGGCTTCGAGGGGACGGCGGTCAATGACGCATTCAGCCACCCGCTCAAGGCGCTGAAGGCCGCTCTGATGGGACCCCGGGTCTCGGGGCCGATGGCGCCCGAGTTGCCCTTCGACTACGTCGATGGCGCCGGAAATGCCGCGCCGGCCGCGGCCGCCGTGCCCGAGATCGTGTCCATCTCGATCGCCGACGTCAAACGCGTGAACCATCGGCCGCGGGACGGCGCGCGAGTCGCGGCGCAGCGCTGAACGCGCGGCGCTACCACGGGGAACGCGGGTGACCGACTCAGCCGATCGCCGCACGGCAAACACCGACGAGCGCGATCCCGCCGAGGCCTTCGGCGCGCAGCTCGAGGCCTGGCAGGAGCGCATGGAGCGCGCGCTGGCGCTGCGCCTGCCGCCAGCCGATGCCGTGCCCGCGCGCTTGCATGAGGCGATGCGCTACAGCGTGCTCGGCGGCGGTAAGCGGGTGCGGCCGGCGCTGTTGTTCGCCACCGCCCGAACCCTGGGTCTCGACGAGGATGAGGTGGAGGCCGCGGCCTGCGCCATCGAACTGATCCACGTGTACTCGCTGGTGCACGATGACCTGCCCGCCATGGACGACGATGATCTGCGCCGGGGCCGGCCGACCTGCCACAAGGCTTACGACGAGGCGACCGCGATTCTGGTGGGGGATGCGCTGCAGCCGCTGGCATTTCAACTGCTGGTGCGGGACCCGGCGCTACCCGCGGCTGCCGCGATCCGCCTGCGGCTGGTCGACCTGTTGAGCGAGGCCAGCGGCACATTCGGGATGGCCGGCGGGCAGGCCATCGATCTCGAGGTCCAGGGCAGGAAGCTCGATATCGCTCAAGTCGAGGATATGCATGCCCGCAAGACCGGCGCAATCATCCGCGCGAGCGTTCTGATGGCGGCCGAGTGCGCTCCCCAGCTTGCGGCGCATTTGTATGCCGCGCTAAATCGCTTCGCGAATGCAATCGGCCTGGCGTTTCAAATTCAGGACGATTTGCTCGATGTGATCGGCGACGTATCGACGCTCGGCAAGGCGACCGGCGCCGACCGCGAGCATGCAAAGCCCACCCATCCGGCGGTGATCGGTATAGCAGCGTCGCAAGAGCGGGTCCATATTCTGCACAGCCAAGCGCTCGATGCCCTGGTGCCGTTCGGCGAGCGCGCGGCGCCGCTGCGATCGTTGGCTCACTGGTTGCTGTCCCGGCGCCATTGAGCGGCGCGGGCGGGCCGGCCCCGCCGACATCATTGAATCGCGAGCTTGCGCTCCTTCAGCGACGGGGGCGTCCATTGATAGATCCAGGTTTCGGTGAGCGGCCTGCCCGCCAAGCGCAGATAAAGCCGCAGGTCGATCGGCTCCGCGCCATCATCGGTCGGTTTGACGTCGAATAGCACGCGGTAGCCGTTGAACTCCGCGACGTAGTGCGCGGTCACGTGCTCGGTCTGTCCGCGCGAGGTCGTGATCACCGCTTCGATCGCGGCGTCCTTGGCGAGCGCCCCAAGTTCGCCGCCGGCGAAATCAACGGCAAAATGCCAGGAAAAGTACTGGCGCTTGAGGCCGAGCGTGCCGCCGATGCCGGTGCGGGTCGCAATGGTCTGCGCGAGCGGCGATGAATAGGGCATTTTCGTGCCCCAATACAGCCGATAGCTGAACAGCAATTCCTGTCCGGGCTTCGGTTTGTCGAGCGGATTCCAGAACACCACGATGTTGTCGAATGTTTCATCGACCGTGGGTATTTCCACGAGCTGCACCGCCCCCTTGCCCCACCCGACGTTCTGGTGATTGGGTTTGGGCTCGACCCACAAACTCGGCCGCCGGTCGTAATAGACGCCGTCGTCCTGATAATGATCGAAATTGCGGTCCCGCTGCAGCAGCCCGAAGCCGCGCGGATTCTCGTCGAGATAGGAATTGAAATGCAGCTGCGCCGGATTGACCAGCGGCCGCCAGATCCACTCGCCCGACCCGGTCCACATCGATAAGCCGTCCGAATCGTGTACCTCGGGCCGCCAGTCGTTCGCCGCGCGCCGATCGTTCTCTCCGTAGAAAAACATGCTGGTGAGCGGTGCGATTCCCAAACGCTCGATCGGCGTGCGCGGATACAGCGCGGTGTCGATGTTCATGACCTGCGTGCCGCCGGGGGCGATCTGAAAACGCATCGCGCCTGCGATGCTCGGCGAATCGAGCAGTGCGTACACGGTCATTACTCCGGAGTCACTCGCCGGGCGCTCGAACCAAAAGGAGGTAAACCGCGGAAATTCCTCGGGGCGCGGAAATGCGGTGTTCACCGCGAGTGCGCGTGCCGACAAGCCATACTGCCGAGTATCGCCGCCGACGGCGCGGAAGTAACTCGCACCCAGGAACGCCGCGACGTCGGCCTGCCAGTTGGTCACGAACTGCACACGAAAACCGGCAAATCCCGCGTGATCCTTCATCACCGAGGGATCGACCCCGCTTTTCTCCCAGTCGAACATGGCCGGATCGTAGAGAAACTCATGCGACTGGCCGTCGATGACTTCGTATATATGCACGGGCTCGGTAAAGTTGCGGCCGACGTGGAAGAACTGCAGGCGAAATTCCAGCCCCGCGTCGCCCCACAAGGCGTGATCGCCGCGAAAGCGAATGGACTGATACTGGTCGTAGCTCAATTTGGCCATGGCCTGCGGCAGCGCATCCTTGGTCGGCTGATAGGCGCCGCTCGCGAGATAATGCGCCTGGCCTTTGAGCCAGGCGAAATCGAACGGCTGTGCGGCAGCGGGGTTCTGCGGCGGGGCCGCGCGGGAGAATCCGCTGTTGAGGAGCGGTCCGCCGGCGAGGCCGGCGGCTAATTTCAAGACGGCGCGTCGGTCGATCATTGGCTTTTCAGATCCTTCAGATCAAGAACGAGTGGCGCTGCGCATCCGGCAGCTGTGCGAGCTGGTTGAGCAAGCGTGCGTCGGCGGCAACCTCGACCCGCTCGACCGGCGTAAGCCATCCCAGGGCTTCCTCCAGGGTTCGCGCGTCATTCAGCTTTTGCTGCGCGGTGAAGGCATGCGGGTCGGGGTGACCGCGCGCATCCATGGGCCGCGGCAGGTTGCCGTCGATGTGGGAGAGCCGCGCCGAGAGATTGCGCGCCAGGAACTTGAGTCCGTCGGCCGGCAGCGGCTGCGCTTGGGCGATGAGCTCGGTGCGGCGCGTCACCAGCGTGGGCGGCAAGATCTCCTCGGGCGTGCGCAAGATCGCGAGCCGCGATAGGGCGCGTCCGATGGATTCGCTGCCGCTGGCGCGCGACAGCGGGATGGCGAGCAGTAATCCCAGCAAGGCCGGCGACACCCACGCGAGCAGCGGCGGCGAGAGAAACCAAAGAATCACGGCGGTGACGAAACTCAGTAGCATGTGCCGGTGATGGAAGCGCCACGCATCCGCCCAGCTGGTGCTGCCGCCTTCGCGGCGCTGCGGATGCCAGCCTGAGTCGCGGCCCATGAAAACTTCAATGACATGCCGGCTCTGGATCAGCATCAGCACCGGCGCGTACAGCGCCGAGAGAATGATTTCGAACAGGCAGCTGGCGGTGATGCCGATAACGCCGCCGCCGCCGCGCCGCAGTCGCTTCGACATCAGCGCGCGAATCAGGCCGAGCATCTTTGGAATCAGGAGCACCACCATGCTGAACCAGAACAGCGACATCATTAGCTCGACGTCGAACCGGGGCCAGGTCGGGAACAATTGAAAATCATGGCTGAAATATTCGGGTCTGATCAGGTGCGACTGCACGGCGAGCGCGAAGCCGATGCCGAGCATCAACAGCCACAGGGGCGAGGACAGGTAGCTCATGATGCCGATGCCGAGGTGCAAGCGGCTGGTTATTTTCAAGCCTGCGGCGTGGATGACCTTGGTGTGCTGCAAATTGCCTTGGGCCCAGCGGCGGTCGCGAATGGCGACGTCGATGAGCGAGGGCGGAGATTCCTCCCAGGAACCGCAAAAATCGGTGGCCATGCGCACCTTCCAACCGCTGCGGCGCATGAGCGCCGCTTCGACGAAGTCGTGCGACAGCACGTGGCCGCCGAACGGCTTGCGTCCCTCGAGTTCGGGCAGGCCGCAGCTTTGGGCAAATGCGGCGGTGCGGATGATGGCGTTATGGCCCCAGTAATTGGCGCCATCGCCGGACCACGCGGCCAGGCCGCGCGCGATGACCGGGCCGTAGACGCAGCCGGCGAACTGCTGCAGGCGGCCGAAAAGAGTCCGTGCTCCGATGAGCTGCGGAGCAGTCTGCAATATTCCGAGCGCCGGGTCCTGGTGCATCATCTGCACCAGCCGCAGAAGCGAGGAGGCGCCGATCAGGCTGTCGGCGTCGAGTACGATCATGTGGTCGTAGCGGTTGCCCCAGCGGGTGACGAAGTCCTCCAGATTGCCGGACTTGCGCGCGATGTTGCGCCAGCGTCGCCGATACCATACGGGCATGATCTGCGCGAGAGACCTGCGCAGGGCGTCGATCGCAGCCGTTTCGCGAATCCACGCGTCGGCGTTGGTCGAATCCGACAGCACCACGATCTCGAAGCCGCGATTCGCCCCGATCGCCGCGAGTCCCTCGGCCATGGCTTGCAGGGCCGCGGTGGTGCGCACCGGATCCTCGTTATAGATCGGCATCACCAGCGCCGTCAGCGTTCCGCCGCTCCCCACGGCCGGGTCCGGCGCCGGATCGCGGCGCTTCGATGCGCCGGCGATGACCGAGCCGGCGGAAAAGGCGATCCAACCGAGGGATATCGCGAAGAAGAAGATCATCAGGCCCTGCAGCAGCGTCATACTGGCGAACCGCACCACCTGCAGCATTTGATAGACGCCGTAGACCGTGACCCCGAGGCTCACGGCGACCAGGATGAATCGCGCGAACGCGACGGCGGCGGTGGAACGGTTCCAGGTGCGCCGCGGCGGCTTGCGGCTCAGATCCTGGGTCGGCATGCTCAAAGGCGCCTCCGGCGGCATGCCGCCGGACGGCCGCTGTTGATCTACGGCGATCGCGGAACTCACGTGGCGGTCCATCGATAGAGCCAGGTTTCGCTGACCGGCTGGTCGGCACGCATGATACGCAACCGCAGCTCGATCAGCTCCGCGTTGTTCGGGTCGATCTCGAAGCTCGCGCGCAATCCGTGCATGGTGCCATTCGACACCAGTGCGGCATTGGATACTCTGCCGGCGGAGGCCCCGAGATCGAGGCGCAGGCCGTCGGTTTTCTCGCCGGCGCCGATGAAATCCAAAACGAATACACGCCGTTTGCCGTCGAGGCTCGCCCCCGAGCGCGTCGCCACGACCATGCCCAAGCCTTTCGGCAGGGCTGGCTGTGCCAGCCAGGTGACGCGATAGGCGAATTGTGCCGGATGCCCCGGAGTGAGAGGTTGCGTGGGGCGCCAAAAGACCACGATGTTGTCGTTGCTTTCGCGCCCCGAGGGAATCTCGACCAGCTCCACGGCTCCCGCACCCCAATCGCTTTTGGGTTCGACCCAAGCGCTCGGCCGCCGCTCGTAAAGGTTCTCGAAGTCCTCGAAATCACGCTGTTCGCGCGAGCGCTGCACCAGACCGAAGCCCTGCGGCGGCTGGGTGGTGAAGGTCGATACCTGGAGTTTGATGGGGTTCGCCAATTGCCGGAATATGTGCTCGCCGGTCTTGGAGGTGATCTGCAGGCCGTCCGAATCGTGAACCTCGGGCCGGTAGTCGTCGAGATGCCCGCGATTGGTCTCGTCGAACAGAAACATGGAGGTGAGCGGCGCAATGCCCACGACGCGCATCTCGGCGCGCGGGAACAGCGTGAGTTCCACGTCCGTCACCGTCTCGACGCCGGGCTGGACGTTGAACCGGTAGGCGCCGGTGGTGGAGGCGCTCTCGAGCAGGGCATAGATCACGATCGAGGTGGCGCGCGGGGCCGGGCGCTCGATCCAAAAATGCGTGAATGCCGGAAATTCCTCGCCCGCGGGTTCGGCGGTGTTGAGCGCGAGGCCGCGCGCCGAGAGACCATATAGAAGATGCTGCCCCACGGCGCGGTAGTAGCTCGCGCCCTGAAACACCAGAAATTCGTCCCAGACCTTTTTGGCGTTGATTTGGCTGCGCAGGCGAAACCCCGACAGCGGCAGCGATACCTTGCCGAGACGCGGCAGGGAGGCGCCCATTTCGAACATCGACGGGGTCGCCACCAAATCCTGCGCCATACCTCCTTCGATCGTGGAAACCGTCACCGAGGATTGTAAATTGTAACCCGCCCGCAGCAGCTCGAGCCGGAACGGTACCGGTTCATCGCGCCAAATTCCGGCATCCGAGTTGGAGTGAATGCTGCGATATTGTTCCGGGCTGAGTTTGTCGAGGCCGGCCGGCATGGTGCTGCGCTGCGGGGCATAGGGCACCGCCGCACGGCGCTTGGCCTCGGTCAGCAGCGTATCGAAGGCAAATGGGTAGGCCGCCGGTTTGCCCCCGGACGGCTCATCGCCGCGCGCATGGCTCCACGGCACGGCCATCAACGCCATGCCCAGCAGTACGCACGAATTGGTCTTCGAAACCGGCAACACGGTTACCCTTACGTTTAGCCCGAAGGCCCAATGCTTAGCCCGAAAGCCCAATGCGGCGATTTGCCGGCCCCACCGTATCTCGATGATACGAGGTGCGCCGTCAACGGGCAAACTGCCGGCGGGCGGCCTGCTATAGTTCAATGCCATGCCAGAACGCGCGATCCACCCGATGGAACCGCAGAGCGCAGCGGCCGTCCTCATGGTGCGCCCGGCGCGCTTCGGGTTCAATTCGCAGACTGCGCCAAGCAACTCCTTCCAGCATCTCCCGCCGGCGGGCGTGCAATCCGAATTACAGGCACTGGCACTGAGCGAATTCGATGGCTTGGCCGACGGGCTGCGGCGGGAGGGAGTGAACGTCATCGTCGCCGACGATTCGCCGCTGCCGGCCAAACCCGACGCGCTTTTCCCCAACAACTGGGTGAGCTTCCATCGCGATGGCACGGTGGTGTTGTATCCGATGCTGGCCCCGAACCGGCGCAGCGAGCGGCGCGACGATGTATTGCGCCAGGTGAGCGGCGACGGCGGGTTTCGGATCACCCGCACCGTGGATTTGAGTTACCGCGAACAACAAGGCAAGTATCTCGAGGGTACCGGCAGTTTGGTGCTCGACCGGGCCGGGCATGTGGCATACGCGGGCGTGTCGCCGCGCACCGACCTCGATGTGCTCGGCGAATTTGCCCAACAACTCGACTATGAACTGGTGACTTTCGAAGCGCTCGACGGCTCCGGCAGCGCCATCTATCACACCAATGTCTTGATGGCGATCGGTGCCCGATTTGCGGTGGTCTGCGGCGCCGCCATCACGCAGCAGCGGCACCGCGATGCGGTGTATTCGATGCTACGGGCACGAGGGCGGGAAATCATCGAGATATCGCCGGCGCAGATGCTCGAGTTTGCCGGCAATTTATTGGAACTTGCCCCGGCAGGGACCAATGTAATCGCGCTGTCGACAACCGCGTGGCGCAGCCTGGATGCCGGGCAACGCCGGGCGTTGGAGCGGTACGGCCGCATCCTGGCCGCCGACATCCCGGTCATCGAGCGCTGCGGCGGCGGCGGCGTGCGCTGCATGTTGGCGGAAATACACCTGCCCCCCCGCGTTTAGCGCTCCGGCGGGCATCCTGGTGTCATAATTGAAATATGTGGGAACTCGGCGTCAAAACGCTCATCGCCTATTTGCTGGGTGCGCTGATCGGCAGCCTCGTGCTCGGACGCTTGCGCGGCGTCGATATTCGCCGCTTGGGCAGCGGCAATGCGGGTGCCACCAACGCGTTGCGGACCCAGGGCAAGTGGTTCGGTCTCTCGGTGCTGCTGATCGATGCGGGCAAGGGAGTATTCGCGGTGCTATGCCTGCCGGGTACGGCGATTCCGCATGTGCCTCTCGACCCCGAACTGTCGCGCGAGTGGCTGACCCTGGCCTGCGGCTTTGCGGTCATCGTCGGGCACGTCTATCCCGTGTGGTTCGGATTCCGCGGCGGCAAGGGAGTGGCGACCATGCTCGGGGTGCTGGCGGCCATTGAGCCGCGCCTGCTCGTTCCGATGCTCGTCAGCTGGGTCGCCGCGCTGCTGCTCACGGGCTATGTGGGACTCGCCAGCATGCTCGCGGGCGCCGCCGTGGCCATTGCCGTCCGCGTGTGGGAGCCGGGGAATACTCCGCTGCTGATTTTTTGCCTGGCGGTCGAGTCCTTCGTGATCTTCACCCATCGCGGCAACATTGCGCGCATGCGCGCCGGAACCGAGCATCGAGTGAGCAAACTGTGGCTGTTTCGCTCCCGGGCGGCTTAGAGCCCCGTTCGCTGCTCGCATTGCTGGCGGACGGCGAGCCGCACACCGGCGCCGCGTTGGCGCGAGATCTCAAGGTGAATCGCGCCGCGCTGCGCGAGGCAATCGAGCGGCTGCGAGCGCAGGGCGTCGAGGTAGTGACGCCCGCCCTAGGCGGGTACCGCCTCGCGACGCCGGTCGAATTGCTGGATGCGCGGCGTATTCGCGGCGAGCTGCGCACGATCCATGAAATCAAGTTGCGGCGCCTGGAAGTGCTGTTCGAGGTGGATTCGACCAATACCCGATTGCTCGGGCTGCCTTCGCCTCCGGCGGGTCAGGCGGATGTCTGCATGAGCGAATTGCAGCATTCGGGGCGCGGCCGCCGCGGCCGCCGATGGTTTGCGCCTTTCGGCGACAGCCTTGCCCTGTCGCTCGGATGGACTTGGCGCGATGCGATGCGCGTCACGCCGGCATTGAGCCTGGCAGTCGGCGTCGCGATCACCCGGGCGTTGGCGCGGGCGGGTGCGCGAGGCATGTCCCTCAAATGGCCGAACGACATCTGGTTCAATGATCGGAAGATTGGCGGAGTATTGATCGAACTGAAGGCGGATGCGAGCGGGTCGGCGCACGCGGTCATCGGCATCGGCCTCAATGTCAGCCTGTCGGGTGCGGTACGGCGCGCGTTGGAGGAGGCCGGGGTGCGGGCGGCGGCGGTGGCCGACGCCTGCTGTGCAGGGGTTTCCCGCAATGAGTTGGCCGGCGCGCTCTTGGATGAACTTTTGAGTATGCTGGAGCAATTCGAACGGGAGGGGTTTGCGCCCTTCCGCGATTCTTGGTTGGGGCTCGATGCGCTTCGCGGCCGCGCTGCGCAGGTTCTCGCCGGAGACCTCGCAGTTGCCGGCACGGCGCGCGGAGTGGATGCCGATGGCGCCCTATTGCTCGAAAGCGCAGGCCTAATGCGCAGATTCGTATCCGGTGAAGTCAGTGTGCGCTTGACTGAAGGTGTGGCGTGACATTTTTAAAGAGCATTGTGTTGTGCCTTGCCCTGGCCAACGTGGGCTATTTTCTGTGGGTGCATGGCATGACGAAATCTCGAGACGCGGAGGTTCCCGCATCGGCGGCGGCGACGCTGAAGCTCGCCTCGGAGGCCGGCGTTCGCGGACGCGCCGGCGGCGGGGTGGTCGGCGCGGGCGGCGATAGCAGCGGCGGCGGCAACGGCGCCGCGGTCAGCGAAGCGGCCGCGCACGACGATGCATCGGCCGGTCTCCTGAGCAACGTGAAGCGCTGCATCAGCGTGGGTCCGTTCCGAGACGTGGCGGAGGCGGCGCGCGCCGCCAGCACCTTGCGTAGCGGCGGCTACGATCCCAGGCAGCGCGTCTCGGACGGCGACGTGTGGGCGGGAGTATGGGTCTACATACCCGCGCCGCCGACGCGGGCCGCCAGCGATCAAGTGCTGACGAAGCTCAAGGCGGGCGGCATCGAGGACGCGATGGAAATGCCGGGGCCGAATGATGGATCGGTGATATCGCTCGGGTTATTCAGCGAACCGAGGCGGGCGCAGGCCCGGGTCGTGCAAGCGCAGTCCCTCGGATTCAATCCCGGAATCGCCGATCGAAAGCGCACCGGCAACGTGTACTGGGTCGACATCGATTTGAAGCCGACCGACAGCGTGCTGAAGCCGTCGGATTTGCAGGGCGAGGCGGGACGCATCGTGCGCCTGGAAGTGAAGGGATGCCCTGCGCCCGGTGGTGCGCAGCCATGACGCGCACGGCCGTGACCGGTGAGGCGATGAGCGGGCGTGAAATCGCACTGCAGGTCACGCGCGGCATCGGCGCGGTGGTCGGATACGGCGGCCTGGCGGCGTTCCTGTGCCTCATCAGCCTGCAACTCTACCGCTGGTTCCGCGATGGGGAATGGACGCACATCGGCATGAGCGACGGCCTGCGCGCCGCCCTGGCGCGCTGCTGCGTCAACAGCGACGACACCGGCCGGCTAGCGGCGCTGTGGCACTGGCTCGATGCGCCGGTAAATTGGCTGGGGCTGCACAGAGTGCTCGAAGTCGTTCCGGCATCGCTCGCGCTGTTCGCGCTCAGCATCGCGGGAAACAGCATATTCATCTACAGCTGCGACCGCATCGATGAGTTCAAGCGCGGCCGCTGAAGCGCCGCGCGCCGCAGCTTGGAATCCGTCTCATGTTCGCCATGGTGCTCAACCAACACAAGACACCTCTCGAATGGACGGAGCTTGCCGATCGGCCGCCAAAGAGGGGCGAAATCCGCGTGAAGGTTTTGGCCTGCGGAGTGTGCCGCACGGACTTGCACGTGGTCGACGGCGAGTTGCCCGAACCCCACCTGCCGATTATTCCGGGGCATGAGATCGTCGGACGGATCGACGCGATCGGACCCGAAGTCCGGGGGCTGGAGCTCGGCGCGCGGGTCGGGATTCCGTGGTTGGGCTACACCTGCGGGGTGTGTCCCTATTGTTCGATGCAGCGCGAGAACTTGTGCGATCGGCCGCTATTCACCGGCTACACCCGCGACGGCGGCTATGCGACCGCGGCCCACGCCGATGCGCGATTCGCCTTCCCGCTGGGCGAGTTCGGCAGCGACGTGTCGCTTGCACCCTTGCTGTGCGCGGGACTGATCGGTTGGCGCGCGCTCACGATCGCCGGAGAGGCGCACCGGCTCGGGCTTTACGGATTCGGGGCCGCCGCACACATCGTGGCGCAGGTCGCCACCTGGCAGGGTCGATCGGTATTCGCCTTCACCCGCTCCGGCGATGTAGCCACACGGCGCTTCGCATCGAGGCTCGGTGCGGTGTGGGCGGGCGCTTCGGGCGATGTGCCGCCGGAGGCGCTCGACGCGGCGATTATTTTCGCACCGGTCGGCGAGCTCGTGCCCCTGGCGTTGCGGGCGGTGCGCAAGGGCGGGCGTGTGGTCTGCGCCGGTATCCATATGAGCGACATTCCGGCCTTCCCGTATCGGCTGCTGTGGGAGGAGAGGGAGCTGGTATCGGTCGCGAATCTCACCCGGCAGGACGGCATCGATTTTTTGCGGCTGGCGCCGCAAGCGGGCATCCGCACCCAAACGACGCCTTACCCGCTGCGCCAAGCGAACCAAGCGCTCGCCGATTTACGCGCGGGGCGCTTCGAAGGCGCCGCGGTGCTCGTGCCCTAGGAGCGCTGAGCCGGGTCCTAATTCACTGTGCGAGTTGCTTGCGCAGCGACTTGAGTTCGCGCAGTCGTGATGCTGACGTTCTCGGAAACGACAGCCGCAAATCGGCAACCGTATCGAGCACGATTTGAGAGCAAATCAGGCGCGCATTCAACTTGTCGTCCGCCGGGACGACGTACCAGGGCGCGTGCTCGGTGCTGGTCGCGCTCAGGCAATGTTCGTAGGCGCGCATGTACTGCTTCCAATACTTGCGTTCCTCGACATCGGCTGTGCTGAATTTCCAGTTCTTTTCCGGCGCATCGATGCGCGCCACAAAGCGCCTGCGCTGTTCTTCCTTGGAAAGATGCAGGAAAAACTTGATGATTCGCGTGCCGTTGCGATCCAGATGCCTCTCCAGGCCGACGATCGACCGATAGCGCTCCTGCCAGACGGCCTTTTCGCCGCCGCTCATCGCATCCGGCAGCCCTTCCGCGTGAAGGATCTCCGGATGGACGCGCACGATCAGAACCTCCTCGTAATACGAGCGGTTGAAAATGCCGATCTTGCCGCGCTCAGGCAAATCACGGGTGGTGCGCCAGAGAAAATCGTGCTTGAGCTCCATGGCGCTCGGATGCTTGTAGCTGAATACCTGGCAACCCTGAGGGTTGACTCCCGACATCACGTGTTTGATGATGCCGTCCTTTCCGGCGGCATCCATGGCCTGAAATATCAATAGTATCGCGTAGCGATCCGAGGCATACAGGCGTTCCTGTTGGGCGCTCAAGTTCTTGACGTGAATTTGCAGGAGTTGTTGGTAGTCGTCGGTCTGCCGATATACGGGCGCGACCCGGGTCGGCCATTTCTTCAATTGGACCCGGCTGCCTTCACGAACCCGAAAGTCCTTGGAATTGATTTTCATTCCGTTCCTCTTGGCCATGCCGCAAATGCAGACAGCGCAAGCGTGCATCGGTTGCCGGCGAATTGCCAGCCTCGTCGGACGGGCGCAATTGACGGCGAGCATCAGTCTGACCGATGATCTTCGATGATCTCGGCGGCGGTTGGGGCACATCCGAGCTGGATCGAACCGAACGCCAGGCGCTGGTGCCAGCCAACATTGAGCCGGAAGAATAATGAAATCGCACTCTGGGGCGCCGCCGGTACGCCGGATCCTGCTCGCGAGTTTAATCGGCACCACCATCGAGTTCTTCGATTTCTATATCTATGCGACGGCAGCGGTCTTGGTTTTTCCAAAGCTGTTCTTTCCGGGGCAAGATCCGTCCACCGCGATGCTGCAGTCGCTGGCGACATTTGCGTTGGCGTTTTTTGCGCGGCCGATCGGTTCGGCGTTGTTCGGGCATTTCGGCGATCGGATCGGCCGCAAGGCCACCTTGGTGACGGCTCTGCTCACCATGGGTATTTCGACGGTGCTCATCGGCTTGCTGCCGACCTATGCAACCATCGGCGTTTTGGCACCCGCGCTGTTGGCGCTGTGCAGGTTCGGGCAGGGCTTGGGATTGGGCGGGGAATGGGGCGGGGCCGTTTTGCTCGCGACCGAAAACGCGCCGCCGGGCAAGCTCGCATGGTACGGCAGCTTTCCGCAACTGGGCGCGCCGCTGGGGTTCTTGTTTTCGAACGGGGCGTTTCTATTCATTAGCACCCGCTTAAGTCCCGCGCAGCTCTTGAGCTGGGGATGGCGGCTGCCGTTTTTGGCCAGCACGGCGCTGGTGCTGGTCGGCCTGTATGTGCGCCTGCAACTGGTGGAGACGCCCGCGTTCCGGCAGAGCGTCGAACAAGGGGAACGCGTCCGGGTGCCGTTCTTCGCGGTGTTGGGCAAATATCCGCGTGAACTGTTGTTGGGCACATTCGGCGCGGCGAACACCTTCGTGGTGTTCTATCTCATGACGGTGTTCGCGCTGAACTGGGCAACCACGGCGCTCAAGTTCGGCCGGGGCGATTATTTGATTCTGCAAATGATCGGTGTCCTGTTCTTCGGTCTGACCATCCCTATTTCGGCGATCCTCGCCGACCGAATAGGCGGGCGCAACATGCTCATCATCGCCACGCTGGCGATCATCGCTTTCGGTTTCACGTTCGCCTCGCTGTTCGGGGTCCACGACATCGTGAGCGTCAGCGTCTTCTTGGCGCTCGGATTTTCCCTGACCGGCTTCACCTATGGGCCGCTGGGCAGCGCCCTTGCATCGCTGTTCCCCACGGCGGTGCGCTACACCGGAACTTCGCTCGCCTTCAATTTTGCCGGAATCTTGGGCGCTTCCCTGGCACCGTACCTCGCCAATCGCTTGGCGTTCGAACTTGGAGTTGCCTACGTGGGGCTGTATCTGTCGGCGGCCGGACTTGTCAGCCTGGTGGCGCTTTTGATGATGGGAGGCTCGAACAACGGCGGCGTTCAGCCGGCGCGAATCGGCGTTCGGAACGGAAGCGCCTGACCGGGCGGTAACCGTGCTATTCGGACATTTACCCAATATATTCAATGAATTAATAACGGCCTGCGACCCCGCCTGAGCGATCGCGGGGAAACGCCTGTGGCTGTGGCGCGAATGGTCCGGCAAGATGCGCTCATGGCAACCCGCAAAACCGTGACTTTGCACCGACTTCGGGAGATGCACTCGACCGGCGAAAAGATCGCGATTCTCACCTGCTACGACGCGCTGTTCGCGCACGTCCTCGACGCCGCGGGTGTCGATGCGCTGCTGGTGGGCGATTCGCTCGGGATGGTGCTCCAAGGCCATGCGAGCACATTGCCGGTCTCGATCGATGAAATGGTCTATCACACGCAGTGCGTGGCGCGCGGTAACCGCAGCGCCTGGATCATTGCCGACATGCCGTTCGGCAGCTACCAGGAATCGGCCGAGTCGACCCTGCGCAATGCGGTCCGGCTGATGCAGGCCGGAGCGCAGATGGTCAAACTCGAGGGAGGAGGCTGGACCGCCCCGGTCGTGCGATTCCTGGTTGATCGGGACATCCCCGTGTGCGCGCATTTGGGATTTACGCCGCAATCCTTGCATGCGTTGGGCGGCTACCGGGTTCAGGGGCGCGACGAGAATGCGGCCCGCTTGCTGAGGCAGCACGCCGGGGAACTCGCCGAAGCCGGCGCCGAGTGCCTGGTGCTGGAGATGGTTCCGTCGACCGTCGCGCGCGGCCTGACGAAGGAGCTGCCGATACCCGTCATCGGCATCGGCGCCGGCGCCGGATGCAGCGGTCAGGTTCTGGTGCTGCACGATATGCTCGGACTGGCGCACGGGGATCTGCCGCGCTTCGTCCGGAATTTTCTCGAGGGGAGCGCCGATATCGGCGCCGCCGTGCGCAATTACGTGGCGGCCGTCAAGAGCGGCCAGTTCCCCGACGACGCCGTGCACGGCTTTTGATCCGGAATCTCAAGTGCAACTGGTCCAGACGATTGCCGATCTACGCGCGGCGCTAGGGCGACCGCGCGACATCATTCTCGTGCCCACCATGGGCAATTTGCACCAGGGGCACCTGTCGCTGGTGCGGATCGCGCGTCAGCGCGAGGGGCTTGTGGTCGCGAGCATCTTCGTCAATCCGCTGCAGTTTGCGCCGCACGAGGATTTCAAGAAATACCCGCGCACTCTCGAGCACGACTGCGAACTCCTCGCCGGCGCCGGCTGCGACATCGTGTTTGCGCCGGACGTCGAGGAGATGTACCCCGAAGACCAGGAATTCGAGGTTCAGCCGCCGGCCGGATTGGCGGACATTTTGGAGGGCAGCGCCCGCCCCGGATTCTTCACCGGCGTTTGTACCGTGGTGCTGAAGCTGTTCGGCATCGTCGGGCCGAATGCCGCCGTGTTCGGTAAGAAGGACTACCAGCAACTGCTGGTGATTAGCAAAATGGTCCGGCAGTTCGCTCTGCCGATCGAAATAATCGCCGCCGAAACGATTCGCGACCCGAGCGGCCTCGCGCTCTCCTCCCGCAACGGCTATTTGAACGAAGAGCAGCGCATCGAAGCGGTGCGGCTGCATGCGGTCTTGCAAAATATTGCCGATGAAGTGCGCGCCGGGTGCACCGACTGGCAGCGGCTCGAGAGATCGGCGTGCGATCACTTGCGATCGCGCGGCTGGCGCCCCGACTATGTGGCGATTCGCCGGCAGGCCGATCTCGGTCAACCGATGGAACGGGCGCCGATGGTGGCGCTCGGCGCCGCCAAGCTCGGCGGCACGCGCCTGATCGACGCCGTGGACGTTTGAGCCCCCCGTACGGGGCCATGCCTGCGCCCGTCATTGATCGCAAGCCGCTGCACGTGCTGTTGCCGACCTTGGGCAGCGCGGGCGATGTGCACCCCTTTATCGCGCTCGGGCTGGCTCTGCGCGCGCGCGGCCACCGGGCGACGATTCTCACCAATCCATTTTTTCAGCCGTTGATCGAACGGCTGGGCCTGCATTTCCTGCCGGTGGGGAGGCTCGCGGATGTCGATGCCGCGATCGCCGACCCGAATCTCTGGCATCCGCGCCGGGGCTTCGAAGTGGTCGCGCGGCGGATAATGGTGCCGGCTATCCGGGAGATCTACCGCCTGATCGAGATGCACGCGGATGCCGACACGGTGGTCGCGGCTTCCGGCATCTCGCTCGGCGCCCGCGTCGCGCAGGACAAGCTCGAGATACCGACGGCCACCGTACACCTGCAGCCCGCCATAGTCCGTAGTCTGGTCGATCAAGGCATGGTGGGAAACATGCGCATTTCGGCTTCGCAGCCGATGTGGTTCAAACAGGCGTTTTTCCGCTTGGTCGATTGGGCGGCAATCGACCGCAATTTGAAGCGGCCGCTCAATGATTTTCGCGCGACACTCGGTCTGCCGGCCGTGGAGCGGGTGCTGCATAAATGGGTGCACTCGCCGCAATGCGTGATCTGCTTTTTCCCGGAATGGTTCGCCGCGAGCCAGCCGGACTGGCCGCCGCGCACTGACCTCGTGGGCTTCCCGCTGTGGGACGGCAGCGGCGCCGCGGGCTCCGCCGCGATGAGCGTATCCCCGGAAGCCGAGGAGTTTCTCAATGCTGGTGAACCGCCGGTCGTCTTCACGCCGGGATCGGCGGCCGCGACCATGCAGCAATTCTTTGCAGAGTCGGTCGAAACCGCGCGCAGGCTCGATGTTCGAGCGATGCTCGTCACCAATTTTCCGGACCAGCTGCCGCGCGATCTGCCGCGAAATGTGAAGGCCTTCGGCTATTTGCCGTTCAGCGAGCTGCTGCCGCGCGCGGCCCTGCTGGTGTATCACGGCGGCATCGGCACGCTGGCGCAGACCATCAGGGCCGGCATCCCGCACTTCGCCGTACCGAGCGGGCACGACCAATTCGACAACGCCTGGCGGATCGAGCAACTCGGGTTGGGCTTGAGCGTTCCGCAGGCGCGCTATCGATCCGACCGGGCCGCGAAGGCCATTCGTTCGATCCTCGCGGATCCGCGTATGATCCGGCGGGCTCGGGAGTACGCGGCAAAGACCGATTCGGCCGCCGCGGTCACGAGGGCGTGCGAACTTGTGGAAGGCTTGGCGGTTCATCTCACCTGAGGGCGAGCGAGAAATCCAGGAATTCAACCGGCGGAATGGGATTTGGTTTGAACTCGCGCCAGGGCGATGCACTCTAGATTATTGGGGCTATTGGGGCTATTGGGGAGGGCTTATGGGTGTATCGACGCGGCGCCAATTCCTGCTGTCCACGGCGGCCTTGTCGGTTGGCTGTGTCGGGCGAGGCACGGTGAGTGCACGCCCTGCCGGCGCCACCATCGTGCGGCAACCGTCGGTCGGACAAACTTGGCGGTACGCCAAGCATGATCGAGTCACCGGGATGCTCATCGACACCGAGGTAAATCGTGTGTCGGCTGTCGGTCAGATTATCGAGATATCGACGCAGTCGGAGATGGGCCAGGGCAAGCTGCGCAGCTATCCGTCCTGGGGGATGCGCCGGCTGGAAGAATACGGGACTCGCGATAGACCTGCAGGCGCCCCTCCGAGCGAAGTCCAACGGCCGTGGGGCATGATATGGGTCGATCCCCACTGGGGCGATTTGCAAGCGTATGAAGAGCCGATACCGCTTTGGCCCACGGAGCTGCGACCCGGCTGGTCGAGCGGCACCATCATTACGCAATACCAGATCGACAATGAAGATCCGCTGCCCTGGCAATTGACCATGCATGCCCATGCATGGGAGCCGATCAAAGTTCCCGCCGGCCGTTTCGACGCTCTGCGCTATACCAACCTGATCGACTTCCGATTCAGCAATGTATCCGAGCGCGAAGCCGCTCAGCGCCAGGAGACCATCTGGTTTGCGCCTGAAATAGGCCGCTGGGTGGCGCGCGAGAATTACGGAAGCTTCCGTGAGGCTGTCGGCACGGACGTTCAGGAAAGCAGCCACCGTTGGGAGTTGCTAAGCTGGACTTAGTGTCCCCACCGGCGCGGGCAGGCGGCGGCGGATCGCCGCGCATGCGCTTTGCGCTGCGTCCGGCATAGTCGTGTCGACGACGACGACATGGGATCGCTCCTCGGCGCTCAACGGATCGGTGTTTTGCAACTGCCAATTGAGCACGTTCACATCCGCATCCGACGGATCGAGGCGCAATTGTCGACGTTGCTCGATGCGCTGAACCAGAGCCCCGCGCTCCGCTTCGCAGAGCACGATAATGAACGCGAACCCCCTGTGCACGGCTAAATCTCGGAACAGGCGGCGCTCGGAGCCGGCGAGAAACGCGGCATCCACGATGACATTTACACCTGCGTTCATACAACTCTCCGCGCATTCGAGCAGCCGCGCATACGTGCGGCGACTGAACTGCGGATCGTAAAGGCCTTGCCGCAACCCGCCGTCGTGGATCGCGGATGGTTGCGTGTCCGCAAGCCGCTTGCGCTCCAGGTCCGAGCGGATGCGCACGGCCCCAATCTGTGGTATCAGCTGTTCGCTCAGCCAGGATTTACCGGATCCCGAGAAACCGTGCATGATAATCAGCGTGGGGGCCGGCCGGTTTACGAACGCGACGGCGGTTTTGACCCGAACGCGCAGGCGGCCCTGAAATTCCGGCCGATGTGCCGGATCGAATTCCGCACCGAGGCGATCGACCATCGCCCGAACCAGGGCTCGATACACGGCATAGAATGACAGATGCCGAACGCCATGGTAGTCGCCGGTATGCTCCAGATACGCATTGAGGAATGCAAATGCCAGATCCTTGCGATCATATGACGCCAGATCCATAAGCAAGAAGGCCACGTCGTTCATCACGTCAATCCAGCGAAGCTTCGGATCGAATTCCAAACAATCGAAGGGCACCAGCTCGCCGCGCCAACGAACCACATTGCGGGCATGCAAATCGCCGTGGCATTCGCGGATGAATCCCAACTCTTCGCGCATTCGCAGTTGCAGGAGCGAATCGCGAAGATAGCCGCGTATCCAATCTGCGAGAAACCCGAGTTCGGGCAGCTCCGCGTCCGCGCCCAAGTGCGACTGCAGAATGGCCAAATTGGCGAGCACCACGTCGCGCAGGTCCGCGGTGTGAGGACAATCGGCGTTTATGGGCGCCTTGGGCGCATGTTCATGAAATTGCGCCAATCGCCTTGCGAGATCGACGAATTCCCGCGGGGTTACCGCGCCGCGCTTGAGCAATTCCGATAGCTCTTGCGAGGCCTCGAACTGCTTCATCCGCACGGCGTAGTCGATGATTTCGCCGTTTCCGCCGACGCGCAAGCCGCCGGCTTCGCGTGTAATGATGACCACGTCCAAATAAAGGTCGGCTGCCAGGCGCCGGTTGAGGCGCAATTCTTCCGCGCACAGGTCGCGCCGAAGCGTCAGAGTCGAGGTGTCGATGAACTCCAATTTGACGCTCTTCTTGATCTTATACGCAAAGGGACCGGTGAGGATCACATACGAGATATTCGTCTGGCGCATCTCCAAGCGAGTGACCGGGTGCGGAAACGCCGCCGGCGTCAGCAGTTCTTCCGGTTTGAACGGCAAGGAATCAGCGCCCTGCGCGGCGCCCGCACCGGTCGTGACCATCTCTCGAACTCCCAACAGCGCGGTGGCTAAGGGCTTAAAAGGAAGGAAAATCGATGCGCGCGGGCCGAAGCGCCTTGAGGATATCGCTGATCGAAAGCATCCCGACGAGCTTCTTCGCATCGACGACCGGCAGATGACGGAATTTGTTGCCGGACATCAGCTCCATGCACTCGCGGACGGTATTGTCCGGAGTCACGCAGATGACTTTTTCGGTCATGAGGTCCTTGACGAGGACGTCCCACGGAGCGATGCGTTTCGGTACGGCCCGTCGGATGTAGTCGCGCTCGGAGAAGATGCCGACCAGTTCCGGTCCGATCATCACCGGCAACGAGCTGACGCGCTTGGAGGCCATGATTTCGAGTGCCGCCTGGACGGTGGTATCCGGCGCGACCGTAAATAGCTGCTGGACTTTGTCTTTCAACAGATCGCGAACCACACGCGTCGTCATGGACGGCCTCCGTTAATCGCGAATTGCTCAACCTCTTCCGTGCTGAGGCTGCGTTTACCAATGGATAGTCGCGCGCCATGCGCGGGCGTGTCAAATATTAATATGATCCGCGTGGTGCCGGCGGTCCGCGCGCCGCAATTGCTGCGGGGCGTGGCGCCACGTAGGATCGGGGGTCCTATGGCGACACCCTCCTTGGCGACGTTCATGAATTTGCAGCGCGTTGCGCGCAGTTCGGAGGGCGATGGCGAGGAGCCCGCATTGCAGCCGGCAGCGGTCTGGCGGGCGAGCCTGGATTTGCGCTTCTCGCCCCGAGCGAACCGCACCGCGCTGGTGCATAGGCGGCATGAAGGCCCCTTGCAGGTTCAAAAGGCACTCTATCCGGAGGGCCCGGAAATTTGTCACGTGGCGCTGCTGCATCCGCCCGGCGGCATTGCGGGGTGCGACCGGCTGAGTATTCGCGGCGCGGCGGACCAGAATTCACACGCCGTGTTGACGACTCCGGGGGCGACGAAATGGTATCGAGCGGCGGGTGGGGCGGCCGAGCAGCGCCTGCAGTTCGCGCTCGACGGCGATTCGGTGTTCGAGTGGCTGCCGCGGGAAAACATACTCTTCGACGGCTGCAACGCGGCGATGCGCACGGAGATCAGCCTGTCGGCAAGCGCCCGTTACCTCGGCTGGGAAATCCTTTGCCTCGGCCGCCGGGCGTCCGGCGAACATTGGACGCGAGGCCGCCTGCAGCTCGACACGCGCATTCTGCGCCAGGGACGCATCGTCTGGGCGGAGCATGCCCGTTTGGCCGCGGAAAGCGGGTTCGTCAATTCACCGGTTGGCCTCGCAGGTTTCAGCGTCAACGCGACTTTTCTGGCCGCGGGATTTGAAGCCGATGCGGCCTTGCTGCAGCATTGTCGCGCACTCGCGGTGCGCGACGACGGCTCCCGCCACGGCGTTACCTGGCTGCCGGGAATCCTCTGCGCACGCTACCTGGGGCATTCCTCGGAAGACGCCTTCGGCTGGTTCAGCGCCCTATGGGCGCTGCTTCGTCCGGCGTTGTTGGGCCGGGCTGCGCAGGCGCCGCGACTTTGGGCCTGTTGATCGGGCACACTTGGGGACGACATGGAATTGACGCCGCGAGAGAAGGACAAACTGTTGATATTCACGGCATCGCTGCTGGCCGAGCGGCGGCGCGCGCGGGGCTTGCAGCTCAATTACCCGGAAGCCGTCGCCCTGATCACTGCGGCGATTCTCGAGGGTGCGCGCGACGGCAAATCGGTCGCCGAGCTCATGAGCCACGGTTCGACGATTTTGACGCGCGAGGACGTCATGCCCGGTGTGCCGGAAATGCTGCCTGAAATCCAAGTCGAAGCGACGTTTCCCGACGGCACGAAGCTGATCACAGTGCATCAACCGATCATCTAAGAGGGGGCCACCGTGATTCCAGGAGAGCTGTTTGCCGAAGCCGGTGAAATCGAACTCAACGCCGGACGCCGTACGCTGCGCGTGCAGGTCGAGAACGTCGGCGACCGGCCCATCCAGGTCGGATCCCACTATCATTTTTTCGAGACGAATCAGTGTTTACGGTTCGAGCGCGGGCCCACACGAGGGTTTCGCCTGGACATCCCGGCCGGGACCGCCGTGCGATTCGAGCCGGGCCAGGGGCGCAGCGTACAGCTGGTGGAATACGCCGGGCTGCGGCGGGTATTCGGCTTTCAGGGAAAGGTCATGGGGGAACTCTAGATGTCCGTGAAAATCTCCCGGCAGGCCTATGCGGAAATGTTTGGCCCGACCGTGGGCGACCGGGTGCGCCTCGCCGATACCGCGTTGGTCGTCGAAGTCGAAAGGGATTTCACGGTCTACGGCGAAGAAGTCAAATTCGGCGGCGGAAAGGTTATTCGCGACGGCATGGGCCAAGGGCAGGGCACCGCCGCCGGCGTTGCCGACACCGTCATCACGAACGCCCTCATTCTCGATCATTGGGGCATTGTCAAAGCCGATGTGGGGCTGAAGGGCGGCGACATCTGGGCGATCGGCAAGGCCGGCAATCCCGATGTGCAGCCGCAGGTCACGATTCCGATCGGTGCGGCGACCGAGATCATCGCCGGCGAGGGAATGATTCTCACCGCCGGCGGGATCGACACCCACATTCACTTCATCTGTCCGCAGCAAATCGACGAGGCGCTCACCTCGGGCGTCACGACGATGATTGGCGGCGGCACCGGGCCGGCCGCGGGTACCAGCGCAACCACATGTACCCCAGGGCCTTGGCACATTCACAGCATGCTGCTCGCCGCCGAAGGCTTCGCGATGAATCTCGGCTTCCTCGGCAAGGGCAACGTGAGTGTGCCGGAGCCGGTGCGCGAGCAAATTCGCGCGGGCGCAATCGGACTCAAGCTGCACGAGGATTGGGGCACGACTCCGGCGGCAATCGACAATTGCCTGCGCGTCGCGGACGAGTTCGACGTGCAGGTGGCCATCCACACCGATACGCTGAACGAATCCGGCTTTCTCGAGGCCACGCTTGCGGCGATCGGCGGGCGCACGATTCACACGTTTCACACGGAGGGTGCGGGCGGCGGACACGCTCCGGACATCATCAAGGCGGCGGCGCAGGCCAACGTTCTGCCCAGTTCAACCAATCCGACCCGCCCCTATACGGTCAACACCATCGACGAGCATCTGGACATGCTGATGGTCTGCCATCACCTGGATCCGGCGATCGCCGAGGACATCGCCTTCGCCGAGTCGCGCATACGCCGGGAAACGATCGCCGCCGAGGATATTCTGCACGACATAGGAGCGTTCTCGATGATGTCGTCCGACTCGCAAGCCATGGGGCGGGTCGGAGAAGTGATCATTCGCACCTGGCAGACGGCTCATAAAATGCGCGAGCAGCGCGGCGCGCTCGGTCCGGGCGCCACGCGAGCCGACAACGCGCGCGTCAAGCGCTACGTCGCCAAATACACGATCAATCCGGCCATCACACACGGCATCGCGCACCGTGTGGGGTCGGTCGAAATCGGAAAATTGGCGGATTTGGTCCTGTGGAAACCCGCCTTCTTCGGCGTGAAACCGACCCTCGTGATCAAGAGCGGCATGATCGCCTCGGCGCCGATGGGCGATCCGAACGCCTCGATCCCGACGCCGCAGCCGGTGCATTACCGGCCGATGTTCGCCGGGTTCGGGCGCGCCGTCGAAAAATCGCTGATCTTCGTCTCGAAGGCGTCACTGGACGATGCGGCGTTCAAGCGCCTCGCGCTGCGCAAACGCGTCGAGCCGGTACAGGGCACGCGGCAGCTTCGCAAGAAGGACATGATTCACAACGCCGCGCAGCCGCACATCGAAGTCGACCCCGAAACCTACGAAGTGCGCGCCGACGGCGAGTTGCTGGTGTGCGAGCCGGCGGCCGTGCTGCCCATGGCCCAGCGCTACTTTCTGTTCTGACGTTGCGGCGAGCTCATGGGAACCACAAAACCGATTGACCGTGCAATTCTGCCCTTCGACGCTCGCTGCAAGAGCCGTTTGCTGGTCACGCTGGAAAGCGGCGAGAAGGCCGCGCTGGTGGTCGAGCGCGGCCGTTTGCTTCGCGGCGGAGACCGGGTGCGCCTCGGTGACGGCCGGGAAGTCGAAATCGTCGCCGCCGACGAGGCGCTGCTCGAAGCCGCCAGCCACGACCCGCTGGCGATCGCCAAGGCCGCGTATCACCTCGGCAATCGGCACGTCGCGGTGCAGGTGATGCCGAATCGATTGCGATTCCTGGATGATCACGTGCTCGCGCAAATGGTCGCGGGATTGGGTTTGCCCGTGACGCGCATCGTCGCGCCCTTCGAGCCGGAGGGGGGCGCCTACGGCCACCATCACGCGCACGGCAGCGAGACGCCGCTGGCGCGCCCGAAGATTCACGATTTCACCCCCTCATGACGCCGCAGTCACGCTGGAGGCTGTTTCAACTCGCGAGCCAGGCCTTGCCGATCGGCGGGTACAGCCATTCGCATGGCCTGGAAGCGGCGATCGAATCGCATGTGGTTTGCGACGAAGCGTCCCTGCGGCGCTGGATAGCCGATTTGCTGGAGTTTTCCGTCGGGTCGTTTGAGGCGCCCTGCCTCCTGGAAATGAGCGCCGCGTGGGCGGATTACGATGTCGACGCCGTGCGGCAACTGAACGATGAATTTCTCGCTACGCGTGAATCCGCGGAATTGCGCGCCGCCTCGGTGCAGTTGGGCTATTCGATGCGCCTGCTGCTGGCGCAGCTGCCCGAATTTCCGGCGCGGATCGTGCAGGTACTGCACTCGATCGATGAGCCGGCATTGCCGTGCGTCTGGGCCGCCGCGGCGGCCGCATGGTCGATTCCGGCCGGCGATTCGCTGTCGGCGTACCTGTGGTCCTGGGCCGAGAACCAGGTATTGGTGGCCGTGAAGAGCCTGCCGCTCGGGCAATCGGCCGGCCAGCGCGTGATCCAGGCCGTCGGCGCGTCGATGGAGCCGGTCATGGCCGGGGCGGCCGACCTGTGCGCCGCTGGCGCCGATGGTGCGGGGAGGGGGGTCGGGCGATCCAATTTCGCGCCGGCACTCGCGATTCTTTCCTCGCAGCACGAAACTCAATATTCGCGGCTGTTCAGGTCTTGACCGCATGCCCATGACATCACCGTTGCGAGTCGGAATCGGCGGCCCGGTCGGATCGGGCAAGACCGCCTTGACGTTGCTTCTCTGCCGGGTCATGCGCGATCGCTATGACGTCGCGGTGGTCACCAACGACATCTACACCGAGGAAGATGCCAAGTTCCTCGTGACGCATCAGGCGTTGGCGCCGGAACGGATTCTCGGCGTCGAAACCGGCGGATGCCCGCATACCGCGATTCGCGAGGATGCGTCGATCAATCTGGAAGCCGTCGCGCGCCTGAGCCGGCGCTTTCCGGGCCTGGACGTGGTGTTCGTCGAAAGCGGCGGCGATAATCTCGCGGCGACCTTCAGCCCGGAACTGTCGGATCTCACACTGTACGTCATCGATGTCGCGGCGGGGGACAAGATACCGCGCAAAGGCGGACCCGGCATCACGAAGTCCGATTTGCTGATCATAAACAAGATCGACCTGGCGCCGTATGTCGGCGCGTCGCTCGAGGTCATGGAGCGCGATGCGAAGAAGATGCGCGGGGAACGGCCGTTCGTGTTCACGAATCTGAAGACCGCGCAGGGCCTCGCGGAGGTTGTCGCGTTCATCGAGACCCGGGGGCTGCTGTGCGCCGGATGACAAGGAATTCGCCGAGGTTCACCGGGAGGGCGTTTGGGCGGGAAATCCTATAACGAAATGTATCGCATCGATGGCACGGCTCGATCCCATTACCTGCGCTATGGCGATTGGCTCAAACAACAGCCTGCGGATCGGCTGGCCCAGAAGCGTGCGGAGGCGGACGCCCTGTTCCACAGGGTCGGCATCACGTTCGCGGTTTACGGCCAGGAGGAGGGTGCGGAACGGCTGATACCGTTCGACATCGTGCCCAGGGTATTGCCCCTGGAGGAATGGATTCGCCTGGAAGGCGGATTGAAGCAGCGGGTCCACGCGCTCAACGCCTTCATTCACGATATATACCACGAGCAGCAAATCTTGAAAGCCGGCATCGTTCCGGCCGAACAGGTCTTGTGCAACCCGCAATACCGTCCTGAGATGCAGGGGGTTGATGTTCCCGGCGGCATCTACGCCCATATCGCCGGCATCGACATCGTGCGCGACGAGGCGGGCGAATTCTGCGTGCTCGAGGACAATTTGCGCGTGCCATCCGGTGTCTCCTACATGCTGGAGAACCGCAAGATGATGATGCGCTTGTTTCCGGAGCTGTTCTCGGAACATCGGATCGCGCCGGTTGAGCGGTACCCGGATGTGCTGCTCGATAATTTGCGTAGCGTGGCGCCGATCGGGGTCGCCGATCCCACCGTCGTTCTGCTGACCGCCGGTGCGCACAACAGCGCGTATTTCGAGCATGCCTTTCTTGCGCAGCAAATGGGCATCGAGCTGGTCGAGGGTCAGGACTTGTTCGTGCGCGATGAGGCGGTGTTCATGCGCACCACGCAGGGCCCGCAGCGCGTCGATGTTATTTATCGGCGCATCGACGATGATTATTTGGACCCTCTTGTATTCCGGTCCGACTCCATGTTGGGCGTTCCGGGATTGCTGACCGCCTACCGTGCCGGCCACGTCACGATTGCCAACGCCATAGGTACCGGCGTCGCAGACGACAAATCGATCTATCCGTACGTGCCCGACATGATTCGCTTCTACCTCGGGCAGGCCCCGATGATCGGCAATGTCCACACCTGGATGCTGCGCCGAGAAGAGGATAGGCAATACGTTCTTGCGCACCTCTCGGAACTCGTCGTCAAAGAGGTCCACGGCGCGGGAGGTTACGGCATGCTCATCGGCCCCGCCGCGACCAAGACCGAGATCGAGGCCTTTCGCAAGCAAATTCTGGCAACCCCCGACCGCTATATTGCACAGCCCACGCTCGCATTATCGACATGCCCGACTTTTGTGGATCAGGGTCTGAGCCCGCGTCACATCGACCTGCGGCCGTTCGTACTGTCGGGCCGCGACATCACCATCGTTCCGGGCGGATTGACCCGGGTCGCCCTGCGCGAAGGCTCGTTGGTCGTCAATTCCTCCCAAGGCGGCGGCACCAAGGATACCTGGGTGCTCGAAAGCCGATGTTGAGCCGCACTGCCGATCATCTGTACTGGATGTCGCGCTACATTGAGCGCGCGGAAAGTCTGGCGCGTCTGGTCGATGCACATTATCGAATGTCGCTTCTGCCTCACTCCGGCGACACGCTGGCGCAATCGTTGAGTTCGACGATGACCGCTTTGCACATGGAGCAGGCGTATCTCGAGCGGCATGAAACCATCGAACCGCGGGCGGTATTCGAGTTCGTGAGTCTGGACCGCGATTACAGCGGCAGCATCGTGAGCTGCCTGCGATCGGCCCGCGAGAACGCGCGCGCCGTGCGCGGTTCGCTCACTTCCGAACTGTGGGAAACCCTGAATTCGACGTGGCTTGAGGCCCGCTCGTTCCGTGCGAGGAACGGAGCGCGCGCGGGCATCGGCGAATTCGTCGAATGGGTGAAGGAACGGTCCCACCTCACGCGCGGCGTCACCGTCGGCACCATGCTGCGCGACGAGGCGTTTCACTTTACGCGCATCGGCACTTTCCTCGAACGCGCCGACAGCACCGCAAGAATTCTCACGGCGCATCAGAGCGACCTCAAGCCGGGCGCCGACGCCGCTGCGGTCCCCGACCCATACGAATGGAGCGTGCTGCTGCGGGCGCTGTCGGCGTTCGAGGTCTACCGGCGCGTCTACCGCGACGTGATCACGCCTTTCAGGGTGGCGCAGTTGCTGATTCTACGCGACGACATGCCGCGCTCGCTGTTGCGCTGCTGCAAGGAGGTTTACGAGAATCTCAAATCGGTATCCAACGACCAATCCGAGGAAACCGAGAGGCGCGCGGGCGAAATGCATGCCATGCTGCATTTCACCCGGATGGAGGTGATCATCGCGGACGGTCTGCCGCGCTTTCTGCAGCAATTTCTCACCCGGCTGCGCGACCTGGGCGAGCGCATCGCCTGCGACTTTTTGGTACCTCCGGCGGAGGCATAATCTTCATGAAATTGCACATTCGACACGAAACGCACTACCGCTACGAGCGGCCGGTCAAATACAGCGTCCAGAGTTTGCATCTGACGCCCAGGCAGGACCCGAGCCAACGCGCGCTTCTCTGGAGTATCGCCGCGCCGGGCCGGCGGTTCGAGCAAATCGATGCCTACGGGAATATCTCGCACCTGCTCACCATCGAACAACCGCACCGCGAAATCAAGATCGTGGTGCAGGGAATCGTCGAGACATCGGATACCGAGAGCCGCCAGGACGACGGGCCCTTGCCGCCGCTGGCTTACCTCGCTCCCACGGCGCTCACCGCCCCCAACGACGAGCTGCGGGCGTTTGCGCAGAATGCCATGCGACGCGCCAATACTCCCCAGGCGCGCTCCCAGGCGCTTGCCGAAGCCGTGTTTCGCGCCGTGCGCTACAAGCCGGGCGCCAGCGCTGTGAACGACAGCGCTGCGGTCGCGTTCAAGAGCGGCGAGGGCGTTTGCCAGGATCACGCCCATGTGTATGTGGCCTGCGCGCGCGCATCTGGAATGCCGGCCCGCTATGTGAGCGGTTATCTGTATACCGGCGACTCGACGGACGTTGCCAGCCATGCGTGGGTGGACGTCTGGCTCGGTGCACAAATCGGTTGGCATAGCATGGACGTGACCCATCAGCGGCCGGCAATTCGCACCTACTGCCGCCTCGCAGTCGGCCGCGACTATCTGGACGCCGCGCCGGTACGCGGCATGCGCCAGGGCGGCGGCGGCGAGAGCATGGAAGCCGCAGTGATGGTGGCGGAGTCGGCCCAGCAGCAGCAGTGAGGTAGAATTCGCCCATGACTTACTGCGTCGGCCTATTGGTCGACACCGGGCTCGTGTTGCTGTCCGATTCTCGGACCAACGCCGG
Source organism: Gammaproteobacteria bacterium (assembly GCA_037440085.1). Taxonomy (GTDB): domain Bacteria; phylum Pseudomonadota; class Gammaproteobacteria; order Steroidobacterales; family Steroidobacteraceae; genus Bog-1198. The sequence continues at coordinate 33,589 of JBBIUT010000010.1, forward strand.
TGTGGATCAGATCAATACCTTCCGCAAGATGGCGACGTTCCAGCGCCAGAACGATCGAGCGCTCGTATTGTTGTCGGCCGGCAATCTCGCCATCACCCAGGCGGTGGTCAACCTGCTCCACGAGCCGCCCGACGATTCGGGCGGACCCGCCCGGATATATCGCGCCTCCAACATGCTCAATGCGGCGCGCGTGGTGGGGGATGCCCTGCGCGAGGTTCACCAGCGTGATGCCGAGCACCTGAAGGAGCACGGCCACGAATTCAACGGCACGTTCATTTTGGGCGGGCAGATCAAGGGCGAGGAGCCGCGGCTATTTCATATTTATTCCGCCGGCAATTTCATCGAGTCCTCCGCCGAAACGCCATATTTTCAGATCGGCGAGTCGAAATACGGCAAACCGATCATCGATCGGGTGGTATCGCGGAGCAGCAGCCTGGCGCAAGCCGCCAAATGCGCGCTTATTTCGATGGATTCGACCATACGGTCCAATCTTTCGGTGGGGCCGCCGCTGGACTTGGCAATCATCCGCCGGGACGAATTGAAGCTGGCGACGCACATCAGCATCGATCTCGACAATGAATACTTCAACATGATTCGAACCCGCTGGGGGTTCGCGCTGCAAGAGGTGTTCAGCACCTTGCCCAATCCGAATTGGTAGACAATGCCGTTTAACTCCAAGGAATGACCATGCAATCAATACCGGTAGGGGCCACGGGCTCGTTCAGTCTCGTCGTCGTTCCCGAGCATCTCGCCAGCCGCTTCAAGGATGCGACGCTGCCTCCGGTTCTGGCGACGCCGGTCATGATCATGATCATGGAGAACGCGGCGCTCAATGCGATCAAGCCCTATCTCGGCGCCGGCGAGAGCGCGCTCGGCACGCGCGTCGACGTGCGCCATCTGGCGGCGACGCCGGCCGGCCGGCGGGTCACCGGCGAAGCGACAGTGACCCTCGTTGACGGGCGGCGCATCGAATTCTCGATTCGCGCGACCGATGGGGCCGAGGAGATCGGCCTCGGCACACACGAACGGATGGTGATACAGCTGGCGAGGTTATCCGAACGGATGAAAGCCAAATTCGGCTAGCGATTCGGGTCGGGAAATTGGCGCCCGCGCAGCACCGCGATTTCCCGAGCGCGTTTGCGCGGCTGACGCAGCGTGGGAACTGGAATCGGCGCGTACCGGCAGTGCCGCCATGGACGATACCCTCAATGCGCGGCAACGCATCCGGGCCGCGCGCGCAGTATGGTTTTCGTCTTGCTCAACGCCAGCACGATCAGAAAATTAGTAATGCGCGCACCCGCCGACAGCCGAGCAAGCTCGGATCGGAACACGGTGGCGACGTCGTTGGCGCTAACGCCCAATTTGTCGGATAAGGTTGCGATCGCCTCCACATGTTCCTGGTCCGAGGGCGACACTGTACCGGTCAACCCGATCCGATGCCCGCCGCCGATAGGCGTGTCTAGCGCGTGCAATTGATTCACCAGGATTCTGAACTACCAGGGCAATGTAGCAGGCACCCTTGGCCGCGAGGAATAAGGAGAATCCACGACTGGCTATCGCTAAGTGTTTGATTGTTTGAGTTCTTGTTACCTATCCGTAGCACTGTTCCGCACCTGACCCATGAAAGGGTGTCGCGTTGCGGCGTGAATTTCATGGGCCGGCACGTGCTGTCAGGGTACGAGCGGGCGCTCATGGCGTGCGCAATTACGTGCCGCTCATCCGGTCCCATCCGGGCCGCCAAGCGCTAACGGGAGCATCAGCGCCAACAAAGATCCGAGCACCCGAAACCCAAACCTGCGGCCGCGGTACTTACTGATCGAAGGCAGCGCGTGAGCGCGCCGCAGCGCTCCCGTCCGAGTTGGTCGGGGATGGGCTTCTTCGATGCAGACGGAGGATACATGGACACCCCACTTCGCTCACGCCGGCTCGCGCGACGCGCGATGCCGACGGTACTGGTTACGCTACTCGCCGGCTGCGGCGGTTACGGCTCCGGCGGCATGTCCAACACACCCACCAACGTCACAATAACGGGTGCGATACTGCCCACGCTTGCCGTGATGACGACTATTGGTTCTACCGTGGATCCAACCGAGCTTGGCGGTAACCCCTATGGCTTGACCGTGGCCACGGTCACGGCGGGGCTGATCACATCGGGCGATCTGATCGCGTGCAATTTCAATGACGGCGCTACCGGCACCCAGGGTTTGGGCACCACGGTCATTGGACTGCATCCCTCGGCCGGTGCGAAGCCGTACCGAATCGCCCAGTCGGCAAAACTGCTGGGCTGCTCCTCCCTCACCAGCCTCCCGGATGGGAGCCTGGTCGCGACCGGCAGCCAGGCGAACTCCACAGTACTTATTTCGCCGGACGGCAGCGTATCGACACCTTTTGCCGATGTATTTGCCGAGCCTTGGAGCGTCATTTATGCGGCCCACGCGGGTAATGGCTATGTACATGTCTCCAATGCCACGACCGGCACGATTGACCGCATTGCGCTGAACGGCGATGCACAGAGCTCGTTCACCGAGATCGCTTCCGGGTTCAGCGCCAACCTGGGCAAGCCCGGGTCGATATCGGCGCCGGCAGGGCTCACCTACGATGCCGTGAACGACACGCTCTACGTTGTCGACACCAACGCCAATCGCGTCGTCGCGTTGTCCAATGTCTCGTCCATTGGGATGGACGGCGTGATGGTCACCGGCGCCACCTTCTCGGGGACCTCGGCGGCGTCCGCCAAGGTCATCGCCTCCGGACCCCCGCTGAATGGTCCGATCAGCGGCGCGTTGCTCGTCAACGGCGACCTGGTGGTGGGCAACACGCTTGATCCGGCCGGCACCAATCTGTTGATCGAGATTACACCGTCGACCGGCAAGATGGTCTCCAAAAACGTCGACACCGGTGCGGCGGGCGCGATCTTCGGCATCGTCGCTGTGCCGATAACCATTACGACCATGGGCACGTACGGCTCGACGAACACGCTAACCGACGTGATTTATTTCAACGATGACAATGACAACACCGTGAAACTGCTTTCACAATAGATGCGCACTGACGCCGGCTTAACGCGGCTGCGCTGCGATCACGGCAAGGCCCTGCAGAACGAGGTCCGGCACGATCTCGCTCTTCGTGTGCATCGTGCCGGTGATCATCCCCGCATCGCCGCCCGTGATGAATATTTTGGGCTTCACGCCGGTGCTTTGTTCGATCACTTCGGCCGCCCGGTCCGCCAAACCGGCCAATGCGAATACGGCGCCGCGCGATACGGCGCCGATGGTGTTGTTGGCCAAAACGCCGGCCATGGACGGAGTGCTTTGCTCGGCGGCTTCGGCGATGTCGCTGGTCTTGCTCATGAGGGCTTCGCGCATCATGTGGATGCCGGGAACGATCAAGCCGCCGAGATGCAGGCCGGCGGCATCGACGCTGTCGACTTTGACGGCGGTGCCGACATCCACCACGCACAGCGCCGAGCGCGCCTTGGTCCAGGCGCCGATCAACGCCAACCATCGATCGGGTCCGAGCAAGTTGGGGTTGAGATAACCGTTGGTGAGTCCCTGAAATTCCGCTGAGGCGGTGACGAATTCGACCTCGACGCGGAACGCCTTCTTGGCCAGCCGCGACAGGGCCTTGGCCATTTTGAGACCCGCAACATTGGAGATCAGGACTCGCGTCGGCTTTTGACCGGACTCGAATAGCGCGGCCCTCCACATGCCGGGCTTTGCGCCGCGGTGCAGGATGGCCTGCTGATCCGACAGCCCGGTGCTGGTGAGCCACGCCCACTTCAGGCGCGTATTGCCTACGTCAATGACCAAGATCATGCGTTACTCGACATCCGATGGCGGCGCCAATCCCGATAAAGCGGGCAAGGATAGCATCGCCGGCTATGGGCAACTCGAATCGGGTGGGTTAGCCCCGATCGCCGGGATCAGCTCGCGGCATGACCGGTGACGCTCCGGGCTCGGCAGGCGTTAAGTTCGATATCGCCTGCAACAGCGCCTGCGACACCCGCTCGTCGGTTTCGGCCGCTTGCCGCAGATGAACCGGATACCGAACGTGCGCCTCGACGCCCTTGGCTGAAAAATTCAACTGGACCGTGGGCAAGGCGTCGCCGCCCCAACTCGACTGGGTGGTGTGTTTGATTGCATCAGTCTGCCGCTGGATCTCGTCGCGGTAGTCCTTGAGCGCATCGATCACAGCCGCATTCAGCTTCTCCTTGATCGTCGCGTAGTCGGCGCCCGCCGGGACGCCGAGCGTAATGTCGTGCCAGGTGAGGTTGACGCCGGGAATCTGCTTGAACAAGCCGGTCGAGCTTTGAAAAACCACGGAGTTTGGGAAGGCGACGATTCTGCCCGTCGGGCGAGTCGACCCGCGGGCGGCCAGCTCCATCAAGTTCATCCGCACGATCCCCACGTCGATGACCTCGCCTTGGACGTCGCCGATCTGCACCCGGTCGCCGACGCGGATGCCGTACTTGCCGATCAAAAGGAAATAGCCGACGACGGAGACCAGCACGCCTTGCATGGCGAGCGCCAAACCCGCGGTAATCAGCCCGGCGAAGGTCGCGACCGACCCCAGTTCGTCCGCGCTCGCGAGTCCGACGATGACGGCTACCAGCGACCAAAGCGCGACCTTTCGAAGCAGCAGAAGCTGGTGGCGCCGCCGGGCATCCTGTACGTAGCGCAGCACCGCGCGCCGTGACAATTCGGCGAGCACAAATACGGCCGCCAACACGATCAGCAGCACAACGATGCGAATACCCAAGGTCTTCAATGCATCCCGAAGCTCAGAGTCGACCGCGGTGCGCCAATGCGTGAGATTGCGCCGAAATTGGCCGAGCAGCACATTCTCCTTGGTCAGCGGAATGTAGATGGCGGAAATTTGCTTGAATTCGACCGCAAGCGCGTCCAATTGGTTGTGTATCTGGCCGAGTGCCGCACTGTCGGCGGTATCCGCCTGCGCCGCGAGCGCATCGCCCTGCGCCGACAGGATCCGCATTTGGTCGACGAGCCGCTGCCGGATTTGGGCCAGAGCGCTCTGCAGAGCTTCGGTGCGCCGACCGATCGAATCCACCGTGTCGACCCGGTCCGAGAGCGTGAACGCCTTCCCCGCAAGATCCCAGATGCCAAAGCGCGCGATCGCCGTGGAAACAGCCGCCGGCACTGCGCCGGATGATGAGGCCGGTCCCGTGCCCGGCGTTGCGCGCACGGTTGCCGGGGAGCCTGAGATTGCGGCGTTCGCGGCGGGCAAGCTGGCGGCCATGGCGTCGATTTGCGCTCGCAGCGAGCTGGTGTGGGAGCTCGGCGCACCGCTGTTTTCAAAGCTTTGGATACTGCCGAGGATATCCCTCTTGGTGTTCACCAGGTCAAGTTCGCCCTGCAGCTCGGCGGTCTTGGCCTGCAATTCTCGCGCGACCTTTTTCGGCGCCCCGGTCGACTGCCGCCGCGTTGCGGCGAGTTCGTTTTGAACCGACAGCGCCCGCGCATCGAGCGCTTTTTTTAGCTGGATCAATCGCTGCGAGACTCCCATTGGGTTCTCACCCTGTTCGGCCGCCGCCGGCCCCTTGCCGAGCAGATCCGAATTGGCGCGCGCGATCTCGAAGGCCAAGGCGACGACCTGGTTGGCGGTTTGCCGCATTTCGTACAGTACCAACGCCTCGCTCGGCTCGATTGCACCCTGCTGCTGGACGTCGAGCGCGCGGTACCAGTCCACGGTCTGATCCAGCGCCTGGATCACCTGCTCCGGGCTCAAGGGCGGGCTGGGCGCTTGCGCCGGCCGATTTGCAGCGACGGCGCCGCCAATCCCGCATAACGCGAGAATGGCTAACCCTACGGTACCCGTACTAAGTCGCGTCAGCGCGTGCAGACTGATCATCGGCGTGAAACTCTGGTAATTTCGCGGCATGCTTGTCCATCCTCCGTGTACAGTACCGCATTCGCCTACGGTACCGCACTCGCGTGCATTCCGGGCGATCACGCGTGCCTGGCGCGCTGCCGCGGCAATCAAACAACTCCGTTAACCTCGGCAACCTATGGGAGATGATCGATGAATTGCGGCGGATGCGTCGATGAGACCGGAAACGGCATGGTGGGGCGATGACCGCGGTGGATTTGAAGCGGGCCATCGTCGATGTGGCGGACTTCCCGCGCCCGGGCATCTTGTTTCGCGATATCGCGCCGCTGCTGCGGGAACACTTCGCCGCCACGCTGCAGGCGCTCGATGCGCTGTTGACGGATGCGGAATGGAAATCCATCGACGCACTGGCGGGCATCGAGTCGCGCGGCTTCATTCTGGGAGCCGCTTTGGCCGCGCGGCGGGCCAAGGGTTTCGTCCTGGTGCGCAAGCAGGGCAAGCTGCCGCCGCCGGTGGTCGATGAAGCGTACGATCTGGAATACGGCTCGGGCATTCTGGAAGTGCAACCGGGAGCCGGGCGCCTCCTTTTGATCGACGATGTTCTGGCGACCGGCGGCACGATGAAGGCGGCGGCCGATTTATGCCAACGCGCCGGCTACGAGATAACGGCCCTTGCCGCCTTGATCGATCTGAATCTGGTGAAGAATTTCCGGTGGCGCAATTTGCGGCTGCGCGCCGCGATCAGTTATTGAACCGATGGCGGACTTTCCGAACGTGGTGGTGGTCATGGCCGTGCCCGCCGAATCCGCGGGCGTGTTCGAGGCGGCCGGCGTGCCGGTGCTCTATTGCGGCGTGGGCAAGGTGAATGCGGCCATCGCGCTCACCCGCGAGTTGCGCCGCTATGTCCACCACGCGCAGCCGCCGCCGCTGGTGCTCAACGCCGGCACCGCCGGCAGCCGCGTGCACCCCACTGGATCGCTGTTGGAGTGTCATGAAATCGTGCAGCGCGATATGGACGTCAGCGGCTTGGGTTTCCCCCTCGGAGTCACTCCCTTCGATGCAGCGCCGCCGCGTTTGGTGTTCGAGCGGCGCTTTCCGCAGCTGACCGCGGCCGTGTGCGGCAGCGGCGATTCGTTCGTGACCGGCGTTTCAGCCGCCGACTGGGCGGTCATCGACATGGAAGCCTATGCGCTCGGGAAAGTGTGCTGGATCGAAAAGGCGCGATTCGCGTGCGTCAAATACATATCCGACGGCGCCGATCACGCAGCTGCGCATCACTGGCAGAGCAACGTGCACAAGGCGGCCGAGGAATTCCTCAGCCTGTATCGAAGCGTGCAGGAATATCGAAGCGCACAGTAGGCGACCGGGCCGGCCTAATAGCCGGCGCGATGCAGATAGGTCACGGCGGCCGCGGCAAAAAGGCAATAGATTCCGAAGCGCGCCCAGTGGCCGCTCTCGAGCCATCGGCTTAGCCATTTCAATGCAAGCAGGCCGGCGCAAAACGCCACCGCAGCGCCGAACAGGGTCAGCAGCGCAACCGAACCGAGAGCGCCATCCACGTGGGGCGCGCGCATCACACGCATCATTTCACGAGCCACCACCGGCGGCGTGATGACCACGGCCAACGCGAAACTAAACGCTTCCGCGCGCGATTTTGCGATCCCCAGCAGCATTCCCGCCGATATGGTCGCGCCGGACCGCGAGAACCCGCGAAAAGGCAGGCACAGCCCCTGAATCATACCGATGAGCGCCGCGCACCTGGTGGTGATCTCATTCGCGCCCAAGTCGTTGCGCGCGGCGCGGCGCCGCTCGCTGGAGCCGGCCCACAGAATCAAGAAACCGGCGACCGCCAAGGCGGGGGCAATGAATTCCAAATGGCTGAACAGATCCTCGATCTCGGAATGCGGGACTGCGCGCAGCAGGGTCTCTTCGATGATCTTGATGATGGCCTCGCCCACTATCGCCGTGAGCGCGGTCGCGGCGATCACGCGCGCCGCAATGGCCTTGAAAGCCACCACGCTTTGAAAATAAGTGCTGCGCCACTGCGGCCAGAAGTAGACGATGACCGCGAGCATCGTGCCGGTGTGGAGCATGACCAGCAGCAAGGTCATGGGCGGTGAGGAGGGGTCGAGCCCGAGAAGCTTTTCGGCGACCACCACGTGCGCGGAGCTCGAGACGGGCAGCAGCTCCGCAAACCCCTGCACGATCGCGAGAATAATGACCTTGAGTAGCGACATCGGGAGATTCTCTCACAGTACGCCGGCCGAATTTGGCATCGGTGCGTTCGGTGTGAAAATTCTACAGCGAATTTTGCCGCTGCCAGGTCTGCGATCGGCCCAGGAGCGATATGCCGATGTAACCCCGCACGATCAGCCGTGTTCCATCTTGATCCAAGTGAAACTTGCAGCGGTAGATGGTGCCGGTGTCGGGGTCGAGAATATCCCCGCCGGCGTATTCGCCGTCCTTCGATTGGATGTTGCGGATGATGATGAGGCCGATGATGGGATGATCTTTCCGCTCATCCTTGCAGACGCCGCACACGCGATTCTCGGCGCCGGGAGTGAAGCTGCGCTCGATGCGCCCGTACAGCTTGCCGTCCTGCTCGTAGATCCGCACGATGGCGCGCGGGCTTCCGGTCTTGTCGTCGATGGTTTTCCATAACCCGATCGGCGAGGCCGGTTCGGTCGCCGACGCGTGCGCGGCGTGCAGGGCGATCGATAGCGTGGCGAGGAATGCGATTCGGACAGGTGTCTTCATGGCCGGCGGCAATTATACTTGGCGCGACGCATCGGCGCGTCTGTACCTCCAGATTTTTCTCATTCGGAGCATCCTTGCAAGCTGAATTCCCGTCTCCGCGGCCGCTGGTGGTTCGCTGCGGCGCCTTCGGGGACATGGTGCTGTTGACGGCGTTGATTAGAGTCTTGCATGCGCGCTTCGGGCGTCCGGTCGATATCCTGACATCGGGGCCGTGGAGCGAGCCGCTGCTGCGCGGACAGCCCGGAGTCGGCGAGATATGGAGCCTGCGCAGCCGCAAGACGCCCTATTGGCTGGCGCCGGATCAACATCGCGCGGTGCGGCGGCTGCGCGCTCGCGGGGCCGGCCCTACCTGGATCTGCGACAGTGATGACGCCGTGCGGCCCATTCTCACCCGAGCCGGCATTACCGACGACTATATTGTCGACGTACGGGATCACCCGCTGTTGCCTGGAGAGCACGCGACGCAACAATGGCAGCGGCTCGGCGAGATCATGCCGGCGGTGAGCGGCGCGCCCCGGGACTCGAAAGCCGTGCTGCAAGCGGCCGGATGCTACTTGCAGGTGAGCGAGCAGCAGCGGGCGGAACTCGAGATTTGGCTGCGGGCGCGCGGGCTCGATGCGGATCCGTTGATCCTGATCCAGGGCGGGAACAAGCGGACCATGCGGCGCGGGCTGCGTCGGCTCGCGGTCAACAACAAATATTGGCCGAACGAGCGGTGGGCGTCGGTGATCCGGAGCCTGCGCACGCAATGGCCCGAGTACCGCATTGTGATGCTCGGCACGGGGCCCGAATACGGCTTGAATCGCGACATTGCGGCGTGCGCCGGGGCCGACGGCGTGTACAACGCGGCGGATGATCTGCCGATTCCGCGCCTGGTGGCATTGCTGGCCCGGGCGGCAGGACTCATAACGGTCGATTCAGGTCCGGCGCATGCCGCCGCAGCGGTCGGCTGCCCCGAAGTCGTGCTGTTCGGCAAGGCCTTGCCCTCGCTGTACCGGCCCTGGGGTACGGCGGGCGCCGACGTAAAGGTGCTGACCGGCCGGATCGACGGGGAACCCAGCATGCTTGGAATCGCAACGGACGAAGTGATCGAAGCCTGGGCGACCCTCAAATTGCGCGGGCGGGACCAGCCCGTGGCTTAGCTCAAGATTTGCGCAGAGCGCGCAGCATGCTCGGCGTCACCAGGACGATGCCGCTCTTGGTGACGTCGAACCGCGCATGATCCGCCGCCGCATCGTGGCCGATCGTCATATCATCCGGAATCACGCAGTGCTCATCGAGAATGCAGCGCAATATGTTGCAGCGGCGGCCGATGGTGACGTCCGGCAGCAGCACTGAGCAGTCGATGTTGCTGCTGTCCTCGATGCGCACATCGCTCGAGAGCAGGGACCGGTTCACATAGGCGCCCGAAATGATGCAGCCGCCGGAAACCATGGAGTTGACGGCCATGCCGCGCCGGCCTTCTTCATCCAGCACGAATTTGGCGGGCGGACGCTGAGGCTGATAAGTCCAAATCGGCCATTGATGATCGTAAATATTCAGCTCTGGATTGAGCGCGACCAGCTCCATGTTGGCCTCGTAAATCGCATCGACATTGCCCACGTCGCGCCAATAATTTTGCGCTCGCGTTTCGACATCATGGAACGGATAGGCAAATACGCGCAGCTGGTCGATCGCAGGCGGAATGATGTTCTTGCCGAAGTCGTGTTGGCTCGCTTCGTTGGCCGCATCGTCGCCGAGCAGTGTCTCGAGGCGGTCCATGGCGATGACGTAAATGCCCATGGACGCACGCGCCAAATTCTCGTGGCCGGCAATCGGGTCGGGGTTCCGCGGCTTCTCCGCGAATTTCCGCACTCGATTGGCCTCATCCGTGGTCATGATGCCGAATTCATGGGCGCGCTCGAGCGGCACGTCGACGACGCCGACGGTGATATCCGCTTCGCATTGTTCGTGATAGGCGATCATCGGGCCGTAGTCCATCTTATAGATGTGATCGCCCGCCAATATCAGCACGTGCGTCGGGTTGTGCGAGCGGATGAACTCAAGATTTTGGTACACCGAATCGGCGGTGCCGCGGTACCAGTAAGGACCGATTTGCTGTTGCGCAGGGATCAATTCCACGAACTCGCCCATCTCCCCGCGCAGGTAACTCCAGCCTCGCTGGATGTGCTGGATCAGCGGCTGCGACTTGTATTGCGTCAGAACGGCGACTTGACGGATCCCGGAGTTCACGCAATTCGAAAGCACGAAGTCGATGATGCGGAACTTGCCGCCGAACGGCGTCGCGGGCTTGCAGCGGTGCTCGGTGAGGCCTTTGAGGCGCTCGCCGCGGCCTCCGGCCATGATGACCGCCAAGGTGCCGCTGGTCAGTCGGCTGACGTAGCGTCCAGCGCTGGTCCGGGGCGCGTATGGCATGGTTTCCCTGGTGTCACCGTGAGGAGGTTAGATCTATCGCTCGATACCAAGGCCAGCCTGCCATACTCGGCAACTCGCCGCATCAGGATTTTCACGATTGATTTTTCGCCTTTGCTAGACTCTGGCCATGGCTCCGCTGAAGCTGTGCATCTTGAGTTCGGAAATCATGCCATTTGCGAAGACCGGCGGGCTGGCAGATGCGGTCGGGGGCCTGGTCCGGGAGCTCGCGCAGCGGGACCACGATGTGCGTGCCTTCATGCCGCTGTACGCCTCGGTCAGGCGCGCTCACCGGGATCTGCAGCCGGTGCCCGGGCTGCAGGAGGTTGGGGTCAGCATCGGAACCCGGGTGTATGCGTTTTCGGTGCGCACCGCCGGCGTTCCGGGTACGCGCAGCGCCCTCTATTTCATTGATTGCCCGGAGCTTTTTGACCGGCCCTCGGTGTATACGAGCGATCCCGATGAACACCGGCGCTTTCTATTGTTCACGCGCGCCGCCGCCGAAAGCTGCCTGCGCTTGGGGTTCGCGCCGGACGTATTTCACTGTAATGATTGGCATTGCGGTTTCCTGCCCTTGTATCTGAAGACGATTTATTCGGCTGTGCCGCTGTACGCCCGATCGCGCTCGGTATTTACCATACATAATATCGGCTATCAGGGCATTATTTCGCGGGCCTTGGTCGACGATTTGGGCGTGCCGTCGGCGGAGGCGCTGTTGGATGCGGCGGATCTTGCGCACGGCGTCGTCAATGCGCTGCGGACCGGCATACGCCATGCCGATGCGGTGACCACCGTCAGCCCCACCTATGCGCGGGAAATCTGCGAAGTGCCGGTGGGTATGGGCATGGAGCCGACGCTGCAGGCGCGCAACGATCCGGTCATCGGGATTTTGAACGGGGTCGACTACCGGGATTGGGATCCGCGACACGATCCGCATCTCGCGGCGCACTACTCGGAGCAGGACCTGCGCGGCAAGATCGCGAACAAGCAGCAGTTGCTCGGGGCAACCGGGCTGGCGATTGCGCCGCACAGCCCGCTGGTCGGCATGGTGAGCCGCCTCGCGGTGCAGAAGGGCATCGATATCCTCATCGAGGCCCTGCCGCGACTGCTCGACCGTCGGGACTTCGGCCTGGTGGTGTTGGGAAGCGGCGAAGAGCGCTACGCGACTTTTTTCGAAACCCTGGCGCGGCGCTTTGCGGGGCGGGTCGCGTTTCGCTCGGGCCATGACGAATCCCTGGCCCATATGATCGAAGCGGGCAGCGACATTTTTCTCATGCCTTCCCATTACGAACCCTGCGGACTGAATCAAATGTACAGCCTGCGCTACGGAACCGTGCCGATCGTACGCCAGACCGGCGGCCTTGCGGATTCCGTCCGGCACTACGATCCGGGCACCGGCTTGGGGACCGGCTGCGTGTTCAAAAATTATGACGGGGCGGCGGTCGAGTGGGCGCTCAACACCACGCTCGACTGGTTCCAGGACCAGCAGAGTTGGCGGCGCTTGATGCACAACGCCATGCTCGAGGATTTTTCCTGGAGCCGGCAAATCGTCATGTACGAGAAGGTGTTCCGCGACGTGGCGAGCAAGGCGTGAGGCCGGGGGCGGCGCGGCTGCCCGGAAGGCGCGGCCGCCTTGGGACCGGGTTCAGCGCTCCGCTTCCAGCAGCGCGTAGCGGCGCCCGTTAGGCAGCGCATATCGATGCGCCATGCGCAATTGCGAGGCGGAAATCCAAGCCGGCTCGCCGGCGGAATCCCGCATACCGTCGATCTTGAGACCCAGCCGGTCGGCGAGGCGCTGAATTGCCGGGCTGACACCTCTGCCGGGCAGCTGCACCACGGCGAACGCGCCCGGCTCGCGCCGCATTTCCCGTTGCAGGCGCTCGACCGAAAGCGGGTCGATCGGCCCTTGAACGATTCGCACCGAGGTACGCGCGTACAGATCGGTGAGCGCGCGCGTGGTCTCATCCGGCGCGAACAGGATCAAGGGCCTGCCGGCGGAGTCGGCCCCGATGGCGCGGCCGACGCTCGCCAGGTTTTGCCACGCATCGACTTGCCGGAAAAGTTGCGATGCCGGCGCTGCCAATAGGACGCAATAACCGAGCAGCAGCGCCCCAAGGGCGCGCAGCATGCGCCCGCGCCGCGCCGCCATGCCCGCCTGTGCGGCCAGCGCCGCGGCCGCCGCCAATCCCAAACCCGATATCATGACGAATGCCCCATGGGAGCCCATCCGGTCCCAGGACTCGATGCCGACGGCGCTCAAGGCCGCACCGAACACCAGCACCGCCAGCAACAAAAGCGCGACGCTGCCGCGCACGGCGCGCAAGTCCCACCGATCGGCGCCGCCCCGGGTTTCGCTAACCCACCACGCGAGCAGCAGCGCTATTCCCGGAAGCGCGGGCGCCAGGTAGATGTTGCGGGCGGTTGCCGCGACCGACAGAACGGCGAGCGGCGGCAGAGCGCTTGCGAGCGCGAAGCGCACCGCGCGATATTGGTCCAACGGCGCATGCCGGTGCTGCCAGGCGCGCCGCGCGGCGGCCATGACCAGCAGCGTCCACGGCCACAGATACATCGGCAGTTCGATCAGGTACTTGCCGGGCGAATTGCGGTGCGCGGCCGCATACTGCAGTGCCTGCGGCGCATCGAGGTGGGTGAATCGGCCGATCAGATTGTTCCAAAGAAAGACCTTGAGGTGAGCCGGACCGTCGGGACCCGCGTAGACGAACCATACCCAGGGCAGAATGACGGCCGCCTGTATGAGCAAGCCGAAATACAGCTCCCAGCGCCACAATTCGCGAAAGCGCCTTTCCCAAATCGCCAGCGTGACGATGGCCAGTGCCGGCACCATCCAAGCCGCCGCACTCTTGCTCAAGAACCCCAGGGCGAGGGCCGCGTGCATCAATGAATAGCCGCGCAATCGCTCCGGCGACCGTTCGGCATAAAAGCCGATGTAGGCGCCGAGCAGCGCCACCGCCACGGCGGCGAGCAGCGGAGCGTCGGTCGCAAGCCAGATCGCGACTTGGTAGGCGAGCAGGAAGGTGCTGATCGCGGCGGCGGCGGCGAGCCCGGCGACCGGGTCGAGGCTGCGCCGCGCCAATAGCCCGACGGCAAGCGCCGTGATCAGCGCATACAGGAGATTGGGCAAGCGCGCCGCCCATGCCGCGGTGCCAAAAAGCCTGATGGCGGCGGCGGCGGCCCAATAGGCCAAGGGCGGCTTTTCGCAAAATGCCTCGCCCGCGAGCAGCGGTACCGCCTTATCCGGCTGCCAACTCATGCGCCACGCGATGTCTGCCTCGCGCGGTTCGTCCGGCGTCCAATAACCGCGCCCCAAGATGCCGACGCACCACATCGCGAGCAGCGCGAGACAGAGCCACACAAGGGAAGAGCGGGACGGCTTCACCAAAGCAGTATACTGAAAGGTCTACGAAGGAGATGCGCATGGCATTGGCCGACTATTCCTCCCACGGCGACGTCGCTGTGATCACGCTCAACAATCCGGCGGTGAACGCGCTCGGCCTCGCCGTGCGCAAAGCCGTCGCCGACGGATTGGAACGCGCCGCGAATGCCGAGTTCGTGGGCGCCGTGGTGATCACGGGCGCCGGAGCGATGTTTTGCGGAGGAGCGGACGTGAGCGAATTCGGTTTGCCGGAAATGATCGCCGCTCCGAACCTGGCGGATTTGTGCGCGATGATCGAGAACTTTCCGAAACCGGTGATTGCGGCAATCAACGGCACCGCCCTGGGCGGCGGCCTGGAACTCGCCATGGCCTGTCACTACCGCTTGGCTGCGGCCGCCGCGCCACTCGGATTGCCGGAAGTGAAGCTCGGCATCTTGCCGGGCGCGGGCGGCACGCAGCGCCTGCCGCGCCTGGTGGGCGCCGAGCGCGCCTTGAACATGATCGTCAGCGGCAATCCGCTCGCGGCCCGCGAGCTGGCGAACACGGATTTATTGGATTCGGTGGTCGAGGCCGAGGTGCTGCCGGCCGCGATCGCCTTTTGCCAGCACGGTGCCGGCGGCAAGCTGCCGCTGAAGAAGGCGCGCGACGTGCGCATCAATTTTCCGAACGCCGAGGCCTTCTTCGATTTCGCGCGGGGCGCGGTCGCCGGCTTTGCCGGGAATTATCCCGCTCCCGGCAAGTGCATCGATGCGGTCGAGGCGGCGGTGCTCAAGCCGTTCGAGGAGGGCATGAAACTGGAGCGGGCGGCATTTGCGGAATTGATGGGCACCACCGAATCCAAGGCCTTGCGGCACGCGTTTTTTTCCACCCGCGCCGCCGCCAAGATTCCGGACGTCCCGCCCGATACGCCGCTGCGCGCGATCAAGTCGGTCGCGGTCATCGGCGCCGGCACCATGGGTGGCGGCATCGCGATGAGTTTCGCCAATGCGGGTGTGCCGGTCACGGTGCTCGAGACCACACAGGCGGCTCTCGACAAGGGCCTGGGCGTGGTGATGGGGAATTACGAGAGCTCGTTGAAGAAGGGGCGGCTTACCAGCGAGGAATTCGATCGACGGCTCAAACGGATCTCGGGCACGCTGTCCTACGACGACATCGCGAACGCGGATTTGATCATAGAGGCGGTGTTCGAGGACCTGCAAGTGAAGCAGCAGGTGTTCGAGAGGCTCGACGAGAAGGCGAGGCCGGGCGCGATTCTCGCCTCCAACACCTCGACTCTGGATTTGAACAAGATCGCGAATTTCACGCGACGGCCCGAAGACGTGGTGGGGCTGCATTTCTTCAGTCCCGCGAATGTCACCAAACTCCTTGAAATCGTGCGCGGCGCCAAGACCGCCAAGGACGTAATTGCGACCAGCATGAATGTGGCCAAGCAAATCAAGAAAATCGGCGTCGTCGCCGGAGTTTGCGACGGCTTCATCGGCAACCGCATGCTGGATGCGTATTTGCGTCAGATGGGGCTGCTGCTCGATGTGGGCACGCTTCCGCAGCAAATCGACCGGGCGCTCGAAAAATTCGGGTTCGCGATGGGGCCGTTTCGGGTGAGCGACCTCGCCGGCAACGACATCGGCTGGGCCATCCGCAAGCGCCTGTACCTCGAGCATCCCGAACGCGTGTATTCGAAGATTCCGGATCGCATTTGCGATCTCAAGCGCTTCGGCCAGAAGACCGGCGCCGGCTGGTACGATTACAAGCCGGGCGACCGCAGCCCGAATCCATCCGAACTCGTGGCGCAAATCGTTCTCGAAGAATCGACCCGTCTGGGGCAGCGCCGCCAGGTCGGCGATCAGGAAATCGTCGAGCGGGCGCTGTATTCGCTGATCAACGAAGGCGCGCGCATCCTGGAGGAGGGCATCGCACTGCGCGCCTCGGACATCGATGTGGTGTACCTCGCGGGCTACGGGTTTCCGGATTTCCGCGGCGGACCGCTTCACTACGCCGAAACCGTCGGATTGCCGAATATCCTGCGAACCATGCGCGCCTTCGCCAAGGGCTATCAGCCGGATGCCTGGGCGCCCGCGCCGCTCTTGAATAAATTGGCGCTCGAGAATCGAAGCTTCGCCAGCTTAAGGTAATCAAATATGACCGACGCCGTTGTCGTTTCGACCGCCCGCACCGGACTAGCCAAGTCCTGGCGAGGCGCGCTCAACATGACCCATCCGGTGACCTTTACCGGCCACGTGTTGCGACATGCCATCGAACGGGCGCGCATCGATCCGGCCGAAGTCGAAGACGTCATCGTCGGCGCGACCTTCCTGGAAGGGGCGGCCGGTATGAACGTGGCGCGGCAGGTGGGACTGCGCGCCGGCTGCCCGGTCACCACGGCGGGAATCTCGATCAACCGCTTTTGTTCCTCGGGGCTGCAATCGATTGCGCTCGCGGCGCAGCGCATCATGGCGGGCGAGGGCGAGATCTATGCGGCCGGGGGCTTGGAATCGATTTCCTGCATTCAAAACACCGCCAATGCGCGCATGCTCAAAGAGCAATGGGTGACCCTGCACAAGCCCGAGGTCTACTGGAACATGCTGCAGACCGCGGAAAACGTTGCGAAGCGCTACCACATCGGGCGCCAGGTTCAGGACGAGTACGGCGTGCAGAGCCAGTTGCGCGCCGCCGCCGCGGCCCAGGCGGGGCTATTTCAAGCGGAGATCGTCCCCTTGACCACCACCATGGCGGTTGCCGACAAGAATGCCGGCGCCATCGGCACGCAAGAGGTGATATTGGCGTCCGACGAGGGTATTCGCGCCGACACCACCTATGAGGCAGTGGCGAAGATCCGCCCCGCGGTGCCGGGCGGCGTGATCGCCGCGGGCAATGCCAGTCAATTTTCCGACGGCGCCTCGATGTGTATCGTGATGAATGCGAAACGCGCCGAGCAGAAGGGCCTGCGCCCGCTCGGCATCTTTCGCGGCGTCCAGGTGGCGGGATGCGAGCCCGATGAGATGGGCATCGGGCCGGTGTTCGCCGTGCCCAAGCTCCTCGCCAAGGCGGGCCTCAAGGTCGAGGACATCGGCCTGTGGGAATTGAACGAGGCGTTCGCGGTGCAGGTGATCTATTGCCGGGACCGCCTCGGAATCCCCAACGAGCGGCTGAACGTGAGCGGCGGTGCGATCGCCGTCGGACACCCGTACGGCGTCAGCGGCTCGCGCCTCGTGGGTCACGCGCTGATCGAGGGCAAGCGGCGCGGCGTCAAGTACGTGGTGGTGACCATGTGCATCGGCGGCGGAATGGGCGCGGCCGGACTGTTCGAGGTGGCGTAGGGCGGCTGCGCGGAGCGCAATATAGACCAAGGTCTCATAGCTTATTGACCGCCCGCCATGCGAGGATCGCGCGGCCGCTAGAGGGGACGCACTGCTTTGGCGAGCGGTGGAAACGCAGCGAATTCACGAAGCGCCTTCGCGGTCACGCGAAGCGACTACTGACCAGACGATAGCAGAACGAAGAGACCCCGCATATCTATTCTACAAGGGGAGAATATTCATGAATCTTATCGAGAAAACGGCCATGGCATTGGCGGCGCTGCCGCTGTGCCTGACGCTGGCCGCGACGCCTGCGTTGGCGCAGGCCAAAAAGCCCAATATCGTCGTGATCATGGGCGACGACATCGGCATGTGGAACATCGGCGCCTACCATCGCGGCATGATGGCCGGCAGGACCCCGAATATCGACAAGCTGGCCAAGGAAGGCATGCTGTTCACCGACTATTACGCCGAAGCGAGTTGCACGGCGGGTCGCGCGAACTTCATCACCGGCGAGCTGCCCATCCGCACCGGCATGACCACGGTCGGCCAGGCGGGCGCCTCGATCGGTTTGCCGGCCGATGCAATCACCATTGCCACCGCGCTGAAGCCGTTGGGCTACGCCACCGGGCAGTTCGGCAAGAATCACCTGGGCGATAAAAACGAGTTCCTGCCCACCGTCCATGGCTTCGACGAGTTCTTCGGCTATCTGTATCACTTGGATGCGATGGAGGACCCGGCGCACCCCAATTACCCGCAGAATCTCTTGAACGTGGTCGGTCCGCGCAACATGGTGCATAGCTGGGCCACGAACGTGGACGATACGACCGAGATGCCGCGCTGGGGCAAGGTCGGCAAGCAGAAGATCGAAGACGCCGGCCCGCTGTATCCGAAGCGCATGGAGACCGTGGATGAGGAGATCCGCGACCTCGCCATCAATTTCATGGACAAGGCCAAGAAGGACGGCAAACCGTTCTTCGTGTGGCTGAATCCGACCCGCATGCACATCGTCACGCATCTGTCGCCGAAGTACGAGGCGCTGCGAAACGCGCAGAACGGCTGGTCGGAGGAAGAGGCCGGCATGGCGCAGCTCGACGACGACGTCGGCTTGGTGATGAAGAAGCTGAAGGACATGGGCGAGGATGACAACACCATCGTGGTGTTCACCACCGACAACGGCACGGAATTGTTCACCTGGCCCGACGGCGGTCAGACGCCGTTCGCGCAATCCAAGGGTACTGTCCTCGAGGGCGGATTCCGTGTTCCCGCGCTTCTGCGCTGGCCTGGCCACGTGCCGGCTGATTCGGTGCAGAACGGGATCTTTTCGGGCATGGATTGGTTCCCCACCTTCTTGGATGCCGCGGGCAACCCGAACATCGTCGACCAACTGCTCAAAGGCGTAAAGATCGGCGACCGGACTTACAAGAACCATCTGGACGGCTATGACCAGATGGCCGCCATCACCGGCAAGGGCCCGTCCGCGCGCCACGAAATTTTCTATCTCGGCGAAAGCACGGTGGGCGCGGTGCGCATCGATGATTACAAGTTCCGCTTCATCGACCAGCCCGCGGGCTGGCTGGGCGAAAAGACCCATCCGGACGTGCCGTACATCACCAACCTGCGCTTGGATCCGTTCGAGCGCACGGGCTGGCCCAACAATGGGACGAAGGACGGGGCGCAGCAGTACTTCGATTGGTTCAAGTACGAGTTCTGGCGCTTCGTGTTCGTACAGCAGGTGATAGGCAAGGAAATTCAGACCTTCCTCGAGTTCCCGCCGATGCAGCGCGGCGCGAGCTTCAACTTGGACGCGCTCAAAGCGGAGATGGCGAAGCGGATGGCCGAGGCGGAGGCTGCGAGCAAAGGTCCCAGCAACTAGGCGCAGATCTTCAGGCGAGCGGCTCGAGGGCCCGGTCACCGCAATGTGGCCGGGCCCGTTTTATTGGCGCCGTGGAATTGTCGGCGCTGCGGACCTTGATGAACTACTTGGGGAACATCAACTGGATCTGAGCGCGGATCTGCCAGTTCGGCGCGAAGTCGGGCCGCGCCACGTTGTAATAGCCCGATATCTGGCTGTTCACCGGCAGTTTGCCGAAGTGGAAAATCTTGCCCACACCGCCGCCCATGGGCACGGTCCATTGATTCGGGCCCTTGGCCTGCCAATTGACGGTCATGATCGGCGAACTGGTGAGATAAAGCCCGCTTTTGAAGTTGTAATTGAGGAACGGCTGCAACAAGCCGTTGTTATACGAGGGTGAGGTGCTGTTGTTCGACGACCAGATATTGTTCATGAGCGCCCCGTACACCCAGGGGCTGCCCTTCTCCAAGTGCAGCACCACGAACGAGGGGCCGTAGCCGCTGTTGTTGTTGCCGAGCAGCGGGTCGCTGTGGGTGGGTTGCTGAGTGATGGCGCCCACCCCCCAGATCCAGGCGCCTGGCTTCGCGGGCGAAAGAAATGCCGTGATCTGCACGTCGCCGATGCCGGTGGTGCGGCCCTGATAGGGCGACAGGGGCGGCATGGAGATGACCGGGAGAATGGTGCGGGTGATGATGTTCCAGTCCTCGTTCACGTCGATGGGAACCACCGGCTGGATGTTGAGAATGTCCTGGCTTTTTTGGTAGGGACCGGTATTCAAGTTCAGGTTGTTCTGGAACGGCACGCTGATCAGGTTACCCACGGGGTTCTGCGCGATTTTCGCCAGATCCTCCGCGCTCAGT
Source organism: Gammaproteobacteria bacterium (assembly GCA_037440085.1). Lineage (GTDB taxonomy): Bacteria > Pseudomonadota > Gammaproteobacteria > Steroidobacterales > Steroidobacteraceae > Bog-1198. The sequence continues at coordinate 54,010 of JBBIUT010000010.1, forward strand.
TCCGCGTGCGCGGCCGTAGCCGCCGCCATGATTGCGGTGAACGCGGCGACGCGAATGGTTCTTGTATTCACGATTCTATCCGTTTCGAGGATCCGGCCGGGAATTATATAGGCCGGCCGAAGCCGCGGCGCATGAGACCATGGTCTCAGGGCTGCATGACGCAGGGAATCGCCGCTGCGGCGCATTCACCGCGATGCGGTCGGCTCCAATTTGTCGATGACGCTGTCGAGCGCCGCGTATAAGCGTTTGCAGAACTCCCTGCCGAGCAGCTGCTCCACGCGCGCGTAGACGGCTTCGATTTGCGGCGCCATGCGGGCCGCGAGCGCGCGGCTGCCCGGCGTCAGCGAGACCCGCACCCGGCGCTGATCGTGCGCCAGGCGCTTGCGGGAAACGAGACCGATCTCCTCCATGCGCGCCAGGACCCCGGCGAGGCTCGGGCTCGACAGTCGGCACAACTCGCCTATCTCGCGCGGCTCGAGCGCGCCGGCTTCGAGCAATACCCGCACGATGCGCCACTGCTGCTCCGTGATTCCGTGCGCGTTGAGCAGGGGCCGGAAGCGCCTGATCAGGTGCTCGCGGGCCCGCAGCATGAGCAGCGGCAGGTTGCGGTGCTTTAGGCTTGCCGGTTTCGAACCCATGCCGTTCTTGACACTCGCGCCCGTTGGTGGAACGATTACTAATATATTAGCAAGATTCACCGGAAGCGACCCCGTTGTCAACCGCTTTGTGCAGGATTCCCATGGACGTGGCGCCGTTCAGATTGAGCGGCACGGTGTACGGCACGTTGCTGAACCACCGCACGGCGCTGGCGGCGCTCGAAGGCAAGATGACACTGGCGCCGTACAACGCGCCGCCGCGGGCGCCGGTGCTGTACCTGAAGCCGAGGAATACGCTCGCGGCCAGCGGAGATGCCGTGGAAATTCCCGCCGCGGGCGCGGGCGCGGTCGCGGAGCTGGAGGCGGCCGCGTGCTTGGGGATAGTCATCGGGCGCACCGCCTGCGATCTCTCCGAAGCCGCCGCCTTGGAGCATGTTGCCGGATTCCTCATCGTCAATGACGTCAGCATCCCGCATCCGGATTACTACCGCCCGTCGGTTCGCTACAAGGCCCGCGACGGCTTCTGTCCGCTCGGTCCCCGGGTCACGGCGCGCGCGTTGGTCGCGAACCCGGAGGCGCTCGTCATCCGCACCTATGTCGACGGCGTCCTGGTGCAAACCATGAGCACCGCCGATTTGATCCGTTCGGCGGCGCGGCTGCTCGCCGACGTGACGGAATTCATGACGCTCGCGCCGGGCGACGTGCTGGCGGCGGGCGCGGCCGCGCCGGCGCCGCGGGTGCGCGCCGGACAGACCGTGGTCATGGAGGCAGGCTCCTTGGGCACGCTCACCAATCGCTTCGCGGGCGCCGCATGATGCGCGCACGGGTCGCGTACGGCGGGGCGCTGCACCAAGCCAGCCCCACGGGCGCAGTCGGCGAGGCCGGACTGCGTCTTGCGGATGGGCGAGTGCTCGCGGAGGATCAAGTCGTCTGGCTGCCGCCCTTCGAGGTGGGAACTGTGATCGCCTTGGGCCTGAACTATGCCGATCACGCCAAGGAGTTGGCGTTCAAATCCCAAGAAGAGCCGCTGGTCTTTCTCAAGGGTCCCGGTACTCTGCTCGGTCACCGCGGCGCCACTCGCCGCCCGGCCGAGGTCACCTTCATGCACTACGAGTGCGAGCTCGCCGTGATCATCGGCCGCCGGGCGCAGCGCGTGGCGCGGGCGCAGGCGCTGGAGCACGTGGCGGGCTATTGCATTGCCAACGACTACGCCGTGCGCGATTACCTCGAGAACTGGTACCGCCCCAACATGCGCGCGAAGAATCGCGATGGCGCGACGGTCTTGGGACCCTGGTTGGTGGATGCCGGGGATGTCGCGGACCCGGCGAAGCTCGAATTGCGCACCTTCGTCAACGGCCAATTGACCCAGCGGGGCAACACGCGCGATTTGATCTTCGACATCCCGTATCTGATCGAATACCTGAGTTCGTTCATGACATTGGCGGCGGGCGATGTCATTCTCACCGGTACGCCGCGGGGCGTCGGCAACGTGATGCCGGGCGATGAGATCGTGTGCGAAATCGACGGCCTGGGCCGTCTCGTCAACACCATCGTCGGGGACGCGGCCTTTGGCCGCCGGGGGGACGCAAAGTCGTGCGCATCGAACATCTGATCGACGGCGCCGCGGTCGCGGGCGCGGAATACTTCGAGACCCGGAATCCCGCGACGCAGGAGGTGCTGGCGCAGGTCGCACGCGGCGGCCCGAAGGAGATTGATGCCGCGGTCGGCGCGGCCAAGGCGGCCTTCCCCCGATGGGCCGCAAGGCCCGCGGCGGAGCGGGCGCGCCTGCTGCGCAGGCTCGGCGATCTGATCGCCGCGCATGTCCCCGAGATCGCGAGAACCGAAACGCAGGACACCGGCCAGGTGATTTCGCAGACTGCCCACCAGCTGGTGCCGCGCGCGGCGGACAATTTTTACTACTTCGCCGAGATGTGCGTGCGCGTCGATGGGCATACCTACCCGACTCCCACGCACCTCAATTACACCTTGTTCCACCCGGTCGGCGTGTGTGCGCTGATCTCGCCATGGAATGTGCCGTTCATGACCTCGACCTGGAAGGTCGCGCCGGCGCTCGCGTTCGGCAATACCGCCGTACTGAAAATGAGCGAACTGTCGCCGCTGACGGCGGCGCGGCTGGGAGAACTGGCCTTGGAGGCCGGAATTCCCGCCGGGGTGCTCAACGTCGTGCACGGCTACGGCGCCGAGGCGGGCGAACCGCTGTGCCGTCATCCCGACGTGCGGGCGATCTCCTTCACCGGTTCGACCGCGACCGGAGATCGAATCGTCAAATCATCGGGGTTGAAGAAATTTTCGATGGAGCTGGGCGGAAAGAGCCCGTTCGTGATATTCGACGACTCCGATGCCGCGCGCGCCCTGGACGCCGCCCTGTTCATGGTCTTCTCGAACAACGGGGAACGCTGCACCGCCGGCTCGCGGATCCTGGTGCAGCAAACGATTTATGCGGACTTCGCCGCGAAGTTCGCGGCGCGGGCCCGGCGCATCAGCGTCGGCGATCCGATGGACGATGGCACCGTCGTCGGACCCATGATCAGCCCCGAGCATCTGGCGAAGGTGCGCAGGTACATTGATCTGGGCCCGCGCGAAGGCGCAACGCTGCTGTGCGGTGGAGTCGATGCGCCGCCGCTCGCCGGCGCGCTCAACAAGGGCAACTTCGTCAAGCCCACGGTGTTTGCGGACGTCGATAACCGCATGCGCATCGCCCAGGAGGAGATTTTCGGACCGGTGGCCTGTTTGATCCCGTTCAAAGACGAAGCGGACGCGATCGCCAAGGCGAACGACATCGCTTACGGCCTCTCGAGCTATGTCTGGACCGAAAGCGGCAGCCGCGCTATTCGGGTTGCGGCGGCGATCGAGGCCGGCATGTGCTTCGTCAACAGCCAGAACGTGCGCGATTTGCGTCAGCCGTTCGGCGGCACGAAGGCCTCCGGTCTCGGCCGCGAAGGCGGCACCTGGAGCTACGAGGTGTTTCTCGAGCCCAAGAACGTCTGCCACAGCTTGGGCTCGCACCCCATTCCGCGCTGGGGTGTATAGACCATGAGCCTTTATCAAATCCAGAAATTTCTGTTCGACATCAATCGCGATCGGAGCGTTCAGCAGGAGTATCGGAAGGATTTGTCCGGGCTCCTGGAGCGCTACGAACTCACTGCCGAAGAGCGCGGCGCGATTGCCGCGGGCGACATTGGATTGATCTATGTGCTCGGCGCCAACGGCCAGCTGCTGATGCACTTCGCGGCGTTTCTTGGCATGCCGTGGGCCGAGTACATCGCGGCGATGCGTGCGGGAGTGAGCCGCTATGGCCCGGTGCGCGCCGGCCTCTATCACATGACCACGGCGATGGACGAGAAGGTGGCCGGCGTATGAGCCTCGTGTTCGCGGGCATTGCAAGCCACGCGCCCGGCATCACCGGCCGCGCGCACCTGGCCGATCCGGCGGTCGTGCACGAATTCCACGGCGCCTTTCGCGCCATGGGGGAGCGGCTCGCGGCCGCTCGTCCCGACGCGCTGATCGTGGTGGCGGCGGAGCACTTCGCCAACTTCTTCATGAACAACATGCCGTCGTTCGCCGTGGGGATGGCCGAGAACTACCGGGGCCCGATCGAGGATCCCGAATGGCTGGGCATCGCGCGTACCGCGGTTCCCGGCAACGCGGCGTTCTCGCTGCGGCTCATCCGCGAGATGATGCGGTCCGTCGATCTCGCCTACGCGCAGGAGTGGCAATTCGATCACGGCATCATGGTGCCGCTGCATTTCCTCACGCCGCGCTACGATCTGCCCATCGTTCCGATCAACATCAACTGCCAGGGACCCCCGCTGGCGCCGCTGCACCGTGCCTGGGCACTGGGCGAGGCGCTGCGCCGCGCCGCCGACTCGTGTGAGGAGCGCATCGCCGTCGTCGGCACCGGCGGCATTTCGCACTGGCCGGCGACGCCCGATTCCGGAAAGATCAACGAGTCCTGGGATCGCGATTTCCTCGATCGCTGGCAGGCCAATGACCGGCAAGCGCTGTTGTCGTACACCGACGAGGCGACGTATCGCGATGCCGGCCAAGGCGGATTCGAAATCCGCACCTTCATCGCGGTCGCCGCCGCGGCGAAGGGCCGCGGAACGCTGTACCACTACCGGCCAATACCCATGTTCGCCGTGGGATGCACCATTGCCGACATGACCATCGGAGCCTAATCGATGTCGCACATGACGCTCGAATACAGCGCGAATTTACGCACGGTCGGCCGCTTCGGAGAATTGTGCCGCGAACTGGCGCGCTACATGGTGGAGCTGCGCGTCGCGGGCCAGCCGGTGTTTCCGGCGGGCGGCGTACGGGTGCGCGCCATCGCCTGCGAGGATTATTGCATCGCCGACGGCAGCATCGCGGATGCCGGGTTCGTGCACGCCATTCTGAAAATCGGCGCCGGCCGCAGCGAGGAGACCAAGAGGACGACTTGCGCCGCCTTGTTCGACATCATGAAGAAGCATTTTGCGTCGCAATTCGCCGAGCGCGGCCTGGCGCTGTCGCTCGAATTCATCGAGTTCAGTGAAAGCGGCACGCTCAAGCACAATAATCTGCACGCGCGCCTCAGGAAAACCTGATGTCTGAAGAATCATAGCGGATCAACCGAAAGCGAGTCTCAGATGCTGCCGCCGGAAACCATTCGCGCGCTTGCCAAGCGGCTTTACGATGCCCGCAAGAGCCGCACACAATTGCGCCACTTCTCCGCCCAGCATCCGGGCATGACCATCGAGGACGGCTACGCCATTCAGCGCGCATGGGTCGAGCTCGAACTGGCGGACGGCCGAACCATCAAAGGGCGCAAGATCGGGCTCACCTCGCGGGCGATGCAGCAGGCTTCGCAGATCACCGAGCCCGACTATGCCCCGCTGATGGACGATATGTTCTTCGATACCGGCAGCGACATTCCCCACCGGCGATTCATCGCGCCTCGCGTCGAGGTGGAGCTGGCGTTCGTGCTGTCGCGCGCCGTGCGCGGTCCGGGCGTGACGCTGTTTGAGGTCATGCAGGCGACCGACTACGTGGTCCCTGCGCTCGAGATCATCGATGCGCGCATCGAGCAGTTCGACCGCGACACCCGGGCGCCGCGCAAGGTGTTCGACACCATCGCGGACTTCGCCGCCAACGCGGGCATCGTCCTGGGCGGGCGGCCGGTGAAGCCCGATGCGGTGGATCTGCGCTGGGTGGGCGCGCTCCTTTATAAGAACGCCGTCATCGAGGAGTCCGGGCTGGCGGCCGCGGTGTTGAATCATCCGGCGACCGGCGTGGCCTGGCTTGCCAACAAGATCGCGGCCTATGATGAGCAACTCGACGCCGGCGACATCGTCTTGGGCGGCTCGTTCACCAGACCCACGCAGGTGGCGTGCGGCGACGTGCTGCATGCCGACTATGGGCCTCTCGGCGGCATCTCGATGCGCTTCGTTTGAGAGTTTCGTCAGGGAGCTGCCAAGTGAAAATCCCCGTGAATGCATTCAAGCGAGCGCTGCGCGACGGCAAGCCGCAAATCGGCTTATGGATGGGCATGACGGATCCGTCGGTGGCGGAACTGCTGGCGGGCGCTGGTTTCGATTGGCTGCTGATCGACGCCGAACATTCGCCCAACGACCCGCGCAGCGTGCTGCCGCTGCTGCAGGCCGTCGCGCCTTACCCGGTGCACCCGATCGTGCGGCCGGTGCGCGGCGCCGTGGAGTTGATCAAGCAATACCTCGACATCGGCGCGCAAACCCTGCTGCTGCCGATGATCGAGACCGCCGTACAGGCCGAGCTCATGGTGGCGGCCACACGCTATCCGACGCGCGGGATCCGCGGCGTGGCGAGCGCCTCGACGCGCGCCTCGCGCTGGACCCGGATCGAGGGCTACTTTCGCGAGTGCGACGCCGAGATGTGCGTGCTGGTCCAGGTTGAATCGGTCAAGGGACTGGAGAACCTTTCGGCGATTGCCGCCGTCGAGGGTGTGGATGGTGTGTTTTTTGGCCCCGCCGATCTTGCGGCCTCGATGGGCTTGATCGGCCATCCCACGGATCCCAAGGTGCGTGCGGCCATCGCCCAAGGCATCGCCGCCGTGAAGAAGGCGGGCAAGGCGGCGGGCACGCTCACCGGCGATCAGCGGCTCGCGCGCGAGTATTTGTCGTTGGGAGCGCTGTTCGTCGCGGTGGGTGTGGACATGTCGCTGTTGGTAAGGGCGGCAACGGATCTCGCCGGAGCATTCAGGGAGCACGGGTCGGATGGCTGCTAAAAGCGTAGGAATCGCAGCGTGGGCATGACTCTCTACGGCTATGCGCTGAGCTCCGCCTCCTACCGGGTGCGCATCGCGCTCAAGCTGAAGGGCCTCGAAGTGGCGACCGTCGCCGTTCATCTGCGCCAGGGCGAACAGCGGCAGCCGGAATTCCTGAAGCTGAACAGTCAAGGCTTCGTGCCCGCGCTGCGCCTGGACGACGGCCAGGTGCTGACGCAATCAATCGCCATCATCGAGTATCTCGAAGAGATGTATCCGCGGCCGCCGCTCCTGCCCGCGCCGCCCGCCGCGCGCGCCCGCGTACGGGCCCTGTGCCAGCTCATCGCCTGCGACGTGCACCCGTTGAACAATCTGCGGGTGCTCAAATATCTCGAGGCGCAGTTCGGACTCGACGAGGGCGCACGCAATGCGTGGTACCAGCACTGGATACAGGCTGGTTTCGATGCGCTGGAGCAATCGCTGATGCGGGATGCATCCACCGGGCGCTTTTGCTACGGCGAGACACCCGGAATGGCCGATGTGCTCCTGGTGCCGCAGGTGTTCAATGCGCGGCGCTTCGCGGTGGACCTCGCCGCCTATCCGCGCATCGCGCAGATCGACGCGGCCTGCCGCGAGATTCCCGCCTTCGCCGATGCGGCGCCGGAGCGGCAGGGCCAGTGAATCGAGAGGCCTAACGATGGAAAGCGTCGGGCGGGACATGCCGGCGACCGACGCGATTCTGCGCGCCGAGCACAACCGTTTGCGTCCGATCCTGATGGCCTCCCTGGCCTTTGGATTCGCTTTGCTGCCGCTCGCGCAGCAAGGCAATCGAGTGACCTTGCACTAAGCGCTCGGCGGCGGAGGGTTCGAACACGGCCGACAGTCATGCTCCTGGTTCTAGGGCGGCCCACAGCGCCATGCGCAGAATTTTCCATACCGGGTCGCCCGGCGCTTGATACCGGAGCGCGGGCGCGCCCCAAATCGCGAAGCCGGCGATTGCTGCCGTTGCAAGCAGCGTGCCTGCCGCGAAGCCGGCGGCCGTGGTGCGCCATCACCGCGTGCGGACCCTCCGGCTCGGCTCGCGGCGCGCGCGCAGCGCTTCGAGCGATCGCACCAGCGCTTCGAGGCTCGCAGGATCGTGCGCCGGGCGCCCCGGACTCAGCGTTTCGGCGAGCACGCCGGCTCCGCGCGCCAGCGGCGCGTAGTCGGGATAGCGCAGCAGGGGATTGAGCCACAGCACTTCCCGGCAGGAGCGCTTCAGGCGTTCGGCCGCCGCGCGCAGCTCCTCGGGCGGGCCGCGTTCGAGACCGTCGGTCAGCAGCATCACGATGCTGTTCGAACCGAGGACCGACGGTGCGTATCCGGACACCAGCCGGGCGAGCGCGGCGCCGATTCGCGTTCCGCTGTCCCAGTCGTGCACCGCAGTCCCGATGCGCGCCAGCGATTGATCCGGATCCCGCACACGCAACCACGGGGTGAGCCGCGTCAGTCGCGTTGCAAACGCGAACAACTCCAGCGCGCGTTCCCGGCCCGAGAGCGCATGGGCAAGCTGCAGAAATCCGCGCGCGTAGGCCCGCATCGAGCCCGAGACGTCGCAGACCATCACCAACCGGATCGGCCGGTCTTGCCGCTTGCGCCAGTACCAAAGCATGGAGTCCGGCCGGCGCGCCATTTCGCGCAGCGTACGCCGCAGGTCGAGATCGCCGCTGCGTGCGCTTGCCCGCCAGCGGCGCGTCGGCCGCCGCCACCAGTGCGCTGCCCGGCGTACCAGGTCGAGAGCGGCTCGCGCCTCCTCGGCCGACATTTGCTCGAAGTCGCGGTGGCGCAGCGCTTCCAAATCGGATGCGGCGAGAGGCGCCGGCGTCTCGATGCCGGCGCGCGGGACCGGTGCGGAGCGCCGCGCGGCCAACGCGCAGGCGAGGCGCTGATTGCGGGCGGAGGCGGAGCGCGGCGCCGGCACCGCCGTATCAGATTCGGGGGTGGAAGGGGAGGCGAGCAGCACGGCGGCAAATGCCGCATCGAACAGGGCGCGGTCTTCGCGCCGATGGAGCAGGGTGGCCGCGAGTCCTTCGCGCAGATCCGCGGCGCGCTCGATGCCGATCGATTCGACGGCGGTCATCGCCAGCAACACCTCGCCGCTGCCCACCGGGATCCCCGCACGCCGCAGTACGTCCGCGAGCTCGAGGATCCGCCCGGTCAGCGATGCCGATTTCAGAACGAGGACTCCCGAGATTCGGCGAGCAGGCCTTCTAGGCGTGCACCGTGTTCGCGCTCGATATCCTCGCGGTTCTTGAGCAGCGTGCCGAGCGTGAGCCGGATCCACTCGGGCGTGAGCTCTTCGACCTCGAGTGCCATGAGTGCGCGCATCCAATCGAGCGACTCGGCGACTCCCGGGACTTTCTGCAGTTCCTCGCGGCGCAGCCGCTGAACGAAGCTCACCACTTGTTTGGCCAGCCGCTGCTCCATGCCGGGGAGCCGCGCACGCAGTATCTCGAGTTCCATCGCGGGCCCGGGATAGCCGACCCAGTGATACAGGCAGCGACGCTTGAGGGCGTCGTTGAGCTCACGGGTACGGTTCGACGTCAGCACGACGATCGGCGGTTCCTCCGCGGTGATCGTGCCCAGCTCGGGGACGGTGACCTGGAAATCGGACAGTACTTCGAGCAAGAAAGCCTCGAACGCCTCGTCCGCGCGGTCGATCTCGTCAATCAACAGCACCGGAGCGCCGGCTGCGTGCGGCTGCAATGCGCGCAGCAGGGGCCGCTGCAGCAGAAACCGCGCATCGAACACCGTGGCGGACAGCGCCTCGCGCGAGCGCTCACCGGCCGCTTCGGCGATTCGAATCTCGAGTATTTGGCGCAGGTGGTTCCATTCATAGAGTGCGCTCGCGACGTCGAGGCCTTCGTAGCATTGCAGGCGGATCAAATCGCGACCGAGCGCCTCGGACAGCGTCTTCGCAATCTCAGTCTTGCCGACACCCGCCTCACCCTCGAGCAGCAAGGGTCTCTGCAGCTTGAGCGCGAGGAACACCGCGACCGCGAGCTCCCGCGTCGCCACGTAGCGCCCTGCCGACAGCAGCGAGAGGGTGGCGTCGACCGAGGGTGGCGGCAGGATCAATGCTGCTCAGCGCGACGCCGCGTCGAGGGCGCGTCTGGCCATGACGCCGACGAGGTGTGCGCGGTAGGCGGCGCTCGCGTGCAGGTCGGAGTTCAGGCCATCCTCGGGCACGCGCAGGCCGTCGATGGCCTCGGAGGCGAAATTCTTCTTGAGCGCGGCCTCGAACGCGGGCAGGCGGAACACGCCCGGACCGGCGCCGGTCACGGCGACGCGGATCTCGTTCCCCAGGTCCGCGACCATGACGCCGACCATCGCGTAGCGCGACGCGCCGTTGGGAAATTTCGCGTAGCCGGCGCGCTTCGGAATGCGAAACTCGATGGCCTTGATGAGTTCTCCCGGCTCGAGCGCCGTGGTGAACATGCCTTGAAAGAACTGGTCCGCCGTGATGGAGCGCCGGTCGGTCTGCACGAAGGCGTCGAGGGCCAACACCGCGGCCGGGTAATCGGCCGACGGATCGTTGTTCGCCACCGATCCGCCGAGAGTGCCGCGATTGCGGACCTGGGGATCGCCGATGCCGGCGGCCAGCGCCGCCAGCGCGGGAATGGTACGGCTGATCTCGGCGGATTCGGCGACTTCGGCATGAGTGCTCATCGCTCCGAGTACTAGTCGATCGCCGATGTGCTTGATGCCGCGCAATTCGGCGATCGAGCCCAGGTCGACGACATCGCTGGGTGCCGCAAGCCCAAGCTTCATGGTCGGCAGTAGGGTCATGCCGCCGGCAAGCGCGCGTCCCTCGGTGCGCGCTTTGAGCATCGTGACGGCATCGGCCAGGCTGATGGCGCGGTGGTATTCAAATGATTTCATGAGTGCTCCTCAAGCGGCCGCGCGGCCGCGCGCAGCTTGGATCGCGCGCCATACCGCATACGGCGTCGCCGGCATCGGCACATCGGTCACGCCGAGCGGCTGCAAGGCGTCGAGGATTGCGTTGATGACCGCGGGCGGCGCGCCGATGGCGCCGGCCTCGCCGCAGCCCTTTACCCCGAGCGCGTTGTGGGTGCAGGGCGTGCATTCGGTCATCACGTCGAAGCTCGGCACGTCGTGGGCGCGCGGCATCGCGTAGTCGAGGAAGGATCCGGTCAGCAGCTGTCCGGATTCGTCGTACAGGCAGTTCTCGTGCAGCGCCTGCCCGATCCCCTGGACCAAACCGCCGTGGACCTGGCCCTCGACGATCATCGGATTGATGATGCGGCCGAAATCGTCGGAGGCGCTGAAGCGAACGACCTCCACCAACCCGGTGTCCGGATCGATATCCAGTTCGCAGATGTGGCAGCCGGATGGATAGGTGAAGTTCTTCGGATCGTAGAACGAGGTTTCCTCCAAGCCCGGCTCTTCGGTCGCGTGCGGAAAGTTGTGCGGCACGTAGGCCGCGAACGCGACTTCGCCGAAGGCCTTGCCGCGGTCGGTGCCGCGCACCACGTAGCGGCCGGCCTTGAATTCCACATCCTCGGGCGAGGCTTCCAGCAGGTGCGCGGCGATGCGCTGTCCCTTGTTGATGATCTTGCGCGTCGCGCCGACGATCGCCGCACCGCCGACCGCGATGGAGCGCGAACCATAGGTACCCATGCCGAACGGGATCTTGCCGGTGTCGCCGTGCACCACCTCGACGCTGTCCATCGGGATGCCGAGCATTTGCGCCACCACCTGGGCGAAGGTGGTCTCGTGGCCCTGACCATGGCTGTGCGAACCGGTGAGCACCGTCACCGAGCCGGTGGGATTGATGCGGATGGTTGCCGCCTCGAACAATCCCGCGCGCGCGCCGAGCGCGCCCGCGACCGCGGAGGGGGCGATTCCGCAGGCTTCGATGTAGGTGCTGATGCCGATGCCGCGCAGCTTGCCGCGCTTGGCGGCCGCGCCGCGCCGCGCCGCGAATCCGGCGTAGTCCGCGAGCTTCAGGCCGCTGTCGAGCGTGGCATGGTAATTGCCGGTGTCGTACATCAATGCCACCGGCGTCTGATAAGGGAATGCGCCCGGTGGAATGAAGTTTCGCCGCCGCAACTCCGCCGGATCGAGCTTCAGCTGCCGCGCGGCTTGATCGACGATGCGTTCCACGACGAATGTCGCCTCGGGCCGCCCCGCGCCCCGGTAGGCATCGACCGGGGCCGTGTGGGTGAACACCCCCTTGACGTTGCAGTAGATCGCGGGAGTCCGGTAGGTGCCGGCGAGCAGCGTGCCGTAAAGGTAGGTAGGCACCGCCGGCGCGAACGTCGACAGGTATGCACCGAGGTTCGCAACGGTCTCGACCCGCAGTGCGAGAAAATGGGCGTCCTTGTCGAGCGCGAGTTCCACGTGGGTATGGTGGTCGCGCCCTTGAGCATCCGAGAGAAAGGATTCGCCGCGCATCGCCGTCCACTTGACCGGACGGTCGAGCTTGCGGGCCGCCCACAACACGATCACATCTTCGGGGTACGGGTAGATCTTCGAGCCGAACCCGCCGCCGACGTCCGGAGCGATCACCCGGAACCTGTGCTCCGGAATGCCGAACACGAACGCCGCCAGCAGGAGCCGGATGACGTGCGGGTTTTGGCTGGCGGTGATCAGCGTGTGCTCGCCGGTCGCACTGTCGAAGTCGCCGATGCAGGACCGCGGTTCCATCGCATTGGGGATCAGCCGGTTGTTCCGCAGGTCGAGGGTGACGCGGTGGGCCGCTTGTGCGAACGCGCGCTCGACGGCGGCGGCATCGCCCAGTTCCCAATCGAAACACAGATTTCCCTTGGCCTCGGCATGCAGCTGCGGTGCACCCGCCGCAAGCGCCGCGCGGGTATCGACGACCACGGGCAGCTCCTCGTAGTCGACGTTGACCAGCTCCGCGGCCGCGCGCGCCTGCGCCTGCGACTCGGCGATGACCACCGCGACCTGATCGCCCACGTAGCGAACGCGATCCGCCTGCAGCGCCGGATGCGCGGGTTCCGCCTGCGGGCTGCCGTCGCGGTTCTTGACCGCCCAGCCGCAGGGCAATCCGCCGATCTTGTCGGCAGCCATGTCCGCGCCGGTGAACGCCGCCACCACCCCCGCCGCGGCGCGCGCGGCGGCGGTATCGATCGACTTGATCCGGGCGTGGGCGACATTCGCGCGCACGATGGCCGCGTAGGCGGTGTGGGGGCGCGCGATGTCGTCGGTGTAGCGGCCGCGCCCCGTGATGAAGCGAATATCCTCGGTTCGCTTGACCGACTGGCCGATGAGTCCGCCGGTTCCTACTTCATCCATGGGCGCTCTCCCGGGCGGGGACGGATTGCATCTTCTGCGCGCAGTCGAGCACCGCCTTCACGATGTTGTGATAGCCGGTGCAGCGGCAAATGTTCCCCTCGAGCCCTGCGCGCACTTCGGCCTCGGTCGGGCTCGGATTGCGCGACAGCAGATCGACCGCGCTCATGATCATGCCGGGCGTGCAAAAGCCGCATTGCAACGCATGATGTTCGCGAAACGCGGCCTGCATCGGGTGCAGCGCCGCGGCGCTTCCCAAACCTTCGATGGTCATGACGCTTCGGTCCGCCGCCTGCACGGCGAGCATGGTGCAGCTTTTCACGGAATTGGCGTCGAGCAGCACGGTGCAGGCGCCGCATTGGCTGGTGTCGCAGCCGACGTGCGTGCCCGTGAGGCGCAGCTGATCGCGCAGCGCGTCGACCAGCAGGGTCTCGGGCTCGACGGACAGTTGAACGGTCTTGCCGTTCACCTTCAGATTGATGGGTATGGTCATCGCTTCCCCCTACACCTTCATTGTCGCTCTCATCGGGCCGTGAGCCAATAGATGAGGCCCAGAAGTCCGGCGAGGACGAGCAGTATCCACACGTATTTCGGAAGCCGCCCGGCCGGGACCTTGGCGGGCGGCTGCGCACCAGCCGGCTGCTCGAAGCGCGCGGCAAATTTGGTGAAGAACTGGTCGGCGAGCTGCCGCGTCGCGCCCTCGACCAGTCGGGCCCCGATCTGGGCAATCTTGCCGCCCAACTTGAGTTGCGCGGTGTACCTCAGGGTCGTGATTCCGCCTTCCTCCTCCAACGTGACGCGCACCTCGCCCCGGCCGAAGCCGGCGGCGGCGCTCTTGCCTTCACCGACCAGCGTGTAGGCGCGCGGCGGATCCAAATCCTTGAGTTCGATCCGGCTGCCGAAGGGCGCTTTGACCGGTCCGATTTGCGCGGCAATCGTGGCCTCGATGACCGTGTCGGATACCCGTTCGAGCTTTTCGCATCCGGGTATGCATTCGCGCAGGACCTCCAGGTCGTTGAGTGCGCGCCACACCGCATCCCGACCGGCAATCAAGCGTCGTTCGCCCTGGATGTCCATATGTTCCCCCCCCCAACCCCACGGAAGCCTGATCCGGACGGGGGGGCGAAGTCAAATTGGGGTGCGCCGTCGCTATGCT
>JBBIUT010000010.1:68330-68984 GCA_037440085.1 Gammaproteobacteria bacterium
CCGCATGCCCGGTGTCGGGCATGCGGCGCACCCGGCCTGTCGAATCAATGCTCGCGGGGCTTCAGTGCGCGGAAGTCTCCGCGACTTGAGGTCTGCCCTTGATCGTCTCTCGTGAGGCTTCCCGTGGTTCGGAATCAGCAGGCGCAAGGTAGAAGCCGCCGAGACCGCCGATCAGGATGCCGGCGCCGTAGACCTTGCCGAGCATACGATGCAGGGTATTGACGCGATCCGTGAGTCCGAGCCGGATCTGCACGAGGCCGACCAAAATCGCGCGCGCGCCGCCGGTCAGGCGCAGAATGAGTCCCGCTCGGCGCGGCCAGAAATACTCGCCGTACGAGGCCAACGAATAGTCCGTAAAGTAGTGAAGTTGGTGAGCGACGAACCACGGCAGCGCGACTGCGAGCGTGCCCAGCACACCGATCAGAACAAAAGGCGGACTGTTCGCGCGAGATTCGGAAAGCGCGACATTCCTGACGGACTTCTTGCGGCTATTCTGTTTGACGAAGCGCCGGCGAACGGCGTGAACTCGATCCCACTGCCCGGATTGATCGGCAACTGCTCCGCTCGAGTCTTAACTCATGGACTCCAATTCATGGTACGCCGCGCTCGGCCAGGAATCCGGCGAGTATGCACGCGGTGTGACTGTTGCGCGGA
>JBBIUT010000011.1:0-63817 GCA_037440085.1 Gammaproteobacteria bacterium
CCCTCCTCCTTGTAGCCGCGCACGTGGAGGTTTGCGTGATTGTGCCGCCGATACGCCAATCGATGAATCAACCACGGATAGCCGTGAAACGCGAATATGATCGGCTTGTCGCGCGTGAACAGCGAGTCGAAATCCTCGTCGCTCAATCCGTGCGGATGTTCCGACCGCGGTTGCAGCTTCATCAGATCGACGACGTTGACCACGCGGACTTTGAGTGCGGGAAGGCGCTCGCGCAATATCGATACGGCGGCCAGCGTCTCGAGCGTCGGCACATCGCCGGCGCACGCCATCACCAGGTCCGGCTCGCCTCGACTGTCGTTGCTGGCCCACTGCCAGATTCCGGCGCCCTCGGTGCAATGCTTGACCGCGGCATCCATCGACAGCCATTGCGGCGCCGGATGCTTTCCGGCCACCACCACGTTGACGTAGTGCCTGCTGCTCAGGCAGTGATTCATCACCGATAGCAGACAATTCGCGTCGGGCGGCAGATAAATCCGCACTATCTCCGCTTTCTTGTTGACCACGAGGTCCAGAAAACCCGGATCCTGGTGTGTGAAGCCGTTGTGATCCTGCCGCCAGACATGCGAACTCAGCAGGTAATTGAGAGAAGCGATTTTGCGCCGCCACGGCAGCCCCGCCGTGACCTTCAGCCACTTCGCATGCTGATTGAACATGGAGTCGACGATGTGGATGAATGCCTCGTAGCAATTGAACAGGCCGTGCCGGCCGGTGAGCAGGTATCCCTCGAGCCATCCCTCGCATTGGTGCTCGCTCAGCATTTCCATCACTCGACCGGTGCGGGCCAGGAATTCGTCGTTTGCGGCGGTGGCCGCTAGCCACTGGCGATTGGTCACCTCGAACACTGCTTCCAAGCCGTTCGAGAGCGTTTCATCCGGACCGAATATCCTGAAATTGCGCTGCTCGGCGTTCATGCGGGCGATGTCGCGAAGAAACCGCCCCAATACGTGCGTATCGCCGATGCCAGGGGCGCCCGGCTTGGGCACTCCGACCGCGTAATCCATGAAATTCGGCATCAGCAAGTCGCGCAGCAGCATCCCGCCGTTGGCATGCGGATTGGCGCCCATGCGCCGATCGCCCTTGGGCGCCAGCGCCTTGAGCTCCGGCCTGAACCGACCGCGTTCATCGAACAGTTCCTGCGGACGGTAACTGCGCAGCCACGCTTCCAGCTGCTTCAAGTGCGCCGGATTGGTGGCCGGATCCGTCAAGGGCACCTGATGAGACCGGAATGTCCCCTCGACCGCTCGGCCGTCGACGAAGTTAGGGCCCGTCCATCCCTTCGGCGAGGCGAGTACGATCATCGGCCAGCACGGGCGCCGCGTGCTGCCGTTGATTCGAGCATCCTTTTGTATGGCGCCGATTTGTTCGGCGACCCGATCGAGCGTCTCCGCCATCGCCGCGTGCATCGCCATCGGCTCATGACCCTCGACGTAATGAGGCGTCCAGCCGCAGCCGCGCAGCAGCTGATCCAGCTCCCCGCGGGATATGCGCGCCAGAATAGTCGGGTTGGAAATCTTATAGCCGTTCAGATGCAGGATCGGCAGAACCGCGCCGTCGGTCGCGGCATTTAGAAATTTGTTCGAATGCCACGCGGTCGCCAGCGGCCCGGTTTCGGCCTCTCCGTCCCCGACCACGCAGGCCGCGATCAGTGTCGGGTTGTCGAATACCGCGCCGAACGCATGGCTCAAGGAATAACCGAGTTCGCCGCCTTCATGGATCGATCCGGGGCACTCCGCTGAAGCGTGACTCGGAATTCCGCCGGGGAACGAGAATTGGGTGAACAGGCGTTTGAGCCCGGCCTCGTCCTCACCGACGCTCGGGTAGATTTCGCTGTAGGTGCCTTCCAAATAGGTGCCGCTGACCACGGCCGGACCGCCGTGCCCGGGGCCGGACAGGTAGATCATGTTGAGACCGTACTTGTCGATGATCCGGTTCAGATGCGTGTAGATGAAATTCTGGCCCGGCGTCGTGCCCCAGTGCCCGAGCAGCATGCGCTTGATGTGCTCGGGCGCCAGCGGCTCCTTGAGCAGCGGATTGTCGCAAAGGTAGATTTGCCCCACCGACAGATAATTGGCCGCGCGCCAGTATGCGTCCAGCTTCTGCAGCTGCCCATCGTCGATCGGCACCCCCGCGGAGGCATCATCCCGCGTCATGCCGCCATCGCGCGTCATGAATCACTCCCGTTTGCTTTCGAGGCGAGCGAATCGATGGTCAATCCCGCGATCACGGACTCCTCGTCGGTGTGCATGACCCGCACCGCCACTCTGCCGGCGTCGCTCGATACCATCGGGGCATTGCGCGCGTTTCGTTCCGCGTGCAATTCGACGCCGAGAAACCCGAGCCCCTCGCAGATCCGCGTCCGGATGGGCGCCGAGTTTTCCCCGATACCGCCGGCGAAGACCAGCGTATCCAAGCCGCCGAGGGCCGCGGCGAACGCCCCAATCCATTTCTTCGTTTGGTAGCAAAAAAGCGCCACCGCTTCGGCCGCACGGACGTCCCCGCGTTCGCGGGCCAGCAGATCGCGGATGTCGGAACTCGTCTCGGAGATGCCGAGCAGACCGCTTTCATGATTCGTCATGTTCTGAAAAGTCGCCACATCCATCCCCTCGTTGAGCGCCAGGAAGCACATGAGGCCCGGATCGATATCGCCCGAGCGCGTGCTCATCGGCAATCCGGAGGCCGGCGTAAAACCCATGGTGGTATCGATGCATCTGCCGTTGCGCACGGCCGCGAGGCTCGCGCCGCTGCCGAGATGCGCCATTACGATGCGGCCGCGAGCCGCCGCCGGGTCGCCTTCGCGCGCGAGTTCCTGCAGCAAGAAAGTATACGAGAGGCCGTGAAATCCGTAGCGCTGCACGCCTCGCGACTGGTAGCGCCGCGGAATCGGCAATATCGTCGCGATGCGCGGCATGCTGCGGTGAAAAGCCGTATCGAAGCACGCCACCTGCGGCAGGCGCGGAAACCCGCGTCCCATGGCTTCAATGAGTTCAATTTCCCGCGGCAGGTGTTCCGGGTCATAGGGCGTGATCGCCTTGAGCTCCGCCAACAGCGCCTCGGTCACGCGCTCCGGACTTGTATGGCTCATGCCGTGCACCACTCGATGGCCGACCGCCCGCACATCCGCGAACAGCGGGTGCGCTTCGAGCCATCGCATCAGGAAGGCGCCAGCGGAAGGCCAATCCGCGGCATCCACCGCGAGGTGCGGCGGCGGATTCGTTACGCGCCCGGTCTCGGTCAGCGACAAGCTCGTGCCGCCCTGCCCGATGCGCTCGATTTTCCCGTCCAGCAATTTAACCGGGGGCGAACCCGTCTCATGGAACGAGAAACGAATGCTCGAGGAACCCGCATTGATTGAGAGCACCGACATGACATCAGCATGCCATAGCCGCGGCGGCGACGAGGATTTTCGTTGCGCCGCGCCCGGCTGCGCTATATTCCAATTTACCTTTGGCTTCAGGCCGCTTCATTCGTTGGAAGGGATTTTCATGCTGCATATTAGCGCCGTCGTATGGATCGATCACCAAAATGCCCCGGTATGGCAATTCACGCCGGCGGAACAGGAAAACACGGTGGTTCACGCTCGTGGGGAATCCCGAGTGCATGGCCGCCGCCGCATCCGCGGCTCCCGCGCGTCGGGCGATCAGCGCGGTACACTCAACTTTTAAGCAGCCGGTTGGGGAGAAACAATGGCGACCGAGCACGGCACCGGCGGCGCGCGTTCGGATGACATCTGTTTCCGGAGCCTGCGCGAACTCGCGGGCTTGCTGCGCAGCCGGCTATTGTCGGCGCGTGAGGTGATGGCGGCTCATCTGGAACAGATACGCCGCTGGAATCCGCACCTCAACGCCATCGTGGCAAAGCTCGATGACGATTCGTGCCTCGCGCTGGCCGATGCGGCCGACGCGCGTGCCGCACGCGGCGACCGTCCGGGTGCGCTCCATGGCCTGCCGTGGGCCTTCAAGGACCTCGAACCGGCGGTCGGATTTCCCTGGACACGGGGCTCGCCGATATTTCGCAACGATCGGCCGACCGCCGACTCGGTATTGGTCGAGCGGCTGCGCCAAGCGGGGGTGGTGCCGATCGGCAAAACCAACACGTCGGAATTTGGCATGGGTTCGAACACTTATAACGGCGTGTACGGTACCACCCGCAATCCCTACGATGTGACCCGGTGCGCCGGCGGATCGAGCGGCGGTGCGGCCGCCGGCGTCGCCAGCGGCATGCTGCCGGCTGCGGACGGCAGCGACCTCGCGGGCTCGCTGCGCAATCCGGGCAATTTCAATAATGTCGTGGGCTTTCGGCCGACCGTCGGACTGGTGCCGACGGCGCCGAACACCCTGCCGTTTCTTGGATTCGCGGTCAAAGGGCCCATTGCGCGCTGCGTGCCCGACGTCGCGTATCTGCTCGCCGCGATGGCGGGACCCAATGCAAGGGATCCCGGCTGCGCCCCTTCGGATCCGGCGGTGTTCCTGGGCGCTCTCGATCGCAGCTTCAAGGGCGTACGGGTTGCATGGAGCCCGGATCTCGGCGTCCTGCCGCTCGACCGCCGCGTGCGCGGCATACTCGAATCGCAGCGGCGCGCCTTCGAAGCCCTCGGCTGCATCGTCGAGGATGCGCACCCGGATCTTGCCGCGGCGGATGAGGTATTCCTGACGCTGCGCGCATTTCGGACGTGGACCAATTTAGGCCCGCTGCTTGGTGCGCATCGCGCCGAGTTCAAGCCCGAGGCCATTCAGGAGATCGAGAGCGGAGCACGCCTGTCGGCTTCGCAGATTTCGAGCGCGATGGTTCGCCATGGCCAGATTCTGGAATCGATGCGCCGCTTTCAGGACACGTACCCCTTCATGCTCTGCGCCGTCAACCAGGTGCCGCCGTTCGATGCAAACCTTCATTGGCCCACCGCAATCGACGGAGTACCCATGCCGCACTACATCGCTTGGATGAAATCCGCGTATTGGATTACGGCCACTTTCCGCCCCGCCATCTCGGTTCCCGCCGGCTTCACACCCGAAGGTCTGCCGGTCGGCGTGCAGATCGTCGGACGCTACCGCGACGATCTCGGCGTGCTGCAGTTAGCGCACGCTTTTGAGATGGCGACCGGCATCGGCCAACGGCGGCCGCAATTGGGCTAAAATTCGCCGGCGCTGGCGGCGGCGTACCCCAACCTGGTGGCCGTGGTGTCGGGCACGACGCTCGGCATGCTGGCCGCGAACGTGCCGGTCGTGATTCTCGGGAAGGCATTCGCCGAGCGGCTGCCGGTCAAGGCGATCCACTACGCGGCATCGTCATTGTTCATGGTTCTGGGAGCGCTGTTCCTCGCCCGGGCGCTATGGCAATGAACGGGCGGATCTAGGCTAGGATAGCGCGCTGGCATCGTGAGGATTTTCGGCCCGATGAGTCACGTTACAAAAGAAAAGACCAAGCTGCTGAACCGCCTCAAGCGCCTGCGCGGTCAAATCGATGCCATCGAGCGGGCGGTCGAGGCCGATCATGAGTGCGCCGGCGTGCTGCAGCAAGCCACCTCCTGTCGGGGCGCCTTGGATGGCTTCATCGCCGAGGTGATCGAGGATCACATTCGCGAGCACATGCTCGATCCACGCGCGGCCCGCGACGATCCGCGCGTCGTGGCCGCCGAGGAACTGGTCAACATCGTTCACGCGTATCTCAAAAAGTAGGTTTTGGTCCGGGGGACGGCGCCTGTCACCGTCCCGTCACGATTTGCCCCCAGACTGCGGCGCAGGCACGGCCGTCCTGACTTGAAGTATAGGGGGGTATACTATATCGTTCGCGCCATGATTCGGCCCCTGCTTCAATCAATGATGGTTTGCGCATCCGCAGCCGCCCTGCTCGCTGCCTCGCTGGCCTGCCGGCAGGGCCAGGCCCGCGCCGCAGAGGGCCCCGAAAGCTATGCCGTGCATGGCCAGTTCACCTACACCGAGCAGCAAACCTCCGCTTTCAACGCGCCGTACGCGGGCGCGAACAGTCTGAGGCCCGGCACCAACGCCGAAACCGTGGATGCGACCCTGTATATGGGAAAGCGTCTATGGTCGGGTGCGGAAATCTGGATCGCCCCCGAGATCGATCAGGGATTCGGGCTCGACGACACCCTCGGCGTCGCCGGGTTTCCGAGCGGCGAGGCCTACAAGGTGGGAGAGAATCACCCCTATCTGCGGTGGCAGCGCATGTTCCTACGCCAAACCATGAATCTCGACGAACACCGAGAGCGGGTCGATCCGGGGCAGATGCAGCTCGGCGGCGCTCGCAGCCCGAACCGGCTGGTGTTCACGCTCGGCAAGATCAGCGTGACCGACCTCTTCGACAACAATCAATACGCCCACGATCCAAGAAATGACTTTATGAACTGGGCGGCAGTCGATGCCGGATCCTTCGACTATGCCGCGGATGCGTGGGGCTACACCGCGGGCGCGGCGCTCGAGTGGTATCTAGGGGCATGGGTGCTGCGATTCGGCGCCTTCGATCTCTCCAATGTGCCGAACAGTCCGCATCTGGAGCCCGGGTTTCATGAATTTCAATACGATTTCGAGGTGGAAAAAAGCCATGAGATCGGCGGCCGACCCGGCAAGCTGCGGCTCACCGCGTTCGACAGCCGCGGGCGTATGGGACTGCTCAATCAGGCGGTCGATCTTGCCGCCGGCACCGGCACGCCGGTGAACATCGCGGCGGTGCGCCGCTATCGAGATCGCCTCGGAGCGAGCCTCGACCTCGAGCAGCAGCTGGCGGCGGAACTCGGGATGTTCACGCGCATCGGCAAGGCGGCGGGAAATGTCGAAGCCTATGAATTCACCGACATCGACCGCAGTTTGAGCACCGGTCTGTCGCTGCAAGGCGCACGCTGGGGCCGCCGTGATGACACCGTGGGGCTCGCCGCGATTCTGAACGGCATTTCCGCAAATCGTGAACGCTATTTGAACGCCGGGGGTCTCGGCATTCTGGTCGGCGACGGCAAGCTTCCGCATCCAGGTCCGGAAAAAATCCTGGAAACCTTCTATTCGCTGGCCGTGCTTCGCTGCGCACAGCTGACCCTCGACTATCAATACATCGGCAATCCTGCGTACAACTCCGATCGCGGGCCGGTTTCCGTGTTTGCGGTACGCATGCACGCGCAGTTTTGAGGTTTGGAGCGGCTTCACCGCTTGCCCGCCGGCGCGTTGCTCAGTACCATCCCGCCGAAGCATCTTCCAGGGAGAGAACGATGAGCCTAGCTTCGGAATTCAAAGAATTCGCCATGAAGGGCAATGTGGTCGACCTGGCGGTCGGCGTGATAATCGGCGCCGCATTCGGCAAGATCGTTTCCTCCTTGGTGGGCGATCTGTTCATGCCGATGCTGGGCAAGCTGATCGGCGGAGTGAACTTCGCGGATCTCGCCATTTCCTTGGGCAAGGATCCCACCGGCAAGGAGGTACTGATCCGCTATGGTGCCTTCCTGCAGACGATCTTCGATTTTCTCATCATCGCAATGGTGCTGTTCCTGGCCATCAAGGCCATCAACCGGTTGAAGAAGCCCCGCGCAGCGGATGGCCCACCGCCGGCGCCGCCGAAGTCCGAGGTGCTGCTGGAAGAAATCCGCGATCTGCTCGCGAAGCGCGCCTGAACCGGCGCATACGCGCTCGAGCGAGCGGACTGCCCCGCGCGCTCGGGCGCCAGCGCCGCCGCGCGAGATTATCCGCCGATGCGGCGGTCCACTGCCTTTTCGGCTGCGATCCAATCTTCCAGTTCATGGCCTGGCTCGAATCCCCGGCTCTGTGCGGTGAAATACGCCGCCTCGGCGATCATCGCGAGTCGATCCTGTTGCCTAAGCGGATTCAGCGGCAGCTTAGGGGCCGAGATGCCGCGCGCTTTCGTCGTGGTTTCGTTCATGCTTACCTCCTTGCAAGCCGCTCGCAGATCAACGGAAACTTGAGCAACCGCTAAATTGTCATCCCTTGACGCCCCCGGGAGTCTTTCCGTCAGTGCCGGCCAGCGTCTCGCCGTCATCGCCGACATCCAGGCCGTCGTTGTACAAACTGTCATCCTCGCCGTCCAAATGCAGTTCGGCATCGGGGTTGCGGGACATCTTGTAGGCGACGTGGTCTGCGGCGCTCTTATCCTCCGCCGAGGTCAGTTCGGTGCCCCGCAGGCGAGGCTCTTTGGCTTCACCGCCCGGCGCATCGCTCGATTTAGGATCCTTGGGGTTGCTCATTTTTCAAATCTCCCTAACGTTGAAATGCTGATCGGGCCAACCTATTCGGGCCGTTGATTATATGCCACCCGGGTTTTTGCGGCCGCACAGATCCGGTCAAAGCGCCGCCACGCCATGCCGCAGCGCGAGAATCCAAGCGGCGGCGACGAGGCCGAGCGCGGCGCCGCCAGCGCCCAGTTGCAGCGCGTAACTGCGGCTGCGCGGCACACGTGCGCGCGCATAGATCCAGCCGAGCGCGATGCCCGTCGCGAATCCGAGCGCATGGCCCAGCACGTCGACATGTTCGCCGCCGGCGCCCAAAAAGCCCAGCAAGCACACTCCGGCGAACAAGGGCGCCCAGCGATACCTGAACCGCTCCCGCAGGTTGAGCCGCCGGCGCCATGAAAAGCCGGCGAGCAGCCCCAAGGCGGCAAACACGGCGGTGGAAGCGCCCACCGCGCGGTGTGTCGAGGGTGAGATCAACATATCCAGGTAATTGCCGACGGCGCCCGCGCCGACGATGCTCGCCCACGCGAGGCCGGGACCGAACACCCGGCCGGCCAGAATTCCGATGCCGACGCCGAACATCAGATTTCCAAGCAAGTGGGCTTGGTCCGCGTGCAGGGTGAGCGCGGCCACCGCGCGCCACCATGCGCCCGCGCCCGCCACGGGCTGCAGCGCGCCCGATTCCAGCCAATCCATGCCCAACCATTGGATTCCCGCGAGGTATGCGATGAGCAACAGCGCCCCTGCGTAGACAGCGGCACCGAGGCCGGCGCCGCCGAAGGGAATGACGGCCGGCGGCTCATCCCGCACGATCCGGTGCTCCGCCGCGTAACGCGCCAGTTCGTCGCTCGCGTCGGTCGCCGCCGCGGCTGGTACCAGCAATACCCAAGCGCCGTCGTGTTCGATCACATCGTACGGCAGCCCCTTCGCTTCCAAGACAAGCCCGGACTCCCGGCAGGCCATCTGCGAACCGCGATACACGGCCACTCGCTCCGCCGGGTCAATGTCCATGCCGTGCGACGTGGGCCGCGGCGCCCGGTCCGGTAAAATCGGTCATGGGCCCATGCTCGCACAAGACACGCAGCCTTTGAATCCGCGCACGGCCATCGGCGCGGCGCGGTCCGCGCCTCAAGTCGTACGCGGCTGCTCCGCCAGTATTCGGTAGATCTTCAATACCCGCGGCACGTACGCCATGGTTTCGGCGAACGGCGGAATCCGGCCGCCGTTGCGGTCCACCGCCTCTTCGCCCGCGTTGTAGGCGGCGAGCGCCAGACGGACGTCTTGACCGAAGCGGTCGATCAGAAATTTCAAGTAGCGCGCGCCGGCATGCACGTTCTGTTTGGGATCGTACGGATTCGAAACGCCGAAGCGGGTCGCCGTGGCGGGCATCAATTGCATCAATCCGACGGCGCCGCGCTTGGAAACGGCGCGCGAATTGAATCCCGACTCGACCACGATGACCGCGCGCAACAGATTCGCCTCGACCGCGGCGGAGAGCGCGGCCTTCTCGATGATCGAATCGTATTGCGTGGCTCGCGCCAGCAGCGACAGGTCGTAATATTGACCACTCTGCGTCATGTCCCGCGGAGACAACACCAGAAGTTTGTAGCGGTTGTTGTCCGGCACGTCGGTGTAGTGCTTGATGCCGTCCGCGTCCAGGTAGGTGTAAATCTTCGAACCCGCCTCGGCACGCGTCGTGTTGAGCGAGGCCGCAATCGACACCGCTGCGAATAACATGATGAATTTGAATGGCATAAAGCGGCTTCCTGGTGCCGGAGCCTAGCGCGGAGCGGTCCGCGCCCGGTGGGACCTGCATCAAGAAACGGGCCATCCGAGTTAACATAGCCGGGCCGGCGCCGGTCGCCGACCCCGACATCCCCACCGGGCGCCTCCCTCGCCCGCTCCGCCCGCCTCGGGCGTGATGCCAGATAACGGATATTTAACGTACTTTTGGCGGCTGCGGCACGAGTTTTCGTGCATCCGACAGATAGAATTCTGCGAATCGAACTGCTGCGCCCGGCGGCATCAAAGGCCCTTTCGTTCTCATGAGCGTTCCAGAACCAGCAATTACGCAATCCCTGGCCGAACCGCCAATATCGGCCGGTATCGGCCACATCGAGGCTCGAGCCGACCGGCGCAGCCGCGTCGGCGTACGCGGCTGGGTGCTGACCGCCCTGCTGTTTCTGGTTCCGTTGGTCACTTACTGGCCGGCGACGTTCCACGACTACGGCTTGCGCGACGACTACTCGAATTTGCGCGAGGCGCACGAGGAACCCGGCAAAGTGCTGAAGTTCTGCGCATCGCATGCGCGGCCCATCTACGGCTGGTTGCTGCAGTCGACGTATGGCCAGACCGCCAGCGTGCAAAGCCTGCACTGGATGCGATTCATCGCTTCGCTATTGCTCGGCGCAATTTCCCTGGTGATGTTTCGCGGCCTGCGGGCGCTCGGTTGGTCCCAGGGCACCAGCCTGTGCGTCACCATGCTGTTGGCTTTGGTGCCGTCCGCGCAGGTCATTGCCTCGTGGGCGGTTGGCTGGCCGTACGCGGCGGCGGCGCTGTTGGCGATCGCCGGGTTCTTTACGCTCGAGGGCGCTTTGGCCATGGGCTTGCGGGCCGGCGGCGGTCGATCGGTGGGCCAGTTGTTGGTCGGATTCAGCCTGCTGGTGGTGAGCGCGCTTACTTACCAGCCGAGCACATTGTTCTATTCGGTTCCCCTGGCAGGCGCGCTGATTGCGCACCGGCAGCGCGGATTCGCGGCGACCGTACGATGGCTCGGCATGCATTTCGGATTCGTCGCCGCCGCTCTCTGCCTCGCTTACTGCACGATGGCGGCGCTGTATTCGATGGGCATCTTCGTCAAGTCCGGACGCGTCGCGTTCGAACACCATTGGCTGGACAAGATCGTCTGGTTCCTGCAGGAGCCGCTGCCGAACGCGCTCAGCATGTTCGTGTTGAACGATAACAACCACCGAGATCATTTGTTGTATTGCGGCTGCGCGGCACTGGTCGCATTGATCCTGGTGGCGGGCGGGTATTTGGAATGGCGGCGCCACGGCCGGACGCGTGGCTTGGTCTGGGTGACCGGACTGATCACGCTGCCGTTATTCGCTTGCGCGGTGAGCTTGGTCGCATCCGAACGCTACGCCACGTACCGCACGATACTGGCGATGACCGCGGTGCTGCTGTGCTTCTTGGTGACTTCGGTGCACGCACTGACCGAACATTGGCACGCGAGCAATCGCAGGCTGCTGGCGACGCTGCTCGTTGTGTTCGCCTTCTTTACCGCGCAGCATCACGCGTACGCGCTCATTGCGGTCCCTCAGGGTAATGAATGGCAATTGATCCTCGAGGGCGCGCGGCGCGTGCACCTGAACCCCGGGACGCGGCCGCGCATTTTCGCCATCGCTTCGACGCCCGCCGACATTTCAACGGCGACGATCTATCACGACGAGTTCGGTTCGCTGTCTTCGAATTCGGAATGGGTGCCGACGGAGATGTTCAAACGCGCCATGCATGATCTGCATCCCGAGATCGCCAATATCGATGCGCGCTACGATTTCGCGACCGGGACGAAATTGCCTCCCGATCAGCACTACGATGTGATCATCGACATGCACCGCTTGCGGCACTTCTACACCGAGAATTGACGCGCCTCTCGGCCACTGCCGCGGTGGCGCCCCACTCGGCATCGGTTCAGCGCCGCGTTTCTCATCCGAGGTGCGGCTAGAATTTCTGCCCGAATTTTATGCCGAAATTCTGCGGCTTAATAGGGTAAATGCGCGAGTTCGCGTAGCAATAGGCAACTCCGCATTGGGCGATACGACCGAGCTGACCATCCTTGTCGAACGCGTTCTCGATGTAGGCTTCCAAGTGCCAGTTATTCTTGCCGGTACCGGTTGCGAAATCGAAGGTGGTGAATTTGGGCAGGTTCGGCTGCAAATTATAGGGAAAGGTTTGTTGGAGTTGACTGGTTGAGGAGCCTTGGTGGATGACGGTTCCCTGCACGAAGCTCTCGTATTCAGCCACATTAAATTTGTAGCGCGCGGTGGCGTTGTCTTTGAGCTTCGGCGTTACCGGCAATTGCGTCCCGGACGGCGCAGTCAAGTCGGCGGCGGCGCAATTGTGCACAACATGCTCGGTCACTATATCCAAATTGCACAGATTTTGCGTCGTTCTCGCATTCACATAGGTTCCCGAGGCCGACAGGGTCAAATTCTCGAGGGCCAGCCAACTGACGTCGCCTTCGATGCCCTTGGTTTGAGCGTTGGCGGCGTTCACGATGCTGGTAATCGAGTTGACGCCCGTGACCGCATACTGCATATCGTTCCAGCGTTCATAGAATACGGCGCCGTTGGCACGCAGGCGCCGATCGAACCACGCCGTCTTCCAACCGATCTCGAAATTGGTGAGTGTGTCCGCATTGTAAGAAGCCACCACCGGGAGGCGGTTATTGCCGCCCGGCCGGAAACCGGTCGAATAAGTCCCGTACACCATACGATCGGGATCGATTTGGTAGGTCAATGTGACCCGGTGAGTTTCACCGCTTTCGACCACCTTCTTGTCGGTATCGACGCACGGCCGGTAGTTGGGAACGGCGGGGTCCGAATTGACCGCGTATAGAGCGCAGTAGCTCTGGAAGCCGAAGAAGCCGTACAGCGTGTTATTCACCCAGAATTGTCTGATTCCGGCGCTGATCTTGAATTTATCGGTCACATCGAAGGTCGAGTCGCCGAACACCGCATAATCCCGATCCACTCGAGTATGTTGACTCATGTAGTGGATGTTGGGCGAGCCGTCGATGGCGTAATACGCCGGCAATTCATGCGCCTGGAAGGCTGCTCGGATGTTATCGCTCTGGCGCTGATAGAACAGCCCCACGGTGCCTCGGAATCGATAATCGGCGGGCGAACTGATGCGCAGCTCCTGACTCAATTTCGCATATTGATCGTGGCTGTTCACGAACTGCGTCGGATCGACCAGCGGCCCGCCGGCGCCGTTGCAATTGTTCGCAGGAGTCCCTTTGGCACAATTCTGGAAACGTGCGTACGAGGCCGTGGCTCCCGCGTATTGCGCATAGGCATCGTACGCCGCCGTGTACTGCGAATAATCCACCACATTGTGGACACTGCGTTCGAAATATCCGCCCGCATAGAGGACATCGAAGTTCGCGACCTTTCCCTCGACCGTCAACGCCGATTGCCACCATTTGTCTTCGTTCACTTCGTTTCCGAAGTCGTTCACATTCAGAAATCCCTTCGCGGGGTCATACGAGAAATTGCCGTCCGCCCTTTGGCTCTGCCACAACACCTGCGGCGTGACGGTCCAATGGTCGCTAAAATCAATTTTCAGCGCTCCCCGTCCCCCATAGGTGGTAACCGGGTTGAAGCGCTGGCCGGCCACGTTGGGCTCCACCGCCCCCGGCGGGTTGCCATAGTTGCTGACGGCAATCGGGTCATTGGGTATGCCGATCGCCGGTATGCCGCGCAGGTAGACATTGGTGGTGGCTAAATTGTTGATATACCCGCCCTCGTGATCGTAGAAGCCGACCAAGCGAACGGCGATGTGTTCGGAGAGCGGAACGTTGACGTATCCCTCGAACTGCTCGCCGGGGTTGCCCCTGCCGAATTTATCGGCCTTTACGTCGTAAGCGGCAGAAAAGGCACTCGTGTCGGGCTTGTTGGTGATGATGCGCAAGGTGCCCGAGAGCGAACTTGCGCCGTACAGAGTCCCCTGGGGACCCGCCAACGCCTCGACGCGCGCAATGTCATAAATATGGACATCCAGCGTATTGCCGATGGTGGTCACCGGCATCTCATCCAGATATACGCCCGTTGCCGGGAGGGATCCCTGATGAAGGCCATCGCCGCCGCTCGCGATACCCCGGAAGTAAATCTGCGATTGGCCGGGACCGAGCGATTGATAGCTCACACTGGGCAAGAGTTTGGCGAAGTCGTCGAAATCCGTGACCTGATGTTCCTCCAGGTCTTTGCCGCTCAACACCGTCAAGCTGATGGGAACTTTCTGCAGGTCTTCCGTGCGCTTCTGAGCCGTGACGACCACTTCCTCGAGCGTGGTCGTATCGGTGTCTGCCGCGTGCCCGATGCCGCCGCCGGCCATGAGTGCAGAGGCCAGCGGCACGCCGCCCCATTTCGAACGGTACCGCGCCAGTTTCCGCTTGCGGCTGCGAGTCATCGACGCATCCTCTCAATTCTTATAAATGTCATTTCCCCCAAATACGTATCCCATATTTCATGCAATTTTAAAAGCGCGGCGTGCGCGGATACGAGTCCAGCACGTCCCCCAGGGCAAGCTTGAGGGGCTCGAGCCAAGCCTCGTAGTGGCGCCAATGTTCCACGCCGTCGCGATAAATCGGCTGTCTGACTTGCTGCGCGCTCGCTGTTCTGACCGGGCGATCGTTCTCATAGAAGCGCAGACAGGTGTCTTCGAAGGGCAACCCGCAATACGCCAGCAGGCGCCGGACCTCGGCGTCGGTGTCCTCGATCATGTTCTCGTAGAGAACCCGGTGGACCTTACCGGGGATTACCTGATCGAAGTGATCCATCAACTCCACATAGTCGCGGTAGTAGCGGCCCGTATCCTTCAGACTGTACGAGTAACGATGCCCCTCGGCAAATTGCTGTTTGAACGCGGAAAAACAGCACGCCATCGGGTGCCGGCGCGCATCGATGATCTTGGCGTTCGGCAGCACCAGCCGGATCAATCCGACATGCGCAAAATTATTGGGCATCTTATCGATGAACCGGAGCTTCGCCGTCTTGCGCTGGATGCGCGTCCGCTCGATGTAATCGAGCCCGAGTTTGCGGCAATCCTCGGCGCTCAATGTCCCGAGCACCCCGGGATATTTTGGCTCTTCCGACCCCTTGGGCTTTCCGGCCAAGGCCTCCACGATCATGATCATGTCGGGCAATTCCATGGTGCCTTCCACGCTCGAATGACTGGACAGAATTTGCTCGATCAGAGTCGAGCCCGCGCGCGGCATGCCCACGATGAAGATGGGATCCAGCGATGTCGTCCCGTAGCCGGTGCGCGCCTCGAAAAACTCTTTCGAAAACAGCTCCTTAGAGCGGCGCACGAACGCGGACACATCATTGACCTCGTAGTTGGAGCGCGATCGCCTGAGCTCGTTGGCCCTCGTGTAGTGAGCGAACGACTCCGCATACCGATGATCGTCCTCGAGAGCCTTACCCATCGCGAAATCCAGGTGATAGCGGTCCTCTTCGGACAAGTCGGTGCGTGCCATCTGCTCCTGCATGGCTCGCATTTCTTCGGCGCTGAAGCGAAAGGTCTTGAGGTTGGCGAGACTCCAATAGGCCTCGCCCAAATGAGAAGCCAATTCGATGCTCTTGCGGTAGGCGGCGATGCTCTCCCGCTCGCGGCCGGCGGTCGACAGCGTGTGCCCGTAGCTCAACCAAATATTCGGATGTTCGGGATGCGCCTTCAATACTTCCGCGTATATTTCGATGGATTCGCGGTACTCGCCGATCTTGACCAGAATGACCGCCTTCAGATTTCGATACATCGAATTGTGCGGATCGAGCTTCTCCAATCGATCGATCTCTCGAAGTGCGGCTGCCGATTTATTGCGCCGATGCAGGATCATGGCGTATTGGTGGCGCGCAGGATCGAAACTCGGCGCGAGTTCCAGGCATCGCTCCAACAGTATTTCGGCGTCGGCATTGCGGCCCAAACGAGCCGCCACTTCGGCCAGCATGCGCAGCGCCGCAACGTCGCTCGGGCACTGCTTGAGATGCGCGCGCAGTAGGGCTTCCGCCTGCGCAATTCTTCCCTCCACCAGCGCCAACGCGGGATTCAACAGTCTCGGATCACGGGTCGATGCCTTGATGTGTTGCGCGTAGGCGGCGTCCGCGCCCCGGGTGTCGCCCCTCAGGATCAGGTGATCTCCGATGGTGCGCCAGGCATCGGGCAAGTCCGGTTTCAGTGCCACCGCGCGCCGCAAGGCGGCCAATGCGGCTTCGGACTCTTGGGCGTCGCCCAAGGCTAGGCCCCGCTCGTAGTGCGCAGCCGCCCAATTCGGCTGGGTTGCGGCGAGAGGCTCCAGTGCACGCAACGCCCCGGCGGCATCGCCGCCTAACCGGTGCGCCGTGCCGAGCAACAGCGTGGCCAACGGGTGGTTCGGCGCGACCTTGAGGATTTCTGCAGCCTGTTCGGCCGCCATTCGAGGGTTGCTCAGTAGCAGACGCTGGGTATGCGCCAAGGCGGTGTCAACGGTTCCGGTCGGTTCGGCGGTGCTTGTCATCGATACCCCGGCGCCCGGTTCTAAACGCCCCAATAGTCGCGCAGACGCCCATGTGCGATCGCCGCGCGCACCGCGATCGGCCACAGTGCGTGGAGCCCGATGGTCTTGATGGTGGTTACGGGCATGTCTATCGCAATCGAAGGCTTGAGCAGCCGCTGCGCGAGCTGTGAGCCCATCGAAGTCGCAAGCGCAACTCCGCGGCCATTGTATCCCAGGCACGCCAGCACGCCGTGCGCCGGCTCGTGAACGTGCGGATAGTGGTCTGCAGTCATCGCAAGTCGCCCACCCCATGCATACGGCCATTCGACGCTCTGCAGAATCGGCCAAAGCTTGCGTGCATACGCCACCATGTGCGGGATCTCGGCCGGGGCGCCGACCTCGCGCATTGGGCCGCGGCCGCCGATCAACAGGCGCTGCTCGTTGTCGACGCGGTAATACACCGTGATCGCACCGCTTTCGTAGAGCACCGAGCGGCCCGGCATGATCGCTTGCGCGATTTCCGACGGCAGCTTGGCGCTGGCGGCGATCGCACCGAACAGCGGCACGATGGTGCGCCGCAAACGAGGCCACAGATCATCGGTGTAGCCGTTGGTCGCGAGCACCACCTGGTCAGCCGTGACCGTGCCGCGCCCCGTGTGCAGATGCCAGGAGCCGCCGGCGCCGGTCAAACCCGAAACACGAGTGCCGCAGTGCACCGCCGCGCCGGCTCCCATGGCCGCTCGCGCCAATCCGCGTGCAAAGCTCAACGGATTCAAGTCGCCGCCGCGGCGATCCAGCATGGCGGCGAGGTAGCGATCGGTGCCGGTTGCTCGGGCCACCGCGTCGCGCTCCAGATATTCGACCGGCGCTCCGCGGCCAGCCTGTTGGTCCACTGAGTTGCGGATTGCTGCGGCATGCCGGGCACCGACCGCCGCCCGCAATGTGCCATTTTGCCGTGCGTCGCAGCGAATCGCGTGCCGCTTGACGAGATCAAAGACGAAAGTCGGCGCGGACCCCGCCAGTGCGTTCATGCGGCGTCCGAGATCGGCGCCATGGTCGCGCTCCACGACGTCGGGATCGAACTTCAGCCCGGCGTTAACCTGACCGCCATTGCGTCCGGAAGCCCCCCAACCCGGCTCCTCCGCCTCCAGGAGAATGACTTTGGCGCCTTTTTCCGCGACATGCAGCGCGGTAGACAGCCCGGTGATTCCGCCGCCCACCACGGCCACGTCAGCGCGTGCATCTCCTTCCAGCGGCGGCGTCGGAACGGCGGGTTCCGCGGTATCGCGATATAGATTCGGCATGTTGCAGAAATTCCGGGTCCTGAACTCAACTGACCCGCGTCCGCGGTATTATGCAAGTGATTGAATATATTGTCATTTTATCAAGCCACCGCGAATCGTTTAAGTGCTCGCCGCGGACGCGGCGCGTCGCGCCTTGAGGCGCGCGGCAGCCTGCCTGGCGGGGCAGCGAATGCATTATGCTTGAGATCC
This sequence comes from Gammaproteobacteria bacterium, assembly GCA_037440085.1. Lineage (GTDB taxonomy): Bacteria > Pseudomonadota > Gammaproteobacteria > Steroidobacterales > Steroidobacteraceae > Bog-1198. Next base: position 17,954 of record JBBIUT010000011.1, read on the forward strand.
ACCGCTCATGATGATTCGGTCACTTCGGCGCCGTTCGTCGAAAGGGAAAAACATGGAATACCGAGGCTTATGGGGATTGCTCGTCCTGGTCGCGGACGTGTGGGCGATCGTCAACATCTTTCAAAGCGGCGCGGATACGGGCAAGAAGGTGTTGTGGACCGTGCTGGTCATTCTTCTGCCCGTCGCCGGGCTCATTCTTTGGTATTTCCTGGGCCCGCGCACCGGCAGAGCGTAGCCAAGCCCACGCGCAGCGCCTCAAGCGCGGCGTTTACTGGGGCTAAGCAGTTCCGCGGCTTCGTACGTGCAGCCGCGCAGAGCGCTGTCGATCGCGGCGAGCAGACGGCCGCGCGCGGCAGCGGGCGTGGATGCCCCGGCGTTTGCCATCGATCCGAGATGAAGGACCGCCGTATCGAGCGCACTTTGCAAATTGTCCGCCCGGTCCGAGTTCACGAGCCCCGGCCTTTCCGGCAGAACGCCCCGATCCAACAAGCGCAGATCATTGGTCAAGGCAATCAGCTGTCGCCTGCAAAGCTCGATGGACGCCGGCGCATAAGCGCTTTTCGAGCGCGCCAAAACCCGAACATCGGCGCGGGCCGCATCGAGAATGCGGCTCAAGCGATCAAACCACTCTATCCACGATAGCGACCTCTGCATACGCGACATCCCCCAACACCGTGTTTGTGCTGCATGAAATTTTTCTTAGTGCGAGGCGGCCCAACGGCGCCGTGAGCGCTATGGTTTTGACGTCGAGCGTACCCCAGTCGAAGGCGCATCGCCACTCGAACCGACCGAAGTCGGGCCCAACAGGTGAGCGCTGCGGCATAATGGCGGACCAAGGCATCATGCCTGTGCATACATCCAGGAAAACCTTCGATGCAGCGACACAAACCCGAACGCCACACGCTGGAAGGCCTGAGCTGGCTGCGCGCCGGCGTGCTCGGCGCCAACGACGGCATCGTCTCCATATCCTGCCTTATCCTCGGGGTTGCGGCCGGACACGCGAGCCACTCCAGCATAGTGTTGAGCGGGGCGGCGGGCCTGGTGGCCGGCGCCATGTCGATGGCCACTGGCGAGTATGTCTCCGTGCATTCGCAGGCCGACAGCGAGGCCGCGGCGCTCGATCAAGAGCGTACGGAACTTGCAGCGGATCCCGATGGCGAGCACCGCGAATTGACCGAGATCTACGTGCACCGCGGTTTGGACATCGGCCTTGCCGGACGGGTCGCCGAACAACTGATGGCGCACGATGCCCTGGCGGCGCATGCACGCGATGAACTTGGATTCTCTGCCCGATCCATCGCGCGCCCGCTGCAGGCCGCGAGCACCTCTGCCGCGAGCTTCATAGCCGGTGGCGCGATCCCCCTGGTGGTCGCCGCCTTGGCAAGCTCGCCTTACCTGATCCCCCTCACCGTTGTCTGCTCGCTGCTGTGCCTGATCGTTCTCGGCGCCTTGTCGGCCGCCGTGGCAGGCGCCGAGATGAAGACCGGCGCGCTGCGCATGGCCGTGTGGAGCGCCTTGGCGATGGGCGTGACGGCAGGCGTGGGCTCTCTGATCGGATCGATAGGATGAACCGCCGCATCGCCTTCGCCAGGCACATCGTCAAGGTCGGCGAGCACGACGCGGCCGGAGGCGCGCATTGACTTCAGGTTCCGCAGCTTCCGAAGCCGCCCTGCTCCGTGTCGCACAGATGGAGGAAGCGGATCGCTTGACGGTCGCCGCGGGCACCCCGGGCATCGAATTGATGCGCAATGCGGGCACCGCGGTCGCGCGCGAAGCGATGCGCCGGTGGTCGGCTCGTTCCGCCGCCGTTCTGTGCGGACCCGGAAATAACGGCGGGGATGGCTTCGTCGCCGCAATCGCGTTGGCGGAATCCGGATGGAAGGTGCGCGTTGCCTCGCTGGCGCCTCGCGATCGCCTGCGCGGCGATGCCGCGTACCATGCGGCGCGCTGGACCGGTGCCGTCGAGCCGTTGGACCCGCGCGTGCTCGACGGCGCCGCACTCATTGTCGATGCGCTGTTCGGGTCCGGGTTGAGCCGGCCGCTCGGCGCCGACGTCGCAGCGATGCTCTCGGCGGCGGCGGATCGCGGCTTGCCGGTGATCGCGATCGACGTGCCGAGCGGCCTCAATGGAGACACGGGCGAATCGCTCGGCGCCCGCGCAGCCGACTGCACCGTCACGTTCACCCGCAAGAAGCCGGGACACGTCTTGCTGCCGGGCCGCAATCTGTGCGGCGCCACCGTACTCGCCGACATCGGCACACCGGCCACGGTGCTCGAACGCATTGCCGTCGACACGTGGGAAAACGGTCCCGCGCTTTGGCGGCGGCAGCTGCCGACGGTGACGGCCTCGGGAAACAAATACACGCGCGGACACGCACTGCTGTGCGGCGGCTATCCAATCACCGGCGCGGCGCGCTTGGCGGCGCGCGCCGCCGCTCGCATCGGCGCTGGGCTCACCACCATCGCGGTTCCCGAGGCCGGACTTGCGGTATATGCGGCGGCGCTCACCAGCATCATGGTGCGCCCGCTCGCGCAGCCGGACGATTTTGCGCGCCTGTTGGCGGATGCGCGCATCTCAGCGCTTTTGATAGGGCCCGGTGCGGGCATCAACGACGCGACCCGCGAGCGCGCGGCTGCGATGCTCGCATCCGGCCGTCCGGTGGTGCTCGACGCCGATGCCATCAGTGTGTTCGCGGATCGACCGCGGGAACTCTTCCAGGCCATACGATCCGCCTGTGTACTCACGCCGCATGAGGGTGAATTTGCGCGTTTGTTCGCCTTGCCGGGCGACAAACTGGCGCGCGCACGCGCGGCGGCGCGCGAAAGCGGCGCGGTCATCGTGCTCAAGGGCGCCGATACCGTCATTGCGGCGCCGGACGGCCGCGCCATTATCAATTGCAATGCCCCGGTGACGTTGGCCACGGCGGGTTCGGGTGACGTGCTCGCGGGATTGATATTGGGTCTCCTGGCGCAGGGCATGGATGCCTACCTCGCGGCCGCGTCGGCGGTGTGGCTGCATGGCGCGGCCGCCGCGGATTTTGGCCCGGGATTGCTGGCCGAAGATCTGCCCGATCTGCTGCCCGCCGTACTGCGTCGACTGGAGCCTGTCTGACCGTTCGGGGCGGCTCACGCCGCGCATTCGGACGGGCTCCTAGGCGCCGAACGTGAACGCCTGGTTCCCACGCATCACCGTCCATTCGCTCGCCATCGTGTTGAGCATCCTCACCTACGTGCTGACCACGCGCTCCGAACATGAGCGCCGGCCGCCGTCGATCGCCATTGCATGGGTCCTGGGACTGATTGCCATGCCTTATATCGTCCTGCCCATGTACCTGCTGTTCGGCCGCCGGAAACTCAAGCGCCGGACCTTGGCACCCGCCGGGATCTGTCCGGACACCAAACATTGGGCTGAACACCTCATCGAGAGCTTCGGGCTGCCGGGCGCCGCCCCGGCGCTGGTGCGCATGCATCAAAACGGCGTCGACGCGCGTGCCGCCCTGTTAGAACTGATGAGCCGCGCCCATGAGCGGCTGGACATCTGCACCTTCATCTTGGGCGACGATGCATTCGGCAAGGAAGCGACCGCGGCGATGATGGCATGCGCTGCCCGCGGCGTAGCAGTGCGATTTCTCCTTGACGGCGTATGCGCGATTCAGCTGCCCAAGAGCTGGTTTGCCACCCTGCGCGCCGCCGGCGTAAAAACGGCGATATTCAGTCCCTTGCTGGCACGCAAGACCCCGGGTCCGCGCAATTTGCGCAACCACCGGAAATGGGCGGTCGCCGACACGTCAGTCTTGTGGGCGGGAGGACGCAACCTGGCAGCGGAGTACTTCTGTGGAACGGAGAGTGTGCCGCCATGGCTCGACCTGTCGTTCGATCTCGAGGGCCCGGTGGCGGCATCGGCCGCCGCTCAATTCGAGGCGGATTGGGCCGCCGCCGGCGGCGATCCCGCCGCTCGCATCGGCGTACCGGCCGGCGGTGCGCCGTGCGACGGCCAGCCGGTCCGCACCTGTCCGGACGCCGGCATCACCGCGGGCCGGGCCCAGTTCCTGCCGAGCGGGCCCGATCAGACCGAGGACACGGTGTACGCCCTGCTGGTCGATGCATGTTTTCACGCGACGCAGCGCATTCTCGCGGTCACTCCCTACTTCCTGCCGGACGCTGTCTTGGAAGCGGCCTTGCGCCTGGCCGCGCGGCGCGGCGTGAAGATCGATCTGGTCATTCCGCTGAGATCGAATCACCGCTTGGCCGACTTTGCACGCAATCGGTCGCTGCGCGCGCTGGGGGCGGCGGGAGTGTCGATTCACCTGCTGCACACCATGAATCACGCCAAGGCGGTCGTGTTCGATCGGAGCATCGCACTGTGCGGCTCTCCGAATCTCGATTCGCGCAGTCTGTTGCTCAACTACGAATCGGCGGTGGTGTTCTACGGCATGCAAGAAATAGATTGGCTGGCTCGGTGGATCGGACAACTGTTCGCGGATGCGCACATCTTTGATCATCGCGCGCCGGGATTGTGGCGCGATCTGTGGGAAGGGCTGCTGTTGACCATCGCCTATCAATTATGAGGCGATCATGCCGAATTATCGGTCTGCCGCAGGTCGCGATAGTATGTGTCCGAGGAATCGCTGCGTCGCAGGCGAATCTAAGATCCGGGTGATGAGTGGAATTCAAGGATTATTACAAAGTCATGGGCCTGCCGCGGGATGCCACCGAGGCGCAGATCAAGCAGGCGTATCGCAAGCTTGCGCGCAAATACCATCCGGACGTCAGCAAGGAAAAGGACGCCGAGGCTCGATTCAAGGAAGTCGGCGAAGCGTATGAGGTGCTGCGGAGCCCCGAAAGGCGCGCCGCGTACGATCAGCTGGGATCGGGTCCTCGTCCCGGCGAACAGTTCCGCCCCCCTCCCGACTGGGGCGCCGGCTTTGAGTTCAGCGGTCCGGGGCCCGGCGCCGGTTCCGGTTATGCGGATCACAGCGATTTCTTCGACGCGTTGTTCGGTGCCGCCGGAGCGGCAGGTCGCGGCCGCCGCGGCATTGACCCGGGGCGCGGCGAGGATCACCACGCCAAAGTGATGTTGGATCTGGACGCGGCGCTGAAGGGGGGCGCGCGAACCTTCACCTTGCGGATTCCGGAAATCGACGCGGCCGGTAAGATTACTTCGAAACAGCGTGCGCTCAACGTGCAGGTCCCTCGGGGCATCCTCCCCGGTCAGACGATTCGACTGGCCGGTCAGGGCGGCCGTCCCTCCGGCGAAGGCACCCCCGGCGATCTTTACATCGAAGTCGAATTCGAACCGCATCCGCTTTACCGGCTCGACGGCCGCGACTTGTATCTCGAACTGCCCGTGGCGCCCTGGGAAGCAGCACTCGGCGCGACCGTGAAGACTCCGACACCGACGGGTACCGTCGATTTGAAGATCCCGGCCGGCGCGCGAGCCGGAAGCAAATTGCGGCTGAAGGGTCGCGGCATCCCCTGCTCGCCGCCCGGCGACTTTTACGTGGTACTGCAGATCGCGCTGCCCGCCGCCGCCGATGAGCGCGCCAAGGCCGCCTACAGCGCAATGGCGGCCGCCATGCCGTTCAATCCCCGCGCCAGCCTCGGAGTGTAAACAACCATGCCAATGCCCGATGCAGAGCCGCTGTCCGGCGATATCGTCGAGGAATCCGTCGTGCTCAGCGTGACGGATCTGTCGCGCATGACGAGCGTGGACGAACGGCGCATCGTCGATTTGGTGGAGGAAGGCGTGCTCAGCGTCTTGGAAATCGATGCTTCCGAATGGCGTTTCAGCGGTGCGGCGCTGCGCCGGGTGCGCATCGCGCTGCGTTTGGAGCACGACTTGGGAGTCAATCTGCCCGGTGTGGCTCTTGCACTCGATCTGCTGGAAGAACTCGAACAGTTGCGCCGCGAGCGCGGGACGGCGCGCCGATGAGCGCTCTCGAATCCGACGCCCTCGTATTCTTCGGCGCCACCGGAGATCTGGCGTTCAAGAAAATTTTTCCCGCGCTCCAGGCCATGGTGCAACGGGGCGGACTGCAGATTCCGATCATCGGCATGGCGCGCGCCGGCTGGAATCTTGATCGGCTGCGGGAGCGAGCGCGCGCGAGCCTGGAAAATGCCGGCGAATTCACTGCGGAAGGCTTCGCGCAGCTGTCGGCGCAGCTGCGCTACGTCGACGGCGATTACGAGGACCTGCGGACCTATCAGGCGCTGCGCAAAGAGCTGGGTCTCGCCACCCGCCCTATTCATTATCTTGCCATTCCGCCGAGCATGTTTGCCAGCGTGGTCAAGGGGCTGGCGACATCCGGCTGCGCCGAAGACGCGCGGGTGATCGTCGAAAAGCCCTTTGGCCGCGATTTGGCGAGCGCGCAAGCGCTCGACAATACGCTGCACGAGGTATTCCCGGAGCAGTCGATCTTTCGGATCGATCATTACTTGGGCAAGGAGGCGGTGCAGAATCTGCTGTACTTTCGCTTCGCCAACACGTTTCTCGAGCCGATTTGGAATCGTCAATACGTTAATGACGTGCAAATCACCATGGCCGAGTCCTTCGGTGTGCAGGGGCGCGGCGGCTTTTACGAGGAAGTCGGCGCCATCCGCGACGTGGTGCAAAATCATCTGCTGCAGGTGATCGCGCTGCTGGCCATGGACCCTCCCGTGGGCCATGAGCATCAGACCCGGCAGGCCGAAAAATTGCGGCTCTTCCGCGCAATGCGGCCCCTCGACCCGAAGGAGGTCGTGCGCGGGCAGTTCCGCGGCTATCGGACCGAGAAAGGCGTGGCGAAGGAATCGCAGGTGGAGACCTTTGCGGCGCTGCGCTTGCATATCGACACCTGGCGCTGGGCGGGCGTGCCGTTCTACATTCGCACGGGCAAGTGTCTTCCGGTCACGGCCACCGAAGTCATCGTCACGCTCAAGAGGCCGCCGCTCGCGCTTTTCGATTCCGGCGACACCATGCCGTGCAACTATTTTCGCCTTCGGCTAAGCCCCGAGGTGGTTATCGGCACCGGCGCGCTGGTCAAGCACAACGGCGAGGAGATGCGCGGCGAGCCGGTCGAACTGATTGCTCGCCACCGCCCGCAGAGCGAAAAATCCCCGTACGAGCGCCTGCTCGGAGACGCGGTGCGCGGCGATACCTCGCTGTTCACGGAAGACGCCTGTGTCGAAGCGGCGTGGCGCGTCGTCGATCCTGTGCTGAGCGATCCGCCGCCCGTGATGAGCTACGAGCCCGGCAGTTGGGGTCCCGCGGCGGCCTCGGCGGTGATGGGCGGCGACGAGACCTGGCATGACCCGAAACCGGAAGCCACCTCGCCGTGCTGACCGATCACGTCGTCTTTTTGCTGGACGTCGACAACACATTGCTGGACAACGACCGCTTCGGCGCGGATCTTGGAGACCGATTGGCGCAGGCGTTCGGTACGGCCGGCCGGGAGCGCTATTGGGCGATATTTGGCGCTCTTCGCGAAAAATTCGGGATCGCCGATTATTTGGGCAGTTTGCAGGCGTTTCGCACCGGGCTCGACGGCGATCCGCAGCTGTTGCTGCTGTCGGAGTTTCTGCTGGAGTATCCATTCGCGGATTTGGTCTATCCGCGGGCGTTGGCAGCCGTCGGTCATCTCGGCGCCTTGGGCCGGTCCGTCGTCCTCTCGGACGGCGACGTGGTCTTCCAGCCGCGCAAAGTCAGGCGCGCCGGCATTTGGGATGCGGTCGATGGCCGGGTGCTGATCTATCTGCACAAGGAACGGGTATTGGACCACGTCCGGCAGCGCTATCCGGCGGCGCACTATGTGATGGTCGATGATAAGCCCCATTTATTGGCATCCATGAAAATCGCCATGGGCGGGAAGCTGAGCACGGTATTCGTGCGCCAAGGGCACTATGCGCTGGCCGCAGGATCGAGTTCGGTACAGCCGCCGCCGGACCGGGTGATCGAACGCATCGGCGATCTGACAACTCTCGATTTTTCCGATTTTGAGGTGCGGCCATGACGATGACGGAAACCTTGCACGATTTGGGGCAGAGCCTTTGGCTCGACAATATCACCCGTGAACTGCTCGACAACGGCACGTTGGAAAGGTACATGAACGAACTGTCGATCACGGGCCTTACCTCGAATCCGACGATTTTCGACGAGGCCATCGGCGGCTCATCGCTGTACGACTGCAGCATTCGACAAAAGACCCTCTCCGGACTGTCCGGCGAAACTTTGTTCGTCGAGCTGGCGCTCGAAGATCTGCGTCGCGCCGCCGATTTATTTCGGCCGGTGTTCGATCGGACCGGCGGCATCGACGGCTGGGTGTCGATGGAAATATCGCCGCTGCTCGCCGATGACACGCAAGCGACCGTCGAGGCGGCGCGCAGCATCCACCGGCTCGCCGACCGGCCCAATCTGTACGTCAAGATTCCGGGCACGCCGGCCGGCGTACCCGCGATCGAGGAAGCCGTCTTTGCCGGCGTGCCGGTCAACGTCACGTTGCTGTTCTCGCACGAACAATACCTGGCGGCGGCCGGCGCTTACATGCGCGCCATCGAGCGGCGCATCGCCGCGGGACTCGATCCGCGCGTAAGCTCGGTCGCCTCGCTGTTCGTGAGCCGCTGGGACAGGGCGATCGCCGATCGGGTCGGCCCGGATTTGCGCAACCGGCTGGGAATCGCCGTCGCGATGCGGACCTATCGCGCGCATTGCGAGCTCCTGTCGGGAAAGCGCTGGCGCGCTCTGTCCGCGGCCGGGGCTGTAAAGCAGCGCCTGTTGTGGGCGAGTACCGGCAGCAAGGATCCGCAGGCGCGGCCCAGTCTGTATGTCGAAGCGCTGGCTGCGCCCGATACCATCGACACCCTGCCGGAGAAAACCTTGCTGGCGTTCTCCACGATTGGCCGGATCAAATCGGTCATGCCGGCCGACGGCGGCGACGCGGAGGAGGTAATCGGGCGTTTCGCCGGCGCAGGTATCGACGTGGACGCCCTCGCCTCCACGCTGCAGATCGAAGGCGCGGGCGCCTTCGTCAAGTCTTGGACCGATCTCATGCGCAGCATCGCCGACAAAAGTACGGCGGCCGCATCGTGAGCGTGCGTATCGACCCGTTGGCCGGTCAGCCCGCCCCGGCGGATCGCCTGGTGGACGTGCCGCGATTGATAACCGCCTACTTCACCGAGCGCCCGGATCCCGCGATCAATGCGCAGCGAGTCGCCTTCGGCACCTCCGGACATCGCGGCACTTCGTTCGAGTTGAGCTTCAACGAATCTCATGTGCTCGCGATCACTCAGGCCATTTGCGACTACCGCAAGCAGCACGGCATCGGCGGACCATTGTTCATCGGTTTCGATACCCACGCCCTGTCGATGCCGGCCTTCGCCACCGCGCTCGAAGTGCTGGCGGGAAACGGCGTCGAGACCATGACGGCGGCGGGCGATGAATACACGCCGACCCCCGCCATTTCGCATGCCATTTTGACCTATAACCGCGCTCGTACGGCAGGCCTTGCGGACGGCATCGTGATCACCCCGTCGCACAATCCGCCGGACAGCGGCGGATTCAAATACAACCCTCCGGACGGCGGGCCCGCGGACACCAAGGTGACGGCGTGGATGGAAGCGCGCGCCAACGATCTGCTGCAATCGGGCCTGAAAGGCGTGGTCCGCCAGTGCTTCGCACAGGCGCGGCGCGCCGCCACCACGCATTCGCATGATTTCATGAATGCTTACCTGGCCGATCTGGCCAGCGTCATCGACCTGAAACTCATCCGCGATTCGCGCATTCGCATGGGTGTCGATCCCCTCGGAGGCGCCGGCGTGCACTATTGGTCTCGCCTGGCCGATCGCTACAAGATCGACCTGCACGTGGTGAACGACACGGTCGACCCGGCGTTCCGATTCATGTCGCTCGACTGGGACGGCAAGATTCGCATGGATCCATCGTCGCCGTATGCGATGCGCCACCTCATCGCCCTCAAGGACAAGTACGATATCGCCTTCGCCTGCGATACGGACCACGACCGTCACGGCATCGTGACCGCAAGCGGCGGTTTGCTGCCGCCAAATCATTACTTGTCGGTGGCCATCGACTATTTATTCAGGCACCGGCCGTTGTGGAAGCCACAGGCCGGCATCGGCAAAACCGTCGTGAGCAGCGCCATGATCGACCGGGTCGCCGCACGGCTCGGGCGGCCGCTGTACGAGGTCCCGGTCGGCTTCAAATGGTTCGTCGCCGGGCTGCTCTCTGGCGATCTCGGATTTGGGGGCGAAGAAAGCGCCGGGGCCTCCTTCTTGAGGTTCGATGGAGGCGCGTGGAGCACCGACAAGGACGGGATGACGCCGGCGCTGCTGTCCGCCGAGATTACCGCGCGCACCGGCCGCGATCCGGCGCAAGGCTATCATGCCCTGGCGCGCGACTTGGGCGAGCCGTTTGCCGATCGCATCGAAGCGCGCGCCACGCCTGAACAGAAAAAGAAGCTCGGTAAAATCGATCGCGCACAAATTCGCAGTACCGAACTGGCCGGTGAACGCATCGATCAAGTTCTCACTCACGCGCCGGGCAACCATGCCCCCATCGGCGGCGTCAAGGTCTGTGCGCCGAGCGGTTGGTTCGCGGCCCGGCCGTCCGGCACCGAGGATATTTACAAGATTTACGCCGAGAGTTTTCGCGGTGAAGCGCACTTGCGCGAGATCCTGAGCGAGGCGCAGATCATCGTCGATGCCTCGTTGGCGGGAGCGTAAAGCGGCGCCGCAAGGCGCGCTTTGCGGCGGCCCTGCGATTGATGCCCCGGCACGCGCCAAGCGACGCTCAGCCCGGCGAGGCTCCGCCGGGCGAGGCCGTGCCGTCGGCGACCGCCAAGCGGCTGCTGCCCTGGCTGGTCGCGGTCGGCTTTTTCATGGAATCGCTCGACACCACGATTCTCAACACCGCGGTGCCGGCGATCGCCCGCGCGCTCAACGTGGCTCCGTTGAGCATGAAGGCCGTCCTCGCAAGCTACACACTGAGCCTGGCGGTATTCATTCCGGTCAGCGGCTGGATGGCCAATCGCTTCGGCACTCGGCCAGTATTCGCGGCCGCGATCGGAGTATTCACGCTCGGCTCGTTCCTGTGCGGCATCTCGAGCAATATCCATTTATTGGTGGCCTGTCGAATTCTGCAGGGTTGCGGCGGCGCGATGATGCTGCCGGTGGGACGGCTCACCATGGTGCGTACCTTTGCCAAATCGGAATTGATCCGCGCCATGGGCTTCGTCGCAATCCCCAGCCTGATCGGTCCGATGCTCGGTCCGCTGATGGGCGGACTGATCATCGGCTACTTTCATTGGAGCGTCATTTTCTTCGTCAACATCCCAATCGGGCTCGCCGGACTGATTCTGGTGTACCGGCACCTGCCGAATTATCGAGTTGCGCGCAACGATCCCCTGGATATCATCGGATTGGTGCTGTTCGGTTCGGGAATCTCGTTGCTGTCCTATGTGCTCGAGGTGTTCGGCGAGCACACCTTGAGCGGCCGGGAAATTGCCGGGTTTTTGGCGATATCCGCCGCCCTGCTCGCCGCTTACGGCCTGCATTCGATCCGCCAGACCCACCCGCTGCTGCGGCTCGGCCTGGTGCGAATTCGCACCTTCCGGGTGGCTATTTCCGGCAATTTGCTGACGCGGCTCGGGATAGGCGGTTTGCCCTTTTTACTGCCGCTGCTCTATCAGGTGGGCTTGGGATTCACGCCCATTCAATCCGGCCTGATGATCATGCCGCAGGCGCTCGCCGCGATGAGCCTGAAGCCGACCCTGCCGCATCTATTGAAGCGCTTCGGCTACCGCCGGGTGTTGATCGGCAACACCGTGATGCTCGGGGTCATGATGATGCTGTTCGCGACCATCGATTTAGGCACGCCCCTGTGGGCGATCGCGCTTCAGGCCTTTGTCTACGGTATGTTCACATCGACGCAATACACCAGCATGAACACCCTCGCCTACGCCGACGTGAATCACGAGCAGGCCAGCGGGGCGAACACCATCGCGAGCACCGTCCAGCAGTTGGCGGTCAGTTTCGGCGTGGCTTCCGCATCCCTCACCGCCGCCCTGTTCATACCGGACCATATTCACGCGGGCGCGGCGCAAATGATTCGCGGCATACATCTCGCGCTGCTTTTGCTCGGCGCATGGACCATGGCCTCGACTCTCGTATTCAGTGAATTGAAACCGGATGACGGACAGGCCATCAGCAGCCACAAGAGCGATCTTTCCGCCGACTGACCGCTATCGGCGGCGGCGGCGCGGATCGGTCCGGCTTCAATTGTTCAGGAACAATGTGATGCTCGAGGCACTCTGGGTATACGTGGTTGTCGTGTAGGGGCCGACTGCGGTCATTCCGGTCGCCAATACCGCCCCGTTCAATTCTATCTGCAATTGAGCAATGAAGGCCGCGAAGGTGACGAAGTTCTCGAACGTGCCGCTGAGCGCATGTCCGATGGTGAACACCGTGTTCGATGAGGTGGCGTTCGGCACAATCAAGGGATCCGAGCCAATGCCGACGATGTTGATCGTTTGCGCGCCGACCTGTATCGCTTGCCGCTTGACCTGTATCGCAGGCGGCGTGCCGATGCTGCTGTTGCGCGCGTCGATGGTGATCTGCGAGCTGTTGTAGGATGCAAATGGGGCCGGCGTCCCGCCGCCCCAGTCCAGAACCAGCTCGGCATTGATGGTTGTCGGGTCGAGCAGCGCCGAGGCGCCAAAATCCGGAGGTGCCTTACCGAACGCGGTGACGAGGCCGGACGCTTCGACCGGCGATCCCGCGGTCGAATTCGTCAAGGCCAACGCGGCGGTGGTCACTTGATAGTTGGCCGCGCTCGCATCGTAGCCCGCGGACGGGCCGGTTCCGGCGAAATCGAAGGCTCCCATCGAGCGGCCGCCCAGCCAAGTCAGGGTGAGAGCCAGGGTTCCCGTGCCCTGCACCGTCACGATGCCCGAGGCGCTCGTGGTTCCAAGCCGCGCCCGGCCCGCGCTGGCATCCAATGTGAGATTACCCGAACTCAAGGCGCTGGCGGCGCCGAAGGCGTAGATCAGCGAACCGATAGAGATCTGCTGTGTGCCATTCGCCTCGACGCTTGCCACGCCGAATTGAGTCACCTGCGTGCCGGCACCGATATCGATGGTGGAGGTGCCGGGAACGAAAGTATTGGAGCCATCATTGTTGAGCAGCGTTCCATCCTCGATCGTCAGCGTATTGCCGCTACGCCGCGCGACGATTCCGGAAATGCGATCGAAGCCCCCCCCTTGAACGCTGCTGCCTGCCAGCACCTGCGTAGCAGCAAACGACACGGTCGAATTGGTGGTGGAGGCCGCAGTGCTGCTGGTGGTAGTCGGCATGGACCCATTGGCGCAAGTGGTGATGCCGTTGATGGTCGTCGGCGTGGAGCCGTCGGAGCAGGTTGTGATGCTGCCTGTGTTCGTCGGCGTGGATCCGTCGGCGCAAGTGGTAATGCCATTCATGGTCGTGGGCAGGGAGCCGTTGGCGCAGACGGCCGTGCCTTGCGTTGTGCCAAAGGCGCCGAATCCGGCCGATGTGGAGGACTCGTTCAAGGAGCCGAACGCGACCGTCATGATGCCGGGACTCAAGGACGCCAGCGTGCTCAGGCTCGCCGGGCCGGTGGATGGCGCACCGTTGATTTCATAGGTGGTCACCGTAGTGGTTGAAATGCCGAGCTGCCCGGCCTCGGCAGTCGGAAAATCGAACGGAACGATGCCCGTGCTGAACGAGCTCCTCGCCGTATTGACGCCGGCGAGCGGGCCGCGGACGCGAACTGTTTTGGTGTCGATCGGACTCGCACTCGCGGCCATCATCGGTGTGACAGTCACGGTCTTTTGAGCCAAGTTGACCACGTTCGACGCCGCCAAGTTGAAATCCAAGCTGAGGCGCGAAGTGTTGTGGCGAGTAATGTTCAGCTGATCGCTGCGATCGAGATTCAAGATGAGGGTAACCGGGCCCAACGGTTGCCCGCTCGCGGCCACGGGCGTGAGCGCGATCCCGTTGACGCTGCCGTCGTCGTAAACGATCTGCGCAGAGCTGTAATCCACGGTGACCACCGCCTGCGAATAATTTCCCCCGGCAACCACCACGGCGCCCAGCACTTCGCTCAAATTCACCAATTTCGAAAGATCCACCGTGGTGCCCGAGGGCAGTACCGACGATATCGTCCGGCCGTTGGCTTTCTGCAGCTGAACCGAGGTGAGCCCGATCCGATAGGTCAGAAACACGTCCGTCGACGGGGTCGATGTCAGCGTGACCACGGCGGTGCCGTTGCAGGCGGCCAGCGCACTCAGCAACAGCGCGCCGATCGGCGCCGAAATCCAGCGGCTCCAAACGGCGGATGCCGCGCTCTCAATCGGGAAAAAACAGAGTTTCATGAGAACCCTCTACCTTTCGCAAGGCGAGATAGTGTCCCGCTATTTTATCAGCAACAGAAGCGCAAACCAGGCAAAGATCTGTGAAGCAGTCCGAGAATCGCCAGCCGGAGTCGCCGGCTAGCGACAGCCACCCGTCGAGGCGGGCAACCTTGCGCTCTTGGGGTTCACGTCAAGGGGCCGGCTTCACCGGCGCCGTACCCGCTGGGGTTTCGGGCGCGGCCGGTACCGAGGCTCGCCGCTGCTGTTTCGCGTCCTGGCGAGCTTTTCGTGCAGCCTCTTTTTGCTTCTTCGCCTGACGATAATTCGGCTTGGCCAACTTAACTCTCCTCGAACGACACGGGTGATTCGATCTTACTCTGCCTTTGGCGAAACGCGAACCGGTAAGCGATTCGAACCGCCGCCAGCCGCGATACCCGGCAATTCGGCCCTATTCGCGACATGCGTTGATAAGATGCGGACACATGGCAAATTCGCCTCAAAGAGCCTGGATCGAGTCCGCGAGTCTCGGGCTCGCCATTCTTTCGATCATCAACCTTTTCAACTATCTCGACCGCTATGTGGTATCCGCATTGGTCGAGAGCCTGAAGCACTCCGAACTCGCGCTGTCGGACGCCAATTTGGGCTCGCTGATGTCGGGCTTTTTGATCGTGTTCACGCTGGCGGCGCCGGTCTTCGGCTCGCTCGGCGACCGGGGCTCGCGGCCGCGGCTGATCGCCTTCGCGGTCGCATGCTGGAGCGCGGCGACGGTGATGTCGGGCTTTGCCGGAAGCTTCGCGGCCCTGTTCGCGGCCCGCGCATCGGTCGGCGTCGGCGAGGCGGCCTACGTCACGATCGTACCGAGCCTGTTGGCGGACTATTTCCCGCGCGGGCAGCGCGCTCGGGTCATGGCGCTCTTTTTCTGCGCCATCCCGGTGGGTTCGGCGCTCGGCTACGTGATCGGCGGTTTGGTCGATGTGCATTTCGGATGGCGCATGGCGTTTTTCGTCTCGGGCGGTCCGGGTCTGTTGCTCGCGGCGCTGTGCCTTGGATTGCGTGATCCGCCGCGCGGCAGCCAGGACCCGCAATCGGCCCCGGCCGCCGCACGCACGGTCTGCGCGCAGTCGAGATCGGCAACCCTGGCGACCTATCGGGAATTGCTGCGCAACAAGCCGTACGCGCTCACCATACTGGGCTATGCCGCCTACACGTTCGCACTGGGCGGGCTGGCGTTTTGGATGCCCGCGTTTCTGGAGCGGGTGCGCGGCATACCGCGCAGCCAGGCGACGGTGAGTTTTGGCGCGATCGTCGTGATCACCGGGTTCGTCGGCACCTTCGTCGGCGGTTGGCTCGGAGATTATTGCGCCCGGCGCTCGAAGCAGGCCCATCTGTGGATATCCGCGATGGCGACCTTGATAGCGGCGCCTTTCGCCTGGTTGGCTTTGAGCACGGGGTCGACGTCATTCTACCTCGTGTGCATGGTCATCGCGCAGCTATGCATGTTCCTGTCGACGGGGCCGATTAACGCCTCGATCGTGAATTTAGTGCGCCCAACCCAGCGCGCCTCGGCCAACGCGCTCGGCGTATTCGCGATTCATTGTTTAGGGGACGTTCCCTCGCCCTGGCTGATCGGCAGGATATCGGACATGTATTCCTTGGCGCAGGGGGTCAAGATCGTGCCGGTGGCGATCCTGGTGTCGGCCGCAATATGGTTCTGGGCCGCGCGCGCCCAGGGTTCGTCCGGCGACGGCGCTAATCTCGGGCCCGGCTGATCTCGGCAAAATAGCGGTCGAATTCCGCGCGATGGACCATGTCCTCGAGATCCGCACTCAACTTGCGCTGCCAGTTCGGGTACTCATGATGGGTGCCGGGCACGTTGACCGGATCGGTCATTCCCAGCAGGTCATCAATCTGCAGTGCCACCAGCGCCGTATTGGAGCGCGCCAGATACACGTGCAGCGCATGCGCGAGTTCAAGGGTGAACGGCGGCACGGATGAGTCCGCAGCATCCGCTGCGAGCCCCTCGTCGCGCAGCGCGGCGAGCAGCGCCGCGCGATCTTGCTCTCGTTCACGTTCGACATCGTTGGCGCTCTCGGCGTTCGGGTACAGCTGCAGGCGGCGCCGCAGCTTGATATCGGACCCCTCCCAGAAGCCGCGCAAGGTCGGCATGTCGTGAGTGGTTGCGGTGGCGAGCGCTCGGCGCACGAATTCGCCGGGACGGCGGAATCGGCCGTTTTGCTTTTCGAACAGCAGCACTTTGTAATGGTAGAGTCCGAATTCGGGCATTGCATGGCGCACTTCGTCCGGCACGACGCCCAAATCTTCGCCGACGACCATGCAACCGCTGCGCGAGCTTTCGAGCGCCAACGCGGTGAGCAGAGAGTGCAGCGGATAATGAACGTATGCGCCCTCGGTGGGCGAAGATCCCGCCGGCACCCACCACAGGCGGAACAGCGACATCACGTGGTCCAATCGCAGCGCGCCGTAGTAGCGCATGTTATTGCGGATCAGCCCGATGAAACCCTGCAGATACTGTGTTTCCATGGCCAGCGGATCCGGCGGCGGAATTCCCCATCCCTGGCCTTTGAGCGCCAGCGGATCCGGCGGCGCGCCGATTTCAGCACCCATGCGAAAGCCGCGCTGGTCCGCCCAGGTCTCGGATCCGGAAGGATGCGCGCCGACCGCATAGTCGCCGTACAGCCCGACCGGCATGCCGAGCTCACGGGCC
The DNA here is from genome assembly GCA_037440085.1 of Gammaproteobacteria bacterium. Classification (GTDB taxonomy): domain Bacteria; phylum Pseudomonadota; class Gammaproteobacteria; order Steroidobacterales; family Steroidobacteraceae; genus Bog-1198. Next base: position 35,036 of record JBBIUT010000011.1, read on the forward strand.
AAAGCCTGTGCACCGGCGAGCTGTTCGTGCGCCAGCCACTGCATGTACAGGTGAAATTCGATCTGCAGCGGATGCTCGTCCGCAAAGCGCTGCGCCGCAACTCCGGTCGCCTCGCGGTACTCGGCGGGCCAGCTCAACCACCCAGAAGCCGAGTTCCGCGCCGTCCGAAAAAAGTGGTCCAGAGCGTCGAACCGGGCATGGATTTGCAGCAGCGGACCGCCGCTGGCGACGAAATCGCGAAAGGCGGCGGCGCGTGAGGTGCCGGGTATCAGGTGTCGCTCGCGAAACTCGCGATACAAAAGCTCGAGGATCTCGAATTTGACCTCGGCGGCGCCTCGATAGTCGACCTGCGGCGCAGTGCGCAGCTCGCTCAATCGGCGCGCGAATTGCTCGTCGGCGACTCGCGAGCATGCGGCGGAGCATTCGCGAAACTCGGGCACCGTGGGCACCGAGATGTACAGCAGATTGAGGAAATGCCGGTTCGACGCGCTGTAAGGGCTCGCCCGCCCGGGGTCCGCCGGTGCGAGCGCGTGTAGAGGATTCAGGCCGACGAAACCCGCACCGCGCGCCGCGAGCCAGCGAATCAAGCCCCGCAGGTCGTTGAAATCCCCGATACCCCAGTTCTCGCGGGACCGCACCGCGTACAGTTGCACCGCAACGCCCCACAGGCGCCGTCCCTCGAGTATCGCGGCCGGTTCGTAGCACACGGCCGGCGATGCGATCAGCAAACAACGTGCAGCAGGGCCGCCGGCGATCGACACCTCCAGCTCGTGGTATCCGGCGGGCAGGTCGAGCGGCAATTCGAAGCGGCGGCGCGTGATCCAGGAGCCGTCGATTTCGCCGCGCCATATTTCCGGGCAATCGGCGCTCGAAAGCTGGCCGGTGCGCCGCTCGCCGTGCTCCAGGGCCAGCGTCCACATGAGGCCGGCGCCAAAATCGCGCGCCGCAATGTTCAAATCCAGCATGGCCCGGTTGCCGTGTACCGCGGCGAGGGGCGGCAGAAGCCTGCGCTGCCTCTCGCCCTCCAATTGACCGATCTCGGCCGCCAGCGCCGCCGCATCTTCCGGTGCGCAGCCCATGGCGCGCAAGATGCCGGCCTTGGTTTCCAGAGTGAAGTAGCGCAGTTCGCCCCGGTAATCGTGATAGGCCTCGCCGATACCGCGCAGCCGCGCCAGCCTGTCGATCAACGACGCGTCCAAGATCTCAACATTCCAGCAATGCGGCGCTGTTCGGGGCGAGCGGATAGGAAGGCCCCGAGCCGGGTCCCTGCCCCTCGGGAACGGCGCAGGCGGTGTCGAATCGGCAAATCCACCCCTTGCCGGCCGGCGGCGCCGGCAAAATGAATGGCTGCCCGGCTTCGCCGGCATTGAACAGCAGCAGCAATCGCGCCGCCGAATCGCTGCGTTTTCCGAACCAGACGCCCAGGCAGCGCAGCGCCGCATCCTGCCAATCTTCCACTGTCATTTCCGAGCCTCGCGCATGCAGCCAGGTCACGTCCTTGATCGCGGCGCGGGAAACGGCTCCCTTGAGAAACGTCTCGCGCCGGAATTCGGCATGCCCGCGCCGCAATCCTGCGAGCAGCCGCACGAAATCGAGCAAATCCCGATTGGCCTCGCACAGCCGCCAGTCGACCCACGTGATCTCGTTGTCCTGACAGTACGCGTTGTTGTTGCCCTGCTGCGTGCGCGCGAATTCGTCGCCGCCCTGCAGCATCGGTACGCCCTGCGAGAGATACAGCGTGGCCAGAATATTTCGCAACTGACGCATGCGCAGCGCGCGGACGGCGGCGTCCTCGGTGGGCCCCTCGATGCCGCAATTCCAGCTCAAATTATGGTGATGGCCATCGGCATTGTTTTCGCCGTTCGCCTCGTTGTGCCGCTCTTTGTAGGAGACCAGATCGTGCATTGTGAAGCCATCGTGTGCGGTCACGAAATTGATGCCCGCGCTCGGCTTGCGCCCGTCGTGGCGAAAGACATCGCTCGAGCCGGCGATCCGCTCGGCGAATTCGCCGACCTTGCCGCTCTCGCCGCGCCAAAATGCGCGCACCGTATCGCGATATCGGTCGTTCCATTCCGACCAGCCGCCCGGGAACCTGCCGAGCTGGTAGCCCCCCAATCCGACATCCCAAGGCTCGGCGATCAATTTGATGTAGGCAAGCGATTCTTCATTGCGCAGCGCCGTGAAGAACGCGGATTCCGCATTGAAGCCCGAGGCGTCGCGCGCCAGCACGGTCGCCAGGTCGAAGCGGAAGCCGTCGATGTGCATCTCCTCGACCCAGTACTTGAGGCAGTCGATGATCAAGGCGCGCACCTGCGGGTGCTCGCAATTGACGGTGTTGCCGCAGCCCGTGAGGTTCTCGTAGTGCCTTCTGTCATGCATGAGCCGGTAGTAGGTCGAATTGTCCAGCCCCTTGAAGCTCAGCAATGGCCCGGATTCGTTGCCCTCGGCGGTATGGTTGAACACCACGTCGAGAATGACCTCGATGCCCGCCTGATGCAGCGCCTTCACCATGGTCTTGAATTCGGCCACGGCATCGTCCACGGCATACTCGTTGGCCGGCGAGAACCAAGCGATCGGGTTGTAGCCCCAGTAATTCTTCAGGCCGCGTTCGAGCAGGAACGGCTCGCTCACGAAGGATTGGCAGGGCAACAATTCGACCGCCGTCACGCCGATCGATTTCAAGTGCTCGATGACCGCCGGCGCCGCAAGCCCGAGATACTTGCCGCGCCACCCATCGGGTACCGCCGGATGCAGCTGGGTGAACCCCTTTACGTGCAGTTCATAGATCACGGTATCGCGCCAAGGCGTCGCCGGCGGCCTGTCCCCCTGCCAGTCGAAGGCCGGATCGATCACCCGCGAACGCAGCGGCAGGGCCGCGGATAGCTGGCGCGCGCAGGGATCGATCAACGCGGCCGCCGGATCGAAGCGCTGGCCGTTCTCCGGCTCATTCGGCCCCTCCGCGCAAAAGGCGTAGAGGGTTCCCGGACCCGCGCGGCGCGGCGACAACAGGCCGTGCCAGACACTGCCGGTGCGCGCCGGTAATTCGTAACGTGCCGATTCGGCGCCGCTCGCCGCATCGAACAGGCACAGTTCGATGCGCGTCGCGTGGCTGGAGAAAACCGCGAAATTGACGCCGGCCTTGGTCCACGTCGCGCCCAGGGGTTGCGGTGAACCGGCTTGAATTGACTTTGCTATGTTCAAGATCCGATGAAGAACAGCGCGCCGAGCGGCGGCAAATCGAGCGTCAGCGCGTGGATATTCTCATGCAAGGATTCTGCCACCGTGTGCACCTGCAGCTGGTTGTTGTATCCGGAACCGCCGAAGCGAGCGGCGTCCGAATCGAATATTCTGCGGTATTCCCCCGGATCCGCAAGCCGCACCGTGTAGCCGTCCCGCGGCACGGGGGTCGCGTTGAATACGCACAGGATCGGTGCGCCCGCGTCCTGGCCGGTGGATCGACGCTGGAATGCCCAGACGCTTGCTTCGGCATTATGTAAATCCACCCAGCGAAATCCGTCCTGATCGCAATCGCTCCCATGCAATTGCGGATTGGCAAGGTACAGGCGATTCAACTCGCGCACACAGTCGCGCAATGCCTGATGCATCGGGTCCTGCAGCTGCGGCCAATCGAGTTGATCGTTCTCCCGCCATTCGTGGCGCTGGCCGAATTCGCAGCCCATGAACAGCAGCTTCTTGCCGGGATGCGCGCACATGTAGGCGCAAAATAAGCGGAAATTCGCGCGCTTCTGCCATTCATCTCCGGGCATCTTGCCGATCAACGAGTGCTTGCCGTGTACCACCTCATCGTGGGATATCGGCAATATGAAGTTTTCCGACCAGGCGTATACCAACGAGAACGTGATGAGCTGGTGGTTGTACTGCCGGTACACCGGGTCGAGCGCCGCGTACCGCAAGGTGTCGTTCATCCAGCCCATGTTCCATTTGAAGTTGAAGCCGAGCCCGCCGTGCTCGGGCGGCCGCGTCACGCCGTCGAAAGAGGTCGATTCCTCCGCGATGGTGAGCATGCCGGGAAATGCGTGGTGCACGGCGTTGTTCATCTGGCGCAGAAAATCGATGGCTTCGAGATTCTCGCGGCCGCCGTAGCGGTTGGGCAGCCATTCGCCCGCATTGCGGCTGTAATCGAGATAGAGCATCGAGGCGACCGCATCGACGCGCAGGCCATCGATGTGGTATCGATCCGCCCAGAACAGCGCGTTGGCCACCAGGAAATTGCGCACCTCGTGCCGGCCGTAGTTGAACACCTTGGTGCCCCATTCGTGGTGCTCGCCTAAGCGCGAATCCGCGTGCTCGTAGAGCGCGGTTCCGTCGAATTGATCGAGTCCATGGGCGTCGCGGGGAAAATGCGCCGGCACCCAGTCGAGGATCACGCCGATGCCGGCCTGATGACAGCAATCGACGAAGCGCATGAAATCCTGCGGCGGCCCGTAGCGAGAAGTCGCTGCGTAGTAGCCGACCACCTGATATCCCCACGATGCATCGAGCGGATGTTCGGCCACCCCCATCAATTCCAGATGCGTGTAGCCCATGTCCTTCGCATATGGAATCAGCTGTTCCACCGCCTCGAGCCAGTTCGTAAACGGCGGTTGCCGCGCATGCCACGGCCGCCGCCACGAGCCCAGATGCACTTCATAGGCGTTGAATGGCCTGCGCCGCGGGTCGACCCGGTCGCGCATCGCCAGCCACTCGCCGTCGTGCCAGGTGTGACCGTCGAGGGAGGTCACCAGCGAACTGTTTTGCGGGCGCAGCATCATCGCAAAGCCGTACGGATCGGCCTTGAGGAACAGGCGCCCATCGCGGCCCCGGATCTCGTACTTGTATTCGGTGCCGACCCCAAGATGCGGAACGAACAATTCCCACACGCCGGAGGATGCGCGCGCTTGCAATACGTTAACTTCGCCGTTCCATTGATTGAACGGCCCGACGACGCTGACGCGTTCGGCGTTGGGCGCCCACACCGCGAATCGCGTGCCCTCCGCCGCGCCGTGGCGCGCCGGATGAGCACCGAGCTTCTCGTAGATGCGCTGGTGGTTGCCCTCGCCGAACAGATAGAGATCAAAATCGGTGATCTGCGTGCCGTTCACAGGACCGGTCTGATGCCCCAAACGCGGTCCGCGTATTCGCGAATGCTGCGGTCGCTCGAGAAATAGCCCATGCTGAGGCAGTTTATGGCCGCCTTGCGGCTCCATAGGTCTTCGTCGGTGTACAAGGCATCCACCTGATCCTGCGCGGCCGCGTACGCGGCGAAATCGGCGAGCACCAGGAACGGCTCGCCGTAGCTGAGCAGACGCTGCACCACCGGTTTCGCATCGTCCGGCCGAGTTGGCGAGAAAAAGCCGGAATCGATGAGATTGAGAGTCGCCTGCAATTCGGGATTTTCATCGAGCAACCGCCACGGCTGATATCCGGCCGCGCGCCTCGCGGCCGCTTCGTCCGCGGTGAGCCCGAAGATGAACAAGTTCTCGGCACCCACGTGATCGCGGATCTCGATATTGGCGCCGTCCAGCGTGCCTATCGTCAGGGCGCCGTTGAGCGCAAGCTTCATGTTTCCAGTCCCGGAAGCCTCCATGCCCGCGGTGGAAATCTGCTGCGACAAATCGGCCGCCGGCATGATTTTTTGCGCAAGCGACACGTCGTAATCCGGAAGGAAGGCGACCCGCAACTTGTCGCGCACGCTCTGGTCCGAATTGATGGTGCGCGCCACGTTGTTGATCAGCTTGATGATGGCCTTCGCCATCGCATACCCCGGCGCGGCCTTGCCGGCGAAGATCACGGTGCGCGGCACGATGTCGGCCTCGGGGCTTTCGCGCAGGCGCCGGTAGCGCATAACCACGTACAGCAAATTCAACAATTGGCGCTTGTATTCATGGATCCTTTTCACCTGCACGTCGAACATCGAGTCGATGTTGATCTCGACGCCGGTGCGGCGTATCACTTCATCCGCCAGCCGCTGCTTGTTGGTGCGCTTGACTGCGCGAAAATGCCGGCGAAAATCGGGTTCATCCGCGGCGCCGATCAACCGGCCGAGCTCCTCGAGGTCGTTTTCCCACGCATTCCCGAGGCGCTGCGTCAGCAGCGCCGCGAGGCCGGGGTTCGACTGCTTCAGCCAGCGGCGCACGGCGATGCCGTTGGTCACATTGATAAACCGGTCCGGGTACATCTCGGCAAAGCCGGCGAACACGCTCTTGCGCATCAGATCGGAGTGCAGCTGCGCCACGCCGTTGACGCGACGGCTGCCGATGACCGCCAAATGCGCCATATTCACCCGACGCTCGCTCTGCTCGGTGATGATGGACAGGCGCCGTTCCCGGTCCGGATCGTTCGGGTAGCTCGCCGCAACCGACTGCAGAAAATCGCGGTTGATCACGTAAATGATCTCGAGATGCCGCGGCAGCAGCCGCTCGAACAGCCCGACCGGCCAGGTTTCGAGCGCCTCGGGCAACAAGGTGTGATTGGTGTAGGCAAATACGCCGGAGGTGATCTGCCAACTCTCGGCCCAGGTCAAGCCGTGCTCGTCGATCAGCAACCTCATCAATTCTGGGACCGCCAACGCCGGGTGGGTATCGTTCAATTGAATGGCGATCGCGTCGGGCAGCGAGGCGAGCGTGCGCCCTTCGCTCAAATGCATCGCCAGCATGTCCTGCAGGCTGGCGCTGACGAAAAAGAACTGCTGTTTGAGGCGCAGCTCCTTGCCCTGCGGCGTGGAATCGTCCGGGTACAGCACCCGGGATAGATTCTTGGCATCGATTTGCCCGCGCACGGCCGTGGCGTAATCGCCCGCATTGAAGGCCTCGATGTGGAACGGCGTAATGGCGCGCCCGGACCAGAGCCGCAGGTGATTGACGGTGGGGCTGCGGTTGCCCGGAATCAGCTGATCGAAGCCGATGGCGTAAACATCCTCGGTGCCTATCCAGCGATGCGGTTCGCCCACCTGAGCGCCCGGCGGGGCCTCGCTGCGGCCGCCGAAGTGCACCACGTAGCGCACAGTGCCGCGCGGGGTCTCCCACACATTGCGCAATCGCAGCCAGGTGCTCGCGATCTCGCGCTGGCCGCCGTCCCCACCCACAACCTGGGTAAAGATGCCGTAGTCGTAGCGAATGCCGTAACCGACGGCCGGGTACTGAAGGGTGGCGAGAGAATCCATGAAGCACGCCGCCAGACGGCCCAAACCGCCATTGCCCAAACCGGGATCCACCTCCTGCGCAGCAATGTCATCGAGTTCGTGCCCCATGCTGCGCAGAGTCAGGCGCGCCTCGTGCACCAAATCCTCATCCAAGGAGTGCAAGGCGTTCAACAGCGAACGCCCGGGAAGGTACTCGACCGACAGATAGCACACGCGCTTGACGTGCGCATTCGCCACGCGGCGCTGCGTCGCGAGCCAGCGAAGCGACAACTCTTCGCGCACCGCGATTGACAGCGCATCGTAGATGTCGCGCGCCGTGGCCTGATCCAGATTCTTGCCCATGGCGCGCGTCAGACGATCGAGCAACGCCGCCCGCAGCATCCCGGGCTGAAGCGCGACGTTGGTGCGCGCCGCGATCTGTGTGTCAATGTCGTTCATGTTACGCGCTATTATAGGGTCGTTGGCCGGCTGCGGGCGCGCAAACTCACAATTACGGAGCATATGTTGACTTCTCCGAAACTTGCCATCGGCGTCGATGTCGGCGGCTCGTCGATCAAGGGCGCGCTCGTCGATCTCGAGAGCGGCAAGTTCATGAGTGAGCGCTTCAGCACACCGACACCGGCTCACGACTCCATCGATGCGCTGCTCCAGGCGCTTGCCTCGGTGGTCGCGAACGTGCCCGGCACGCTTCCGGTGGGTCTCGCGTTTCCCAGCGTCATCCTGGGGGGCGCGGTGCGCACGGCGGCCCATATCAACAAGGCCTGGATCGGGTTGCCGCTCGCGAAGATCGCCGCCGCGTACTTGCGTCGCAAGGTTGTCGCGATCAACGACGCCGACGCCGCGGGCGTCGCCGAAATGCACTACGGCGCGGCCCGCGGGGTGCCCGGCACGGTACTGCTGCTCACCCTCGGCACCGGCATCGGCAGCGCGCTGTTCATCGACGGCCACCTGGTGCCGAACACCGAATTGGGTCACCTCGAAGTGCGCGGCCGCGAGGCGGAGCTGCGTGCCGCGGGGCGCATCAAGGTGGAGAAGAACCTGAGCTGGGATGCATGGACGGACGAGCTCAATCTCGTGCTCCATGAAATGCACCTGTTGCTGTGGCCGGATCTCATCGTCTTGTGCGGCGGTATCACGGACGAATCCGATAAATTCATGGGCAAACTGCGCTGCGAGGCAAGGCTGTGCGTGGGGGCGCTGCGTGCCGATGCCGGCATTGCCGGCGCCGCGCTGGCGACGGCGCTCACCCCCGCCGCACTCGCGAGTGCGCGGCCAACATGAGCTGAGGAACCGTTGCAGAGAATCATGCCGATCGCGGGTTTGGCTTTGATCTTGGGCGGCTGCGCAACGCCGCGGCCGAGCGCCCATGGCCCCGTCTCACCCGCTGCGATTAACGCCGGCAAGGCGCATGCGCCCGTGGACAGTCAGGCGCTGATTATCGACAGCGCGGTGGCGATGCTCGGCCAGCCCTATCGATTTGGAGGCGTGGCGCCCGGCGGGTTCGACTGCAGCGGCTTGGTCGTGTACGCCGCGGGCAGTGCGGGGATTCGCTTGCCGAGAACCGCCGAGGAACAACTGCGCGCCGGCGTGCCCGTCCGCCGCCGCGGCATCAAGGCGGGGGACCTCGTGTTCATGCACCTCGCGCACAAGGAGCTGCACGTGGGCATCTCGATCGATGCCGAACGCTTCATTCACGCGCCCTCCACCGGTGGCTTTGTGCGGATCGATTCGCTCGCGGCGCCGCCCTACTCGGCCAGCTTCGTCGGGGCGCGGCGCATCGTCGATGCCGCCGGCGAACCGACGCCCTAGCCGGTACTATTCATGAATGACACGAAAGCGCGCAGAGGGCCGCGAGAATACCTTTCGTTCATGAATAGTTGCGGCTAGTGCGCCGCGATGTCGACCGCCTCGCTGGCCACGGCGGCGAACTGCAGCGAGGCGAGCCGTGCATACAGCGGGCATTGCTCCAGCAATTCGGCATGCGTTCCGACCGCGATCTTGTGCCCGTGATCCATCACCACGATGCGATCCGCCTTCAGCACGGTCGCAAGGCGGTGGGCGATGATGATGGTGGTGCGTCCCTGCATGAGCTTTTCGAGCGCCCGCTGCACCAGCCGTTCGGACTCGGCGTCGAGTGAACTGGTGGCCTCGTCGAGCAGCAAGATCGGCGGATCCTTGAGGATCGCCCGAGCGAGCGCGATGCGCTGCCGTTGGCCGCCGGATAATCGAGTGCCGCGCTCGCCCAGGAACGTATCGTAGCCTTGCGGGAGTTTACGCAGGAATTCGTCCGCCGCCGCGGCGATGGCCGCGGCTTCGATTTGCGCCTCGCTCGCATCGGGCCGCCCGTAACGGATGTTCTCCCGGGCGCTCGCCCCGAACAGCACCGTGTCCTGCGGCACCAGGCCGATCTGTGCACGCACGTCTTCGGGCCGCAGCTCGTCGAGCCGCACCTCATCGATCGATACTCGGCCGGAATCCGGATCGTAGAAGCGCAGCAGCAGCTGAAAAGTCGTGCTCTTCCCCGCGCCCGAGGGGCCGACGAAAGCGATGGTTTCCCCCGGGATTACGTCCAAACTGAAATTGGCGAGCGCGAAGGTTTCCGGCCTCGATGGATAGTGAAAGCTGACGTTTTCGAAACGGATGGCGCCCCGGACCCGGGGCGGCAGCGTCGCGGGCCGCGGCGGCGCACCGATGGCGGGCCGCGCCTGCAGCAGTTCCGCCAGCCGTTCCATCGCGCCCGCGGCACGCTGCAATTCGCCCCACATTTCGGTCAGCGCGGCGGCAGAGCTGCCGACGAAAGCGGCATACAGCAAGAATTGAGCGAGTTGCCCTCCGGTCATGGTGCCGGCGAGCACTTGATGGGCTCCCAACCACAGGACGTAGGTGATGCCCGCGAATACCAGCATGATACCGACCGCCGTCAGTGCCGCCCGCGCCCGCGTGCGGCGGATGGCGGCGGCAAAGCTGTCCTCGACCGCCTGGCGATAGCGCTCGCTTTGCAACTCCTCCAAGGTGAATGCCTGCACCGTTTGGATCGCGTTCAGGGTCTCGCCGGCGAGCCCGCTGCTATCGGCAATGCGATCCTGCGAGGCGCGGGACAGCCCGCGCACGCGGCGGCCGATGACGATGAGCGGTACCACCACCAAGGGAATCAGCACCAGGATGACTCCCATGAGCTTTGCGCTGGTGGCCCCCAGCAAAATCAAAGCGCCGATCAGGCTCAAGGTGGAGCGCAGGATGATGGACAGATTGACGCCCGAAATCGATTGCACCAGGGTGGTGTCGGTCGTCAGACGCGAGAGGACCTCGCCGACCCGCGTGGTTTCGTAAAACAAGGGATCCATGCGGATGACTCGCCGGTATACGGCGGCACGCAAATCGGCAACCACCCGTTCGCCGACCCACGTCACCAGGTAAAAGCGCAGCGCGGCGAATGCCGCGAAAATGACCGCCGCCGCCAAAAATCCCATGAAAATCCGGTTGGTGGCGCCGGCGTCCTTGGCCGCCAGCACGTCGATGACGCGCCGCAGCGCCATCGGCAATGCGAGCATGGCGACCGTTGCAACCAGCAATGCACTCAATGCTGCCGCCATCATGGCGCGGTAAGGTCTGAGAAACGGCAGCAGTGTGCGCAGCGGCGCAAGCGACTTGGCGCGCGGACGGTCGGCGGTGGTATTCATGGGGTCATGATCCCATAACTGCGTCGGGGCCGCGCGTTGCCTGAATGCAACCCCGGGGAATTACCTACACGGATTCAATTGCCTTTCGCGGCATGGGTCGCTATGGTGCGAACGCCAGCGGCGAAATTAAAATTCATGCGGCATTGCCTGATTTGGCGAGATGCCCGGCAGTGCAAGAGGGGTAGCATCATGCGGGCACTACCGCAAAAACATCTGCTTGTGCGCGACGTCCGTGCCGGGGTTGCGGCCCTGACACTGGCCGGCGTCCTGGGGAGCCTATCCGGCCTCGCGTTCGCAAATGCCGCCGACACCGCGCCGGCCACCCCGGCCGCTCCAGCCACACCGGCCACGGTCCAGGAAGCGGCCGAGGTCTCCGGGCCCCTGCAGGAAATCGTGGTCACTGCGACGCGCCATGAGGAGAGCCTGAGCAAGGTGCCGATCAGCGTCACCGCCCTGACTCAGGATGCGATGGACGTGCGCGGCATCAAGGATATTTTGGATGTGGCGCGCTTCACGCCCGGCATCAATATCGACAACTCCGGCACCAACAACATCGCGATCCGCGGCATCGCCTCCACCGGCGGCGCCGGCACCACCGGCATCTATCTCGACGACACGCCGATTCAGATCCGGGCGCTCGCCTTCAATCCCGATGACGCCTTACCGCAATCCTTCGACTTGGATCGCGTCGAGGTCCTGCGCGGCCCGCAAGGCACACTGTTCGGTGCGGGCTCGGAAGGCGGCACGGTGCGCTACATCACCGTTCAGCCAAGTTTGACCCAGACCAGCATCTACAGCCGGGACGAAATCTCCGCCACGCAAGGCGGAGTGCCGAGTTACGAGCTGGGCGCGGCGGCCGGCACACCGCTTATCGACGGCAAACTCGGGGTGCGGGTGAGCGCCTGGTACCGGTACGACGGCGGCTATATCAATCTGAGCGATCCGGTAACGCTCAACACCATTCACAACAATGAGAACTACATCCAAACCAAGCTCTTCCGGGTGTCGGCCCTGTGGGCGGTCTCGGATGACTGGAAGGCGACGGCGAGCTACTTCTACCAGGATCGATTCGCGAACGACCAGCAAAGCTATTGGCAGCTGTACTCGAACCCAAGCAACAATCAGTTCGTGAGTGCGAACCCCACTCAGCGCCCGGTGCCGGACAAATTCTATATTCCGGCGCTCAAGATCGAGGGCGATCTGGGCAAGGTCAATCTGATCTCGAATACCTCGTACTATCATCGCCAGGAGACGACCGGCTACGACGGCACGCTGTACAACCTTGGGTTCTACCAGGCGCAGGGCTCCGCGCCGGTATTTCCGCAGGGTTCGTTCCTGCCGGGCGTATTTCCGCTGCTCGACGGCAACGGGCTGCACCTGCCCCAGGGCGCGACCGACTACCGCTCGCCCGCCTCGGTCGCGAACGGCCAGCAGGGCATCACCCAGGAAGTCCGCCTGCAGTCGGCGGATTTCAATGCGCCGCTGATCTGGACCACGGGCCTGTTCTTCTCCTACATGCGCCAGTCGTATCTCGAGCAGATCTACGATCCGCTGCTGAATCAGTTGTCGATGGCGGCCACGGGACAGCCCTATACCAATTTCTTCTGCTACACCAACGCGGCCGGCGTGTGCGTTCCGGTGACCTACGATTCACGCTTCCCGAACGACTCCTATTTCCTGCAGACGCAGGCCCAGGACAAGCAGATCGCGTGGTTCGGCGAAGCGACCTACTCCTTCACCGATCAATTCAAGACGACGGTGGGAGTACGCTACTCGAAGACTAAATATTCCTTCAACACCTTGACCGGCGGGCCGCAGCTGTTCCTGCCGCCGCAGTCCAACGGCGGCGACATCAAGGAGAACTCGTTCACGCCGAAGGTGAGCCTGCAATACCAGTACGATCCGCGCAACTTGTACTACTTCACCTACGCCAAGGGCTTTCGGCCGGGCGGCGCCAACAATCCGGTGCCGCAGGCCGCCTGCGGCACCGACTTCGCCAACTTCGGCATTACGCAGGCGCCGCAGACCTTCAGTTCCGACACCGTCGACAGCTACGAAATCGGGGCGAAGAACAACTTCAACAATCGCGTGAAAATCGCCAGCAGCGTCTACTACATCCGCTGGCACAACATCCAGCAGACCGTGGTACCGCCGATTTGTCAGATCTCCTTCATCACCAACCTGGGTCAGGCGGTCGCCAAGGGCGCGGATATCCAGGGCGAAATCGCGGTGACCGACAACCTCACGGCCGAGCTTTCCGCCGGCTATACCGATGCTCGCTACACCCAAGCCTCGCGGCTGTCTCCCGCGGAAACCACGCCGATCGTCGCGAACGGCGATGCCATCGTCGGCCAGAGCGGCCAGCCGGGGCCGCCGGTTACCGCCTCGATCGGACTCCAATACAAGTTCACGGTGTTCGAACGGGAGTCATTCGTCCGTGTCGACGATGAATATCAGGGTGCCCCCAAGTGGAGCGGTGCCAGCCAGGATCCCGGCACGCTGCAGTTTGATTCGGCCAATTATCCGCTGTCCTCCACCAATTTTGCATCGGCACGCGGCGGCATGAATTTTGGCAATTTGCAGGTGGAGGCGTTCATCGACAATCTCACCGACACGCACACCATTACGAATTATGAATGGTCGATCGATCCGCAGGTCGCCAACACCTCCCGCCTGCAGCGGGATTTCACATTCCGCCCGCGCACCATCGGCCTGACCCTCCTCTACCGCAGCAAATGAAGCGGCGAAGCGCGCGATCGGCAGCGTCGGGCCGGCGCAACAGCCATGTGCGGTTTGCCCGTAAGCAGGCCGGCGGCCCAAGCGCCGTATCGAGATAAGCGATTCCGGATATGCGTGTTGCACATGCGTTATCGCGGTGTTAGTGTCCCTGGAATGAAAGTTATCTGATCATATAAATAAAATGGGGATTCGATGCCAGCCACTCATTCGAAAGCGATTACCGGGCCTGCCCGCACGTCTTTGTGGTTTTTCGGCACCCTGATATGCTCCAGCATGCTGGCGGCGGCGGCGGTTGCCAACGAGGCGAATCCGTCGGAGACAGTCGCTCCGGCCGCGACCGGCGCCGCGGCTCCCGCGGGCACACTGGAAGAAATCGTGGTCACGGCGACGCGGCGCGAAGAAAGCATCAGCAAGGTGCCGATCAGCATCACCGCGCTCACCCAGGCTGCGCTCGACCAGAAGGGCATTCGCGATTTCTCCGACATGGTGCGATTCACGCCCGGCGTGAACATCGACCAGACCGGCACCAACGCCATTTCGATTCGCGGCATCTCCTCCTCCGGCGGCGCCGGAACCACCGGCATCTACATCGACGATTCGCCCATTCAAATGCGTGCGCTCGGCTTCAACCCCGACGACACGTTACCCAAGACCTTCGATCTGGACCGTGTCGAGGTGCTGCGCGGGCCGCAGGGTACGTTGTTCGGCGCCGGATCCGAGGGCGGCACGGTGCGCTATATCATGACGCAGCCGAGCGTCACCACCGAATCCACATACGCCCGCACCGAGGCTTCCTATACTCAATATGGCCAGCCGAACTATGAGGCCGGTATTGCGCACGGCGGGCCCATTGTCGACGGCAAATTAGGATTTCGGGCGAGCTTCTGGTACCGCTACGACGGCGGTTGGATCGATCGCATCAATCCGTCGACGGGCCAGAGTGTCGACAACTATGCCAATCGTGCCAATACCGTCGCGGCACGCCTGGCGATGCTCTACGAGCCGACGGACAGCGTGAAGATCACGCCGAGCTTCATGTATCAGTACAAGCGCCAGCACGATTTGGGCACTTACTGGCCGGCCTATTCCAATCCCGGCAACGGGCAATTCAATAACGCGACGCCGGAGCGGATTCCGATCCCCGATCAGTACCAGCTGCCGGCGTTGAAGGTGCAAATCGACTTCGCGAAGGTCACGTTCATCTCGAACAGTTCGTACTATTGGCGCAACGAGCAGGACGCCTATCAGGGTACCGTCTATGACATGGCCTTCTACCAGGCGTTGGGATGGCCGACCGCATTGGGTCCCACGGCTCCCGGCCTCAATTGCGGTTCGCCTGCCACGGCAGTGCCACCCTGTCCCTGGTATCCGCTGCTCGATGGGAGGGGATTTCATTTTCCCGCCGGTTTCTCCGACTACTCGACCCCGAACACCATGACCAATCAGCAGCGGACGTGGACCCAGGAGTTCCGGCTGCAGTCGAATGACCCCGATAGCCGCTGGACCTGGACCGCGGGCGCGTTCTGGTCGCTTGCTCGCGAACTCAGCATCGAGCAGTTGAACGACCCGAACATCATTCCGTTCTTTACCTACCTCTATGGCCCGGCCAACGTACCGGACAACATCTTCGGAACCTATTATTACTGTAACGGTGTGGGCACCCGGCAGCCGGCGAGTGCTCCGGTTCCGAATTGCGACGTCTACTACAACAACAACGTGAGCCATGACCGGCAGATCGCCGGTTTCGGCGAGGCGACCTACAAGCTCACCGACCGGCTGTCGCTGACTGCGGGCGCACGGTTTGCCAAGATGGGGTTCTCGCTCTCGCATTACGCGAACGGTTACGAGAACTATGGTCCGGGTAGGTCCGGCGGGTCGGAGTCGCAGAATGCGTTCACACCGAAGGTGAGCGTCAGCTTCCAGGCGGACGATCAGAATTTATATTACACCACCTATGCGAAAGGCTATCGTCCGGGCGGCTACAATGCGCCCTTGCCTCCGACCTTCTGTTCTGCGGGCCTGATCGCTGAAGGTTTCCCAAGCGGAACGGCTCCCCAGACCTACAGCAACGACACCACTCAGAGCTACGAAATCGGCTCGAAGAACAATTTCGCGAACCGCTTCAGAATCGCGAGCAGCGTGTACTACATCAAGTGGAACGACATTCAACAAAACATCTACGTCGCGGGGAACTGCGGGCTGCAATTCACCGGTAACTTGGGGACTGCCGTGGCGAAGGGCTTCGATTTGCAGGCGGACGCGCAAATCGGGGGCGGCTTTTCAATCGAGGCCTCGGTGGGCTATACCAGTGCGCGCTTTACCCAGACCTCTGCGGGCAATCGAGCGGTCAATGGCGATGCGATATCGGGCGAAGCGGCGATCAACTCCAGTCCCGGTACGAATCCGCCCTGGACCATCGCGATCGGGCCCCAATACGATTTCACGCTCATGGAGCACGATGTGTTCGTGCGGGCCGACTGGGAATATGCCAGCCGAAATCCGTGGCTCGCCCCGGTTCAGGATCCGCGCAGCAGCCAGTACGACCCCTATTCGTACACGCTGCCCGCAACCAGCTTCACCTCGATGCGGGCGGGCGTGAAACTCGGCGATTGGCAGGTCTCGGCGTTCTGCGACAACCTGTTCAATTCGCAGACCCTGGTCAATTACGCGCAGGGTCAGATCGACTCGTTTAATCCGGCGGGCCCGCCGACGCCGCAGCAGAACAATTTCACGTTCCGCCCGCGTACTGTCGGGATCACCGCTACCTTCAAAATGTGAGCGCCTGAGACCGCTCGTCCCAGGCGCTCGTCCCGCACGACAAAGGAGCCTGTCCGATTATTCAGACAGTTTCCTGTCAGCCGGCCTCAAGCCACCGCGCGCGCCGACTCGACGCCCGATGCATCCTTGATCGCGGCGGCGAGGATGTTCAATCCCTCCTCGAGCACCGCATCGGGAATGGTGAGCGGCGCGAGCAAGCGCACCACATTCGCCTCGGTGCCGCAGGACAGCAGGATCAATCCACGCTTCTCGGCGTGAGACAGGATCGAGGCGGTCAACTCCGCATCCGGCTCCTTGGTGACCGGATTCTTGACCAATTCGAAGGCGACCATCGCCCCCAGGCCGCGCACGTCTCCGATGCACGGATATTCCTTGGCCAAGCTTTGAAGCCGTGACTGCATCTTCTGTCCAATTCGCGCGGCGCGCGCGCACAGATCCTCCGATTCGATCACATCGAGCACGGCATGCGCCGCCGCGATGCTGATCGGATTGCCGCCATAAGTTCCCCCCAGACCTCCCGGATGCGCGGCATCCATGATGGTTGCCCGGCCGGTCACTCCGGAGAGCGGAAAGCCGCCGCCCAGGCCCTTGGCCACGGTGATCAGATCGGGCACCACGCCCGCATGCTCGATCGAGAACATTTTGCCGGTGCGCGCAATGCCGCCTTGTACCTCATCGGCGATCAGCACGATGCCGTGTTCGTCGCACAGGCGGCGCAGCGCGCGCAGGAACTCGAACGGCGCCACGTTGAAGCCGCCCTCGCCCTGCACCGGCTCGATCACGATGGCCGCGACCGCCTTCGAATCGACGTCGCCGTGGAACAGCCGGTCCAAATCGGCGAGCGCCTGCTCGGTGGTGATGCCCCGATAAGGCTGCGGAAATTGGGCGTGATACACCTCGGCTGGAAAAGGCCCGAAGCCGCGCTTGTAGGGCATGACCTTGCCCGTGAGCGCCATGGTCATCAGAGTGCGCCCGTGAAAGCCGCCTGAGAACGCTATGACCGCCGTCCGCTTGGTAAAGTAGCGCGCGATTTTGATCGCGTTCTCCACCGCCTCGGCACCCGATGACAGGAACAGGGTCTTTTTCGCAAAATCGCCGGGCGCCAAACCGTTCAGCCGCTCCGCAAGCCGCACATACGACTCATAGGGTGCGACGTGAAAACAGGTGTGCGCAAAGCACTCCGCCTGCTTCGCGACCGCCGCCATGACCCGCGGGTGACGGTGACCGGTATTGAGCACCGCGATTCCCGCGGCGAAGTCGATATAGCGCCGTCCGTCGACGTCCCACAGCTCGGAATTCTCGGCCTTGACCACGTAGATGCCCTTGGTGGCCACCCCGCCGGGCACGGCCGCCGCCTTGCGGGCCTTGAGTTCAGCAGATTTCGGCATCGCGGCAATCCCCCTAAAAATACGCATCTTAGCTGCCGAACGGTATCATTGGCCGCGGTTTTGAGCAAAGCTTAGACGATCAGAACAGCGGCAATGAGCGGGCGACACCTATGAGCGCGGCAACGCGTAAGGCAGGATGATCCATGGCGGCGCCCGCGAAGCCCGAGGCGGCAGGCGGCACGCTCGAGGTGCGCGTACTGCGCGCCGCGCTCGATGCCTGCCTCGAAAAGGACGATCGGGTGGCGGTCGAGGCGCCGCTCGAATTTCAATTGCACCACCCCGCCTTGGGAGTCGAGCCGGCCTCGTTCGGCACCACCATGAGGACCCCGGGCGACGATGAGCAGCTCGCCGCCGGTCTGCTGTACGGCGAAGGAATCATCAACCAGGCGGTGGACATCGAGGCCATCGAATCGAGCACGCGCCGGCCCAATGTGGTCAATGTGCGGTTGCGGCCGGGCGTGGCGCTCGAGGCGCAAATGCCCGCGCGGCGCTTCTCGGCCGGATCGAGCTGCGGAGTGTGCGGCACCACCTCGCTCGATGCCGCCATCGCGCGTGCCGCCGCCACCCGCATACCGGCCGCAGGCAGCATGGAACTTCGGGTGCTGCTGGCTCTTCCCGGACGCATGCGCCAGGCGCAATCGAAGTTCGGCGACACCGGCGGCATTCATGCCGCAGCGCTGTTCGATTTCCAAGGGAAGCTGTTGTGCATCGCCGAGGACGTGGGCCGGCACAACGCCTTCGATAAGCTCGTCGGCGAAAATCTGCTGGCCGGTCATTTGCCGCTCTCGAACCGCGTGGTGCTGCTGAGCGGCAGAGCGAGCTTCGAACTGGTGCAAAAGGCGCTGCGCGCCGGTGTCGCGGTGCTCGCCGCCATCGGCGCACCCTCGAGCCTCGCGGTCAATCTGGCCGTGGCATCCGGCCTCACGCTGGTGGGGTTTCTGCGCGACACGCAGTGCAACGTCTACGCCAATCCCCAGCGTCTGAAGGGCGCCGGGGCCTGACTTGCGAGCCGATTATTTGACGGTATAACCGCGCCCTTGCAGGCAGGCTGCAAAGGCGTTGCGGTAGGAATCGGCTTGCGCCTGGGCAGCCGCCGCGGCTTGGTTGACCTGCTGTTGGGCCTGATTGGCCTGCGCCTGGGCATTAGCGTCCGCGGCCGAGCCGATGATGGCGCCCGTAGCCGCTCCCAGCAGAAAGCCCGCACCGGAGTCGTAGGGACCCGCGATGGCGGACCCGACTATCGCACCGGCGACGGCGCCGGTCGCCGTGGCTGCGCCCGGCGGCGGCGGCGGCTGCACCACGACTTCCTGGTACCGGCTCTGGGTGCTCGGATCCACCCCGGTTTGCTGCACTGCCCACACATGACACTCGTAGCGGTCCCGATCGAGCTGCTGCTGCGTTTGGCCGCTGCTGGGATAGACGAAAATCTTCGGCTGCGGCGGCAATTGCACTACAACGGTGCGGGGCGGCGGGGCCACCACGCAAGCCGCCATCCCAAGGCTCGAGGCCAGCACAGCCGAGAGCTTCCACAGCGGCTGGATCCTGTGAATAAAACATAGTGATTTCATGAACTTAAAAAAACCTCCGGAGCCTTCCCAAAGAACGTTTCACCCGGTGCTGGGTTGACCGTAACGGCCGGCGATGGTTCGGCCGCTCTCAAGGCTTAGCGGGCTTGCGAAACTTGAAAATGAATTGGTCGGTCTTGCCGCGAATCGAGGGGTCGAAGACTTTTGCGGTGTGCGGATCGCTCGTCTGGCGCAGCAGCTCGCTGCCGGCGACGAACTCGAAACCCGCGGCCAGCACTTCGCGCATCACCGCCTTCGGGTCGATTCTATGTAAGGTCGATGTCTCGCCGGTCCCGGTGCCCTGCGCACCTGCATGATCCAGGATCAGATAGATCCCGCCGGGTTTCAACGTCTCGAACACCATCTGATTGAACACCGCGACATCGAGACCCGGAAAATTGTGCAAGTCATGATAGTTTTGCGACGTCCAGACCATATCAACCGGCGCCGGAGTCGCGAGTTGACTAAACGGCTCGGTGATAACGCTGACGTTTGAATAATGCGGATCGGCGGCCAACGCCCTGACGCGCACCGAGAAATCCGGCGTATTCGCCGGCGCATCCGCAGCCGGAGCCGGCACCAACGCATAAACATGGCCGTCGGCGCCGACAATGTTGCTGATGAGGCGCGTAAAGTAGCCGCCGCCCGGCAGCAATTCGGCCACCTTGTCCCCCGGCTTGATGCCTGCGAACTGCAGCACTTCCGCCGGCTTGCGGTTTTCGTCACGCGCTTGGTCGGCGGCCGGGCGGTTTGGATCGGCAACCGCCGCGGCGATGTACGGTGGAACTTCGGCGATCGGCGTTGGCGGCGCGGCCAACGCAACGACGCTCGCGAGCGATGCGGCCAGGAATACGTGGTGGCGAATCATTGCGATCTCCCGTGAAGGCGCCATAGCGCTTGGCGCAAACCGGGGATTCTACCACCCTCGAAGCGAAAGCCCCGGGGTGTGCGGCAGCGCCGCAATACGGGTCCGCGTATGATTGCGCGAGCCCAAATCACCAAGGCCTTGCGCATGAGTCTCAGTGTCTTCGATATTTTCAAGATCGGCATCGGCCCGTCGAGTTCGCACACCATGGGGCCGATGAATGCGGCGCGCAGCTTTGCGCAGCTGCTGGCCGATCGCGATCTGCTAAGGGTGACCGCGCAGGTATCGGCTCAAATGTACGGCTCGCTGGCGCTCACCGGTCGCGGCCATTGCACCGACCGCGCGATTCTGTTGGGGCTGGAGGGCTTGAGCCCGGACACCACCGACCCGGCCGTGATCGAACCCACCTTGACGAGAATTCGCGGCGGCGGGCGCATTCGGCTGCTGGGCCACCACGAAATCGACTTCGACGAACCGCTCAATCTGCTGTTCCACACCGATCAAGTGCTGCCGGGACATTCGAACGGCATGCGCTTCACCGCCCACGACGCGGCGCTCGGTGTATTGGCGCGGGAGGAGTATTACAGCATCGGGGGCGGATTCGTGGTGCAGGCGGGCGCCGAATCAGGCGCCGGCGAGGCACGCCCGCGGCCGCCGTACGAGTTCGATTCCGGGGCGCGCCTGCTCGAACTCGCGCGCCAGGAGGGCTTGGAAATCCACGAATTGATGCTGGCGCGCGAACGAACCTGGTACAGCGATGCGGACATACGGTCGCGGCTCGCACGTATCTGGCGGGTGATGCAGGACTGCGTGCAGCGCGGCTTCGAGGCTCAAGGATTGCTGCCGGGCGTGCTCGGCGTGCGACGGCGCGCGCCCAAACTGTATCGGCAGCTTATGAGCGGGGATCCATCGAGCGCCATGCACGCCCTCGATTGGGTCAATGCCTTTGCGCTCGCCGTCAATGAGGAAAACGCCGCGGGCGGACAGGTGGTCACGGCTCCGACCAACGGGGCAGCCGGAATCGTGCCGGCGGTGCTGCACTACTACCGGCGCTTCGAACCGGGAGCGGACGACGAAGGCGTACGACGCTTCCTGCTCACCGCCGCCGCGATGGGCATGCTCTACAAACAAAATGCCTCGATCTCCGGCGCCGAGATGGGCTGTCAGGGCGAGGTCGGTGTCGCCTGCTCGATCGCGGCGGGCGGATTGGTGTCGGCCCTTCACGGCAGCAATGAGCAGATAGAAAATGCGGCGGAGATCGGCATGGAACACAATCTTGGCCTGACCTGCGATCCGGTCGCGGGCCTGGTGCAAATCCCCTGCATTGAGCGCAACGCCATGGGTTCGGTCAAGGCCATCAACGCCGCGCGCCTGGCCCTGCGCGGCGACGGCTCGCACAAGGTGTCGCTCGATCAGGTAATTGCGACCATGCGTCAGACGGGCATCGACATGTCCACCATTTATAAGGAAACATCGCAGGGCGGCCTCGCCGTGAACGTCCCGGAATGCTGACCTGCAGGCGCGGGGCGCCCGGCCCGTCATCCGGTGGCTTGCAGGCCGTGTGCGATGCCGCTGATGGTGGCGCGCAACGCGCCGAACAGCGCCTCATCTTCGCATGCGGTCGCACGCCACCGCTTGAGCAGATCCACCTGCATGAAGTGCATGGGATCGACATAGGGATTGCGCAATCGGATGGCGCGTTGCAAGGTCGGATCGCCGTCCAGCAGAGAAGTGTAGCCGCGCAGCCGCAGCACCTGGTCGACCGTGCGCGCGTACTCCCGGCGGATTGCCTCGGCGTGTGAGCGCAAAGCATCGCCGGCGAGCGCGTCGTAGTGGGCGGCAATCTGCAAATCGGTCCGCGCCAACATCGCCTCGACGTCGTCGAGCAGATGCTCGAAGAACGGCCATTGCACCGCCATCTCGCCGATGACTTGGGCGCCGTGCTCCTGCATCGCCGCCTCGAGACCGGTGCCGAAGCCGAACCAGCCCGGCAACATGTGGCGGCTTTGGGTCCAGGCGAACACCCACGGGATGGCGCGCAACGCGTCGATTCCATCGCCGCCGGCCCGCACCGCATCACGCAAGCCGATGTGCATCCGCTCGATCACGTCGAGCGGCGTCGCGGCGCGCAAAAATTCGGCAAATTTCGCATCGCCGAAAACCAGGTGCCGATATGCCTCGAGGCTGCGGGAGGCGATCGTCTGCATGGCGGCAAGTTGCGCCTGGGCAATGCGCGGCCGCGTGCCGCTTCTCGCCGTTGCCAACGCCACGGCCGAGAAAGTCCGCTCCAAAGTGCGCATGGCGATCGGCCGCAAGCCGTAGCCTTGATTCACGACCTCGCCCTGCTCGGTCAAGCGCAACTCGCCGCGAATCGCGCCATCCGGAGCCGCTTCTATCAAGTGCTCGGTGCGACCCCCGCCGCGCGCCGGTGTGCCGCCGCGCCCGTAAAAAATCGTGATCGTGATTCCGGTGTCGCGCGACGCTTCCAACAGGCGATGCTGCGCCACCTGCAATGACCAGCGCGATGCCGCCACACCGGCTTGTTTGTTGCTTTCGGAGTATCCGATCACCACCCATTGGCGATTGCCGCGCCCTGCGAGGTGCCGGCGATAGGCCGGCTCGTCATTCAAGCTGCGCAGCAGCTTGCCGGCGTTCTCCAGCGAATCGACCGAATCGAGCAATGGCACCACGTCGAGGGAACATTCGCCGGTGCGCTTGTCGATGACATCGGCCCAACGCGCCAGCAGCAGCACTGCAAGCACATCCTCGGGGCCCTCGGCGCCGCTCACGATGTATCCGCCGATGGCGCGCCCCCCGATCTTGTGCTGCGCCTGCACGATTGCCTCGAACACCCACAAGGTCCGCCTGCCGACCGCATCGAGCGGCGCCGTTGGGCCTTGATCGCGGGCCAGCAGGTCACGCAGTTGCCGCAGCCGCTCCGCGGACGGGAGCGTCGGCCACTCGGGCATGTCAAGCCCTTGAGCGATTACCTCGTCGTGCACATGCGCGAACTGGATCACGTCCAAGGTGGCGAGATGGAAGCCGAAGGTGCGCACGCGCCGTATCAATCGACGCACCAGAAAGTATCCCGCGTGCCGTCCTCGATTGGCCGTCAGACTGTCGGCGGCGAGCTGAACGTCGGCCAGAAATTCCTCGGGGCCCTGGTAGGCATTGGGGCTGCCTTCGTAGGTCGCTTTGAGCCGCTGACCGATCTGGCCGAAGTAAATGCGGTAGGGCATGCGGTCATGGCGGGCGGGCGCGAGCGCTTCGGCTCCCGGCAACAGCGCACTGTAGGCATCGATGCGTTCGCTCAGCGCCGCGCTCACGCGCACGCGGCTGGCGCTTTGACTCAACGTCTCCGCGACCTGCCCGCACTCCGTGTAGTAACTCGAGACGATGAGTTGCCGGTGCCGGCGCAGGGTTTCGCGAATGGTCTTGCCGTGCACGTCGGCATTGCCGTCCATATCGCTGCCCACCCACGATCCGAAGTGCAAAATACTGGGTACGTCCAGCGATTCGACCGCCACCCCATATGCACGGGCCACCGCCGCTTCGATCTCCTCATAGAACAGCGGCACCACGCGGTAAAGTATCTCGATCAGGTAGAACAGCACATGTTCCCGATAGTCGGCCACCGTCAGGCCCTCCCTCGGATGCTCTTCGGTCTGCCAGATACTGGCAACCTCCAGCCGCACCCTCGCCCACAGCGAATCGAGTTCGGAACGTATCAGCGACGGATTGAGCCGTTCCAGCAAATCCTGCGCAATGCGTTGCTGCTTGCGCAAAATGGTGCGGCGGGTCGATTCGGTCGGATGCGCCGCGAACACCGGCTCGATGCTCATCGATGCGATCAACGCCAGCGTCTGTTCGAGAGACAGCCCGTCGCGCTGCAGGCGGGAGATGCAATCCGCGATGCCGCCCGGCTGCGTCGTGCTCGAGTCGTTGAGGTATTGGCGGCGCCGGCGCACCCGGTGCACTTTCTCGGCGGTATTGACCGCTTGAAACCACAGAGCAAACGCACGAGTGAGGTCCGTGGCCGACAACGGGTCGCGGCCTGCGGTCCGGTCCGCGAGCTCTGAGTCCCCGGTGCCCGCGCCTTCGCGCCGTGCAATCGCAGCCCGGCGATCTCCCTCCACGATTCCGAAGAATTTATCGCCGCCCTGATCGCGTATCGTCTCCCCGACGATCGCACCGAGAGCATGCACATCCTCGCGCAGCTCGGTGTCCTTGATCGGAAAACGTATGTCTTCGCGGTACATGATGCCGCATCATACAATGCGCGGGGGAGCGCCGCGATCTCAGCGGGGATTCAGCAGCACCGTTGTGTCGAAGCTCTCGTAGGAGGTCAGGACGCGCCGGTAGGCGGTCTGCACGATGCGCTGCGCGTTCCTGTCGGCGCGGGCCCCGAGCAGCATTCTGATCACCACGTCGTCCGCAGGCCGCGCTGAGTCCTCGCTCAGCAGCTGGTAGCTGAAGCGTGCCAACCGCTGCACGATCTCATTGGAAAAGCGCAGGCGGGAGAGATCTTGGCCGTCGCCCGCTCCAACCTTGGCCTCTTCGGCGATTTCGGCCATCAAGCGGGTGATAAAGCGTGCCTTGTCGAGCAAGCCCAGGTCGCTGAAGAAATCGATTTCAGATTGAACGTTCATCCGGCGGGGAAGAAATCAATGGGTTTGGTTGCGGTCAATGTCGCGACATCCTTCGCCTCGAATTTGAACAGTCGTATGCGCGCGAGCAGCTTGCTTTCGAACTCCGCGTCGTTGAGCTCGCTCGACACGATGCGCGCCGCGGTAATGTCGCCGGATGGCGCGATGGTCAATTCTACAACGACCTTGCCCTGCAGCGCGGGATTGTCGCGCAGCGCGCGGGCATACATGGCGTCGATGGCGCCTTTGTTCCGGGTGAAAACCAGCGCGATTTCATCGGCGCTGCGCGAGGCCTTGCCGCTGCCTCCGCCGCGCGTTGCGCCCGGGTTACCCGAGGCCAGCGCGGGATCCTTCACTTGCGTCGTGCGAATTCCGTTCAATGATCCGGATCCCGCGGCGAGTCCGCTGCTGGTGGGCGCGCTGATGCCGCCGCTGGTGCCTCCGGCCTTCGAGGTGATGATCGAGCGCTGCACCATGCTCACATCACCCGGATCGGTGGTCTTCGGTTGATTCTTGGCGAATTTATCCAGATCGACCTGGTCCCGCAGCGCCGCCAAATCGTCCATGCTCGCGAGCAGCCCGCTCTTGGATGCCTTGACGCGCGGGTCCACCGGCTGCGGTACCGGCGTCGGCTTTGGGACGGCCTTCTCGAGCGGTTTCTCGGGTTTCGGCGGCGGCGGAGGCGCCGGTGGCGGCTCCATCACCAGCTGCACGACTCTTTCGGGCAGCGAGTCGGTATTCACGACCCGCTCGTGCCGCGGCAGGAAGGGCATGAGCACCGCGATGATCGCGAACGCGATGGTGAGATTGCGCAGAATGGCGCGAAAGCGCCGATCCATTTCCTCGGACGGTGACCATGGCAAATCATAGCGCCGGTAGTACGGCGCGAGGGCGGTTGCGGGGGAGCGTTGCGCGGGATTTGCGGCTGTCATGACTTAAGTCGCCGCCCGCTCGCGCTCGATCACGGCGAAGGACACCTTGCCGTACTCGGCATCGCTGCAGGTCAACATGATCTTCTTAAGCAGGCTGTAAGGCGTCCCCTTGTCGCCCATGATGGTGACTTCTCGCTTGGCAATGTCGGTTTGCCGGGCACCGCCCAAGATGCGACTGTTCTGCGCCATCAAGGCGGCCTTGAGCGGTCCGAACACCGGCCCGGTATTGGCGGCGACATCCGCCACCGATCCCACCAGATTGCCGTCCACGTATACCGAATCCTTGGTCACCATCACCACCACCGCTGCGCTCGGTTTGCGGTCGGACAGCGACTGGGGAATCGAAATGTTCTTGGTGTTCGGCAAAATATCGACCTCGGCGGTATGCGCGAGCAGGAACACCACCAGGATCGTCATCATGTCGATGAACGGGACCAATGCGAAGTGGCTGGCGCCATGCCGGCGCTTGCGGTGGCGTTTGATTCGGTACGGCGTCATGTCGGCGCATCCGCGATGGCGATGTCGGGAAACAATTCCGCCTTGGAAAAGGGCGCCACCGGCAATTGGTATATGCGCACCGCATCCATGACCTGCACCAGCGTATCGTAGGACACCGACTGCCCGGGCAGTATCGTCGCATCAGTCATCTGCGGAAATTGCGATTTGACCTGGCGCATGAAGACCGACAAGTTCTCCAAGTCATAGCCGCCCGCGGTGTTTACGATGACCTTGAGCGGACCCGAATTGCGGTCGTTGACCAGCAGGTCGTTGGGCCGGATGATCACTTCGAGCTTGAGACCCTTGGGCAAATCGACCGGTGCGGAATTATTGGCCGGAAGATTCAGCTGCAATATATTCGTCTTGGAGAACACGGCGGTGAAGATCAGGAAAAACACCAAAATCACCATCATGTCGATCATCGGCACGATGTTCAAATCGTCGCGCCCCTGATGGTAGCGGGCGTGATTGCGTCGGACGAGGCGCGCGGCCTTTGATTTCATGGTTTCAGCACCTAATGCTCGAGCGGCCTCAACAGTCCTTAAAGCGTGCCGCGGGCGGCGGCGGGCGCGCGCGGCGGCGCGGCCGGTGATTGCGGCGCCGACGCCGGCTCATGCGCTTGACGCTCGGTGATGGAATTGAGGAACTTAACCGAGGCGATCTCCAAGCTGTCGATCAGCGAGGTGGTTTTCGATTCGAGAAACATGTGCGCCAACAGCAGCGTGATGGCGACGCCCAAGCCCGACGCCGTGTTGTTCATGGCGACCGAAATGGCGGCGGCCAGCAAGCTGGCCTTTTCCGCCGGATTCGCCGTCGCCACCGCGCTGAAGGCACCGATGAGGCCGGTGATCGTGCCGAGCAAGCCGATGAGCAGGCCGACGTTGGCGAGCGAGGACAGGTAGTGGGTGCGTTTTTCGATGCGCGGAATGACTTCGAGCAAACTCTCGTCCATGGCCTTCTCGATGTCGTCGCGGCGGCGCGCGCTGGCGACTCGGGCCACCCCATAATTCAATATGGTGGCGATGGACGCTTTTGAATTTTGCGTCAATCCCACCACCTGCTTGAAATTACCCGAACTCATGGCCGGGACGAGGTTGTCCCAGAGGGCGCGATTGCGAATGGTTTCGCGGGTCAGATACACATACCGTTCGATGGCAATCGACACGCCGACCACGAAAATCAAAGCCAGCGGGTACAGGAACATTCCGCCGTCCTTGAAGAAATTGATGACCGAACTCGTGAAATTCATCTGCGCGCTCCTAAAATGATACCGACCCGCTTCATAAGACTTCGATTGAACCAGATTCCGTAAAATAGGCTATGACTTACTTCTCACCCTGCTTCGCTGGCGGCCGCGGTGCACCATTTTGGGACGCATCGGCTTTCATGGCCTGGTAATAGAGCACTTCACGTTTGAATTCATCGCGATCCACCGGCGCCAGCGCCTCGTCCAACAGGCTGTTCATGGGCTTGCCCGACAGGTCCCCGATATCCGATTTCTTCCACGGCACGATGTACATGACCTTTGGTTGTTCCCTGTCCCCGGTCACGGTTGCCGTGCCCAACTGCAGTCGATCGACGGCGGCCGGTTTAGCGGCCGGCGCGGCGGGCTCGGCCGGCTGCAGCGCGGGCATGGCATCGGCGCGTGGTTCGCCCGCTTCCACTTGCGCCGCATTCGACGATGGGCCGGCGGCGCCGGAGGTCGGCCGGGTTTGCTGGGCCGCGGCTGCTCCGGCCCACGCCGCAACCAGGATAATCCATTTATAGCCCTTGATTATCGCGGTCATGCAGGCTCCTTCGGTCTGGCGGGCACCGCAGCGCCGACCCGCTTGCGCAGCTCAATCACCCACCCGGCCACTTGTTTGTTCTCCCCCGCGAGTGCGAGGTAGTGCTCGTATTGTTCGAGCGCCTTTTGCGGCTCGGACAGATAAAGGTCGTAAAGCACGCCAAGGTTCAGGTACGCCGCGGCATAGGTGGGATCGATGGCTATCGTGCGTCGATACGCCGCTTCGGCTTCGGTGAATTTGCCGAGCTTGCGTTCGGCGATGCCGAGCTCATTTTCGGCGATCGCGTCATTCGGGTTGCGCCCGAGTGCTGCCTTGAAAGCCGCCTCGGCTTCGGTGTTGCGCGATTCGCGCATATATAACAGACCGAGATTCACTTGCGGTCCGGCAAACTCCGGATAGGCCAGCGCGAGTTCCTTGAATTCCAGTTCCGCGTCGCTGCTGCGGCCCGACCTCATCAGGTTCAGAGCTTGTGCATACTGCTGTGCCGCACGCTCGGGCACCGGAGTGGCGTCAACCGCAGCCGTTATCGCGGCCGGCGCTGCATTGCCCGGCGCCGGGTTGCCGGGTGTGGTTTGGCCGGTATGCCTTTGTGGCCAATGGGGAATGCCAGCCCGCCGACCAAGGGGTAGCAACTTTTTTTCTGGTTCCGGGTTAGGCTTACTGGAGGAGAGATCCATGTCATGGCATAAGTGTGTCTTCCCAGTACTGCTCGCCGGAATTGTACTTTCGCCGGCGCTTGCGCAGGTTCGAGTTCCGCTGCCCC
>JBBIUT010000012.1:0-57747 GCA_037440085.1 Gammaproteobacteria bacterium
GCCAAGGTGTGAAACACCTTCTGGACGTCATCGTCCTGCTCGAGCTTGTCGATCAGCGTCAAGACCTCCGCGGCCTGCGCTTCGGGCAGTTCGGTCGGCACCGAACAGATGTATTCGTGTTCCGCCGACAGCGGAGTGATGTGGCGCGCCTCGAGCGCCTCCTGCAGCTTGCCGAAATCGTTGAACGCGCAGCGGATCACCAATTGCGGTTCGCCCTTGTCCCCGGTGCTTTCGCCCATCTCCTCGAGGCCGTGGTCGATGAGGTCGAGTTCCAGCTCATCCTGGTCCTTGACGCTGGCCGGATCGAGGCGGAATACCCCCATTTTTTTGAACAAAAAGCTCACGCTGCCGGTGGTGCCGAGATTACCCCCATTCTTGGTAAAGATATTGCGCAGGCTTCCGACGGTGCGCGTGGGGTTGTCGGTGGCGGCTTCGACCAGCAGCGCAACGCCGTGCGGTGCGTAGCCTTCGTAGAGGATTTCCTGATAATTGGCCGCCTCCTTGCCGCCGGCGCGCCGAATCGCCGCATCCGTCTTGTCCTTCGGCATGTTGACGGCGCGCGCATTCTGCAGCACCCGCCGCAGCGTCGGATTCGAGGCCGGATCCGGGCCGCCCGCGTGGACGGCGATGGCAATGTCCTTGGCCACCCGCGTGAACTGCTTGGCCATCCGGTTCCATCGCGCGAACATGGCGTGTTTTCTGACTTCGAATATGCGTCCCATGATGTATCGTCCTGCATTGGAGATTCGGTGGCTTCTGGACGCGCATGGTAGCAATACTCGGTCAAACCGCTAGACTTGAGGCAACTCCTCCAAGGCATGTCCCATGACCGCAGTCCCAGCGGACGAATCCCCACAGCCCCCGAGCTTCGCCGATCTGGCGCTGTGCGAACCGGTGCTGCGAGCGCTGGCGGATGTCGGCTATGAATCGCCTTCGCCCATCCAGGCCGCCACGATTCCGGTGTTGCTGTCGGGCGCCGATATGCTCGGCCAGGCGCAGACCGGCACGGGGAAGACGGCCGCGTTCGCATTGCCCGCGCTGTCGCGCATCGATCTCGCCGGCCGCGAACCCCAGGTTCTGGTGTTGGTGCCCACCCGCGAGCTTGCCCTGCAGGTGGCCGAAGCTTTCCAGCGCTATGCGGCGCACCTCAAGGGATTTCACGTCCTGCCGATTTACGGCGGCCAGAGCTATCAACCGCAATTGAACGCGCTGCGGCGCGGCGTGCATGTGGTGGTGGGGACGCCGGGGCGCGTCATCGATCACATGAACCGAGGCACCTTGAAGCTCGCGAACCTGACCCTGTTGGTGTTGGACGAAGCGGACGAAATGCTGCGCATGGGCTTTTTGGACGCTGTCGAAAGCATTCTCGAGCAGACGCCCCCGCAGCGTCAGGTGGCTTTGTTCTCGGCCACCCTGCCCGCACCGATTCGCCGCATCGCGCAAAGACACCTGCGAACGCCGGCCGAGGTGACGATCAAGAGCAAGACCAGCACCGCGGCCAACATCCGACAGCGCTATTGGCAGGTCAGCGGCATGCACAAACTCGATGCGCTCACCCGCATCCTGGAAACCGAAATCTTCGACGGCATGCTGGTGTTCACGCGCACCAAACAATCCACCGTCGAACTCGCCGAAAAGCTCGAGGCGCGCGGCTTTTCCGCGGCGCCGCTCAACGGCGACATACCGCAAAGGGATCGCGAGCGGACGGTTGCGCGCCTGAAAGCCGGACAAATAGACATCCTCGTCGCCACCGACGTCGCGGCGCGCGGACTCGACGTTGAGCGCATCGGCCACGTCGTGAACTACGACGTGCCGTATGACTCCGAATCCTACGTGCATCGAATCGGAAGAACCGGGCGAGCCGGACGCAAGGGCGAAGCCATCCTTTTCATCGCGCCGCGCGAACGCAACATGCTGCGCATCATCGAACGCGCCACGCGCCAGGTCATCGAACCGATGAATCTGCCGTCGGTGGACGCGGTCAACGCGCTGCGCATTGCCAAATTCAAGCTGCGGGTCTCGGAGACCGTAGCCAAGGGCGAAGCGAACGCGTTCCGCCCGATATTGGAGCAGTTGGAGGCGGAAACCGGGCTGCCGCTCATCGACATAGCGGCCGCGCTCGCGAGCCTGGGTCAGGGCGCGACGCCGCTGTTGCTGGGGGGCAAGGATGCGCGCGCGGCCGAAGGGCGCGCGCAGGCCGAACCGCCCGCGCCGCGCGCCGCCTCACGGCCGCAGGCGGAACGTCCGCACCCGGAACCTTCGCGCCCCGAGCGCCTGCGGGCGCCCGGTCGGGAAGAGAAATCTGCTGCGCGCGCCGCCGCGGGCCACATGGAGACTTTTCGCATCGAAGTCGGTTCGGCGCACGGAATCAAGCCGGGCAACATCGTCGGTGCGATCGCCAACGAGGCGGGCATCGATGGTGTGCACATCGGGCGCGTGGATATTCGCGATGACCACAGTTTTGTCGATTTGCCGGAAGGCATGCCGAAGCAGGTGTTCAAGGCGCTGCAGAAAGTTCGAGTGGCGGGCCGTGAACTCAAGATCAGCAAGGTTGCCGAACGGCCGCCCAAGCCGCCGCGAAATCCGGCCGGCCGCCACGTCGGGCGCAAGTTGCTGAGCCGGCGGCCGGCGAAGAGCTGATCGAATTTTTGTCAACACACGAGGAGTCAGTCATGGGCAAGGGCATGGATCGAAAGAAGGAAGAGAAGAAGAAGCCGACCAAGACGCTGGAGGAAAAGCGCGCCGCGAAACGCGAAAAGAAGCAAAACAGGGGCTGAGCCGCTTCTACCGGGCGGGCTACACCACCCGCCCGCGCCGGCCGCCGCGCAAGAAATCCTCGATATTGGCCGCCATTTCCGCCAGGCAGCGCTGGCGCGCTTCGCGCGCGGCCCATGCGATGTGGGGCGTGACGATCAAATTGGGAATGTCGGGATCGAGCAGGGGGTTGCCGTCGACCGGCGGCTCCTGAGGCAGCACGTCGATTCCGGCGCCGGCGAGGCGCCGTTCCTTCAGCGCCCTGGCAAGCGCCAGACCGTCCACCAGCGCGCCCCGCGCGGTATTGATCAGCAATGACCCGGGCTTCATCAGTGCGAATTCGCGCGCACCGATCATGCCGCGGGTCGCCGGCGTCAAAGGGCAATGCAGCGATACCACGTCGGCCGTTTGCAAAAGCTTCGCAAGATCCACTCGTCCGGGCTCGGCGGCACCGCCCGGTCGGTTGGCGACGATCACTTGCATCCCAAATGCTTCCGCAATCTTGGCGACCCCGCGGCCCAAATCGCCCCATCCCACCACTCCCAGCGTGCAGCCGGCCAGTTCGCGAATGGGGTGCGCAAACAGCGCCGACTCCTGGTTCTTGACCCACGATCCGTCCAAGGCCAGGCGCGCGAACTGCGGCAAATGCTGCGTGAGGCTCAAGATCATCGACCACGTATGTTGCACCACCGATTGCGTGCAATAACCCCGCACGTTGCAGACGGCGATGCCGCGCTCCCGGGCGGCGAGGAGGTCCACGTTGTCCGTACCGGTGCCGGCCACGGCGATCAATTTGAGCGTGGACGCTCCTTGAAGTTGGGCGCGCGCCAATTTCACCTTGTTGAGCAGCGCAATGTCGGCATTACCGATGCGCTCGCCGATCTGCGCGGGTTCGGTGGTGCCGAAATACTCGACCGCCGCCACCGCCCGCGTGAACACCGATCGGTCCAGGTCGCCGTTGGAGACCGTGTCGTAATCCAGGAATACGGCTCGCATCGCGTTACAATAAACCGCTACACATGAAGATTTCCGCCGTCAAAGCTTTGATCGCAGCCAACGCCATAGTGTTCGTGCTGCAAAGCGCGTCGAACGGCAGGATGGAGGATTTGTTCGCGCTGTGGCCGGTGCAGCCCATCGACGGACAATCTTTTTTTCATGTCTGGCAGATCGTTACCTACGCGTTCCTGCATAGTACCGGCAACCTCGCGCATCTGCTATTCAACATGCTGGGCCTGTGGATGTTCGGCGCCGAAATCGAACGCTATGTCGGGCCGCGCCGCCTGGCGACCTGCTACTTCGCATCGGTGGTTACTGCAGGATTGACCCAGATCATCGTGCCGCCGTTGCTGGGCGCAGTGCCCGCACCCACGATCGGCGCTTCGGGCGGGGTTTTCGGCCTGCTGCTGGCGTACGCCCTCATGTTCCCGAATCGCAAGGTCGTGCCGCTGATACCTCCGATCCCGATGCCGGCGTGGCTTTTTGCCGCGCTGTATGCCGGTGTCGAGCTCTTTTTGGGAGTTACCGGCAGTCTTTCCGGCGTGGCGCACTTCGCGCACCTGGGCGGAATGATCGGCAGCGGCTTTACCGTGATGCAATGGCGCAGGGCGCGCGGGGTGCGATAGGCTGCGGCGTACGATAGGGTGGAGGTTAGATAGGCTACTCATCCATGAAAGAGCTCGTCAAAATCTGGCTGTGTCTATGTGCGCTGGGGTGCGCGGCGGTGCCTGCGCACGCGGAGTGGGTGCGGCGCGTCAACGACGGCATCATGGGCACGCGGATCACGGTGGAATTGTGGGCCGAGGATCCGGCGAAGGCGGATCAGGCCATCGATGCCGTGCTCGCCGAGATGCGCCATATCGACGACTCGATGAGCACCTACAAGCCCACCAGCGAAGTATCGCAGGTCAACGACAAGGCCGCGAACGGACCCATGCACATCAGCAAGGAACTGTTCGACCTGTTGACGACCGCCAAGGAGTATTCGGTCATCACCGACGGCGCCTTCGACATCACCTATGCGAGCGTCGGCTATCTTTATGACTTTCGCAAACACCAACGCCCGGACGAGGAGCAAATCGCCAAGGCATTGCCGGCGATCGACTATCGCCATGTGATCCTCGATCCGAAAAATCAGACGGTGTATTTCTCGCAGAAAGGAGTCCGGATCGATCTCGGCGGCATTGCCAAGGGCTATTCCGTGGATCGCGGCATCGACGTGCTGAAATCTCTCGGCTACACGCGCGCCTACGTGGGCGCCGGCGGCGACAGCCGGATCATCGGCGACCGATTCGGCAAGCCATGGGTGGTGGGTATCCGCGATCCGAGAAAAGGCGAAGGCAACGTGATCGCGCGAATCCCGCTGATCGACGCCGCGATATCCACCTCCGGGGACTACGAACGGTTTTTCGAAGAAAAGGGAGTGCGCTACCACCACATCATCGACCCGCACACCGGCCATTCGGCGAGCAAGGTGCGCAGCGCGACCGTCATCGGACCGTACGCGACCCGCACCGACGGCTTATCCAAGACCGCGTTCGTGTTAGGTCCGGAGAAGGCGATGGAAATCTACAATCGGCTGGATGACATCGATGCGATCATCGTCAAGCTCGACGGCACGGTGGTATATTCCAAGGGCATGCAGCGGGCCCGGCAGGCCCCCTGAACGGCGGGACGCGGGGTAATTGACGGTGGTTGCGGCGGTTGGGAGGAATTAGCGCGCGCGGCCCGCTTCAAGCTACCATTGCATGGCCGGTGACATTCGGCCACCGCCAAGGGGGCCCGGTTGAGCGAGGTTCGTTCCAGGCGGACTGGACTGCGCCGCATCGCGCAGTGGCTTGCGATCGCCCTGCTGATTGCGGGTCCGTCATCGAGTCGAAGTACCGAGTCCCTCGCGACCGCCGGCCGCTTTGCAACCCTGATCGAACTCAACGGGCCGATCGGGCCCGCGATGAGTCGCTATGTCGAGCAGTCGCTCGCGGAAGCGCGCAGCCAACATAGCGCCGTCGTGATCCTCGAGATGGATACGCCCGGGGGTCTCGACACCTCCATGCGCGATATCATCAAGGCGATACTGGCCTCGCCGGTGCCGGTGGTGACCTACGTGGCACCGAGCGGTGCGCGGGCGGCGAGCGCCGGAACCTACATTCTTTACGCCAGCCACGTCGCCGCGATGGCGCCGGCGACCAATCTGGGCGCAGCGACGCCGATTGCGATCGGCGGTGAACCAAACACACCGCCGGCGCCGCCGACCGGCAACCCCACCGACGACAAGAAGCAGAAGGGCACGGAGGCGATTCCCCAGGGCTCGGCGAGCGAGCGCAAAGGCGTCAACGACGCCGTCGCCTACATCCGCGCGCTGGCGCAATTGCGCGGGCGCAATGCCGAGTGGGCCGAAGCAGCCGTACGGGGGGCCGCGAGTCTATCCGCAAACGACGCGCTCGGGCAGCATGTGATCGAAATCGTCGCGAAGGATGTACCGGATCTATTGCAGCAGCTTCAGGGGCGCAAGGTCAAAGCGGCGGATCAGGAGACGGTGCTCGACACCCGGGAACTCGCGGTGCGGAGCATTGCGCCTGACTGGCGCACGCGCGTGCTGCTGGTGCTGACCCATCCGACCATTGCCTACGGGCTGCTGTTGGTCGGCATCTACGGCTTGCTGCTCGAGGGCTACAACCCCGGAGCGGTCCTGCCGGGTGTCGCCGGAGCGCTGTCGCTGTTGCTGGGGCTCTACGGCTTGCAATTGCTGGCGGTCAACTACGCAGGTCTCGCGCTCATGGCGCTCGGTATCGGCCTGATCGTCACGGAATTCTTCATGCCGGCATTTGGATCCCTGGGCGTCGGCGGCCTGGCGGCATTCATCATCGGTTCCATCATCCTATTTGACAATCATGTGTCGGGAATGCAGGTGGCACTGCCGTTGATCCTGGGAATCGCGGTGGGCGGCGGACTCATCGTCCTCGCCATCGGCTGGCTGGCGACGCGTGCGCGACGCCGGCCACTCGGGGCCGGAGTCGAGACGATGATCGGCGCGACCGTTGAAGCGGTCAGCGATTGTCAGGATCGGTGCGTGGTGCGCTATGGCGGAGAGTTGTGGAACGCCCGCAGCGCAAGTCCACTGCGTGCGGGTCAACGGGCCCGTATCGTCAAAGTGGCAGACCTGACACTGTGGGTGGAACCACAACAGAACTAGAAGGAGTCGCCGATGAGCCTTTCATTGCCCGTCATCGTCATCATGCTGCTGTTGCTGATCGCAAGTTCAATTCGCGTCTTGAAGGAGTACGAGCGTGGTGTGATGTTCACCCTCGGCCGGTTCACCGGTGTCAAAGGCCCCGGTGTGCGGTTGGTGCTGCCGGCGATTCAGCAGATGAAGAAAGTGGAGCTGCGCACCGTCGTACTGAACGTGCCGAAGCAGGATGTGATATCCAGGGACAACGTTTCGGTGAAGGTCAGCGCCGTGGTCTACTTCCGTATCGTCGATCCGGAAAAGGCCATTCTGCAGGTCACCAACCCCTGGGAGGCGACCAGTCAGCTCGCACAGACGACGCTGCGTTCGGTGGCGGGGCAACACGAAATGGACGAGATGCTGGCTCAGCGCGATAAGCTCAATGCCGCCATTCAGCAGGTCCTTGACGCGAATACGGCGGCCTGGGGCATGAAGGTGAGCAATGTCGAGATCAAGGATATCGATCTCGATGAGACCATGATCCGGGCGATGGCCCGACAGGCCGAGGCCGAGCGCGCCAGGCGCGCAAAGGTAATCCACGCGGAAGGCGAGAAGCAAGCGGCTCAAAGCCTGGCGGAAGCCGCCAAGCTCCTAGCGGCCGAGCCCGCCTCCTTGCAACTGCGCTATCTGCAGACGCTCGCCGACATCTCCAGCGAAAAAAGCTCGACCATCGTGTTCCCGTTGCCCATCGACCTGATCGCGCCGCTGGTGCGATCCTTGAAACGCGACTGACGGGAGCGGTGTTTGCGTTAGGATGCTGTTGTGCGGAATCCTCACGAGAGATCACTATGAATCTCAACAGATCGGCGCGACAGTTGGCGGGGATCCTGTGCTTTGCGGCCAGCTTGGGGCTGGTGTATTCAGCGGCACTGCGCGCCGCGGACTCGCCACTCCCGACAGACGAGGCCGCGGTGCTTGCGCGGATTCGCGATGCCGCCATGTCGAGCGATTGGGCCTGGCAGCGTCTGGGCGATCTCACCGACAAAATCGGGCCGCGCCTGTCCGGCTCTGTGCAGCTGACCGCGGCCATAAACCAGCTGGCGGACACGATGCGCTCGCTTTCCGCGCAGGTGACGTTGCAGCCGGTAAAGGTGCCGCACTGGGTGCGCGGCGAAGAGCAGGCGGTGCTGGTCGATTACCCGGGAAGACCGGTCGGCGTGACGCAGCGCCTGCATTTGACGGCACTCGGTTCCTCATCGGCCACCGAAGCCAAGGGGCTGACCGCACGTGTCGTGGTCGTACACGATTTCGCGGAGCTCAAACGCCGCTCTGCAGATGTGCCGGGCAATATCGTTCTATTCGACGCGCGCTTCGATCAACGCCTGGCGGACAATGGTTACGCGGGCAAGGCCTATAGGCAGGACGGCGCGTACCGTTTCAAAGGGCCCTCGGCGGCGGCGGCACTCGGTGCGGCGGCAACACTGGTGCGCTCGGTGGGCGGCGCCGATTACCGCCTGCCGCACACGGGCGCCACGATGTGGAAGGACAAGCAGGCGCCGATCCCGGCGGCCGCGCTTTCGGCGGAGGATGCGGACCTGGTGGCGCGTCTGGCTGCCGCCGGCCCCGTGACGATCGAGCTGCTTCTCACGCCAAGGACACTGGCAGATGCCGACAGCAGCAACGTCATTGCCGATTGGCCCGGACGTGAAAAACCCGGCGAGTACGTGATCGTGTCGGGGCACCTGGACAGTTGGGACCTGGCGACGGGCGCGACGGACGATGGGGTTGGCGTGATTGGCGCCGCCGCGGTAATCGAAATATTGCGGCGGCTGGATCTGCACCCGCGGCGCACGATTCGCTTCATTGGCTGGACCAACGAAGAGAACGGCGGCCGCGGCAACAAGGCCTATCTCGCCTCCGCTGGCGGCTCCATGGATGCGCAGACGGCAGCCATCGAGAGCGACGATGGCGCGGGGCGCTCGCTCGGCCTGGATGCGGCGGTGACCAGGGAATCGTCGGCGGCGCTGCAGCCGGTGATTGACGCCCTGGGCCCGATCGGTGCCACCGTCCTCAGGCTCCGCGACGAAGAAGTCGGCAGTGATATTGCACCCCTGCAGGGTGCCGGAGTGCCAGGATTTGCGCCCTTGGTCGACGGGCGCCACTACTTTGATTATCACCACACTGCCGCGGACACCCTCGACAAGGTCGATCCGCAGAATCTTCGGAGCCAGGTCGCAACCATGGCGGTGCTCGCGTACTTCCTTGCCGAGCTGCCAGAACCCCTGCCGCGATTTAAGATTTCCGAGTGAGATACCGGCCCTTCTATCGGCCCCGATGGTCCGCGGCTGAACGAAGGGAGCCTGCTACCCGTATCCTGCGGCGGCGCCGGGCCGGAGCGCCGTGATGCCGAAGCCAACGGACGCACCCGCATCGTGCCCGCACCGTCCACCGTGTCCGGGTTGCCCGCGGTTTGGGGAACCCGGCATCGCTTCGGCCGCACGCGGTGCGCTGGATGAAATCGCGCGCATTCATGGCCTACCCGAGGTGCCGGTGATTTCGGGGGAAACCGCCGGGTTTCGGCATCGTGCGCGGCTCGCCATCCGAGGCCGGATGGGGTCGCCCAAGTTGGGATTGTTCGAGCAGGGCACCCACCGCGTGGTTCACATACCCAACTGCACTGTGCACCACCCATTGATCAACCGCGTCGCCTCCGTGGTGCGGCGCGCCCTGGTCGAAACCCGGGTGAGCTGCTACTCGGACAAGGCCCATCTCGGTGTTGCGCGCTACCTGCAAGTAGTGGTGGAGCGCGGCTCGCAAAGCGCGCAGGTGGTAATCGTCGCCAACAGTGCGACCGCGGAGCCTCTGGCGGCCTGCTTCGACCTGATCGTTGAGCGTCTCGGCGGCGAGCTGCACAGCCTGTGGTTCAACGCCCAGTGCGAGCGCTCGAACACCATCCTGGGCCCCGACTTTCAGAAATGGTGTGGGCCGGCGAGCGTGGTCGAACACTTTGGCGGGGCTGCGGTTCACTACCCGCCCGGCGCCTTCGGGCAAAGCAATCTCGAGATGGCGCAGAGCATCATCGAGCACCTCCGCGCGCAAATCCCGGAGGGCGCAGCAGTTGCCGAGTTCTATGCGGGTGTCGGCGCCATCGGCTTGTCGCTGTTGGCGCAGGCTTCCGAGATTCAAATGAACGAACTCAGCCTGCATTCGCTTCATGGACTCGATCTCGGGCTCGCCGAGCTCGATGCGGCGAATCGCGGCAGGATTTCCGTGGTCCCGGGACCCGCGGGCGCAGCGCGCTTTGCGGCTTCCGGCGCCGAGGTGGTGATCGCCGACCCGCCGCGCAAGGGCCTCGACACCGAGCTGTGCGGGTATCTGGCGGATTATCCGCCCGGACGCTTATTGTACGTCAGCTGCGAGCTCGAGTCGTTGCTCAACGACATCGCGCGCCTGACTTCACACGGCAGGCTGCGCCTCGCGGCGCTCACCGCATTCAATCTGTTCCCATTCACCGGACACGTCGAAACAGTCGCTCGTTTCGAGCGGAACTGACGCCGGCGTCAAACAGGCAATTTAAAGGGAGATGATTGCCGCAAAGTTTACCGCGAGCGTCTTCAGCGTGCAGAAACGATGCAGTACAACCCGATCAGAAACAAAGTGCGCGGGGACATGGCTTGCTCCGACCCTGCCTCCGTACATCAAGATTCTTATCGATCATGAATAGCTCAGGCTAGCGGCTGGAGCGCATCAATCGCGAAAATTATTGAATTGCAGCGGGACGTCGAACGCCGACTTGCGCAGCAGCGCGATCGCCTCCTGCAGGTCGTCGCGCTTCTTGCCGGTCACACGGACCTTTTCTCCTTGAATCTGCGCCTGCACCTTGAGCTTCGAGTCCTTCAACAGCCGCGATACCTTCTTGCCGGTTTCCTGGTCGATGCCGTGTTTGAGGATCACCTGCTGCCTGGCGGTCGCGAGGTTCACCACCGGGTCCTTCACCTCGAGACAGGCGACGTCGATGCCGCGTTTGGCGACTTTGAGCTTGAGGATTTCCAGCATCTGCTTCAATTGAAAGTCCGCCGGAGCGCTTAATGTCACGGTGGTCGCTTCGAGCTCGAACGCGGCGTCGGTGCCCTTGAAGTCGAAGCGCTGCGACAGTTCGCGGCTTGCCTGATCAACGGCGTTGGTCAGCTCGTGAGTGTCGATTTCGGAAACCACGTCGAATGAGGGCATGAGAGTTCCGTCAATAAGTGATGGAGCCGCGTGCGAATTGGGCTCAACGATACCCGCGCGCCTGCAGCGTGAAAAGCTTTGCGTAACGGCCGTCCGCCGCCATCAGCGATGCGTGGCTGCCGCGCTCGACGATGCGCCCTTCCTCGAGCACCAGGATTTGATCGGTCATGCGCACGGTGGAAAATCGATGCGAGATGACGATGGCGATGCGATTGCGCGTGAGCTCCCGAAAATGCTCGAATACTTGCGCTTCCGCGCCCGCATCGATCGCCGCGGTGGGCTCATCGAGCACCAGGATATCCGCGTCATTGCGCATGAAGGCGCGCGCCAATGCAATCTTTTGCCATTGTCCGCCCGACAATTCGCGGCCGTCCTTGAACCACTTGCCGAGCTGCGTGCGGTAGCCGGAAGGCAGCTGCTCGATGAATTCGGCAGCCAATCCCTGCATGGCGGCGTTGCGCCAGCGCCCTTCATCCTCGAATGCGCGAACGTCGCCGGCGCCGATATTCTCGCCCACCAGCATCTGATAGCGGGCAAAATCCTGGAATATCACGCCGATGCGCTGCCGCAGGGTGGTTTCGTCCCAATCGTCCAAAGGGAGTCCATCGAGCAGGATCCGGCCGCGGGTCGGTCGGTAAAGCCGGGTGAGCAATTTGATCAGCGTGGTTTTGCCCGAGCCGTTCTCCCCGACCAGGGCCAGACTTTCGCCCGGCCGCACGTGCAGGTCGATGCCCGACAGGGCCGGGGCAGGCGCATCGGGATAGATGAATTCCACGCCTTCGAAGCGGATTCCATCGCCGGGCCGCGGCCCCACCGTGAGCCGGCCGCTCGAGCTGCCGGCCGGCTGCTCCAGGTATTCAAACAGGTTCGATAGATACAGATTGTCCTCGTACAGACCGCTGATCGCGGAGAGCGCGGCGCTGACCGCCGACTGCCCCTGCCGCAGCAGCATGAGGTACATGGTCATCTGTCCGACCGTCATGCCGCCCAATACCGTCTCCGCGGCGATCCACACATAGCCGCCGT
This sequence comes from Gammaproteobacteria bacterium, assembly GCA_037440085.1. Lineage (GTDB taxonomy): Bacteria > Pseudomonadota > Gammaproteobacteria > Steroidobacterales > Steroidobacteraceae > Bog-1198. The sequence continues at coordinate 12,173 of JBBIUT010000012.1, forward strand.
ACAGCGCTCCGGTGGCGAGCAACCCCAAGGCGAATCCCCACGCGTCGCGCCGCACGGTGAGGTCGCGATCTTCGCGGTACAGCCGCGTGAATATGTCCCGATAACGATCCAGCAGGCGCGGCCCCAACTGGAACAGCTTCACCTCTTTGGCGCTGTCCTCGCGAGCGAGCACCGACTCGAGATAGATCTGCATGCGCGACTCGGGTGCGCGCCACCCGAACAGGCGGAACGCCTCACCCGAGAATTTCGCCTCGGCGAGGAAGGCGGGCAGTCCGGCCGCCACCAGCAGCACCACCGCCCAAGGCGAAAATCGGACGAGCAGGCCGCCGAAGGAGATCAGCGAAATGGCGTTTTGCAGCAGACCGAATGTGCGCATCACCAGGCTCAATGGGCGGCTGGAGGCTTCGCGCCTCGCACGGGTCAGCTTGTCGTAGAACTCGGAGTCTTCGAATTGCGCGAGATCGAGGGTGAGCGCCTTCTCGAGGATCATGACGTTGACGCGATGGCCGAGCTGCGCGCGCAGCAGGGATTGCGCCAGCGAAATGCCGCGCTGTGCTATGGATGTGGCGGCCACCAGGAGCGCTTCGAGCGCGACCAAGACCACCACGCCGCCGAGCGCCGTTGCGCCGGAACTGCGATGCAGATTCGCAGCGTGGATCACGGCATCGACGATCAGCGCGCCCACAAAGGCGATCCCGGCGGGAAGGACACCGGCGAGCACCGTGAGTCCGGCGAGAGCGACCGAAAGGCCCTTGTTGGTAGTCCAGACGAGCAGTAAGGCGCGGCGGCTGTATTCGAACAGGCCGGTGAGGCCGCGCTGGAATGCGCCGCTGTCCGGCGCCCGGTTGAGCGCGGGCGATTTGGCGGAAGGGTGAGCCATTGCCTGCTTGGCCGGGGCCTACTTCACCAGGCGCAGGCAGATGGGGTATCGATAGGCCTTGCCGTCACTCACCTGAATTGCCGCAATGATCACCAGGATAAGGTCCGCCAGACCTAAAGCCCACAGCAGGACGAAGCCGATCAAGACAAACATCAGCACCGCGCAGAGCAGCGCCAGCAGGAATACCGTGATTTGAAAATTGAGCGCCTCCTTGGCCTGCTCCGCCACGAAGGGCATCGCCTGCCCCTTGGTCCGCCAAATGATCAAGGGCCCCAGCATCGTGAACAAAGCCAGCCCGCCGAACGGGATGAAAATGAATCCCGTGCCGCCCACGGCCCACAATAGGCCGCACAGATGCGCCGCCATCGCCCAGTATCGCTGTTCACTGCCGGGTTCGATATCCACGACTGCCTCGCTGCAAGATGATACCGGCGGCGCATGTACGCCGGGGAGCCGAGTCTATAATGTATGCCTTGATCGCCCCTTATACTCGACCGGTAGCCCCGGTATGGCGGAGTAGTCGTGAAATTCAAGCCCCTGCTCGATCATTGGAGAAAGGCCGCGGTCCCGGCTCGCACCGCGAAGGAATACGCGGTTCGTCTGACCACGGACGACGCGGCGCGATTGCACGCGCTCGCCGAACTGTTTCCGGGCCGCAGCGTCGAGGAGATCGTCACCGACCTGTTACATGCCGGCCTCGATGAAATCGCGGCCGCGATGCCCTATGAACCCGGCCCCAAGGTCATCTCACGCGACGATCACGGCGACCCGGTATACGAAGACATCGGGTTGACGCCCCGTTTCGTCGAGCTGACGCGACGATTCAAGAAAACCCTCGAAACCCAACCTGCGCGTGGAAGCCAGGCGGAGCTGCGCGCGAAGGGCGGCCCTGCCGCCAAAGCTTGACGCTGCCCGCTCGGGGCGGCGATACTGATTGGATATGTCGGCCGCAAGCAACAGAATCCTGACCCACCGCTGGTGGCGCACCTACCCGCAGGAGTGGGCGCTGGGCGCATAAGTTTTTGAGTTAATTCAGCGATATCCAGAACCCATCTCCGCCTTGATCTGCGGGGGTGGGTTTTTTTTGTCCATACAATCTTCCGGGAGTCATGAAAGCACCTTTTGACATCGCCGCCGACCTGGATACTCCGGTGTCCGCGTATCTGAAGCTCGCACCGTTTCGTCCGCGGTTTTTGCTCGAGAGCGTCGAGGGCGGGGAGCGCCTCGCCCGCTATTCGTTCATCGGCTTCGGCGACTGCCTCGAAGTGCGGCTGGACGCATCGGGCCTGTACGTGGGCGATCGGCATATGCCGCGGCCGCAGAACAGAGCGGAGTTCTTGAACGCGCTGCGCGGCGCGCTGGCGCGTGCGCCGCAGCCAAAGCCTGAGATTCCGGGTGTGCCGTTGTCGGGCGGCCTGGTCGGCTACACGGCCTATGATGCCGTGCGCTATTTCGAGCGCCTCCCCGGACGGAGCCTCGATGAGACCGTTACGCCGCATGCGCATTACGTTGCGCCGTGTTCTCTGCTGGTATTCGATCATTTGACGCGCAGCGCCGCACTGCTGCATGACGGCAGCGAAGCGCAGCGGCAGTCGCTGAGGCGCGATGTCATGCAGGCGCTGCGTGGCGCGGTACCGTCCATACTCGCTCCCGGCCGATTCTCGCCCGCCACGCCCTCTCTCGGCGAAGCCGCGCACGCCGCGGGGGTACGGCGCGCGCAGGAATACATCGCCTCCGGCGATGTGTATCAGTTGGTCCTGTCTTCGCGCTTCGAGGGTCGCCATGAGCTTGCGCCGTTCGAGGTGTATCGTGCGTTGCGGCTCTTGAATCCTTCGCCCTATATGTACTTTTGCGAACTGGGCAATATCACCGTGGTGGGCTCCTCGCCGGAGGCCTTGGTGAAGTCGCACGACGGCCAGGCGCAGCTGCGCCCCATCGCCGGATCGCGGCCGCGCGGCGCCGACGGCGCACTCGACGCGGCACTGGAGGCCGAATTGCTGGCCGATCCGAAAGAGAATTCCGAACACGTTATGTTGGTCGATTTGGCGCGCAACGACCTGGGCAGGGTGGCCACGGCCGGCTCGGTGCGCGTGCAACCGTACCGCGTCATCGAGCGCTACAGTCACGTCATGCACATGGTCAGCGGCGTCAACGGCACCTTGGCGCCGGGCTACGATTCATTCGACTTATTCGCTGCCACGTTTCCGGCCGGTACGCTGGTCGGCGCGCCGAAAGTGCGCGCGATGCAAATCATAGACGAACTCGAACCGGTGGGCCGGCAACTCTACGGCGGCACGGTCGGTTATTTCGGCCGGCGCGGCGACATGGATCAGGCGATCACCATTCGCACCCTGGTATTTCGCGACGACGTCTACAGCTACCAGGCCGGCGGCGGCATCGTCGCCGACAGCTCGCCGAAGGCCGAGTATGAGGAGCTGCTGGCGAAGAGTGCGGTGCTGCGCCGCGCACTCGGCATAGCCGCGGAGGGGCTTTAGAAGCGTGCGCCCGAACATATTGCTGATCGACAATTACGACTCCTTCACTTACAACCTGGTGCAGGCCTTCCTGGTCCTGGGAGCCGAAGTCGACGTGCGTCGCAACGATGCGATAACGGTCGATGCGGCCCTGAGCCGGAGTCACACGCACCTGGTCATTTCGCCGGGGCCGGGTACGCCGCGCGATGCGGGAGTGTCGATGGCAATGATTCAAGCGTTCGCCGGACGCATACCGATCTTCGGCGTTTGCCTGGGTCATCAAGCGATGGTGGAGGCGTTCGGCGGCAGGGTGGTGCGCGCCGCCCGCCTCATGCATGGCAAGGTATCGCCGGTGCAGCACGATGCCCGGGGCGTATTCAGCGGCATGGCGCAGGATTTTCAGGCGGGCCGCTACCACTCGCTGATCGCCGAACCGCAAAGCATTCCCGATGTGCTCGAAGTCACGGCGCGCACCCGCGAGGGCGAGATCATGGGAGTGCGCCATCGGTCGCTGCCGATCGAAGGAGTGCAGTTTCACCCGGAAAGCGTGCTTACGCCGGAAGGGCCGATCTTGATGGGCAATTTCTTGAAGATGTAGCGCCCGTGCAGGATCTCGGCAAAACCCTTCAAGACTTGCTGGAACGCCGCGATCTCACCGAACTCGAGGCGGCCTCGCTGCTCGAGGTTCTGGCGACCGGCGATGTCGCGCCCGCCATGGCCGGCGCGCTGCTCGCCGCGCAGACCGCCAAGGGGGTCAGCGCGGGGGAACTGCGCGGCTTTGCCGGCGCCATGCGCGCACTGGCACGCAAGCCTGATTTGCCCCCGGTTCCCGACGCCATCGATATCGTGGGCACGGGCGGCGATTTCTCCGGCAGTTTCAATTTATCCACCGGCGCGGCGCTGCTCGCGGCCGCTTGCGGACTGCCGGTGGTCAAACACGGCAACCGTTCGATCACCAGTCGCAGCGGCAGCGCGGATTTGATCGAAAAACTCGGATTCACCCTGCCGCTCGATGAACATCTGGCGGCGCAATGTTTTGCCGCCACGGGCTTCACCTTTTTGTTCGCTCCCTATTTTCATCCGGCGATGAAGGCCCTGGCGCCGATCCGAACGGCGCTCAAGGTGCGCACAGTGTTCAATTTGCTCGGGCCGCTCACCAATCCCGCGGCTCCGCGCTTTCGCCTGATCGGCGCCTACGACGAGAGCACGGTCGAACTGATCGCCAACACCTTGGTCGGGGAGCCAATCGAGCGCGCCTGGGTCGTACATGGTGCGGCCGGCTGGGATGAAGCGACCCCGATCGGCCCGTTTGTCGCTTTCGACGTGAACCGCGGCACGATCCGCCGCCGGGAATTGGATCCTCGCGACTTTGGTCTGCCGCGCTGCAGCTCCGCCGATTTGAAGGGCGGCGACGCCGCGGCAAACCTCGCCGCCGTGCATGCGGTCTTCGAGGCGCGCGATCGCGGTGCGCACCGCGCGGCGCTGATCCTGCAGTGCGGCCTCGCATTGTTCATCGCCGGCCGCGCCGCCTCGCTCGAGTCGGGCATTGAGATCGCCGGCGCCGCGATCGACAGCGGGCGAGCGCGGCAATGGCTGCAGGGATTGCAGCGATTCGCGGCCGCCTCGGCGAGCTCATGAGCGGCTTCTTGAACGAGATGGCCCGTTCGAGCGCGGAGCGCGTGGCGCAGGCCGCGCGGCGTGAGCCTCTCGGCGCCCTCGAACGCCGGGCGCGTGATGTTCCTGCCGGTCCGGCGCTGCGCCTGTCTCCGGCCGGCTTCGATGTCATCGCAGAACTCAAATTGCGGTCCCCCGCCGCGGGCATGTTGGGCGATCCCGGTCAGGACCGGCTGGCGCGCGTTGCCGCCTACGCGCGCGGCGGTGCGGCCGCGGTATCGGTGCTGACCGAACCTTCGCGCTTCGACGGATCTCTCGCACATCTCGAGCAGGCGGCATCGGCGCTCAAGCCCCAGGGCATACCCGCCATGCGCAAGGACTTCATCGTGGATCCCTACCAGGTACTGGAGGCTCGTGCCGCGGGCGCAGGCGGCGTGCTGATCATATTGCGGATGCTGCCTCGTGCGCGCATCGCCGAACTGCTCGAGGTGGCGGCCGGGCACGGTTTGTTCGTATTGTTGGAAGCCTTCGACGCCGCGGACCTGGAGTTGGCCGGCGAACTGCTCGAGGCGCGATCATCGCCCCGGCAAATATTGCTCATCGGGGTCAATTGCCGCGATCTGCAGACTTTGGAGGTGGTGCCGAACCGGTTCGCGGAGTTGGCGCCGCGGCTGCCGAGCGGTTGGCCCGCGGTTGCCGAGAGCGGAGTGGCCTCAGGGAAGGACGCACGACGAATGCGCCGGCTGGGCTACCGGCTGGCGTTGATCGGCACGGCCTTGATGAGCTGCGAGGATCCGGCCGCTCTGCTCAAGGAAATCTTCGACGGGACACGCACACCGCCGCCCTAAATGGCTACACTTACACCGATGTGGATCAAAATTTGCGGCATAACCAGTGCCGATGCGATCAGCGCCGCCGCGGCTGCCAATGTGGATGCGATCGGCTTCGTGTTCGCGCCCAGCCCGCGGCAGGTGACTCCCGGGCAGGCGGCGCAACTCGCGGCGCTCGCACCGCCCGGCATCTTGCGCATTGCGGTCGCAAGGCATCCGCTGCAAATGAAGGTGGACGAGATCTGCCGCGTTCTCAAGCCCGATTTTTTTCAAACCGATGTCGCGGATCTGCGTGAATTGAAGATCCCCTCACACATCAAGGTGCTGCCGGTCGTGCGTTTCGGCCGCAAGACGCCGAACCCGTTGCCGCCTCGCATCATGTTCGAGGGCCCTTCCAGCGGCATCGGCGAGGTCGCGGACTGGGGGCGAGCGGCCGAGCTCGCGCGGCAGACCGAGTTGATTCTCGCGGGCGGCCTCTCGGCGGAGAACGTCGCGCAGGCCGTGCAGGTGGTGCGGCCGTTCGGGGTCGACGTGAGCAGCGGCGTGGAGGAGGTGCCGGGCATCAAAGACCCCGACAAGATTCATGAATTCGTGCGCGCGGCGCGCGCGGCGGCCGCGCAGCTGGAGCAAGAACCATGAGTTCGGCTGCCGAGGACGGCGCAATCCCGGGCACCTCGCGGTTCGCCGCCTATCCCGACGTCAAAGGCCGCTACGGCGCCTTCGGCGGCCGCTACGTTCCCGAAACACTCGTGCCGGCGCTCGATCGCCTGCAAGCAGGCGTCGACCGCTACTTGCACAACGCGGACTTTCAAGCCGAGTTCAACCATGAATTGAAGACCTGGGTCGGCCGCCCGACGGCGCTTTCTTTCGCACCGACTTTGAGCAAGCGCTGGGGAGCCGAAATATGGCTGAAGCGCGAGGATCTCGCGCATACCGGCGCCCACAAGATCAACAACGCGCTGGGGCAGACGCTGCTCGCGAAGCGCCTCGGCGCCAAGCGCGTCATTGCCGAAACCGGCGCCGGACAGCACGGCGTGGCGAGCGCCGCGGCGGCGGCGCGCTTGGGATTGCCCTGCGTCGTCTACATGGGGGCTGTGGACGTCGAGCGACAAGCTCCCAACGTGGGCCGCATGCAGCTGATGGGCGCCACCGTGGTACCGGTGACCACCGGCGATCAAACCTTGCGCGCCGCCATCGACGAGGCGCTGCGCGACTGGGTTTCCGACCCCACCGGCACCTATTATGTTTTGGGCTCGGCGGTGGGGCCGCATCCCTATCCTTACTTGGTGCGGGAGCTGCAATCGGTGATCGGCCGCGAGGCCCGGGCACAGATGCTGGAGCTTGCCGGCGGCCTGCCGGACATGGCGGTCGCCTGCGTGGGCGGCGGATCCAACGCGATCGGGCTGTTTCATCCGTTTCTCGACGACGGCGGGGTGCAACTGCTCGGCGTGGAAGCGGGCGGCCGCGGCCCCGGTCTCGGCGACAACGCGGCTTCCTTGACCTTCGGTACTCCGGGCGTGCTGCAGGGGAGCTATACGCTGATTCTGCAGGACGCCTTTGGCCAGGTACGCGAAACGCATTCGGTATCGGCCGGACTCGACTATTCGGGTGTCGGTCCGGAACATGCATTTCTCATGCAGAGCGGGCGGGTCGCGTACCAATCGGCGACCGACGAGGAGGCGCTGGATGCGCTGTCGGAATGCGCCAAGTGCGAGGGCATTCTGCCGGCCATAGAAACGGCGCATGCGATCTTCGGGGCTCGCCGCTACGCCAGGTCGCATCCCGGTTCGCGAATCCTCATCGGGTGCTCGGGGCGCGGCGACAAGGACATGAGCATCTTGCAGCGCACCGTGCTCAAGAGCTGAGGCCGGTATGCAGCCGCGCGACGCCATATCCGCAGCGATTCAGAGCGCGGCCGCTCAAGGCCGGCCGGCGCTGGTGGGCTTTCTCACCGCCGGCTTTCCCAGCCGCCGGCAGTTCCACGAGAACCTGGCGGCGGTCGCGGCGGCTTGCGACGTGGTGGAGATCGGCGTGCCGTTTTCCGATCCGATGGCCGATGGCTCCACGATTCAACGCGCCAGCTTCGTCGCGCTTGCCGATGGCGTCACGCTGCCGTGGATATTGCAGGAAGTCGCCGCGCTGCCGCAGCCGCGCAACACTCCCATCCTGTTGATGAGCTACTTGAATCCCTTGCTCGCTTACGGGCTCGAGGCGCTGCCGCGCGCCGCACGCCAGGCCGGTGTGGCCGGTTTCATCGTGCCGGATCTGCCCTATGAGGAAAGCGGCGAACTCAAATTCGCGCTGGACCGCGAGGGCCTGGCGCTGGTGCAGATGGTGACGCCGGTTACGCCGGCGCCGCGCCTCGCGATGCTCTGCCAGGCGGCGCAGGGTTTCGTCTATGCGGTGACGATGACCGGCACCACCGGGGCGTCCATGGGGCGATCGGCTGAGGTGCCCGACGAGGTGCTCGCCTACATGGACCGGGTGAAGAGCTGCTCCACGGTTCCGGTGTGCGCCGGGTTCGGCATCCGTTCGCGCGCTCAAGTCGCCCGCTTCGCGCCGCACGTCGACGGTGTCGTGGTCGGCTCCGCCTTGGTCGAGGCATTGGAGCGGGGCGAGGACGTTCGGGCTTTCTTGGGCTCGCTCCGGTAGATCGATCGTAAGGGGTCGGCGCGTGAAGCGTGTGTACCGGGCCGCATCGCTGATACAAGTCGCCCATGCGCGAAATGTGCTGATCACCGCCGGAATCCGTTGTGAGCTCCGAAATCAATATCTGGCCGGCGCGATGGGCGATCTGCCGATGATGGAGACGTGGCCGCAGCTGTTCGTCGCCGATGCCGACGAGCGCTACGCGTTGAGCGTATTGGCGCGCGCGTCGTCCGTTCAGGCGGGATCACCTTGGATTTGCGATGAATGCCAAGAGCAGCTCGAACCGCAATTCACCAGCTGCTGGCGTTGCGGATTCGAGCGCAATTCGAGCGCCCGGTAGCGCCCGCGCGCGGGTCGGTTGGCGAACCGGGACGCAAATGCGAATGCGTCCCGCCCATAGCAGCCGATTCCTCACCCCCAAGTTTTCGTGTCAGAATGTCCGGGGCGTACCCTGGATTGCCGGCCTGCGGGCAGTTGAGGCCGCAGCGACAAGCGTGATTCTTGTCCGCCAAAGGAGAATTGCATGGAGACTATATTCGAGTCGGCCGATCCGGCGAACGCTTCGGGGAGCGGTCGGGGCCGCGATGAAGACCGCACCGTGCACGAAATCAAAAATTTGATTGCGGACGTGGAGGACCTGGTTGCCCGCATAGGGAATTTGAAGGATGAAGATGTTGCGCGGCTGCGCGCCAAGGTCATTCGGGCGGTGAGCGCGGCCAAGGAAGGTCTGGCCGGAAGCGCCGATACGATACGCGGCCAGGCGCAGCAGGCGATGAGCGGTGCGGACGGTTACGTGCGCGAGAGCCCATGGGTCGCGGTGGGCATTGCCGCCGCGGTCGGCGCGGTGATCGGCATTTTAGTGGCCCGCCGGTCCTAAGGATCGTTCGCGTGCGCTGGCTGTGGTCCCTTCCGAAGGCGGTGCCTGCGTTGCTGCGTCATCTGGCGGCCTACGCTGAGCTCGCCGCTCAGGATCTGGCGAGAGCACGGCGGGAATTGGCGGAGAATATCGTCGCAATGGTGGTGGCCGCCATCAGCCTGTTCTTTACGGCTCTCATGGGGTGTGCGGCCGTCGTGGCGCTCACCTGGGACACTCCGCATCGATTGGGCGCCATCCTGGGGATGGGCGTCTTCTTCCTGGGCGTTGCCGTGGCGGCGGTGCTGTATCGCTCGCGCAACGCACGCGAGCGGCCGCCGTTCCTGGCGTCGGTGCGCGAGGAATGGCGGCAGGATCGCGTGATTCTTGAACGGATATTCTCGGACAAGGACCGATAGCCGATGAGACAGCTCGGTCGCAAGGAATCCCATTGACGCAGGGCGAGGAGGCGCGGGACGAGATCTTGGCGCGGCTTGCGCAGTCGCGCGCCGAGATTTGCCGCTTGCTCGAGCCGCCCCCCGATGACACTGACGGAGGCGGTCCGGGGGCACGCGAGTCGCGAGCGTTTCCGCGCAGCCGTACGATGCGGACGCTGCTGGGCGGCCGCGGCCTCGGCGCCGCCGGCGCGGTACTCGCCGGGTTGTTCATCGCGCGCCCGACGCTCGTGTGGCGGCTCATTCGGATGCTGCCCGCCGGCCCGCTGGCGCGTGCATTCATGGTGCGAGGGATTGCCGCAATGCGGGCCAGGCGCCAATACATCGGGCCCCGGTAGAATCGAGGGCCGCTCGCGTATCGAGCGGACTTTAGCCCAGCGTGATGCGCACCTGGTGCTGCATTCCGTCGTCCAGAAGTCCGATCTCGCAGGGCCTGCCCGGCAGAGTCCGTCCATCCAGGGTTGCCTGGGCGATGCCGCGGTTCACGCCCCGCGGATTTTGCACCGCGATCCGGTAGTTCGAGGAGCCGAATCGGTAGTGGACCTCGAAGCCCGGCCAGGTACGGGGTATGCAGGGGCTGATGCGCAGCACGGCTCCGCGCACGTGGATTCCAAGGATGCCTTCGATTGCCGTGCGGTACATCCAGCCCGCCGATCCCGTGTACCAGGTCCAGCCGCCTCTGCCGAGGTGCGCGGGCGCCGAATACACGTCCGCACAGACCACATAGGGCTCGACCTTGTAGCGTTGAACCTGGCCGGGCGTGCCCGCATGATTGATGGGGTTGAGCAGCGACCAGATCTCGCCCGCGCGATCGCCGTCCCCGAGATGCGCAAAGGCCAGCGCCGTCCACAGGGCCGCGTGAGTGTATTGCCCGCCGTTTTCGCGCAATCCGGGCGGATAGGCCCTGATGTAGCCCGGATCGGGTTCGCTGCGATCGAACGGCGGGGTGAGCAGCCGCACCAGTCCATCGGCGCGGCTGACGAGATCAGCATCGACCGCCGACATCGCGCGCAGCGCCCGCTCCGGTTGCGCAGCGCCGGAAATCACGCCCCAGGACTGTGAGATGGAGTCTATGCGGCACTCTTGGTTCGAGACCGAACCCAGCGGAGTCCCGTCGTCGAAATAGCCGCGCCGGTACCATGCGCCGTCCCAGGCTTCGCGCTCTATGGCTTGCTGCAGGGCGGTGGCATGCTCGCGCCATAGGGCCGACTTGGCGGTGTCGCCCCGTGAGCCGGCGAGCAGCGCAAACTGGCGCAGCGTCGTGATCAGGAACCACCCCAGCCACACGCTTTCGCCCCGGCCCGACGCGCCCACTCGATTCATGCCGTCGTTCCAGTCCCCCGCGCCGAACAGCGGCAGGCCGTGGGATCCCACAGCGAGACTCGAATCAAGTGCTCGAACGCAATGTTCGTATAGCGATGCGGCTTCGGCCGTGGTTGCGGGAGCCGCAAACACCTCCCGCTCCCCGGCCGCGAGCGGACCGCCCTCGAGAAAACCCACGCGCTCATCGAGCGCGGCCAGGTCCCCGGTGACCTCGAGATAATGCGCGACGACGAACGGCAGCCAGACGCGGTCGTCGGATACGCGGGTCTTGATGCCCTGACCGGAAACGGGCAGCCACCAATGCTGGACGTCGCCGGCGGTAAACTGGCGCGACGCCGCGCGCAGAATGTGCTCGCGCGCGAGCGACGGCCGCGCCACGCAAAGCGCCATCACGTCCTGCAGCTGATCGCGATACCCGTAAGCGCCGCTCGACTGGTAGAACGCGGTACGCGCCCACAATCGGCACGCCAAAGTCTGATAGAGCAACCAACCGTTCAACAGCACATCCATCGACCGATCGGGCGTGTTTACCTGAATGGTGCCGAGCGTTCGTTCCCAAAAATCAGCGACGGCGTGCAAGGCCGCGTCGAGATTCATATCGCGTTGACGCTTGATCAGGGCCAGAGCGTCGGCCTTCGATGCCTCTTGTCCGAGGACCAGCACAAATTCGGCTTCCTCGCCGGCCCGCAGGCTGAATCGGCATTGCATTGCGCCGCAGGGATCGGCGCCGCCGCCGACCCGATTCGAGAGCCCCGCTGGGCCCAATAGCGCCGCCGGTTCGGCGAGCGAACCATGACGGCCGATGAACTCGCCGCGATCGCCGGTGCAGCACTGCTGCCGTCCGCCCATATCCATGAAGGCGATCCGGTCCTGAAAATCCGTGCTCCACGGATTGCGCGCCAGCAGCGCGGATGTCCCGGGATCGAGCTCCGTGATGATGAACGGCGCGCTGCGGCTGCGCTGGTTCCCGAGCACCCACTCGACGTAATAGGTGATCGACAGCCGCCGCGCTTGCCGCGAGCGATTGACTATTTTCAGGCGCGATATCTTGAGCGGATCCTCCAGAGGCACGAATTGCACCAGCTCCGAACCGATGCCGTGCGAGGCATGTTCGAACCGGCTGTACCCAAAGCCGTGGCGGATGACGTACGGGTGAGCCGGCTCGCGAATCGGCAACGGCGTCGCGCTCCACAGATCACCGCTGTCCTCGTCGCGGATGTAGACTGCCTCCGCCGGGGCGTTGCTCACCGGATCGTTCGACCAGGGCGTCAGCTGATTTTCATGCGCATTGATCGACCAGGTGCTGCCGGCGCCATCCGCCGATGCCAGAGTTCCAAATTGCGGATTCGCGATCACGTTGATCCAGGGAGCAGGGGTCCATTGTCCCGCTTCGAGAACGGTGACGTACTCGCGCCCCGCAGCCGCGAAGCCGCCGAAGCCGTTGAAGAATTCCAGATCCGGAGCGCCTTGGGGCGCGTGCGCGCTTGCCCCCCTCTCCGGGTGATGCAGCCGCCGGCGCGGCGGGATGGTATCCGCGTCGCGCAATCGCGCCAACTGTTCGCCCAAGGAGCCGGCGCTCGCAACGAAGATCGCGCGAGCGGCGGTCTGCAGCAGATCGCGGTTCGGCGGGGGCATCGCGGCGCCGGCCAGCAGAAATGCCCGGCCGCAGCGCGGGTCATCGCCGTCGCCGTCGCGGCCGTGCGACGGCGCGGCTGCGATCATAGCGGCCAATTTGTCCTGCATTTGCGCTGCAACCGGACCGGGGCAATCGTTGAGCACGACCAGATCGACGGCCAATCGCTTCGCCTGCCAATAGCGGTGAGCACGCAACAGCTGCTCGATGCGTTCCAATTGGCTTTCCGCGTCGATCTGCGCCAGCACGATCGGCAGGTCGCCCGAAATGCCGAACGAGGACAGCGCCGACGGACCCAGTGTGTTGCGGCTCAGGATCTCGCGCGATGCGCGCAGCGAGGAGTCGGCATACAGCACCCGGCTGGCGATGCTTTGGAATTGCCGCGCTTCCCCGGCATCGATGTCCAGACGGCGCAACTGCGCCGAAGCATATGCCCCCGCCAGGGCTCTGGTACGGTCGAACGCCGCAATGCCGCGGTACTTGCCGCTCAGTGCGAGCGCCTGGGAGCGGCTGGGGGCGATTCCGCTCCAAAACGCGATGCGCGCGGATTCGCCCGGGGCGATGCGCATTCGGCGCCGCAGCGCGAGCACCGGATCGAGCACGGTGCCGGAGGTGTTCGACAACGGTCCTGCATCCACGATCCCTGCGGCATCGCGAAGCTCTCGTCCCCTTCCCAAAAATCGTGCCCGATCGGTCTCGAATTGCAATGCGCCGGCCGTATCTCCTTCGGCTACGCAGTGGTGAAACATCCAAAGCGGCGGGTCGTCGGGCTCGCGGCTGCGGCGCGTCGCCAACAGCGCCCCGCCGTTCGCGACGAACTCCGTTTGCAGGAACATTTTGGAGAATGCCGGGTGGGCCGAGTCCGAGGCTGCGCTCGCCAAGACCACCTCGGCGTAGCTCGTCACCTCGATCTCGCGCACCCCGCCGCCGCGATTGGTAACGCATACCCGGCGCGCCTCGGCGTCGTCCTCGGGCGAGACCAGTATTTCGGTGGCGGTGAGGATCGAACCGTCGGTACGGGTGATTTCAGCGCGATCTTCGAAAAACGCCGCCTGGTAGGTGTCCGGCTCGCAGCCGAGCGGTTGGTATCCGGCCGACCATGTCTGGCCGCCGGCGACATCGCGCAGCAGCACGAAGAAGCCCCACGGATCGCAGATCGGATCCTCGCGCCAGCGGGTCACGGCGATGTCGCGCCAGCGGCTGTAGCCGGCGCCGGCGGCGGTGACCATCACGCAGTAGTTGCCGTTGGACAGCAAGTGCGTGCGCGGCGCCGCATGGTGCGGAGAATTGAAGCGGCGCGGCGCCGCGGTGGTCACGCTGCCGATCCCCCGGCCCTCATGGATTGAGGCGCCAGATGCGCAGATTCAGCGCCATCGCAACAGCGACCCACAACGCGTATGGGATCAAAAGCCCGGCGGCGAGCGGGCGCACCGGGCGGAACTTGCGTATGGTCCAAATAATCGCCAACCACAATGCGATCACGACGAACAGGCCGGCGCCGATGTTCCTGGCGCCGAAGAACACCGGCGCCCAAAGCGCGTTGAGCAAGAGCTGGACCGCGTATGCCAAGAGGGCCGCCGTACGCTTGCGATGATATCGCTCGCGCCAGACCAGCCACGCGGCGATCCCCATCAGCAGGTACAGCGCGGTCCATACCGGCCCGAACCAACGGCTCGGCGGCGCCCACGCGGGCTTCGACAGCGCCGCGTACCACGCCGCCGCTCCGGCCGAGCCGCCGGGCGAGACGAGCGCGCCGAGAGCGCCGGCCGCAAAGGCAAGGGCGACGAATCCGAGCAGGACCGGCCAATTCGTCCGCGCATTGCGGCCGCGATAGCTGGTCGAGGCCTCGATGCGTATTTTCATTCGGCCTTGAGTTCCATCGACCGGTACCAAATGAACAACACGATCGCAGCGCCCATCTGCGCCCAACCGAGCCAGCGGTACAGAGCGACCGAGGACAGCCAAAGCAGGCCGGACAGCCACAGGACGCCGCTTGCGACGGCAATATCGCGGCGAAAATGCGCGCGCCGCAATTCGCCGCGCAGTGCGGCCACGCCGGGGTCTTCGACCTGCAATCGCAGCCGCCCCTCGGCGGCTTCGCGCACCGCCGTCTGCAATATCTGCGGCAGCTGCTTCAATGCTTCCACCGTGTCCGGCAAGTGCATGCGCATGCGCTTCAGTACGGCGCGCGGGCTCATGCGCTCGCGCATCCATTGCCGCAGAATCGGCTGCGCCGTTTTCCACAGATCGAGTTCCGGGTACAGCTCGCGTCCCAGCCCTTCGATGTTGAGCAGCGTCTTTTGCAGCAGGATCAGCTGCGGCTGAATTTGCATGTCGAAGCGGCGCGCGGTTTCAAAGAGCCGCAGCAGGACTTGCGCGAAAGAAATCTCCTTGAGCGGCTTGTTGAATATGGGTTCGCAAACGGTGCGTACCGCGGTTTCGAGCTCGTCGATGCGGGTTCCCTTGGGGACCCAGCCCGACTCGACGTGCAGGGCCGCGACGCGGGCGTAGTCGCGGTCGAAAAACGCCATGAAATTTTCCGCGAGATAATGCTGGTCGCGAGGCTGCAGGGTGCCGACGATGCCGAAATCGACAGCGGCATAGCGCGGATTTTCCGGATCCTCGATTTGCACGAAGATATTTCCGGGATGCATGTCGGCGTGGAAAAAATTGTGCCTGAACACCTGCGTGAAGAAGATTTCCACGCCGTTTTCCGCCAGTTTGGCGATGTTGGTGCCGCTCGCGCGCAACTCGTCCACGCGGCTCACGATGACGCCGTGTATGCGTTCCATGACCATGACGTTGACGCGGCAATAATCCCAGTAGACGACCGGAACGTAGAGCAGCCGCGAGCCGGAAAAATTGCGCTTCAGCTGGGCGGCGTTGCCGGCCTCGCGCATGAGGTCGAGCTCGTCGAGGATGGTCTTTCGATATTCACGCACCACGTCGATCGGCCGCAGTCGGCGGGCGGTCTCCCAATACCGGTTCGCCAGGACCGCAAGCGCGGCCAATACCTCGAGATCGAGCTCGATGAATTCATGCATTCCCGGGCGCAATATTTTCACCACAACTTCTTCCCCGCTCTTCAGCCTTGCCGCATGCACCTGTGCGATCGAGGCGGCGGCCAGCGGGGTCTGGTCGAAGTCGGTGAAAATGTCGGCGAGCGCGCGGCCGAACGTGCGCTCAATGGTCGCCACGGCGATCGAGCCGTCAAAAGGCGGCACGCGATCCTGAAGCTTGGCGAGCTCATCGGCGATGTCCAGCGGCAGCAAATCGCGGCGCGTGGACAGCGCCTGGCCGAATTTCACGAAGATCGGCCCGAGTTCCTCGAGCGCGAGACGAAGGCGCTCGCCGCGCGTCGCGCCCTCGCTGCGCTGGAACCAGGTCCACGGCGACAGATAAAATAAGAACCGAAACGGCCGGTACAAATGCGTCGCGCGCACGAAATCATCCAGGCCGTGCCGGACCAGCGCACGTTGGATTTGCAGCAGCCGGGCGGCGACCTGCAACCGCATCACGCCGTGCCTTTGAGCCGCCGCTCGAGGCGCGCGAGGCGGAGGTCGATACGGTCGGCCATCTCGCGCGATTGATCGACGCCCAGCAGAAATTCCTCGAGTTCCGCTCTGTTGACCAGATCCCTGCTTTCTTCATGCAGATATTCGGCGATGTTTTCCCCGGCCGTACGGCCGCTGTTGCGCACCCATGCGAAGGCCGCCCTCGCGAACTGCGACAACCGCCGCGCCGGCACATCGCCCGTCAAACGGGATAACTCCTCCTCGAGGTCCGGTCGCGCCAATGCGAACAGCTCCCGGTAGCGGTTTGCAATCTCCGCGTTGCCGCGGATCCGCGTCGCCGCGCGGCCCTCGGCATCCGGGCCGCCGGTGCTTTTCACGCCGCCTGCAAGAAGCTCGAAGAGCGCCCACGGCGATCCGGATATGGCCGCATCGGCTTCGCTTTCGCCGCCCGCCATGAGCGCGAGCCTTTCGGCCGACACCGCCGCTCGAAGCGCGTACACGCCTTCGATGTCGATTTGCAACGAAGTGTTGTTCAAGCGGCGCGCTGCGGCCGCTGCCCGCATCGAGTGGCCGATGCTTCTATTGAGTAGGGCTTCGACCGATGCGAGCCATGCCGGAGTTGCGGGCATGTCAGATTTTATATCCGCGGTGCAGGGCGACGATCCCGCCGGCCAAATTATGGTACCGGACGAGCGCGAATCCGGCGCTGCGCAGCATCTGGAGCAGCGTCTCCTGATCCGGATGGGTGCGTATCGATTCCGCCAAATACCGGTAGCTGGCGGCGTCGTGAGCGACGAGTTGGCCCAATTTTGGCAATACACCGAACGAATAAGCGTCATACAAGGGCTTCAGACCCGGCGTCACCGGCGTCGAGAACTCCAACACCAGCAGTTGCCCGGCGGATTTCAACACCCGGTACATGGAGGCCAGGGCGGCGGCCTTGTCGGTCACATTGCGCAGTCCAAAACCGATCGTGACGCAGTCGAACGAGTTGTCGGCAAAGGGCAGACGCTCGGCGTCGGCCACGATGCATTCGACATTGCCGGCGAAGCCCGAGTCGAGCAGCCGATCACGGCCGACCGCGAGCATGCTGGGATTGATATCCGAAAGCACCACCCGGCCCTCCTTGCCGACCTGGCGCAATAGCCCGAGCGCCAGATCGCCGGTACCGCCGGCGACGTCGAGTGCGGACTGTCCGGGCTTCAGGTCGGTGAGCGACAAGGCGAATCGCTTCCACAGCCGATGCGCGCCGAACGACATGATGTCGTTCATGAGGTCATACTTGCCCGCCACCGATGTGAAAACCGCACGCACCCGCGCGGCCTTTTCCTTCGGAGCCACTTTTTCGAATCCAAAATCTACCTTGCGGTCGGAGTCAGTCATCGCGCCCCTCCCCCATTCCCCCGCATTGTAGCCGACTGCGGCGCCCGAGCCTTCAAGTCGGCCGCGATTCGCCCTGGGGCCCGGGTTTGCGCTCGATTCCCGCTTCGGCGCAGCGTTCGAGGAATCGCGCCCAGTTCGCATCGCGGTTCATGCCCAATTGGTGCAACACCGCCCACGAATAAAGCCCGGTGTTGTGGCCGTCGTCGAAGATCAACCGCAGCGCATAGTTGCCGATCGGCTCGATCCCGCTGATACGCACCTCTTCCTTGCCGGTCTGCAGAATGCCTTCGCCGCCGCCATGGCCGGTTATCTCGGCCGAGGGGGAAAATACCCGCAGGTATTCGAACGGCAGCTCGAAGCTCGAACCGTCGTCGAAACGCACGTAGAGAATGCGCGACCGAGTGCGCAGCTTGATATCCGTGGGCAGGGGTGTGTTTCGCAAGCGGCCTAACCCACAGCTACAGAATGTACCGCGATAGATCCTGATCGCGCGCCAGGTCGCCCAAGCTGCCTTGGACGTAGTCCCGGTCGATGACGGTGCACGTGCCGCTGCGATCGGCGGCATCGAAGGATACCCCTTCCAGCAGCCGCTCCATGACGGTGTGCAGGCGGCGTGCTCCGATGTTCTCGGTATTCTCGTTCACCTCGAAGGCCACCTCGGCCAGACGCCGCACCCCGGAGTCTTCGAACCGCAATTCGACGCCTTCCGTGGCCAGCAGCGCGGTGTATTGGCGGCAGAGCGAGGCATCCGGTTCGGTCAATATGCGTATGAAATCCTGCACCACCAGAGGTTCGAGCTCGACGCGAATCGGCAGACGGCCTTGCAGCTCCGGGATCAGGTCCGAAGGCTTCGACATGTGAAAGGCGCCGGATGCGATGAACAACACGTGATCGGTCTTCACCGTGCCGTACTTGGTGTTGACCGTGCAGCCCTCGACCAGCGGCAACAGGTCGCGCTGTACGCCTTCGCGCGACACATCCGCTCCGGCGGTTTCCTGGCGGCGGGCGATCTTGTCGATCTCGTCGATGAAAACAATGCCGTTTTGCTCGGCGTTGTGCACGGCGCGAACCTTGAGTTCCTCCTCGTTGATCATTTTCGATGCCTCTTCGTCAACCAGCAGCTTCAAGGCATCTTTGATTCTCAGTTTGCGCGCACGCGTGCGGCTTTGGCCCAAGCTTTGGAACATGCCCTGCAATTGTTGGGTCATTTCCTCCATGCCCGGGGGCGCCATGATTTCCACTCCCAAAGGGCTCGCCCGAACATCGATCTCGATCTCGCGGTCGTCGAGTTCGCCTTCGCGCAGCATTTTTCTGAAGCGCTGGCGCGTATCGCCATCGCGCGGCCCAGGATCCGCAGCCATCCCCGAGGCGCGCGGCAGCAGCACATCGAGAACCCGCTCCTCGGCGGCATCCGCAGCCCGATGCCGCACCTTCGAAATTTCCTCCTCTCTGGTCATTTTAACGGAGATGTCGACAAGATCACGTACGATCGAGTCTACTTCCCGGCCAACATAGCCTACTTCGGTGAATTTGGTCGCCTCGACCTTGATGAACGGCGCCTTGGCGAGCCGCGCCAGCCGCCGAGCGATCTCGGTCTTGCCGACGCCCGTGGGGCCGATCATGAGAATGTTCTTGGGAGTAATTTCCGGGCGCAGATTCTCCTGCACCTGGCTTCGGCGCCAGCGGTTTCGCAAGGCAATGGCGACCGCACGTTTGGCCGCCTTTTGCCCGATGATGTGCTTGTCCAGCTCCTCGACGATTTCACGCGGAGTCATTTGCGACATGGGCGCTACAATTCTTCGATGGTGAGATTGCGATTGGTATAGATGCAGATGTCCGCCGCTATGAGGAGCGAGCGCTCGACGATCTCCCGGGCGGACAATTCGGTGGCCTGCACGAACGCGTGGGCGGCGGCCTGGGCATAGCTGCCGCCCGAGCCGATGGCGATCAGATCGTGTTCCGGCTCGATCACGTCGCCGTTTCCGGAGATGACATAAAAGCTCTCGCTGTCCGCGACGCACAACAGGGCCTCGAGCCGCCGCAGACTGCGATCGGTTCGCCAGTCCTTGGCCAATTCGATCGCCGCGCGGGTGAGATTGCCGAATTTCTCGAGCTTGCCCTCGAAGCGCTCGAACAACGTAAAGGCATCCGCGGTGCTGCCTGCAAAGCCCGCCAACACCTTGCCGGCGTACAAGCGGCGCACCTTGCGGGCATTGCCTTTCATCACGCTTTGTCCCAGCGTCACCTGGCCGTCGCCGCCGACCGCAACACGACCATGGCGCCGAACTGCCAAAATTGTGGTGCCGTAAATCCGCTCTGGATCGTGATTCATGTGAATCCGGACATATGGGGCCGGCGGGCGCTCTTTCAAGCGGAGCGCCGACGCCGCGCGCGCGGATGCGTGGCGTCATAGACCTTCGCCAGGTGCTGAAAGTCCAAATGCGTGTAGACCTGGGTCGTGCTGATGTCGGCGTGCCCCAACAGTTCCTGGACTGCACGCAAATTACTGCTCGATTCGAGCAGATGAGTCGCGAAGGAGTGGCGCAGCATATGCGGGTGCACATGCACTCCGAGGCCCTGGCGGCGCGCCCACATGCCCACGCGCACCTGCACTGCCCGGACGCTGAGCCGCCGTCCGGAGCGCCCGATGAATACCGCAAATTGATCGCTGTGAGCCGATGCGGCGCGCCTGGCGGAGGCGGCGCCCTCGGCGATGGCGGCGCGTTCGATGAGCCATTTTTGCAAAGCGTCAATCGCAAATCGGCCGACAGGCAAGACGCGTGTCTTGCTTCCCTTGCCGATCACCCGCACCGTGCGATCGGCGAGATCGATGGCGCCGATGTCGAGGCCGACCAGTTCGCTCAACCGCAGCCCGGAGGAGTAGAACAATTCCATCATGGCCTTGTCGCGCGCCGACAGTGAATCGCAAACCCTGAACTCGAGCAGGCGCGCCGTCTGGTCCGCATCCAGGGTGGTGGGCAGCCGCTTCTTGGTCTTGGGCGCGCGCACGTCCCGGGCCGGATTGCGTGCACAGTGCCCCTCGCGCAGCATGAACTCGTAAAATGCGCGGACCGCGGAAAGACGCCGCTGGATGCTGCGCGGTCCGACACCGCTTGCGTGCTCGGTCGCCGCGAAGGTGCGCAGCTCGGCGTTATCGAGCGTGTCCCAGCGCGTAAATTTTCGCGCATCGCAAAAAGTGCGCAACCTCAGCAAATCGTGCCGGTAGGCGGCAACCGTACGTCCGCTCATGCGGCGTTCGTGCGTCAGATGCGAAGCGAAACGCTCGATCCAGCCCTGTTGGTCCGCATTCACCGGTTGCCGGTCCCGGATGCCGATCGCGTCAGCGCGTAGGTCACGAGTTCGCCGATACGCGAGAGGAATTCCGTGCTCATACCCGGGTGAAATCGCTCCGCGTCGCTCGCACCGATCGCCAGGATTCCGAGCACCCCCTTCGGGCCCAAGGGCGTCAATGCCACCGAGCCGACCTCCACCGAATCCTTGCCGAAGAGGAAATCACGCTGCGCATCGCGTACCTGGCCGCATCGGGGCTTGCCGGTCTGCAACAACGATTCGAATGTCTTGATCTCCGCATCGGCGAGATTGGCGGTTCGCAAGAAACGGCTGGGCGCCGCCTCCATGGGCCGCGCCGCATCGAGGAACAGGACCAGCACCGAATTGCGCGCATCGAAATCCTCGCGCAAACTGGTTTCGACCGCGCCGATCGTTTCCGGCAAGGTGTGCGCTTGGATGAGACGCTGACTCAAGCGATGAATGCGGTCGGCGAGCGCGTCGTTGGCACGCGCCACATCCACCAGCTCCTTCAACTTGCGTTCGAGCGACTGATTGCGTTCGCGCAGCACTTCCACCTGGCGTTCGACCAGACTCACCGTGGCTCCGGCTTCGCGTAAGTGCGGCAGGCGCAATTTGGCGAGCAAGGGGCCGTTCCGCTCGAAGAAATCCGGATACGTTTGCAAGTACTCCGCGACGCTGTTGTCGTTGATGGTGTCGTGCTTGATACCGCGTGCCTGACTCGTCGTCATTTGTGAGCTCCCGATGACATCTCGTTAAATTTCGATCATTCCGCTGAAGACAGTGGTTGCCGGTCCGCTCAACCACACGGGTTGACCCGACCCGGGCCACGAAACATGGGCCCGGCCGCCGGGTAAATCGACGCGCACGTTCGCGTCCAGCAATCCACGGCTGCGGCCGACGGCAACCGCGGCGCATGCACCGGTTCCGCACGCCAACGTTTCCCCGACTCCGCGCTCGAACACGCGCAGTTGAATGTGGCCGCGATCCACAATTTGCATGAAACCGACGTTGACGCCCCGGGGAAAGCGCCGGTGGTGTTCGATCGCGGGCCCGAGCCGCGCAACCGGCGCCGACTTCACGTCGGGCACCGAGATCACCACATGCGGATTGCCGATCGACACGGCGCCGAATTCGACGGTTTCACCGCCGACATCCAGCGTGTACACGGGGGCCTCGGCCGGCGCGTTCATCGGCAGGGAGGCCGGATCGAAGTTCGGCACGCCGAGCTGCACCGATACCTGTCCGTCCTCGCGCACGCTCGCGCGCACGATGCCGCCCTTGCTTTCCATGGCCAGCTCGCGGCCGAGCTGCGGTGCCCGCGAATGCAACAGAGCCGCGACGCAGCGCGCGCCATTGCCGCATTGCTCCACCTCGCTGCCGTCGGAGTTGAATATCCGATAAAACACCCGGTTATTCGAATCGCGCGGAGCCTCGAGCATCAGCGCCTGGTCAAATCCCACTCCTGTGCGCCGATCGGCCAGGGCGCGCACGGTATCCGGGTCGAGAGGGGTGCCGGCGGCCGGCGCGTCGAACACGAAAAAATCGTTGCCCAACCCCTGCATCTTCGAAAACTCGATGCGCATGGATGTGAGCATAGCCGATGCATCCGATTGTCGCGAGTTCGAGCGCGCGCGCAAGACCGCTCAATGCGATAATCTTGCGAACGGCCACAACGATCTTAAGGGAATTATGCGCCACGTAATGGTTTTGAATGCGAAGGGCGGGTGCGGCAAGAGCACGATTGCCACCAATATTGCGGTGTTCTTTGCCCGAGACGGGTTGAAGGTGTGCCTCGCGGACTACGACCCGCAGCGTTCGAGCCTCGATTGGCTGGCGCAGCGGCCGGCGGATCTGCCGGCCATCAGCGGTGCGGCTGCCTACGAGGAAGGCCTGCGCAACGTGGCGCGCAACACCGAAGTCCTGGTCATCGACGCGCCCGCGCGCGTGCATGGCACCGAGCTCAACGAACTGGTGCGTCGCGCCGAGACCATAATCGTTCCGGTGCTCCCGTCCGCCATCGACATCAAGGCCTGCGGCCATTTCATGGCGGAGTTGCTCGAAATCGGCAAGGTATCGCGCAGGCAAGCGCGGCTGGCCGTCGTCGCCAACCGCGTGCGCGAATACACCCTGATCTACGAGGAACTCGATCAATACCTTACCAAGCTCAAAGTCCCCTATCTCGGCTGTCTGCGCGAGGCGCAGAACTACGTGCGGGCCTACGCGCGCGGGATGGGCATATTGGAGCTGCCCGAGTATCTCGCCTGGCCCGACTGGAAGCAGTGGCAGCCCATCGGCGAATGGCTCGACAGCAAGAGAAGTCGGCCCGGATGAACTCCCCGGTCGGACGGACCGGCTGAGCGGCGCGGCGCGCGCGAAGCGCAGATCAAAAACTCGCGCGGATGCCCGCGTCGAGATCCTCATAGGCCAGAGCCACGCCGAGTTCTTCGCGCATGCGCCGATTGTCGATGCGGCGCGATTCGCCGAGAAAGGACCAGGAGGTTTCCGAGAAGCGGGCGCGGGCCTCGGCGCGGCCAATCAGCGGCGGCTCGGGCAAATTGCCGATGCGGGCCACGCGCTGCAGATACGACGTGAGGCTGTCGTCGCTGCCGTCGGTGACATTGTAAATGCGCCGGTCGGCGCGCGCCGCGCACCCGGCGGCAAGGCAGGCGGCTGCCAGATCCTCGACGTGAATCCGGTTGCTCGGCGCGGCTTCCTGCGGATGGATCGCGGGCTCGCCGCGGCGCAGCCGCTCGAGGGGCAAGCGCCCCGGGCCATAGATACCCGGAACGCGCAGGATGCACCAGGACATCCCTCGGGACTCCGCCCAATCGCGCAGCATGTTCTCGGCCGCGAGCCGCCGCACCGCGCGTTCGGACTGCGGCGCCGGCGGCGTATCCTCATTCACCATGGCGCCCGCTCGATCGCCATAGACGCCCGTGGTGCTCACATAAATGAAGCGTCCGACCGGCCCTTTGATCCGATGGAGAAACCGCTCGAGACGCCGATCGTGAGCGCCATCGCCGGAGGGCGGCACCAGGTAATAGAGCAGATGTCCGGCCAAATCCACAGGCGCGAGCGGACCGTCCAAATCGAGCTGCACCGCTTCGGCACCGGCCGCCGCAATGTCATCGAGGCTCTGCGCACGGGTGGCGAAGCCGCGGACCGGCCGCGCGAGATCTCGCCACCGCCGGGCTAACCGCAGCCCGACGTAGCCGCAACCAACGATCGCGACCGGCCGCATGCTAAGGTGTTCTAGGGGTTCCAGAGTGCGCATCAGCTTAGCCACATCCCATCGTAGTTTCAGTGCCGGCCCGGACCGGCCGGTGCTCGATGCCGCACTCGATGCCCGAATCAATCTGCCCCACAGCTGCAAGAGCGGCAGCTGCGGCGCATGCCGCGCCAGGCTTCTGCAAGGCGAGGTGGACTATCCGAACGGCAAGCCGCTGGGACTGAGCGAATCCGAAGCCGCCGAAGGATTGATTCTGCTCTGCCAAGCGCACGCGCGCAGCGACCTGTCGCTCGAAACGTTCGAGGTCACTGCAGCTGATCTGGCAGTGGTGAAGCGCCTGCCTTGCCGCATTGAACGTGCCGAGCGATGGTCTCACGACGTGATGTCCCTATACCTGCGCCTGCCCGCAGCGGAACGTTTTGATTTCAAGCCCGGCCAGTATATCGACATTCTGCTGTCCGGAGGCCGGCGCCGCAGCTTCTCGATTGCCTCGCCGCCGCACGACTCGCGTTTGCTCGAATTGCAGGTGCGCCGGGCGCCGGGGGGCGAATTCACGGAGCAGCTGTTCATCGGCGAGATCTCGAACGCGCTGCTGACGGTCGAGGGTCCGCTGGGTCATTTCATCTATCGGCCACCCACGCGGCTGTCCTCGGGCGAAGACGCACCGATGCTGCTGGTCGGCGGCGGCACGGGCCTGGCTCCGCTGATGAGCATGCTGCGGCATGTGATCGAGAACGGTCTGCACCGCGAGATGCGGCTCTATTGGGGAGTGCGCAACGAGCGTGACCTCTACGCGCGTGCCTCGCTGGAAGAGTTGACGCGACGCTGTGCCGATCTGCGCTACCTGCCGGTTCTTTCGGAGCCGTCGGCGCAATGGCAGGGGCGGCGCGGCATGGTGCACGATAGCGTACTCGGCGACATCGAGCGGCTCGAGCGCTACGACATCTATGCGAGCGGGCCGCCGGCGATGATCGAAGCGGTGCGCAGCGAGTTCGGGCACCGTGGCGTCGCGGCTGCGCGCCTGAGCTTCGATTCGTTCGACTATGCACCCGATTCGTTCGCGCGCCAGCGCACGATGGCCGCCACCAAGTCATGATCTTCTGCCGAGTCCGCCAGCAGCAGTAGCCCCGACACCCCGCGGCCGCGCAGGCGCGCCGCGACGCGCTCGCTCGGCACCACCCAGCTCGCGCAGTCGAACCCGGCGCGCACAGAGGGCGTCGCCAGCTCGAACAGGTTGTCCGCGGTCTCGGCGCTGGTTGCCGTGATGACTTGAATCGCGCCTTCGGCGAACAGCGCCTCCAATGCCGACAATTCACCGGAACCCGGGTTTGCGCGCTCGCGCCGATATACATCGGCAACCGTCACCCGCGCACCGCGCCGCGCGAGCTCCTCTTGCAGGACTTCGCGGCCGCCGCTGCCTTTGACCAGCAATATGCGATGACCTGCCAGATGTTCCAATTTTGGATGGCGCAGCAGAGCCTCGGAATCGAACCCTCCGGCCGGCTGAACGGCCACCCGATATCCGGCTTGATTGAGCGTGCGCGATGTGGCCGGGCCGATGGCCGCGAGCGGCAGATCGCGCTTTTGTTCGAGCAGCATGGCGCCGAATCTGACCGCGTTTGCGCTCAAAAATACGATGAGGTTGAAGTCCTCGAGCGCACCCAGCCGCGCCGCCAAGGCGCGCCGTTCGGTCAGCGGCTTGATGTCGAGTGCGGGGAATCGAAAGGCATTGGCGCCGCCTGCCTCCAGCAGGCGGCAAAGCGGGGCGGCCTGCTGCCGGGGCCGTGTGACCAAGACTCCCACTCCGTGCAACGGGAGCATGGCATCACGCCGTACGCAAGCGCGTGAGCAGCTCGCCGGCGCCGGCGGCGATTATCCGTTCGGCGAGCTGCTCACCGAGCAGTTGGGCGTCTGTCGCGCTGCCCGTAATCGTATCGCGCAGCAGCCGCGAACCGTCGGGCTCCGCCACCAGACCCACGAGCGATACGAGCTCGCGCTCGACTTGCGCATGGGCGGCAATTGGAGACTGGCAGCTGCCGCCGAGTCTGTGCGCAAACGCCCGTTCCGCATCGACGGCGGTTCGGGTGGCGGCGTCATTGAGCGCGCGAAGCGCCTCGCGCGTTCCGGAGTCGCCGGTCCGGCATTCGATGCCGATCACGCCCTGGCCGACGGCCGGCAACGAGACCCCGAACTCGAGGCGCGCGGCGATGCGCGATTCCAGCCCCAGCCGCTCCAAGCCCGCACAGGCGAGCACGATCGCGTCCAACTCGCCGCTATCCAAACGCCTCAGACGGGTATCGACGTTGCCGCGCAGCGCCTCGATGCGCAGATCCGGACGTGCTGCCAGCAGCTGCGCTTGGCGTCTGAGACTCGAGGTGCCAAGCCGTGCGCGCTGCGGCAAATCCGCGAGGCTTGGAGGGCCTCTCGTAATCAGCGCATCGCGGGCATCGGCGCGCGGCAGCACAGCGGCAATCATCAGGCCACTCGGAAGATCGCCGGGCACGTCCTTCATCGAATGCACGGCCATATCCGCGCGCCCGTCCTCGAGCGCCGCTTCCAGCTCTTTAATGAACAGTCCTTTGCCGCCGATCGCCGCCAGGCTGCGATCCTGAATGCGATCGCCCTTGGTGGACATCGGCAGGAGTTCGATGCCGATTCCAGGATGCGCCCGGCGCATGAGCGCAGCCACATGCTCCGCCTGCCACAGCGCCAGATGGCTCTTTCGGGTCGCGATGCGAAGCGCCCGGTCTGCGATGGTTGCGCTCACGCGGATTCCGGCTTCACCGCCGGAAACAGCGCGGTTTTCAGCCGGTATATCGCCGAGATGTCCTCATCGCCGAAGCCTTGCGCGATCAACGTCGCATACTGCTGCAGGGTCGAGTCGACGACCGGCAGGTGGGCGCCGCGTCGCGCCGCCATGTCGCGGCAGATCCGCAGGTCCTTTTCGTGCAAGCGCACGCGAAAGCCGGCAGGGAAGGCATTTTTCGCCATGAAGGGCGCGCGGTTGACGAAGTACCAACTCGAGCCCGCTCCCTTGCCGAGCGTCTCGATCAGTCGATCGAGCGGCAGTCCTTCCGCATGCGCGAACGCCATCGCCTCGCCGACCGCCTGGATGATGCCGGCGCACATGATCTGATTGGTCGCCTTGGCGGCCTGACCCGCGCCGCTCGGACCGAAGTAGGTGACGGTCTTGCCCAGCTTCTTAAGGATCGGCAAGGCGGGAGCAAAGGCCGCCTCATCGCCGCCCACCATGATGGCCAGCGTGGCCGCTCGGGCACCCTCGACGCCGCCGCTCACCGGGCAATCGAGAAAATCCACGCCGATGACACCGAGCCGGGCATACATCTCGCGCGCCGTCTCCGAGCCGACGGTGGAGCAATCGATGACGATCATGCGTGGATTCAAGCCCGGCTCCAAACCCGCGATCACGGCCTTCAGGTCCTCGTCCGCGGATACGCATATCACCACGGCGTCGCAATTGTGGGCGAGTTCCTCGAGGCTGGAGAAGGCGTGGCAGTGAAGCTCCTGGGCGAGCGCCGTGGCCTTCTCGGCGGTGCGATTCCACACACCCATCAGCATTCCCGCGCGGTGAAGGTTGCGCGCCATGTGCGCGCCCATCGCACCGAGTCCGACGAAGCCCGTTTGCATACGTTTGGATTCCACGACATTGAGTTGGAACGCGTAGCCTACGGGTTTGCGCCCTGCGCGGCAAAATTCGGAGCGGGAGTGGAATGCGGACGGCTGCTCAAGCCTTGTGGGAAGCCGTCAGAGTGCGGGCGGAACTTTTCAACCGCGGGAGGCGGCTGCTCGTGGCCCGGGTTGGTCGATCCGGCTAGGTGGAGCCATTGCAAATGGCGTCGACGTCGCGTTTGGCATTGAGGCGCTCGGCATCGATTTCGTCGGAGGTCAAATACTGGCGTTCGCCGTCGGCCCCGGTCTTGTACAGCCGCCGGCCCTCGATGAGCTTTTTATAGTGATCCTGGGCGTCGGCGCATTGTTTCTCGCGCGCTTCTGCGACATCTTGCGCCACTGCATTCTTGGTGTCCGGCGCGCCCGGATCGCCACTCGCGGCCGTCCTGGGAGCCGGGGACGGGGCATGGTCTGGCGCCGGAGCGGCGCCGTGTGCCACATGCGTGCCCAGCAGCTCGACGACATCCGCATGCACGCCGTCGGGCGGGCGATCGCCATACTGGATTTTGCCTTGTGCGTCGACCCACTTGTACACGACCGCCGATGCCATCGCGGACCAGACCATCAAAGCCGTGCACAAAAGAACGCGTTTCATCTTCAGATCCTCGCTAGACAGCTAAAGCGCCCGAGATCCCGCCTCTCCGGTGCGGATACGCACCGCTTGGCCAAGATCCGAGACGAATATCTTGCCGTCGCCGATCTTGCCGGTGCGCGCGGTTTCGATAATGGCCTCGACCACCCGTTCGACTTGATCTTCATTCACCGCCAATTCAAGCTTGACCTTGGGCAAAAAATCCACCACGTACTCTGCCCCGCGATAAAGTTCAGTGTGACCCTTTTGCCGGCCAAAGCCCTTGACCTCTGTCACGGTAATGCCCTGTACCCCTACTTCCGCCAGTGCGGATCTCACCTCATCGAGTTTGAAGGGTTTAATGATGGCGACGACCATTTTCATGGGGGATAGCTCCTGTTTTGTCGGGCAAGAATGCAGCTTTGCGGCCAAAAATGCACGAAAATTGCTGCATCACAGCACGGCGGCCGATGGGTGGTTCTGATTCATGACACCGGAGAGGGGCGGCTCGCGCAGGGCCGCGAACCCAAGAAAAACGGCGCGGGCTCTGTTGAGACACCGCGCCGACGGGCCAGCGCACCGACGGGGGAGTTGGCTGAATTGCCGGTGCGAGTTGCTCCTAAATCGTCCAAAACCATGGGCCCGCGCCCGGACCTCGGCATCGACCTGCCTCATGCAAAGCGGCCATGCGGATACGGGTCGAGGCCGGTGCGAGACGAGGCTCTAAATGGCCTCCGGCCCGGTCTCGCCGGTGCGCACGCGCAGCGCCTGTTCAAGCTCGAGCACCCAGACTTTGCCATCGCCTGTTTTCCCCGTTCTAGCCACGTTACAAACGGCTTCAATCACCTGTTCGGCAATCGAGTCATCGACCGCCAGTTCTATTTTCGCCCTCGGCAGCGAATCGATCTGAACCGAAGCGCCGCGATACCATTCCGTGTGCCCGCGCTCCCTCCCATATCCGTATACCTCCGTAACGGTTACACCTTGGATGCCGATATCCGCCACCGCCTGCCGCACTTCGTCCAACTTGAAGGGCCTGATGACTGCGGTGATCAGCTTCATGCATTTATGCCCGCATCCGTCGAATAATCGAACCGCCGCCGATATCGCTTGCGCGTACTATTGGCTTGCCGGATGCAGCTTCCATGCCAGTGCGGATATATGCTTGGGCGAGCGCCTTGCAGGCGTCTCGGGGACCGGATTTGCACCGCCGTGGCGCGGCCTTGGGATGAAATTGCGCGATCGGAGTGCGGCGGGTTCGCTATCGGAAGGAAATATCATGAGTGTTATGAATGCTAATGGGCTGGATGATCTCGCTCGCCGGTTGGCGGAGGCTGTGCCCGCCTCGGTGCGCACTTTTGGAAGGGATTTGGAAAGCAATTTCAAGGCGGTGCTACAGGCCAGGCTCGCCAAGCTCGACCTGGTCAGCCGCAATGAATTCGATGTTCAGGCAGCAGTGCTGGCGCGGACCCAGGCCGCCCTTGCTGCGATGGAAGAGCGGCTAAAGGAAATCGAAACCAGGCTTTCCGCCGGCGCCGAGTAGGACTCGTTGCGGGGCAGCCGTGGCACGGCCGGTCAGCACGGTACTCAGCCCGCGCACCCGCCGGCCTGACTCGGTTTAAATCCGGGGACGCTGAATCGGCCGCTAATCGACCTTTTTGAGCAGGGGGTAAGTTATGACGGCCGACGGCACCCATTGCGATGGCGGATGCACCTGCCGCCACGTGCGCTATCGCATGAGCGGCCGGCCGCTGTTTGTTCACTGTTGCCATTGTCGCTGGTGCCAGCGGGAGACCGGATCGGCGTTCGCGCTCAACGCGATGATCGAATCGGATCGCGTCGAGCTGTTGTCCGGTGAAGTGATGACCATCGCGACGCCGAGCTTGAGCGGCAAGGGTCAAAAGATCGCCAGATGCCCGACCTGCCGCATCGCGCTGTGGAGCAGCTACGCCGGCGCAGGGGATGCCATTCGCTTTGTGCGGGTGGGAACGCTCGACGAGCCGGAACGCATGCCGCCCGACATTCAAATCTTCACCGCCTCGAAGCAGCCGTGGGTGGTGCTTGCGCCGGACATCCCGGCCGTGCCCGAGTACTACAAGGCCTCCGAATATTGGCCCGGAGCCAGCCTGGAGCGCCGCGCGCTGCTGAAGGCGAGGATGCGTAATCAGCTTTGACGGCCGGGATAATCATTTGACTCGAGCTGCGGGATCGGCCGGCGCACAGGATCTCGGCGTCGAGTTTTCATTTGCGGATTCCA
This sequence comes from Gammaproteobacteria bacterium, assembly GCA_037440085.1. Classification (GTDB taxonomy): domain Bacteria; phylum Pseudomonadota; class Gammaproteobacteria; order Steroidobacterales; family Steroidobacteraceae; genus Bog-1198. Next base: position 42,841 of record JBBIUT010000012.1, read on the forward strand.
GTAAGATTGCGCCCAATTCGATCAAGATGATGCGCTTACGGCGTGGCCCCGAGCGTCCGGACGGAGATAGTGCTCGAATGAATACGTTCTTCCTGATCGCCGCAGGGATGTTCTGCTGCGCCTGATGGCCGTCAAGAAACGTAACACACCGGCGATATCGGGCCCTGAAGCCCTCGCTCTGCTGCGCGACGGAAATCGCCGGTTTGTTGCAGATGTGCGCAGTCGTGACAGCTTGCCGAGCCGGGCGCGTCGCATCGAGTTGGCCGCGGGCCAAGAACCGTTCGCAGCCATTCTGGGCTGTTCCGATTCGAGGGTGCCCGTCGAGATCGTCTTCGACCAGGGACTTGGCGATCTGTTCGTCATCCGCGTAGCCGGCAATATCGTCGCTCCGTCGCAAATCGGCAGCGTCGAATTTGCCGCGGAACAATTCGGGACGCGTCTGGTGGTCGTGCTGGGGCATTCGAATTGCGGCGCCATTCAAGCGACTCTCGAACAGCTGCAGCGGCCCAAGGAGAATCAATCACGCAACCTGCATTCGATCGTGGATCTGGTGCGGCCTTCGGTGGAAAGTCTGTTGGCGACGGATCTGAAGCATGATCTGGACGCGCTGGTTCATCAGGCGGTACGCGCCAATATCAAAGCGTCCGTGAATCACCTGCGGCACGGCTCGGAAATCATCGAGCAGTTGATCCAAAAGGACGGCTTGCTGGTGGTCGGTGCCGAGTATTCGCTTGAAACCGGCGAGGTGGATTTTTTCGAGGACGCGGCGCTGGTTGAGGAGCGCGGCGCGCGCCGATGAGGTCGCGGACCGGTATGATTCTGTTCCGGGTGTCGGGCGGAGCCTATCGAGTCGCAGCAGTCCGGTAGAACACGTGCTCACGCTGGAAGATCTCAACATTCGTGGTTCCGGGATGAAGCCACGCAATATGTTCCATTGCCATTGCGCGGCCCGCGCAACCGACTCTTGCCGTCCTGGTCATCGTCGATGATCAGGAAATCGATGACGGCACATTGGTTGGTGTTTGAATTCGTTGAAGATTTCTTGGTGTCGCAGCAGTTTTCGGCCTCTTGGGGCGTAACTTTGACCCGCGATTTAGCTTTTTGCCACGACGCCGGCAAATTGCGTCATTGACGACAAGGGTGACTCTCGATTTCACTCGGGCGATGACGCATCTGCAGCGTCTACAGATGTAGTGCGTTTGCACGCGTTCTTGAGCTAGCCGCGCAATGCTGGTTGCGTGACCTTTTGTCGTCTATCTGCGACGTAACGCGAATGTAAGATTAAACCCGCTCAATGACACCCGGGATTCCAATGAAATTCTGAAAGGACCGATGATGGATTTGAGCCGCGTGCTGAAGACGCTTGCAACGACGGCCACCCGGATGGCGCCGATGCTATTGGCATCGGTCTTCGCTCATGGGCAAAGCGTACCTTTCGTGCCATACAATTTGATGGACGTTGCGTGGGTGGGGACAGTGGAATTGTTCGCGGCTTCCGACGCGCTGCACGGCGTGGAATTGTGGCGCTCCGACGGCACCGCCACCGGCACCTATCTGGTCGCCGACATTTGGCCCGGCACGAACGGATCATTTCCCACGGATCTTACAGCTGCGTACGGCAAGGTTTTCTTCAATGCAAACGATGGTACGCACGGATCGGAGCTCTGGGCTTCCGACGGAACGGCAGGGGGTACCTACCTGGTATCGGACATCGCACCCGGACCGTCTGGGTCGAATCCCGATTATCTGGCCGTGGTAAACGGGCTGTTATTCTTTGCCGCAGACAATGGCGTAAGCGGGATCGAACTTTGGTGCAGCGACGGTTCAGCGGCAGGCACCCGTCTGGTGTCGGATATAAGTCCGGGTCCCGCAAGTTCGTTGCCGCAACAACTCACCGGCTACAACGGCTATCTCTATTTCTTCGCAAGTAACGGCGCTGGACCCCCTGCGTTATGGCGGTCTGACGGCACCGCCGCCGGGACCATCCCGGTGTTCAATCTGGGCGGCTCCATACCGCTGCAAATGAGCGTGATAAACGGTCGGCTTCACATACTTGCCAATGACACGTCGGGTGGCTACCAGAACTGGATCTCCGACGGTACGGCGGCGGGAACCGTTCCCGCATCGTCCCCACAACTTGTATCGGCAACTGTTTCTTGGTCACCGGTGACGTTGACTACCACCGGAATGCAGCTGACGAATTTGGGTGGATACAAGATTTACTTCGGTCCGAGCCCGGTTGCTTTGACCTCCAGTATCGATGTTCCTGATCCTACCGTTTCGAGTTACGTGGTCCCCGACCTAATGCCGGGGATGATGTATTTCGCCGTGACGGCCTATGTCAGCGGTGGTCCGGAAAGCAATTTATCGGGCATTGTTGGAGCGGCGCTGCAGTGATGAGCAACCGCCGCATTGCGGATCTGACACCGGCGGACCCGCGTCGTCACGCATTCGTCACAGGGTTGACGCAAGATTACAAGTTCAGCCTCTGGCACCGAGAGTTGACCCGAATGCCTAGCAGCGACGCACCGGAAGAGCAGTCTTTGACCAAACAAGAATCACCGATAGGCGTTTGCGCGAATAATCCGCTAGGCTTAGCAGTGATTTGCGTCGCGATCTTGCTGTCGGCGCTGGCTCCGCCCTCGGCAAAAGCCGCATTTGTTATCGAAAACTATAGTGTACTTGGAGCCTCATCGGTCATCCTTGACACAACTACCGGCCTTTACTGGGTTAAGCCGACTGACACTCTCGGATTAACTTACCCGACCGTGCAGAGCGATATTGCGAACGGCCTGACCGGAAACTTTTCTTACGCCTCCTATTCCCAAGTATCTACGTTACTTGCCGATGCGGGGATCACTGACTTTACTAATGTCGCAACTGCGGGGAGTTACGCCGGGGCAAGCGCCATGGTCGCGGCGTTTGGCCAAACGAGCGGCGGAACCCTCACCAACGGTGCTTATCATGGTTCGTACGCCCAAGTCGACGGTGTGTACGCCGGAAATTATGATGCATTCACGATCGCATACCAATTCAACGCGGCGGGCGCATTCGGGTCGTGTACCAGCGTTAACTGTGCACAGGCTTCTGTGGGTGCCTATTCTGGAAACGCTGTTGGTCCCTATGGCAGCTGGCTGGTGGCATCCAGCTTGAATTCCGGACCCCCGCCTCCGGTACCTCTTCCCGCATCCGCATGGTTAATGCTGAGCGGAATTGCTGGACTGGGTTTGCTGAGCCGCCGCCGAGGCGCCAGGGTCATGAAAGGCCGTTAAATCAATGGAAACGCGCTCCGCCTATTAGCCAAATTGAAGTCCTGGGCTGCCATTTAAAGCTGGCTTTCTCATTCTTGATATCCGTGTCGGCAGTGGCTTCGGGGGCCGCATCCTGAGGCACCCGTCGCGACCGCTACGATTCCTTCGGTTGCGTGGCCGACTCCACCAACCATCGTGCATAGCGCCCTGTGTCGTGCTTATACTGGCCTGCCGCAGCATCCGAACCAGCGCGGGGATCAGCTCGCATTTTGGGGTATGCCGTAACATTCTCTTGTCATGAGGACCTGCGATGGTTGCACCGTGTTTCCAATGACGATTTTTATAGGCCTGAACACCACTTCGCACCCAGGCTGCGATTCGATGCGTCCCTATTGCGGTCCATAGGTGAGATGTTTTGACCATTGATAGTGCATCAGCGCGCCTGCGCTCGGTTCAATTCGCGCTGACCGTCTGTCTTTTAGCTGGCTGTGCCAGCCAATCACCGGTCAAATCGGTCGATATGCTCGATCAGAGGACCGGCATGACGATGGGGGCGATGGCGCGTCCCATGGCGTTTATCGAGACCGGAATATACGACCTGCTGGTCCCGGAAAAGCAACCGAGCATTGTGTATATCGGACCCATCGAGTGGGATCGTAGCGGCAATTACAGCTACCTGCTCTGGGTTGAGGTGTCACCAGGTGTCGGCGGTCATCGGCTCGATGACATCCACGCTCGCGGCGCCGTCAATCTGAAGCTCGACGATGGGCCGGTGACGCTGACTGCGCTGGAGCTGCCGGTCGCGGCGAGCAGCCCGTATCATCCCATCGTTCCGGTCGGTCAGACAGCATACTTTTCGATCGATGTCGCGCTGCTAAAGCGCATGGCGGCCAGCCAAAAGCTCGCGCTGAACGTCCGGGCGGGCGATCTGACCATGGTGGATTTTATTCCCATGCGGGAAACGCGCGCGGCGCTGAAGCAATTTATGATCGACCGAGACATCGCTAACGATTGAGGTCAACGAGCGGCTTCTTGGTTTTCAAGAAAGGTCCGCGCCGCTGGACTCCGCTGCGTGACGGCGAGTAGTATCGCGGCCCCGAGTCAGTGCGCCCGTAGCTCAGCTGGATAGAGTGTCGGCCTCCGAAGCCGAAGGTCCCGCGTTCGAATCGCGGCGGGCGCGCCACCCATTCTTTGTGCGAATGTCGCGCTCGGGACCGATACTGCCGTGGTCCGGTGAAGGGCGACCGCGCAGACCGTGTGGGAGCGTCCATCGAAGTGCCGGCTCAAAGCGCTGCCGGTGGCGCGTGTTCACGATGATAGCGATGAATGGCCCAAAGATAGATTTCCATCAGGCAGTTCTCGCCCAACTCCGTGAGCAGGGCGTCCCGTCTGCTTCGACTTGTTATGCGTTTAAGCTGCGCTCTCGCGCGCTGAAACCGGCTCAGCTGGCTGCGATGCTGCCAAAGCAATTCATGCGTCGCCATCTTATTCCTGCGTAGTTCCCAAACGCCAAGCAGCACCGCAAAGAAGCCGCTAAAAAAAGTCAGTATGTTCTTCACCGGCAATCCGGTGCGCGCATCGACGTGATTCAGCGCCTCACCGAATATGAACATGGTCGAGGTGACGACCAGAACAACTGCGAAAACAGCGCCCTTCAAGCGCTTGGTCCAGTGGTGGCCCCGCTCCATCTTTGCGACTTTACGCGCAAAATACCGATACTGACCCTCGATCCAGGCCTCATCGACCAGGCGCGCCCGGCGGGTATACGCCTCTGTCGTATGGACGGTCTCGGCCGCCACCGGTTCGATCGAGTCGAGTGCGAAACGGATCCAGCTAAAACCGCGGAATCTGTCGAGTCCCGTGAGTTCGGTCAGTGCCCTGGTAGGCATGCGGCGATCCACGCCGGCAAGCGCCAAAAAAAAGACTTCACCCGCAGAGTTTCCGCCAGCACGCGGGTGGACAGGTACTTGCTGAACCAGCGCTTGGCCTGAAAGAAATAGTACGCGGCCGAGCCCGTGAACAGGATGAGCATATAGACGATCAACAGGATTCTCGATTCGGTGATCTTGTCGTAGATCAGATAGGCGAGGCCCATCATGAAGGCCATGATTCCGAACATGTTGAACAGCCGGTCGGAACGCCATTGCATGTACCCGGCGAGCGAATCCGCCTTGGCGTACTGACTGTCTATGTATTGCAGAGCGGCCGCGTCGCCGGCCGTCAGTTCGGCGGGCAAGTGGCGCATCAAGGATTCGGTCCGGCCGCCGCCGGCAATTTGCCGGCACTCAAGATTGTACCCGTTGAAGTCCTCCAGCTGCCGCTTCAGCGACGAAGGCATGGACTGCTGAACGTCCAGAACGTTATCGCCGGCGGCCAGCAGATAATGAGGCCGCCCAATGTGCATGGGCTCATCGGCGCCGCTCGCGCGCTGGCGCACGGGCTTGGCGATCAACGCATCGACAAAAATGCCGAGTTCCAGGGCGGCGCGCACGATTGCCAAATTGAGCGAAGTGCCAACCTCAAGCAACAGGCGGACGTCGGTATCGGGCAAATGCTGCTTGAGATCGCGCAGAAAGCCGACCGCCGAATCGACCAGTGGTGCGATTTGTGCGGGTTCCAAATCCGGATGGCCGGCGAGTCCGACGATGAATGGTGAACTTGAGGCCGGTGAATTCGTGATCAATTTCTTGTGGCCTTCGCGCCGAGCGTTCTGTTAGCCGGAATTATGACGAGTTGGCTTCGCGGTCCGCAATCTCGAGCGCCCCTTTTCCCGATCGGAGGCGGAGCGGTTCCGTTTCAAAGGCGGGGCGATCGGATTCCGATCGCCCCGTTCCGGCTCACCTATTGCTTGTTGAATACGAAGGTATCCTCACCCTTCGCGTTGAGGTTCTTGGAGCGCACCGTGAGCGTTTTGCCGTCCAATTGATACGTGGCCTGAACGGTCGTTTCCTTGCCGTCTGCACCGACCGCTTTCATATTGAGCGTTACCCTTTGTGCGGACTGTGAGTAGGTCCGCGATTGCGCTTTGATCGCCGGAGCCGCGCCGCGTGCGCTAGCATGCGCGCCGGCGCCGGCGCGCACAAGCGTGGCGCCTTGCGACACCCGAAGCCCCTTGGTCGCGCCCGGTGCCCAGGGGACTTCCTGGTGATAAAACTCGTGTATCCTGGTACATTGGTACCAAAGGCCATGCGTAAAACATCCGTGCTTGCGTCCAAATCCAAGTCCAAGGACCTCGAAGTAAAGCGGGTCCAGACGGGCGTGCGTCTCGAGCGCCGCCTGTTGAAGGTCCTGAAGGCGCTGGCAGAGTATCAGGACATGACGCTGGGGGATCTGTTGGAAGGCGTGGTGCTGCATGCATTTGACGGCAAGACCCCGTTCACTGCGCAGACGCTTCGCAAGATATCGGAACTCAAGAATATCTATGAACTCGACCTCGACGCGCGCTCCAGTCACCGGATGAGGGAAAAGACGTGATTGACGCGGATTTCATCGGCGCGCTGGAGGCATGTGCGCTTGCGGAACAAGAGTTCAACCATGCGGGTCACCTGCGCGCGGCGTATCTATACTTGCGGTCGAGCGATTTCGTCGAAAGCCTGCAGCGCATGCGGCGGACGATCCGCAACTACGCCGGCTCCCTCGGCAAGCCCGACCGTTATCACGAAACGATCACCGTGGCCTACCTTGCCCTGATTCAACAGTTGATGTGCGAGCGCGGCGACGGCGGCGGCTGGACCGGGTTCGCGCGCGGCGCCCCGGAACTCTTCGAGCCCGATCTGCTGCTGAAATTCTATTCCAAATCTCAGCTCGACTCTGCGCTTGCGCGAAGAATCTTCGTGCTGCCCGGGGCGCAATTTCGCTAAGGCAGCGCCGGCCGCGGGGCGCCGAACGCGCCTTGGCCGGCTGGTTCACCCCTGGCGCCCGGCGGCGGGTTCGCGGAGTGCGTCACGGGATGCGCTACGCCGGTGGCGGCGCTCGCGCCCTTCCCGCCGGCAGAATCGGCGGGGAGCCATCGGTCGAGCAGCCCGTGCGCCTCGCCGGAATTCATCAGTCGGCTGGTCCATTGAAGCGACGGGCTGCCCCTCTTGCCAGCCTGCAGGGAAACAGCGCTCAGGCCCGACTGCCACAAGGTGATCACCCGCACCCGGTCGCGGACCCTGAATTCGGAGAGTCGCTGCCAGACGGTGGTGTCACTGATCAGCCTGTCGTCGCCGAGACCGGCCTGCGCGCCGGAATCGGAAATCGATCGTCCGCGCGGCCGAAATTCTTCCTTGGAAAATGCACTCATCTCGGGCATGCCGGGCATGGAATATTTTCCTGACGCATCGAACACGGCCGCCGGCAGCATCGTCGATTGGCGCGCATCGCCGGGTTCGAGCGCGCCGGCGTGCCCCGCTCCCGACGCTTGCTCGCCCGCCAGCGCCTCTGCGGCGCGAACCAGCGTGACCGCCACCAATCCGATCAGCAGGCGATCGAAGACATAGAAGCGGCGCGCTTCGTTTATGACCGGCCGTGCTTCCTTAGGTGGGCGACATTCGGGCATATGTGTTGGATGCAGCATCGCGTTCCGAGCGACGATGCCAGCATCCGACATACCGGTCCGCCAAGCGTGTGACATGCGTCACATATTCGCGATTCGCGCCGGTCGACGCCACCGCGTTACAACATAACGATCGCACGAACCCGAATTATGTCCGCTTCGCACCCATGGCGAATCGCGCACGGTTCAATCCGGCTTTTCCGCGTCGCGCCAGGCGGCGCGCCCCTTCTCCCACTCGCGCCCTTCGAACGGGATCACCGTCACCGAGTCGATCGTTCCGGCGTCGATGCAGCGAAGGTTCACGCTGATGCAGTCAGGGTGCGAACGCGGAACGTAAAAGGATTTGATGCCGCAGGTGGCGCAAAAGTGATGCTGAGCGACGCGCGTGTTGAAGGTATAGGTGGCGAGTGCATCCCGGCCGCTGATCAATGTGAAGCGATCCGCGGGCACGATCAAATGCAGATAACCCAACATGCTGCATATGGAACAGTTGCAGTCGGCCGCTTCGAGTCTTGCGGGCGCGAGCACTTGGAATCGAACGCGGCCGCAGTGACAACCGCCTGCGTGCGTGACCATCACCGCAGTGCGCACTCGATCAAAGTGCGGAGGCGGCTATTGATGCTTGTGCTCTTGAGCGGCCAAATCGTCGACCAGCGAGATCAAGCGCTCCGGGCTCCCCGCAGTGCGGACATCGGCCACGAACTTGCCATTGATCACAAAGGTCGGAACGCCGTCGATGCGGTAGCGTTGCACCAGTTGATCGGCTCTTTGCAGGGCGGTCTCCACGGAAAACGAATGGTAAGCCTTCTTGAAGTCTTGTTCGGAGATGCCGAATTTCCCGACGAACGCGGCTTGCAGCCGCTCCGATGCCGCCACGTCGTTCGCATCGCTGGCCACCAAGGGATTCGCATTGACGTGGATTTCCTTGAATATCTCGCCGTGCAGCTGGTCGAGCTTGCCGAGACTCTCCAGTGCGTAATACAGGCGTGCCAACGAACGATGGCCCTCGCTCCAGGTCACGGGTACCCGCGAGAAGCTGATGTACGCCGGCTTTGTTTTCTTCCACGATTCGACCGAGGGGTCGATCGCGTAACAATGGGGGCACGCGTACCAGAAGAACTCCAACACCTCGACCTGCCCGGCGGCTACCGCGGTCGGCTGCGCCGGGATGAGCCGCGTGTAGTTGACGCCTTCCTGCCACAGCGTGGGCGCGGTCAGGCTGGCCGCCGCCGCGGCCGGTGCGGCCGCCGCCACCGTCGAGGCAACCGCGGCCAAAATCGTATTGCGGGCGCCGCTGTCGCCAGTCGTATCCTCGAGGGGCGCCGTGCCGTCTTCATTCGGCCGGGTAAGGGCGGCGGATTGAGCGGCCTTTTGAGCATCCGATTGTTGCTCAGCCTGCGCCGATGGATTCCCGCCCGCCGCCGGCGTCGCTTCGGCCACCGGCGGAAGGGCGCCGGCCGCGCGTTCATCCGCCGCTTGCTGCTTGCCGCATGAGCATAGAGTCAGCGCCGCACACAGGATCAATACCATTTTTGGAACGTGCATCGTCAGCGAAGTCCTTGAACATACGAGGAGAGATTGCGAATGTCGTCGGCCGTCAGCTTTTTCGCAACAACCGTCATGATGCCGCCCGGCCCCGGCGGGCGAGCGCCCGACGCATAGTCGTTCAGTTGCTTCGCGATGTATGAGGAGTGCTCGCCGTGCAGCGAGGGAAACTTCGCCGGCTCATTGCCGCGCCCGTTCGGACCATGGCATGCCATGCATGCGGGAATGGCGCGGGCCTTGTCGCCGCCTCGATAGAGCTTTTCCCCGGCCTGAAAGTAGGTCGGATCGGCTTCCAGCCCGGTATTGGGCAAACCATCGAAATAAGCCGCCAGATCCGCCATATCCTGCGGACTCAACGGCGCCGCCATCGGCATCATGATGGGGCTGCTGCGTTTGCCGTCCTTGAAATTCTGCAGCTGCTCGACAATGTAGTCGGCGCCGAGTCCGGCGAGACTCGGCCAGTCGGGATTGGTGCTGTTGCCGTTTGCGCCGTGACAGCCCCGGCAAGCCGTCGCCTTGCTGGCGCCGGCTTCGGCGCTGCCGGTGGCCAGTGCGGCAGTGCAGGCGATTGAGCCGAGAATTGTCCCCGCCAAAATCCAAAACCGCTTCATATCGCTGGTGACTCTGCCTTAATCGAAACCGGCCGTTCCAAATTGTACACTACAGGCCATATTTTGCGTCCTTACGGCCATGTCGACCTACCCCACTGTGAAATTCTTGACGAGCGCGGCTGAGGCACACCAGCTTGCGCCCGATACCGGTCGTGAGATCGCGTTCGCGGGGCGCTCCAATTCCGGCAAATCAACGGCGATCAATGTCATCACGCAGCGCTCTGGGCTCGCGCGCGTGAGCCGCACACCGGGACGGACCCAGCTGATAAATTTTTTCCAACTGGCGCCCGACCGGCGTCTGGTCGACCTGCCGGGATACGGATTCGCCAAGGTTCCGGAAAAGGTGCGCGCTCGATGGCTGCAGTTGATGGAGCATTACTTCAACGTACGTGAATCGCTGGTGGGATTGATGCTCATTGTCGATAGCCGCCGCGGTCTTGGCGCCCAGGATGCCGCGATGCTCGAATGGGTGCTGGCTCGCGATCGGCAAGCCCATATTCTGCTGACGAAGGCGGATAAGCTGAACCGGCGGGATTCGCAGCGCGTGCTGCAGGACACGAAGGCGGCCTGCAGCGACACGGCGGTGACGGCGCAATTGATTTCCGCGCATGCGGGCCAGGGACTGGAAGAGGCGCGTTCCGTAATGGGGCGCTGGCTCGGCTAGGGCAAAAAAAGGCCCCGGTGGGCACCTTTAAGGCAGCCACCGAGGCAGACCAACCCGGCATGGGGATGACAAACCGGGTCTGCCCGCTCAGGGAGAAGAGCGGGGAGCGTTTTCACGCTCATAAACTTAGATGGGGATGAGAGCTAAAAGTTCCAGCCCCATATATAAATTATATTCGTATTGTTCTTCCGGAACTATCTCGGAAAGTACCTATTTTGTCGGCGAATGCCGACATCGCGCCTCCGCAATCCATTTCGGATGCGGGCCAACTCGACCATTGCCTGACCGGCCTGCCGAGCGTAACGAAATCTTCACAATTTAATTGCGGTGCCTTTAATGCGCTTGGTCCCAATTGCGGCCGATGCCAATATCGACCTTGAGCGGCACGGCAAGTTCCGCCGCGCGCGCCATGGATTCGCGCACCCTCGGCACGATGTCGTCGATCGCCTCGTCCGCCACTTCCAGCACGAGTTCGTCATGCACCTGCATGATGAGCCGCGCCGGAGCACGCGAGTTCTGCAGCCAGCCGTCGACCTCGATCATGGCGCGCTTGATGATATCGGCGGCGGTCCCCTGCATGGGCGCATTGATGGCGCTGCGTTCCGCGTATTGGCGCAGAGCTTGGTTGCGGGACCGGATGTCGGGCAGATACAGCCGCCGGCCAAACACGGTTTCCACATATCCGGCCTCGCGCGCCTGAGTGCGAGTCTCATCCATGTAGCGTTTGACGCCGGGATAGCGTTCGAAATAAAGGTCCACATAGCGCTGCGCGTCGCCGCGGCCGATGCCCAATTGCCGTGCGAGACCGAATGCCGACATGCCGTAGATCAATCCAAAATTGATCGCCTTGGCCGAACGCCGCTGATCGGAGCTGACCTGCGCAAGCGGAATGCCGAACACTTCCGCCGCGGTGGCTTGATGCACGTCGCGATCTTCCGCGAAGGCCTTGAGCAGCGTTGCGTCGCCCGACAAGTGCGCCATGATGCGCAGCTCGATTTGCGAATAGTCCGCCGCCACCAGCGAATGGCGCGGCGGAGCCACGAAGGCCTGGCGGATGCGCCGGCCTTCAGTAGTCCGGATTGGAATGTTCTGCAGGTTGGGGTCGGACGACGACAAGCGGCCGGTGGCCGCAACCCCTTGGTGATAGCTCGTATGGATGCGCCCGGTCGCCTGGTCGATTTGTTCGGGCAGCTTGTCGGTATAGGTCGACTTGAGTTTGGCGACGCCCCGATACTCGAGAATCAGTTTCGGAAGGGCGAACGAGACGGCCAATTCCTCGAGCACATCCTCGGCAGTCGACGGCTGGCCCGTCGGGGTCTTGCGCAGCACGGGCAAACCCAGCTTGCCGAAGAGTATCTCCTGCAATTGTTTGGGTGAATCCACGTTGAACGGCCCACCCGCTTCGGCGTGCGCCTGCGCTTGCAGCTCCAGCATGCGCGCCGACAGTTCGTGGCTCTGCGCCTTGAGAAGTCCGCGATCCACCAATACGCCCGTGCGTTCCATGCGGTACAGCACCGCCACGAGCGGCTGTTCGATGGTCTCGTAGAGATTCTTCAAGCGGGGCAGCGCCTCGATTTGCGGCCAAATCGCCTGGTGCAGCCGCAGCGTGACGTCCGCGTCCTCGGCCGCGTATTCCGTCGCACGATCCACGTCGACTTGATTGAAGGTGATTTGCTTCGCGCCTTTGCCGGCGACATCCTCGTAGCGAATGGTCTTGATTCCGAGATATTTCTCGGCCGTCGAGTCCATGTCGTGGCGGGTGGCCACACTGTTGAGCACGTACGACTCGAGCATGGAATCGAAGCGCTGTCCGCGCAGCTCGATCCCGTAGTTCGCCAGGATGTGCGTGTCGAACTTGAGGTGATGGCCAAGCTTGGGAAGCGCCGCGTCCTCGATCCACGGCTTGAGGGCGGCGAGCACCCGGGCGCGATCGAGCTGTTGCGGCGCCCCCGCATAATCATGGCCGAGCGGCACGTAAGCCGCCTCCCCGGGCTTTATCGCGAAGGAAAGCCCCACGATCCGCGCACGCATGTAGTCCAAGCCGTCGGTCTCGGTGTCGAAGGACGCGAGCGGCGCCGCGGCGAGCCTGGGGAGCCAGGCGTCGAAGTCCGCCTGCGAAAGAATCTTTTGATAGTTGCGCGGCTGCGCCGGGGCGAGCGTCGGCACTGCGGCCGGTACCTCGACGGTTGCCGACGGCACCGCAGCCGGCGACTCGGCCGCAGCGGATGTCGGGACCTCCAGCGACTTCAACAGGACGCGCAGTTCCAGCCGCGTGTACAGATCCCGAAGCCGTTTGAGATCCGGCGCGCCGCTAACCAGGCCATCCGGCCCCACCTCCAGCGTCAGGGACTTGTCGATGGTTGCGAGCTTGCGGGACAACTCGAGGACCGGCAGCTCGTTGCGCAAATTCTCGCCTGCCTTGCCGGTGATTTCGGCGGCATGGGCGCTGACCGCGTCCAATGTCTGGTATTGATTCAACCACTTGGCCGCGGTCTTGGGTCCGACGCCGGTGACGCCGGGGATGTTGTCCGAGCTGTCTCCCACCAGCGCGAGATAGTCGATGATCTGTTCCGGATAGACATCGAATTTCGCCTTCACGCCCGCGCGATCCAGGCGCGTGTTGCTCATGGTGTTGACCAGGGTGATTCGCGGGCCGACCAGCTGCGCCATGTCCTTGTCGCCGGTCGAAATCAGCACGTCGTGGCCCGCCGCGGCGCCTTGTTCGGCGAGCGTACCGATCACGTCGTCCGCCTCGACGCCGCGGACGCGCAATACCGGCAAACCCATGGCCTGCACCGCCTCCAACAGCGGCTGCACCTGCGATCGCAGCTCATCGGGCATCGGCTCGCGATGGGCTTTGTACTGCTCGAACAAATCGTCTCGAAACGTGCGGCCGGGCGCATCGAAAACCACGGCGACCCGGTCCGGCGCCTCCTCCTTGATCAGCTTGTTCAGCATGTTGAGGACACCGAGGACGGCTCCGGTCGGCTCCCCTCGGGAATTACTGAGTGGCGGCAAGGCGTGAAACGCGCGATAAAGGTACGAGGAGCCGTCAACCAACAGCAGCTTTCGTGCGTTCATGGCTTCAAGGCGAGGGCTGCGGCGGGGCGGGGTTCGAGTTCGGGGCCGCATCGGCGCCCGTTCCCGACTCCGGCGGCGCTGCCGGCGCGGCAGCAGGGGCTGAGGAGGGGGGCGATTTGGGCGGGACCGGAAATTTCACCTTCTTGTGGGGGTGCTCTGCATCAGGAAGCACCAGCGGCCCTTTTTGACCGCAGCCGCATATTGTCGCGGCTAGGCCGACGAGGACCCAAAGGCATAGAATTTTCATGAGTTAAAGTATAACGCTGGCTGCGGCCTGGCAGTTCGATCGGAACTTCCTTGTCGGCAGCCGTGTCCGAAGACCTGTAGCAGCTGTCGTGGAGATCGCCGATGAATCGCAAATCACTGGCCTTATTGAGCATTACCGCGCTGGGCGCCTCGACTTCGGCGTTGGCCGCCAATCCGCTCGGGGCTTACGTCGGTTTCGGTGTGGGCGCGTCCAACGTCGGCAATAATTACAACTATGGCAACGGTTATGGCTATGGTTGCGGTCCGTATGCTTGTTATGGGTATGGCGGCAATTACGGAAACAGCGTCGTTTCGTGGAAGGTGATGGCGGGCATACGGCCGATTTCCATCCTGGGGGCCGAGCTCGAATACATGGACTTCGGCAGCGCCAACGGCAACAACGGCTACTACAACAATAATTATTATTACAACGCCAATTCGCATCCCAAGGCGACGATATTGTACGGCGTGGGGTATCTGCCGCTGCCGCTGCCCTATCTCGACGTCTTCGGCAAGCTCGGCGTCGCGCGGCTGCAGACCAACCAGTCCAACTATGTGAACCCGACCGGCGCGGGCACCTGCCTATTTCCCTGTGTGCCGATCGGCACCGACATCAATCAGACGAACGACAAGTTCGCTTACGGCGCCGGGCTGCAATTCAAATGGCAGGATTTCGCGTTCCGCGCGGAATACGAGGGCGTCAGCTCGAGTTACGGCAGCCCCGCCGCGGTGTCGATCAGCGCGACCTGGACCTTCTAGGCGCGCTCGGGAATTTAGTTCGTCGCCGGCTGCGCGGTGGGGGCCACGGGCTTATGCGGGGGCGGCGCCGGCGGCGGTGATCCTCCGATCGCGGCGGCTCCGGCATTCGCTTTGGCGCTCAACACTTCCACCTCGAAAACCAGCACCGAGTTGGCCGGGATTCCCGGTCGCGGACTCGCGCCGTAGGCGAGCTCGGCGGGCACGTACAGCTCC
>JBBIUT010000013.1:0-11301 GCA_037440085.1 Gammaproteobacteria bacterium
CCACTTCCGCTTCTCGGTGGTCGGCGAAAAGGTTTTGAGACTCGAGGAGCGCCTCGGCTACGTCCACAAGGGCATTGAACGGCGCTTCACCGAGCTGGCACTGCTCGATGGCCAGCGATTGGCGGCGCGGGTCTCCGGCGATTCGGCCGTGGCCTTTTCCTGGAGCTACTGCCAGGCGCTCGAAGGCATGGCCGGCGCGCGGCCACCCGCGCGCGCAGCGGCGCTGCGCGCGCTTGCGTTGGAACTCGAGCGTCTTGCCAATCATCTGGGCGATCTCGGCGCGATCGGCAACGATGCCGGATTCGCCTTCGGATTGGCGCAATTCTCCCGGCTCAAGGAACAACTGCTGCGCACCACCGAACAAGCCCTCGGGCAGCGCTATCTCATGGACTTCGTGGTGCCCGGCGGCACGCGCGTCGATCTTGGGCCGGAGCCGGCGGCGGCGCTGGCGCAATGCGTGCATGCCACCCTGGTCGAGATCGGGAGGCTGCGGACGGTCTACGACGAACACTCCGGTTTGCGCGCTCGATTTTCCGGGGCGGGCGTGGTGACGCCGGCACTCGCCCGCCAGTTGGGCCTGATCGGATTGGCGGGCCGCGCCAGCGGCCAGCCGTTCGATGTGCGCTGCGACATGCCGTGCGATCCGTACGGCGGACTCATGCCACGGAGAGCCGTGCGCACCGAGGGCGATGTCGCGGCCCGGGTCGCCGTGCGCTTCGATGACGCGATCGAATCCGCTCGCATGCTGAAGCAATTGCTGCAGAAGATGCCGGCCGGTGCGCATCATGCGCCGATCTCGGTACCGAACCCGGGCGCCGCGGGCATCGGTCTGATCGAGGGCTGGCGCGGCCCGGTGCTCGTTGCGCTCGAAGCGGGCGGCGGCGGAATGATTCGCCGATGCCATCCTCACGACCCGTCATGGCTGAACTGGCCGGTGCTCGAGCATGCCATCATCGACAACATCGTTCCGGACTTTCCGCTGATCAACAAGTCCTTCAACCTTTCCTACAGCGGACACGATTTATAGCCATGTGGAAAACGCTGCGCCAGATCGCCCGCACCGGAATCGTCAGCGAACCGCCGCCCTCGCCCGACGATGACCTGCGCATCGCCGAAGCGCTGCAATTGCGCATTTTGCAGGTGCTGGGCCGCGCGCTTTGCATCAGGGCCGTCGATGCAGGATCTTGCAACGGCTGCGAGTTGGAAATTCACGCTCTCAATAATCCGCTCTACAACATCGAACAGCTGGGTATCCGATTCGTGGCGAGCCCGCGGCACGCGGATTTGCTGCTGATCACCGGGCCGGTCTCGAAAAACATGGAGATCGCGGTGCGGCGCGCCTACGATGCAACCCCCGATCCGAAGTTGGTGGTCGCCGTCGGCGACTGCGGCTGCACCGGCGGTATTTTCGGCGAAAGCTACGCGAGTTGCGGCCGCGTTTCCAACGTGGTCCCGGTCGATGTGGCGGTTCCCGGATGCCCGCCGAATCCCAGGCAAATTCTCGCCGGCATTCTGACGGCGATTTCCCGGCCTGAGGTTCGTTAAGCCGCGCCCGCGGGACGCATCGCGGAACGCGGCAGGCGGATCGGCAGGCGTTCGCGGATTGCCGCATCGACCGATTCCGGGATGTGCGACGGGTAGTGGGTCGCGAGTATCGCTTCGAGCTTGCGCGAGGCGCGCTCCACCACGCTCGGCCTGCCCTGCTCCACCCACTCGTTCGGGCTGGTGCGATCGCCGACGCTCGGATAGATGTATTCTCTTTGCATCAGCTGCAGAGTCTGGTCGGACCCCAAGTAGTGGCCGGGCCCCTCGATGCACACCTTGCGGATCGTCTCGAGCGACAGCGATTCGTCGCTGACGTCGATGCCCTTGATCGTGCGCTGCACCGCGCCGATCACGTCGTTGTCGATGATCAGGCCTTCCATGGAGAAGCCCAACAGACTCGCAAGCATGCCTGCCGACTCGTAAATCAAGTTCGCCCCGGCGTTGCCGACCAGCGCGTGGTTGTAGGCTTTTTCGTAACCCGCCTGCATATCCGGCAGCTTCGCATCGCTCATGCCGGAAGCCGTTCCGCCGGTAAGATCATAGAAGCGCGACATCTGGGCGCTCGCGGCCGACAACAGCGCCTGCTCCGGACTGCCGCCGGACATCGCGCCGGTCCGAAGATCCGACACGAAACACCAGGTGCCGAAGATCGCCGGCGCACCCGGTTTGATGGCATTCACGTACACGAGGCCCGCAAGGCACTCCGCCGTCTCCTGCACCAGCGCCGAGGCGAGCGCGGCGGGCGCCGTCGCGCCGGCCTGCCCTGCCGACAGCAGCAGCACCGGCATTCCGCCTCGGACCGCGGTCTCGAGACACAAGCAGGCGTCATAGGCGAATTTAAGCGGCGGCACGACGAAGCAATTCGATTGGCTGACGAACGGACGCGCACGCCACTTCTCCTCGCCGCCGGCGATCAAATGGAACATCTCGAGGCTCGCCTCGACATGCTGCGGCTGCACCCAGCTGGTTCCCACGTGCTTGGTGGTGCCCGACACGCTGGCATAGGCCGTATTGGTGTCCATCTCCATCGGCGTCGAGACCTCGCGGCAGACCACCGATCGCTGGTAAAAGTGCAAGTGTTCGAGCGTGTCGACCACGCGTGCGATGTCGTACAGATCTTTGGTGGTCGAGTCGCGATACAGCCCGGTCTTGGCGTCGACGATGTGAACCGCCGCACCGGCTGTGCCGAAATACACGCGCGAGCCCCACGGCTCCATGTCGTACTTCGGGTCCTGAGCGTGCAGCACGAAGTGCCGCGCCGCGCGCGCAACGGTGTCCTCGATCAGGGCGCGCGGGAAAAGCAGCCGGCCCTCCGGTGTGAGCTTGGCACCCGCCCTGGTCATGTATTCGATGCCGCTCGGAGTGGCGTCGGCGAGTCCGATGTTCTCGAGCACGTCGAGCGCGGCATGATGGATGCGAAGCACGTCGGCCTCGGACAAGGGCTTGTAGCGGCCGCTCTGCATGCCCGGGCGGACGGGGCGAATACTGTCGGGCAGCGGAGCCGAGCGCGCCGCCCGGCGCGCCGCCCGCGCCCCGCCACGGACAGCCTTTGCTTCAACTTCACTCATCGGAAACCCTCCGGAACCCAAGCGGCAAGATCGGTGTCGCAGGATGCCCCGTTTGGGTCGGCTTCGGCAAGCACAACCTCTGCCACGCCGCCCGCTCGCTTGCACCGCGATTCGGCGTTCAACCCGGCAGCAGCTGGGCGATTTCGCGCCGAAACGGCACAGGGCCCGCCGCCGCCGGCTCTGCATCGCATTCTTCGCCATAGCGGCGCCCGGCGTAAGTCGCATGCGCGATGGTCGCCGGCGCCAGCGCATCGCCGATCACGGTGACTTCCTCGATGCCCGCATCGGCCCAGACCGCCCCTTGCCGCTCGAGCTCGAGCCCCAGGGACTCTTCTGGAAGTCTTGCCGTGACCAGCACGACCGCATCGGCGGCCACAGCCTCGATCGCCTCGGTGAACACGCACGCCGTGAGCGCGCTGCCCGCCTTGACCTCGAGCAGAGCGCGAAACGCTTGGATGCGCACGCCCTTGCCCAACAAGCGCGCCTGAATGAAATGTTGTTCGAGAGTGGCCCGCGTCCAGCTCGAGGCCTCGGCGGCCGGCGTCATGTAAATCGTCTCGTAGCCGCGCTCGGCCAGCAGCTCGGCAAGCACGCCGCCCATGTAATAGTGATCATCGTCCCACACCAGGATGCGCTTGCCGCGAGGCAGCCGGCCGCCCATGAGACCATCCGGCGTCAGCACCTCGGCGTCTGCTGCGATCGGAATCGGCCGCGTGTGGTAACGGCCGACCCCGTCGGCACGCCAGCTCGAACCGGTGGCGATCACGACCTTGGGCTTGCTCAACTCGAGCACGTCCTCGGCGCTCAAGCGATTGTCGAGAAATACCTGCACGTTCGACATGCGCTCGATTTGCCCTTTGCGATAGTCCCGCACCCGGATCCAGGCGGCCAACCCCGGCAGGCGCGATTCGTCCAGCACGCGACCGCCCAGTTCGCGCCGCGCCTCGGCCAATGTCACCGCATAGCCGCGCTTGCCCAGCACGTGGGCGGCTTCGAGGCCGGCCGGCCCGGCTCCCACGATCAGCACCTCGCGCTCGGAGCCTCTCGGCCAAACTCGTTCGGGATGCCAGCCTTTGCGCCATTCTTCGGCCATGGTCGGATTCTGAGTGCAGCGAATCGGCGACTGGGTAAAATCGCCCGAGACGCAAATATTGCAGCCGATGCATTCGCGAATGTCTTCGATGCGCCCCTCTTCGATCTTCTTCGGCAGAAACGGATCGGCGATCGAGGGCCGCGCCGCGCCGATGAAATCCAGTATCCCGCCGCGGATCAGGGTCACCATGCGATCGACCGAGGTATAGCGGCCGACGCCGACCACCGGTTTGGTCGTCAAACGCTTGATGCCGCGAATGTACTCCTCCTCGTGCCCCTCGTCCGCGAAGCGCGATGTGCGCGAGTCGTTTTCCCATCCGGCCAAGGTGAGGTCCCATAGATCCGGGATCTCCGCCATGCAGCCGATCATGTCCTCGATTTCCGCGCGGCTCAAGCCCGCTTCACCCCGCAAATCGTCCACGGAAATGCGAATCGGCACCGCGCAACTCGCCCCGACCGCGTTCTTCGCATCCTCCGTCACCTCGCGCAGCAGCCGGACGCGATTCTCTATCGAACCGCCGTATTCGTCGCTTCGATCGTTGAAGCGGCGCGACAGAAAGTGATACAGGAAACTCAGCGAGTGGGCCGCGTAGACGTAGATCAGATCGAATCCGGCAAGTTGCGCGCGCCGCACGGCACCCAGATGCCAGCAGCGCAAGTTTGCAATGTCTCTCTTGTTCATGCGCCGCGCTTGCAGCGGCTCGTGCGCGAACGTCGCGACCGGCAGGTGCGCCGGACCCATCGGTACTTCTCGGCCGTAATGATTGGGACCATTCATGCCGTTGTACGCGAGTTCGATTCCGGCGAGGCTGCCGTGCGCATGGATCGACTCGGCCATGCGCGCGAGCGCGGGAATGTCGCGGTCGTCCCACAGACGCAGTTCGATGAATGGGGTTATGTCCGAGCTGTGATGAATTTCCGTCTGCTCGGTGCAGACCACGGCCCATCCGCCCTCGGCCTTCACGCCGCGCATCGCGGCAAGCGCGCTCGGGTCACGATAGCCGAGCCCATTGCAATGCGGCACCTGATAAAAGCGGTTGCGGGCGGTGACCGGACCGACGGCGACCCGCTCGAAGAGTATATCGTGGCGCGGATCGCGCATCGGGGTAACTCCTGAAAATTAAAGTGTACCGGCAGCGACATGGCAGCGTACAGGCGCGCCGCTTCGCTGTTTCGGAATCGGAGCGGCGAATTTTCTGAACACGAGGCTGCGTAACGTGCGCGACAACCATCATGAACAATGACCATCGCCGGCGCAAAATGGTCCGCCGGCGCCAGAGCGCACAACGCGAGCACGCGAAAAATTCAAGCTCAGCGAAAGCTATAGCGGGTGGATACCGAAGCCGCCCGCCCGGCGGTGTTGTACCCGTTCGCAAGCTGGTAATTCCGATTGAACGCATTGTCGAGCCGCGCGGTGGCGGACCAGGCCGGCGTGAGATTCAACTTGCCGTAGACAGCCGCCAACAGGTATCCGCCGTCCTGAACCGGAGCGGCGCTGACCACGTCGATGTCGGATCGGGGACCCGATAGCAGCAGATCGCCGCCCAGCTCGGCCCGGCCAATCTTGCGTGAACCGTCGAGCGTGAAGCTGCGCTTGGTCCGGCGCAGCAGCTGGCTGTTGTCGGCGAGGTTCAAGGGATCCTGCAGGCTCGCTTCCGCGAGCACCGTCCACGGATCGGCACTCCATGCCCAGCTCGCCTCAAGCCCGCGGATGCGTGCGCGATCGACATTTTGGTTCGCGCCGCCATAAATCAGGTTGGCGGGGTTGGGGACGAACACGATCAGATCGTCGATCGTGTCCTGAAATGCGGCGAACGTGACTTGCTGGTAGGCGCCGATGCGGGACTTGATGCCGATTTCCAAATTGTGCGAACTTTCGGGCAACAGATTCGGCGTGCCGCCGTAGCCGAACCGGTCGGTCGCCGAAGGGGCGCGGAACGCGGTTCCCGCCGACATCGTCAACAGCGTACCTGCCGTGAGCTCATAGCCATATTCGGCATTCCAGGTGGCGTGATCCCCGAACCCCGGGTAATGCGCGACGCCGGTGGCGATCAGCAGGCGGCTTTTTCCCGCCTCGATCTGATCCTGCACATAGTAGGTCTGCGCGTGGGTGTCGATCGAATAGCCGGTGCCGTAGATCAACGAATTCGTCCGCTCCTCGTAGAGGATCGCACCGAAGGTCAGGGTCTGGTTGAGCCGGGGACCGGAAATCTTCACGTCGCTCTGCAGGTCGATGGTGTTGCGCGAGGTGTAATCGAAGTCGCCCATGCTGCCGATGGCGTAGGGGTCATCCTGTTCCTGGCGCAGGTCATCGACGACCCGGCTCAAGGTGACCCGCGTATGCCAGAAATCCGTGAGGTCGCCGCTCGCATGGATCGCGTACAGGCTGTTCGAGAAGTTCTCGGTAAGAGGTGTAAACGACTGGAACGCCGTGAAGCCGGCGTTGTACACGGCATTGGCGTAGTGCGTCGTACCGGTTGCCTGATAGTAGCGAGCCCCAAGCTCCATACCGCCCACGTGCGTGGTGACGGCGGCGGTGCCCGACAGATTCTTGTAGCCGCTGTCGAGCGTGTCGGCCGCATAGGTCGGGAACCCGGAGGTCTGCTGGCCGGTCAGCGCGGCCTGCAGGCTGCTCCCGCCGGCGCTGTAATTTCCATCGACGGCGAATTCCCCGGTGCCGTAGCGGCCGTAGTCGAGCATCGCGTCGGCGCCGTTGACGCCGTCGGCGCGCGTGAGCAGATTGATGACGCCGCCGATGGCGTCGGTGCCGTAAATAGCCGAGCGCGGGCCCTTGACGATGTCGATTCGATCGAACAGCTCCGGCGAGATGTTCATCAGCGGCGCAAGTGCCTGCGTGCCGGCATTGATGCGCACGCCGTCTATCATCACGATCGACTGGTCGCTGTCGGTGCCGCGGATGAACAGCGACAGCGGTTGGCCCGCGCCGCCGCTCCGGCCGATATCCAAGCCGGCGTGATAGCGCAACACGTCGCCGACGTCGATGTCGAGAGAATTCGCGAGTTCGGCCCGGTTTATCACCAGGATCGGTTCCAGGGCCTGGTCGAGGGGCTCGGCTACGCGCGTCGCGGTCACGATGATTTCGTTTAGCGGGGTGCCTGCGTCGGCGGCGGCTCGTGCCGCCCCCGCGCCGGCCGCCAGAGCTAGAAACGCGCCGGCGGCGAACACGGTGCTGCAAGCATGGGTGGTCATCGGCATTTCTCCACGCCACGCTCTCCCGCATGGCAGATTCGCACAAGTGGCCGAGGTGGGAAGGTGGGGGCGTTCGCCGTCGCGCTTGAACACGGGCGCCGCCCGGCGCCCTCCGCACCGCGGTTCGACGCCAGGCCGGTCTCCGGGCTTACGAGCTGCCATGCGCGGCATGGCGGGTACGGTCACCTTCCCAAGCCCGAGGGCTCAGTGGTTGCCGCTTAAATGAAGCGGCGGACCGTGGTACGGCTCGATCACCGTTGCGGGGGCAGCGTGGGAATTGCGCGATACGCGCGTCCTCACTTCCCGTTTAATCGGATCGCAATGCAACCCGACACCTGACGCCGCGCATGGTGCAGGCGCATCCGGACCCTGTCAAGGACCATGAAGGAGCGCCGCGTTGACCGTGGGGCCGATCGCGGTCAGACTTGTGGGGCGTTCAGGAGTCCGCCGGCCACCACGGCCGGCGGGTGAAACGGGAAGCCGGTGAAACCCTCCAAGGTAATTCCGGCGCTGCCCCCGCAACGGTAAGTGAATAAAGCGAGTCTTCGTGCCACTGCGCTTTAAGCGTGGGAAGGCGACTCGCCCGGGATGCCCCGCTCACGAGCCCGTATACCGACCTGCGGCGCGGCGGCACGTGTTGCGGTGGGCAACGTCGGTGCGGAATGACCGGCGCTCATCGCGGCAAACTCCTGCATCGCTCCTTCCACCTCGACGCTGGCCACGAATCGAAGCCAAGTGCACGGCGGGTGCGCGGAGAGTGAGCGGTGTTTGAGCGATCCTGCGTGATGGTCACCGATGGCGCGCCGGCGCCGCGCGTACCCCGCGCCGCCGCCGCGGCCTCCCTCGCTCTGGCCTCGTCCCTGAGCATTTTTCTGGGGGCGCCCGAGGCGCGGGCCGCGGGTTTCGTGGTGCGCGATGATCTCGATCGTCCGGTCACATTTGCGCAGCATCCGCAACGCATCGTCAGCCTGCTGCCGTCGCTCACCGAAACGATCTGTGCCCTCGACGCATGCGGCCGGCTGGTCGCGACCGACCGTTACTCGGACTGGCCGCCGCAGGTGAGAGCGCTGCCGAAGGCGGGCGGAATCGATGACGCCGAGATCGAATTGATCGTCAGCTTGAAGCCCGACCTGGTGCTGCTCAGCCGCTCGCAGCGCATCACCGGCAGGCTGCACGAGCTCGGCGTGAGCAGCTTTGCGTTGAACACCGATACCTATTCTGAAATCTCGCACACCGTCGGCGTCATCGGCGAGATCCTCGGCGTGCCCGATCGGGCCAGGCAGCTCAACCGGTCGATCGGCGATGCCGTGCAGGCGATCAGTGCGCGCTCGATCGCGCGCCTACACGGCAATGCACCGGCGGTCTACTTCGAAGTGGAGGGTCCGCCCTATGCTGCCGGACCGTCCTCGTTCATCGGTGAATTGCTCACCCTGCTGGGCGCGCGCAACATCGTGACGGCGGATCTCGGTCCGTTCCCGCTGCTCAACCCCGAATACGTGGTGCGCCACGATCCCGGGGTCATCTTCGTCTCTCCGGCGGAGGCGGCCCGTGTGGCTGATCGCCCCGGCTGGGACCGGATTCGCGCCGTCAGGGAGCACCGTGTGTGTTCCTTCACGCCCGCCGTGCGCGACACCATCGTGCGGCCCGGGCCGCGGGTTGCCGAAGGCATGCAGGCCATCGCCGACTGCCTGGCGCGGGAATACCCGTGAGCACGCTGCACCACGCGGTCGCGGATCCCGGTGCCAAGCGCCTCGCTTGCGCCGCTTCGCGACGCCTCGCCACCTGGCTCGTGGGCTGCATTGGGGTCACGGTGCTGCTGACAGGGCTCGGCCTGCTGGTCGGCACCACGAGTCTCGAAGACTCCATGAAGTGGCTGCTCTCGCCGGATGCACAATCCTCGGTGGTTCTGTGGCAAATCCGCCTGCCGCGCACGGTGGGTGCCTGGTTCGCGGGCGCGTTGCTCGGACTCGCAGGCGCGGTCGCGCAGGGCGTGTTCCGCAATCCCCTGGCCGATCCGTACCTACTCGGCACCGCGTCCGGCGCCGCGTTCGGCGTGACGGTGTGTCTGATGGCCGCGGACGCATCGATCGGCGGTCTCGCCTTGATGGGTCGGATCGGAATCACCGGCGCGGCCTGCATCGGTGCCTGCGCGGCGACCCTGCTCACCGTGACGCTGTCGCGCGGGGTGCTTCAGACCGCGAGCCTGCTGCTCTCCGGCATCGTCACCGCGTTTCTGCTGAGCGCCGTGACTTCGCTGCTGTTGCTCACCAAGCCGGAGATCTGGCGCGAGATGCAGACATTCCTGTTGGGCAGCACCTCGTTCATCAGCTGGTCGTCCGCGACCCTGCTCGGCATTGTGTTGTGCGTCTGCATCGTGCCGGCGGTGCTGCTGTCCCGAGGGCTCGATGCATTGACCCTGGGAGAGGACACCGCCCAATCCCTCGGCTTGTCGCTGCCCTGGCTGCGGTTAACCTTGCTCGGCATGGTCGCGCTCGCCACCTCGACTTCGGTCGGTCAGGTCGGCATCGTCGGCTTCGTGGGCCTGGTCGCGCCGCACCTGGTGCGTGAGACCATCTCGGTGAATCACCGGCAGCTTCTGATCGCCGCGCCCTTGGTCGGGGGCGCGCTGCTGCAGGCGGCGGATCTCGTGAGCCGCTTCATCATCCGGCCGGCCGAACTTCCGGTCGGTGCCGTCACGGCTTGCGTCGGTGGTGCTTACCTCGTGTTCCTGCTTTGGCGCAGAAGCCGCGATGGCTGAAGCACGGACGCAGTTCGCTCTCCAGCCCGCGGTGCTCGCATGCCGCGATCTATCCGTGGCCTACGGATCGCGAATCGTCTTCGAGAACGTATCGCTCGAGATCCGTGCAGGGCAATGGACCGCGGTGGTCGGCCCCAACGGCTCGGGCAAGTCGACCCTGCTGCGTACGCTCGCCGGACTGACGGCGCCCAAGACCGGATCGATCCATCTGCAGGGGCGGCGTTTGTCGGCGTGGCCGCGCCGCGAGCGCGCACGCAACCTCGCCTGGCTCGCACAGACGGCTGCGCCGACCGAGCTGACGGCGGCCGAAGTCGTGGCGCTCGGCCGCTTCGCGCACAGCGGCTGGCTCGCGCATCGCAAGGCGCAGGACGATGCATCGATGCATCGGGCCATGCGGGCGACCGGTTCGCTCGCCTGGGCGCAGCGGCGGCTGTCCACCTTGTCGGGCGGCGAGCGGCAGCGTGTGTATCTGGCGCGGGTATTGGCGGTGGAGGCGCCGGTGCTGCTGCTCGACGAGCCCACCACCCATCTCGATCCGCCGCATCAAGAGGACGTCGCGCGCTTGCTGCGCGAACAGGCGCATCGGTGCGGCGTCAGTGTCGTGAGCGCAATCCATGATCTGTCGCTGGCGCTGACCGCCGACCGCCTCATCGTCTTAGGCCATCGCGGGGTGGTCGGCCACGGCACCATCCGCGAAGCGTTGGCCGGCGACTGGCTCTCCGCCGCGTTTCGCACGCGGGTCGACATCGTCGAGCATGGCGGCGTGCACCTATGGAGGCCTGCGCTCGCGGCACCGAACCTCGAGCGCTGAACGGCGGCGCCGTTCAGAACTGATACGACATGCCTAAGGTGTAGAACCGGCCGGTGGAGACATAGCCGTCGCTCACGCCGCTCGAGCTCTGCCCGACGCTCTGGCCAAAATTTCTTGGCAACAGCGGATTGGGTTTGCCGTTCAAACTTCGCGGGAATGCCAGCAGCTGCCCCGCATTGAGTTGTGGCAGGATGGTGGGATACGAGCCCCCTGCTCCCGAGCAGCACCGGCCCTATTCGTGCCAATGAAGCTGCCGCGCCAAGGCACCCTTCCCCAGAATGGCGCGTCATGACAAGTGCGTGACGCAAATTGATCAG
>JBBIUT010000013.1:11311-56740 GCA_037440085.1 Gammaproteobacteria bacterium
CCGCATCCACCGACAGTGACCATACTTGAACGTGGAATACCTTGAGCCGTTGTGCTTCCGCGCCCGAAATGACGGCACCCCAGATATCCGGGAGAGCGACCTTGGATGAGCCACAAACGCAAACCAGTCACGCGCGCCGCCCGAGCGGCCGCGATGCGAAGCGGGCTTCGCGTGCCGCCCGCGCCGCCTCCTCGATCCCCTATATCACGCGCAATATTCCCTACTACGAGGTCCTGAGCGAGGAGGGTCTCGCACTGCTCGAGGCCAATGCGGATACCATTCTCGAGGAAATCGGCATCGATTTCCGCGACGACCCCGAGGCGCTCGAAATATGGAAAGCCGCGGGCGCCGACGTCAAGGGCGAGCGCGTGCATTTCGCCCGGGGCATGTGCCGATCGATCGTGCAGCGCTCGGCGCCGCGCACGTTCACCCAGCACGCCCGCAATCCTGGGCGCAGCGTCGTGATCGGCGGCAAGAACACCGTATTCGCTCCGGCTTACGGCTCGCCGTTCGTGCGCAACCTCGACGAAGGCCGCCGCTACGCGCGCATCGAGGACTTCCGCAATTTCGTCAAACTCGCCTACATGTCCAATTCGCTGCACCATTCGGGCGGCACGATCTGCGAACCGGTCGACCTGCCGGTCAACAAGCGGCACCTAGACATGGTGTACAGCCATCTGAAATTCAGCGACAAGGCGTTCATGGGGTCGGTAACCGCGCCGGAGCGCGCCGCCGATTCCATCGCAATGGCGAACATCGTGTTTGGCGCGGATCTGATCGACCCCGCGACCGGCCGGCCGAAGACGACGATCATCAATCTGATCAACGTCAATTCGCCGATGACCTACGATTCGACGATGCTCGGCGCCGCCAAGGTCTACGCGCGCGCCAATCAGGCATTGATTATCACGCCATTCATCCTGGCGGGCGCGATGTCGCCGGTCACCGTCGCGGGCACCGTGGCGCAGACCCTGGCCGAGGCGCTGGCGGGACTTGCCTTCGTGCAATTGGTCAATCCGGGCGCTCCCGTCGTGCTCGGCAGTTTCGCCTCGTCGATCTCGATGCAATCGGGCGCGCCGACCTTCGGCACGCCGGAGCCGGCACTGGTGCTGTACTCGATGGCCGCACTGGCGCGGCGCCTCGGGATCCCGTTTCGCTCCGGAGGGAGCCTGTGCGCGTCGAAGATCCCGGACGCCCAGGCGGCCTTCGAATCGGCGAACACCCTGATCCCCACCTGTCTTGCGGGAGTCAATTTCGTACTGCACACCGCCGGCTGGCTCGAGGGCGGCCTCGCCATGGGCTACGAAAAATTCGTGATGGATGCGGATCAGGCCGGCATGATGCATACGCTGCTCGCGGGCGTGGACCTGTCGCCGAACGGCCAGGCGCTCGATGCGATGCACGAGGTCGGACCCGGCAAGCATTTCCTGGGCTGCGCCCACACGCAGGCCAATTTCGAGAATGCGTTCTATCGCTCGCCGCTCGCCGACAACAACAGCTACGAGCAATGGGAAGCCGAGGGCGCAACCGACATGTCGAAGCGCGCAAACACCCTGTGGAAGAAAATGCTCGCCGAATACGTTCCGCCGCCGATGGACCCGGCGATAGACGAGGCGCTGCTCGATTACATGGCGAGACGCAAGTCCTCGTTTCCGGACTCGAACGTCTGAAGGGATCGCGCCCGATGAAGCGGCGATTGGATTTCATGCGGACAATTGCACTCCTCGTGGCGCTGCCGGTCGGCGGCAGCGCCGCCGCGGCCGATGTGGCGCCGACCTTCGCCAATCTGCAGGGCGAGGCGGTGCTGGAGAACGCGCGGGTTTTGGTGCAAAAGTTCGTCATCCAACCCGGGCAATCGACCGGTCTGCATACGCATCCGAACAATCAGCTGCTGGTATTCATCAAAGGCGGCGTGCTGCGATCCGAATCGGGGCGATCGACGTTGTGGAAGGATGGCCGCGTTCTATGGCAGAACGCCGCCAATCACACCGACGCCGGCAGCACCAACGCCGGATCGACTCCGATCGAAGTGATCTGCGTGAGCCTGAAGCCGGTGGCATCGGCAACCCCGGCGGTGGGTGGCAAGCCGAAATACCAATACCTCGATTATCCGCACATTCCGGGAGAGGATCTGCTCGAGAACGACTGGGTCATCGTTCAGCGATTTACCGTCAATCCGGGCCAATGGGAAGGCGCGCACGCGCATCATCCGGACATGCTTTACATCCATGTCAAGGGCGGCCAGTGGGCGGCACGGTCGAAGAAGGAGCCCGAGCATGCCTACCCTAAGCCCTCGCCGGACGGCGGGGTCGGCTGGATGCCGACGATCGACTTAAGCGAAGGCCACGAGTCGGGCAACATCGGCAAGGATCCCATCGACCTGATCTGGGTGACGCTGAAGCAATAGCGCGGACCGACTGGCGCAGCGGGCACGCCATCACGCCGCCGATGTACCATAGGCGGCCACCGGCGCCTGCGGCCGCCGCTTCATCTTTCATAGGAGACTCATGGTGAACATTTCTCGTCGAATCGCGTCGCTCGTGGTGGGCGGCTGCCTCATCGCGACCGCATCGGGCGTCGCAGCCGCCGACGAACGTCCCGCCTACATCTCCAAGCAGGACGTGAGCGGCGAGATTTTCAAGCGGCCCTCCACCCAACGCGAACCCGACGGAACCGGCACGGCGCTGGATACGGTGACTTTTGTGTCGAAGGACAAGAAATTCTCGAGCGGCATGTACCAGGCGGGACCGGAGCACGAGGATCACATGGCCGGCTACGAAAACAATGAATTCATCTACCTGATCAAAGGCAGCATCAAACTCACGTCAGCCGACGGCACCGTGGTCGTGGTGGGTCCCGGCGAGGCCGCCACGATTCCGAAGGGTTGGAAGGGGCACTGGGATACCGATGGCTATACCAAACTGTGGGTGACCTACGATCCGGATGCGAAGACAAATGCCAAGTAAAATCACCCGACGCGACTTCATAGACGGGGTCGCATGCTCGGTGGTCGCCGGAGCGGTCTGGCCGAATCTGGTTCGCGGCGCAACGAGCGCGGCCTATCCGCCGGCGCTCACCGGATTTCGCGGCAGCCGCGAGCCGGATTATGCCGCCGCGCATGCGCTTCGAGACGGGGCGAAATACCGCATCGACGACTATCGGGTGAGCGAGGAGCACGATTACGCCGTGGTCGGCGCCGGAATCGGCGGCCTCGCGTCCGCGTATTTCGTCCATAAGGCGCGACCCGCGTCGCGCATTCTGATTCTCGACAATCACGATGACTTCGGCGGACACGCTCGCCGCAACGAATTCGAGGTCGACGGGCGCCTGCTGATCGGGTATGGCGGCAGCGAATCGATGCAGTCGCCCAAGTCCGGCTGGAGCCGTACCGCCCTCGGTCTACTCGCCGAGCTCGGAGTCCACATCGACCGCTTCGAGCGGGCGACCGACACAAATCTCTATCCGGGCCTCGGGCTTTCCTCCGGGCTGATGTTTGCGCGCGAGGCTTTCGGCGTCGACAAGCTGGTGACCGGCGATCCGCAGCGCAATTTGCCCTCCGACATCCCTGCGCGGCTGCATCGCGGCCGGCCCATCGCCGAATTCGCCGCGGACTGTCCGCTATCGCCGGACCAGCGCCGCAAGCTGATCGATCTTTATACCGCGCGGCGCGAAATTCTGCCCGGCGCGAGCGCCCGAGAAAGGCTCGCCTTGCTCGAGTCGATTTCCTATGCGGAGTTTCTGCGCAAGTATTGGGACCTCGATGCGACCACCCTCAAGATCTTCCTCGGCCGCACCCTGGACTTGTTCGCGCTCCCGGCGAATTTCGTCCCGGCGGCCGAAGCCGCGACCTGCGCGCTGCCCGGCTTCCAGGGCTTGGATATCGCGGCGGAAGAGGGCGACATTTCGAATACCGAGCCATACATCTACCATTTTCCGGACGGCAACGCCTCGATCGCACGGCTCCTGGTGCGCAAGCTCTGCCCGCATGCCGCGGGCGGTTCGACCATGGAGGACATCGTCACGGCGCGCTTCGATTACGGCCAATTGGACCGCCCGGATGCTGCGGTACGCTTGCGGCTTTCGAGTACGGTGGTGCAGTTGCGCAATCGCGAGGGCGGCGTCGACCTGCTGTACGTGAACGGCGGCGAGGCGCGGCGCATCCGCTGCCGCAACGTCATCTACTCGGGCTACGATTCCATGCTGCCGTACGTCTGTGCCGAGATTCCGCCGCTGCAGCGCGAAAGTCTCGCCAGCTGCATTCGCGCCCCGCTGGTATACGTCAACGTCTCGGTGCGCAATTGGCTGCCGTGGGTAACCCGTGGCGTTCATTACATCTACAATCCGACCGGTTTCTATTCGGTGATGAAGCTCGACTATCCGGTAAGCCTCGGTCGATATCGCTGCGCGCACGACCCAAACGAGCCCATCGTGCTGCACCTCGTTCACATTCCGCAGCCGCCCTCCCCGCTGCCCGATCGACGGGCCAGCCTGCGCGCGGCGCGCCAGGTGTTGTATGGGCGCCCGTTCTCCGATTTCGAGAACGCGCTTCGCGACCAGCTGGGGCGCGCACTCGGTGCGGGCGGGTTCGATGCCGAACGCGACATCAGCGCAATCACCGTGAACCGCTGGGGTCACGGCTACGCCTACGACCTCGATAAACTCTCCGATCCGACGCGCGGCGAAGGTTTCGCGGCAGCCAGCCGCGCGCGTCTCGGGCGCATCAGCGTTGCAGGATCCGATTCCGCCTGGACCGCCTATGCGCACGCGGCGATCGATGAGGCTTACCGTGCCTCGCGCGAGGTTCTCGGATGACCGACGATCCGCCCGATCGAGCCGCGGACTCATCTGAATGAGCCGCCGCACCCGACAACGCCGGTCCTCGCTCTTGCTGTGCCTCGCCCTTGCAATTCCGGCGGCCCACGCCGACGATCACGCGGCCGTGCCGATCGGCGGCATTCTCTCGGACGCCGCGCTGAACGGGCTGAATGGCCCGTCGAGATCGCTCCGCTCATTTCGCGGCAAGCCGCTGATCATTAACGTATGGGCCAGCTGGTGCGGACCGTGCCGGCAGGAAATGGCATCGTTGGAACGGCTGGCGTGGCACGACCAGGCGCGGAATTTTGCCATCATCGGCATCTCGACCGACGATGATGCCGCGCGAGCCGCGGAGATGCTGAAAAATATCAACGCGACCATCAGCCAGTTCATTGATCGGGACCTGCAGATGGAAAAAATGCTGGGCGCGTCGCGGCTGCCGTTGACGGTGCTGGTCGCGGCCGATGGCCGGGTACTCGAGAAGGTCTACGGCGCGCGTGAATGGGACAATGCGCAGTCGCTGCGGCTGATCGAGACGGCGTTTCACCAAGGTCAGGCCGCGCACTGAAGAACGCGGCGCGGCCCCGGTTTGCTACTTCTGCTCCGCGTATATCTTGACCAGGCGGTAGAGGAACTCGCGGCCCTCGAGCAGCGAATTGACCCCGACGTATTCGTTCAATCCATGAATGTGCCCCAAATCCGGGCCGATGAACACCGGCTCCACCCCGTAGGTCGGAATCCCGACCGCATTGGTGAATTCGCCGTCGGTGGCGCCCGCCTGCAGGATGGGCAGTACCGTTACTCCCGGCCAGAACTCGGCGCTGAGCTTCTCGATGGGATTCATGATTGCGGGCGTGAGAGGCGGCGGCGTTGCCGTGGGGCCGCGAGTCTCCTGCATGGTGACCTTGACCGCCGGGTCGGCGGCGAGCGCCTCGAGCTTGGTGCGCACCGCTTCGGCGGAAACTCCCGGGTAGATGCGGCAGTTGATGATCGCGCGTGCGCGCTGCGGCAGCGCATTGGTGGCGTGGCCTGCCTCGAGCATGGTCGCTACGCAGGTGGTTCGCAGCGTCGCGTTCCAGCTCGGATCCTTGCCCGTGACCAGGGCGATCGCCGCCGTGTCGGCGGGATCGCGCAGGAAAGCGTTCATCGCGTTCGCCACCGCCGTCTCGCCCTTGGCCGCCTGAATCTTCGCCATGCCGGCGAAGTACGCCCGGCTGGCGTCGTTGAACTGCACCGGGAATTCGTAGGTGCCGACGCGGGTGACCGCGGCGGCAAGATGATAGATCGCGTTGTCCTTCACCGGCCGCGAGCTGTGGCCCCCGGGATTCGTGACCTCGAACAGATAGTTCTGCGGAAACTTCTCGCCCGCCTCGATGTCGAGCGATACTCGCTGCCCGTTCGCGTCGAGCTCTCCCCAGCCGCCTTCGTTGAGTGCGAACGCCGCGTCGATGAGTTCGCGGCGGTTCTTGGTGAGCCATTCGGCACCGTTGAAGGCACCGGCCGTCTCCTCGCCGCAGGTGAGCGCCACCTTGAGCGTGCGCAGCGGCCGATAGTTCTCGGTCCGGTAGCGGATCAGCAGATCGACCCAGATCGACGCTTCGGCTTTGTCGTCCATCGCACCGCGCGCATAGAACGATCCGTTTTCCTCGACGAGCGTGAACGGATCGCGCGTCCAGTCCTCGCGCTTGGCCTCCACCACGTCGATGTGCGCGAGCAGCAGGATTGCCTTCAATTTCGGATCCCGGCCCGGGTACACGGCGATGAGCCCGCCTTCCTTCGGGTGGTCGGGCGCGGCGAAGGGATGCAAATCGCTTTCCGGAAAGCCCGCCGCTTTCAGGCGCGCGGCCATGCGCTCCGCGGCCAGGGTGCAGTTGCCGGCCGACAAGGTGGTGTTGGTCTCGACCAATTCCTTATATAGAGCCCGGAAGCGCTGTTCACCGGCGGCGGTGTCCTGGGGCGGTGCTGAAGTCGCGGCGGCCGTCGCGGCGCCGGTCACGGCAAACACCAACATCGTGGCAAAGATACGTTTCATGGCGAGCTCCGTTGAGGGTGAGGCGGAATTGGACTGGCGTCGGCGCGGCTGTGCAAGGTCGCAATGTGCGGCTCATGGCGTCTTCTGGACTTCCGCGCGCCGCGGCCGGCGGCCGCGCGTTTCGCTTTGGCTGGTGGATTCCTTCGGCGCCGGCAGGTCGACAACTTTGCGCAAATTTGCGTAATCGGCGCTTTTGTGGGGAATGGCCATTGCCTCGACGAAGTGATGCTGAAAGCGCGGCTCGATCGCGGTCTCGACCTTCTCGATTCGCCTCACCAACGTCTCGATGAGGCCTCGCGAGGTCGCATCGAGCAGCGCGATGCGCGCGCCGGTTCCAGCGGCGTTGCCGGCCGAGCGCACGTGCGCCAAATCGCAGTCCGGAACCATGCCGAGAACGATCGCGTACTTGGGGTCGATGTGATTGCCGAACGCGCCGGCGAGGCGGATGCGATCGACATGATCGATGCCGAGGCGCTCCATGAGCAGCGCGATTCCTGCGTACAATGCCGCCTTGGCCAGCTGAATCGCGCGTACGTCGTTTTGCGTGATCTTCATCTCGACCGCGCCTCGATGCAGCAAGTACGCGAACGTCCTGCCGTTCTCCACGATCCGCGGCGAGCGCGCCGACAGCCTGCCGTCGAGCACGCCGTCTTGATTGATGATCCCGGCGAGGTACATCTCGGCGATGACCTCGATGATGCCCGACCCGCAAACGCCCGTGATGCCGCTCGCCGCAATGGCCTCGTCGAAACCCGGCTGGTCGGACCACAGATCGGAACCGATGACCTTGAAGCGCGGTTCGAGCGTTTTGCGGTCGATGCGCACCCGTTCGATCGCTCCGGGCGCGGCGCGTTGACCGCAGCTGATCTGGGCGCCTTCGAAGGCGGGGCCGGTGGGGCTCGAGCAGGCAACCAGGCGCTCCTTGTTCCCGAGCACGATTTCGGCATTGGTGCCCACGTCCACCAGCAGGGTCATTTCCGCGGCGAGATCCGGACGCTCCGCGAGCACCATGCCCGCCGCATCGGCGCCGACGTGACCCGCGATGCACGGCAGCACATAGACCCGCGCGTTTCGATGCAGCTTCAAGTCGATGACGTTCGCACGCAGGGTGAGCGAGTGATCGACCGCGAGGGCGAATGGGGCGCCGCCGAGTTCCACCGGATCGATGCCGAGCAGCAGGTGGTGCATGATGGGATTGCCGACCAGGGTCGCTTCGAGAATATCCTCGTGCGACACGCCGGCCACGCGGGCCACGTCCACCGCGAGCGTACACAGCGCTTCGCGCACCGCCACCGTCATCTGCGCGGCGCCGCCCGGATTCATCATGGAATAGGAGACGCGGCTCATCAAATCCTCGCCGAAGCGGATCTGCGGATTCATGACCCCCGCGGAAGCGGCGACCTCGCCGCTCAACAAGTCGCATAAATGCGCCGCGATGGTCGTGGAGCCAACGTCGACCGCAAGCCCGAAGGCCCGCTCGTGCAGGCCCGGCCAGACCCCGATGATTTGCTTCTCCGCGTGAACCGCCACGGTGACCTGCCACGATCCGGCGCGCAGGGTCGGCTGCAGCGTCTGCAGCACCGATAAATCGCAGGTCAGATCCTTGAGGCTCCATTCGGCCTCGAGCGCCTCGAACAGGCGGCGCAGGTCCCCGGACGGATCGTGCATGTCCGGCTGCTGAACCTGCACGTAGTGGAGGCGCACCACCGGGTGGAGTTCGATTGCACGCGCGTCGGCTTCCTTGCGCACCACCTGACGATGCACCTGGCTGGTGGCGGGCACATCGATCACCACGTCGGCCTGCACGCGCGCCGAACAGGACAGTCGACGGCCTTCGGCGAGCGGCTGGCGCCGGGAGTAGCGCATCTCGGGTTCGCTGAACGGCGACAGGCTCGCGCTCGTGGAGGAGACGCCGTGCTTGGCGAACTCGCCTTCCGCGACCAGCACTTGGCAGCGCCCGCACAGGCCGCGGCCGCCGCACACGGAGTCGATGTCCACCCCGAGGCTGCGCGCGGCCTGAAGCAGCGGCGTTCCCACCGGAAAGCGGCCTCGCTTGCCGGAAGGCATGAAGACGACGAGAGGATCCCGAGTCGCCATGCGAATAGCCTCTTAGTCTTAAGCCGGCCGCCGTCGATGGCCGCCCTCGCGGCGTCCCCGAGGAGCATCCGCGGCGGCGGCTGTGCCGGCCGGCGGCGCCGTGGGCGGCGCATCGCGGAAACGGCGAATCCACCGCGCGCAATCAGGGTCGTGGCCGAGCATCACGTCGGCGCCCATGCAGGCCCTGATGACCTCGAGATGCAGCGGGTTGGTGATCGCGGAGGTGAGCCCCGCGCCCATCGCCATGGTGAGAAACGCGCTGTTGATGCCGTCGCGATTCGGCAAGCCGAAGCTCACGTTGGAGGCGCCGCAGGAAGTATTGACCTTGAGCTCGGTGCGCAGCCGGTGCACCAGACGCATGACCTGCACGCCCGCCTGATTGATGGCGCCGATTGGCATCACCAGCGGATCGACCACGACGTCGCACGCCGGAATGCCATGGTCGATCGCGCGCTCGACGATTTTCTTCGCAACCGCAAAGCGCACGTCCGGATCCTCGGAGATGCCGGTCTCGTCGTTCGAAATCGCAATCACGGCGGCGCCGTATTTTTTCACCAGCGGCAGCACCGATTCCAGGCGTTCGTCCTCGCCGGTCACCGAATTGACCAGCGCCTTGCCCCGGTACACGGCGAGTCCGGCCTCGAGCGCGGCCACGATGGAAGAATCGATCGACAGCGGCACATCGGTGATCGACTGCACCAGCTGCACCGCACGCGCCAGGATCGCCGGCTCATCGGCCAACGGAATTCCCGCATTGACGTCCAGCATGTGAGCGCCCGCTTCGACTTGCGCGCGCGCATCCGCTTCGACGCGGCTGAAGTCCCCGGCCATCATCTCGGCGGCGAGGATCTTGCGCCCGGTCGGATTGATGCGTTCGCCGATGATGACGAACGGCCGGTCGAAGCCGATGACGACTTCCTTGGTGGCGGAACTGATAACGGTGTCGGTCATGATGCTGTCCTGTGGGAAACATTCGGGGTGTCGCGCTCGGGATACCATGGAGAGCGTCCTTGCAGAACGCCGGAACGATCGACGATTTCGGCCACCGACTCTTCCTGCCGGTAGGCCATGATGTGCACGCCGCTGATGCCGCGGATCTCGCGGATCGATTCGATCAGCTCGACGCAGATGTTGCGCCCCTCGCGGGCCTGGTCCTGCGCGCCGGCGAGGCGCGTGATCAGGGCGTCCGGAACGTGCATGCCGGGGACGTTCTTGCGCATCCATTCGGCGGTCTTCGCCGAGCGCAGCGGGCCGACCCCGGCCAGGATAAAAACCTTGCCGATCAACCCGAGGGCCTCGACCTTGTCGATGAAGGCGCGCAGCAGAACCAGGTCGTAGCAGTACTGCGTTTGGACGAATTGCGCGCCCGCCGCAACCTTCTTCGCCAGCCGCTGCGCGCGCCAGTCGTGCGGCAGCGCCGACGGATTCTCGGCCGCGCCGAAAAATACGCGCGGCGCGAAGCTGATCTTGCGCCCGCTCTGAAAGTGGCGCTGGTCGCGCAGGTCGCGCGCGATCTCCAGGAGCGACACGCAGTCGAGGTCGAACACCGGCTTCGCCTGTGGGTGATCGCCCGCCTGCACGCCGTCGCCGGTCAGGCACAGCATGTTGCAGACACCCATTGCCGCGCCGCCCAGAATGTCGCCTTGGATCGCGATGCGATTCTTGTCGCGGCAGGATATCTGCATGATCGGCGCATAACCGACCCGCGTCAGAAGCGCGCATACCGCAATGCTCGACATGTGGCAGTTCGCGCCACTGCCGTCGGTGGCATTGATCGCGTCCACATAGCCGTCGAACACCCGTGCACGCTTGTACACGTCCTCCGGATCGGCGGAATCCGGCGGCGCCAGTTCGGTGGTGACCGCAAAGCTGCCGGCGCGCAGCACTCGCTCGAAGCGCCCCGGCGAGGTATGTCCGGGCAGGATCGGCAGCGGGTAACCCGGAACCGGTTCGTCCTCGAATTTCATGCGGCGCCGCTCTTCGCGGGCGGAGCCGGCACCGGCTCGGCGTTGAGCTCCCGCACGACGCGCAACCACGAGGAGCGGCCTTGCTGGCGTTGATCGACGGCGAATTGTATTTGGCGCATCGCCTCGACCCCGTCCGGTATCGCCAAGCTGCCTCGATATGCTTCCACCCAAACACAGCGCATCTGCGGCTTCACCTCGCAATTGCCGTCCGCGCGCACGCCGCCGCAAGGTCCGTTGCGCAAGGTCTTCGGGCAATTCATCGGGCAGGACATGCCGGTCGAGCTCAGCACGCATTGACCGCACATCCGGCAATCGAACAACACGCCCTTGACCGCTTTTTCGGCGGCCGCCACCGGCCGCTCCATGCGTTCGTACCCGATCGCGAGGAACAGGCCGTGAAGCCGTTTGAGCGTCCCTTCGAAAGCGCGATAGAAGGCATTCAAGCCGCGCGCGTGGCGCACCGACCATAGCCTGACCGTATACATCAGGTGGGCTCGCCGGCCGGGCCGGCGGCGGCATCCGCCGCACCGCGATTCTCGTCAGCGCGGTTCGCATCGACGCCCTTCGTGCGTATCAACCGCTCCAGATCCTCGTCGGAATATAGAGTCTCGAGGCGCGCGGCCTCCTCGGTCGCCACGGCCTGAAGATCGTCGCCGCACGCCCGCGGCGCGCTGCGCTGCCAATCGGCGAGATAGGCATCTGAGCTGCCCTTGCCGGCGCGCATCGCCGCACGGTCGACCGCCTCTTGAAAGCGCTGCGAAAGCTGCACCTTGGCGGCTTCGCGGCCGCGTTTGGCGATGACCTGCGCCGGAATGTCGCGCCACGAAATGACGATCAGCGATGCCATGTCAGGACCTCTTCATTGCGCCCTACCTGCGTCACGGCGGACTCGAGGGTCTTCGCCAGATCACCGTAGCCGGTTTGGATGTACTCGAATTGCAACCCCATTTGGATTGCGATGGCGCGCGCCCGCTCGAGCGAGTCGGGTTTCGGCGCCTGTCCCAGATAAACCAGCCTGCGGTAATTGCCGAAGTAGCTTGGGAACAGTTCCGGATGGCGGTCGAGACCGAGGCCGCGCAGCACCAGACGGTCGAAGTGCCGCAGCAGAAAATCCGTGAGATAGAACGTGCCGGGTTCGGCTTCGGCGAGCTTTTCGAACACCGGGCCGGTCGCGAAGAATTCGTAGCAATGCGCACCCGGTATGCGCTCGATGCCCTCCTCGCGCAGCACCGCATCGAGCAACCCCCCGGTACCGCAGTCCGCGTAGGCGACGAAAATCGAGCGGTAATGGCAGCGTGAGGCCTGAATCAGCGCGCGAACGGCGGCCGGAATGCGCTCCGGCCGGTTGTGAAGTTCAGCCGGCAGGCAGCGCACCTCCAGGTGTTCCCAGCGATTCGCGCGGCGCAGCGCGGTTATCTCGTGCGCCAATGCGCCGCATGCGATGATCAGCAGCCCGGCGCCGTCCGGTGAGCCCTCCTGCGCCACTGCGCTCACCGTGCTGCCGCGCACAGCGCGCTCACCGCACTCAGTGCGCCGCCGCGCGGGCTGCTCGCCGTACCGCCAACAGACCCTTGGCTGTTTCAACCGCTACCGCGGCGTCGCGGCAATAAGCGTCCGCGCCGACCGCCTTGCCGAACTCTTCGTTGAGCGGTGCGCCGCCGACCAGCACGATGTAATCGTTGCGGATGCCCCGCTCCTTCAGCGTGTCGATAACCACCTTCATGTAGGGCATCGTGGTCGTCAACAGCGCCGACATGCCGAGAATGTCGGGCTTGTGCTTCTCGATCGCATCCAGGTATTTCTCCACCGGGTTGTTGATGCCGAGATCGATGACCTCGAACCCCGCGCCCTCGAGCATCATCGAGACCAGGTTCTTGCCGATGTCGTGAATATCGCCCTTGACGGTGCCGATGACGATCTTGCCGATCGGCTCCACGCCGGTTTCCGCCAACAGCGGGCGCAGGATCTCCATCCCGCCCTTCATGGAATTCGCGGCGAGCAGCACCTCGGGCACGAACAGGATGCCGTCGCGAAAATCGATGCCGACGATGCGCATGCCTTCCACCAACGCATCGTTGAGCACCCGCTCGGCCGACCAGCCGCGCTTGAGGAATATCTGCGTCGCCTCCTCGACCTCGGCTTTAAGGCCGTTATAAAGGTCGTCGTGAACCTGTTCGGTGAGTTCCTCGTCATTGAGCGAGGCCAGGTCGAATTCAGCTTCCGGCTCCGACATTTATTCCTCCCGCAGTTTGAATTACGAGCCGCCACCGTGCCTTAGGCGATCCTCGCAGCATGGCATGTTAAGTCCCTACCCGCCCCGAGACTTGTGATATCGCGACAGTGGCGTACCCAGATGCGACATGATCAGGTGACGGGTGGCGCGCCGCCTTCCTCCTTGCGGCGCGCAACATACGCATCGAGCGCCTCGACCACGGACGGGTCACGCGGCGGGGCGATATAGCGTGCGAGCGCGCTGCGCCACAGCCCGCTCGCACGATCGGTCGCCGATTTGGCGCCGTCGTCCGCCCAACTGCCGGAATTTCGCCAATCGGAGACCAAGGGCGCATAGAATGCACTTCGATACCGTTCCATCGTGTGCGCGCAACCGAAGAAGTGGCCGCCGGCGCCGACCTCGGCCACCGCCTCGAGCGCGAGGTCCGACGGCGTGGCGCCCACCGGCTGAAATACCTCGGCGAACATTTGCAGCATCTCTATGTCGAGAATGAATTTCTCGTACGACGTGGTGAGCCCGCTCTCGAGCCAGCCGGCTGCGTGCAACACGAAATTACACCCGCCGAGCAAGGCGCCCCACAGGC
Source organism: Gammaproteobacteria bacterium (assembly GCA_037440085.1). Classification (GTDB taxonomy): domain Bacteria; phylum Pseudomonadota; class Gammaproteobacteria; order Steroidobacterales; family Steroidobacteraceae; genus Bog-1198. Next base: position 25,039 of record JBBIUT010000013.1, read on the forward strand.
TCATCTGCGATTCGTAGACCGATTGCGCGTCCGGGATGTTCGATGCGGTCGCATTGGATGAGCGCCACGGCAGCCCGAGGAAGCGGGCCAACTGGCCGGCGCCGAATGCCGCCTTGACGTATTCAGGCGTGCCGAACGCCGGCGATCCGGATTTCATGTCCACATTCGAGGTAAAGCTCCCGTACACGATCGGCGCACCCGCGCGCACGATCTGCGCAAGCGTCAACCCCGCCAGCGCCTCGGCGTGCGCGAGCGTGAGCGCGCCCGCGATCGTGACCGGCGCCATCGCTCCGGCGAGCGTGAACGGCGTGATGATCAGAAGCTGCCCCGCGGCCGCGAAGTCGACGATGCCGTCGGCCATCGGGACGTCGAGCTGCAGCGGCGAATTGGTGTTGATGATGGTGTAGGTGTACGGCCGCGAACGGAATTCCTCCCGCGAAATGCCGTGCGCGAGACGAATGAGTTCGAAGTTGTCGGCGACCTGGCCATGGCCGCGGGAAAATATGAACGGGACCTTATCGCACAGCATCAACTGGGCCCGCGTCACCTCCAGATGGCGGATATGGACCGGTATGTCCTGCGGTTCGGTCGCACCGCCGAGAACGTGGATGACCTCGAAGCTTTGGCACAGTTTGATCAGATTGCACAAATCCTCGAACGTCCCGGCGCGTCGGCCGCGCGCCGTGTCCATGATGTTGGGCGGGCCGGAGGTCGGCGCGAATGCGACGCAGCCGTTCGACAGGGGCACGTGGCGCCCAGGATCGAGGGCATGCAGCGTCACGTCACGCGGTGCGCTCGCCAGGGATTTCAAGACCAGATCGCGGCCGAGGCGCACGATCAAGGTCGCCTCGTCGACCTCGGCGCCGGCGTTGCGATACCGCAGGCGCGCGTCGGCCGACAGCACCTTCATGCCCTGCGTCTCCAGCATCTGCAGTGCGGCATCGTGAATGGCGGCGACCTGATCGTCGGAAAAAACCTTCAGCGGCTCGAACGGATTTCGCAGATGTCGATAGGGCGCGGTGCGATCGAACACGGCGTGACTGACATCGGCGGTTCCGGGCCGGCGCCGGCTGCGTCGACCAAGCGTCTCATCGGGTGGTTTCATGCGGGTGCTGCTCTGCAGTGGATGGTCAAGAAGTGACTGGCGCCGATTATAGGGAAAACACCCACGACTCGCGCCGGCGCGCGCCGCGATTTGCCGGCCGCGGCGATAGATTTTTTAGATATGCCCATGCGATATCGGCGATGAAGCCGACGTTCGCCTTCAGCCGCGCAGCTCACCGACGTGGCCCGCGAAAGGGCGCCCGGTGGCGGTCGAACGCGCCACCGCCTCCGCCAGGTAATCCGCCCCGGCGTCGACATGCGCCAGCTTTTCGCTCACGCTGGTGTCGACGTGCGGATCGACCGCCCCGGCGCGGCGCGCCGCCGCAAGCGCAAGGGCGCGCGACACCCGCCGCGCATGCTCGAGCGCAGGCTCGGGCTCCGGATAGTCCTGGCTGCCCGCCGGGTCGTGCACGCGAAATACCTTGAACGTCGGCTGATTGACCAGAATCTCGACCGTCTGCGACACCACGCCGGCAACCGCACCCACGGCGTTGCAGACCGCCGCGTGCTCCGGAATCGACAGCTGCGCACCGAGCCTGCGCGCGACTTCCGGATAATAGGCGCCGACCGGAGCGCCAATCCCGATCAGCGGCCGCGCGAGCCCGAGCGTCGCCTGCATCAGCATCGAAAAGCGGCGACCGGCAACGGTCTCCTCGATCAGTCGATCGCCGAGCACACCCCAACCATGCCCTTTGGCCTCCAGCCCAGGGTCGCTGGCGAGGGCGGCGGCAAGCAGCACGCGGCCGGTCTCGCGCACCACGTGCTCGTAAGTTCGCTCGCAGATCGCGTGCGGCGACGCCGCAACCGACAAGGCCCGTGCATTGCGCTCTTCGATCGCGAGAATGCGGGCGCCGCACTCGGCCGCCTCACGGCACCAACCTTGCTGCCGACCGAGCACGTGCATGGCATCGCTCGGGGTAAACGCCGCGAGCGTGACCAGGCCCGCATCGGCCAGTCGGCGCAAGGCGTCGAGCCCGGAGGCGCTGCGCACCACGGTCGAGACATGCCGCGGCGTGAGTTCGAGCGCATCCCACACTCGCCGCTCGAGCGCCGACAGATGCGCGGGCGGCGCACGGTCGGGATTGCGAATGGCGTATTGCGTCGCATGTTCCGGGAGTCGGTCGAGTTCCGCGATCGCCCGCAGCGGCGCCAGGGCGGCGGGAAATTTGTGCGCCAGCAAACTCAAGGGCATTGCCTTGCGCGGACCGACACGAAGGCGCATTTGCCGGTCGAAATGCACCTCGCTGTCGCCTCCGAGACCGCTGGTGCGCACGTCGACCGCCTCGACCATGGTGCGCCAGGCGCCGACCAGGGCGCCCTCGGCGCGTATCGCCGGTCTGCCGCCGGAGACCACGGCGACGTCGGTGGTGGTACCGCCCATGTCGGAGACTACGAAGTCCGCCAAGCCGGTGAGAAAGCCCGCTCCGACGACGCTCGCCGCCGGGCCCGACAGTATGGTCTCGACCGGATACTCGAGTGCGACCTCGGCCTTCATCAGCGAGCCGTCTCCCTTGACGATCATCAGCGGTGCATCGATCGATTGCTGGGCGAGCACCCGGGACAGGGCCTCGATGAGATGTCGAATCTGCGGTGTGAGTCGCGCGTTCAGGGCGGCCGTCAGCGCGCGGCGCGGCGCGTCCAGCTTGGAACTCAGTTCGTGGGCACAGGTCACCGGTATCGACGAAAGCGCACGGATCAGCTGGCGCGCGCGCAATTCATGAGCGGGATTGCGCACGGAAAAATTGGCCGCCACGGCGAACGCCTCGACCCGGGATCCGTGCTCGCTCACCGCGTTTTGCACCGCCGATTCGTCCAGCGGTGCCGATTCCTCGCCGGTGGCGCTATGGCCTCCTTGGATGCGAACCACCGCACCGCCGCCGTGGCGCTTGAGGCCCGAACGCTCCACCATCGCATCGTCAAAGCCGATCAGGAGCGTACAGACCGGACTGAAGCGATTTTCCACCACCGCATTGGTCGCGAGCGTGGTCGAAACTGACACGAGACTCACATCGCCGCAGCTCGCGCCGGCGGGGCCCTCGAGCACCGCGCGTATCGCGTTGCCGATGCCGATCGCAAGGTCCCACGGGGTGGTAAGCGCCTTGGCGCTCGCGACGACGCGGCGGCCGTCGGCGAGCAGCACCGCGTCGGTAAACGTTCCACCCGTGTCGATTCCCAGCGAGAGGCCCACGGCCGGTGCCGCCGTCTCGCCGGCTCGCTGTTCGCTCACGCGGATGAATTCAAATGCATGCCGGCATTCTACACGGTCGACGCGTAGGGCCTACACGTGGAAGCGGCCGCACTAACGCAGCGACTGATTCAACAGGTGCGCCAGACGCACCCCCGCCTTGCTCAACTGCTCGGCGGTGACGGCAGTCGCATCGGCCACGTACGCGGCCGTGAGTTCGTAATGATTGGGCCGGCCGGCCGCCGGCAACGTTGCGTAGGCGTGCGATTTTGCCGCTCTGAACGATTCCATGGCCCAGTCGGCGGGCGTACCCGCCGACCAGCGCCGGCGCTGTGAGGGACTGATATCCGCGATCAGCCGCTGCGCGATACCGGTTTCGTCCGTCCCAAGACGCGCCACGAATACCGTGTCCCAATCGTGATGCAGGTTGTGCGCGCGGATTCCGGGAGCCCGGACGATCTTGCGATTTCCGCCCCGGTCGTGGTCGTCCGCGGCATGCAGCGGCTGATGCACGTCGCCGACGAAATGAAGAAGGTATTGAAGCGCCAGTCGACGTTCCGGCGCAGCGGTGCGCGGATCGTGAAGTTCCGCCGCGAATTCATCGATCTTGTCGATCACGCAGTCGCGCGCCGGCCCGGCAGAAGCTTGCGTCCCCGGCGGCAACTGCGGATGGCCGAAGCAGGCGCTATCCTCGTCCGCCCGGTCGAGTTCGAGATCCACGAAATGCCAGCTGTGCGTCCGCTCGTAGCGCTGCTTGGTCGAATGCCGGTCCGAGTCGCGGTACTTGTCCGCCCAAGTGGCCTCGTGCGCAATGTCCCGGCCCGTGAGATCGGAATCGTCGCCGTCGAGAATCGCCTGCACCCGCTCGCGCACCCGCGGCTCGAGATAGTGATCCGCTATCAGCGCGATCACCTCATGACCTTCATCGCCCCAGGCGTGAGCGGGCGCGGAACTCAAGCACAGTGCGCCCGCGGCAGCCATTCCGCAAAGCACGTTCGCGAGCCGCGCAGTGCGCGGCGGCCCGACGGCGCGACTGTTCACGGACTCTGAGCCACGGCGACGCCAAAGTGTCGTGCAAGTTCCGCACGCGCGAGGCATCCGGCCCGCAAGTCCCGCGCGTTGACGATCGCGAGCCTGAATCCGCTCGGCGGCATGGCGTGGGCGGATGCCGGTTTGTCCTCGTGAAAAGTGATTTGCACGCTGCTGATGCCCCGGCGCCCGGCGATCTCGTGGACGAACGACCGCTCCGGATATCGGTACTCGCGCAAATGCGGCCCGAAGAGCACCACGCTGAAACCGATTTCGCGCGACTCCTGCGGATAATGCCATGTGCCGCTCGCGTACAGATTCACCACGGCATCGAGCCAATCTCGCCCATACAGATCCGGCCATTGATCCGCAAATCGCAGGTGCGCCTCGATGATCCTGTCATCGATCGACTCGATGTTCAGCATGCCCGTATAGCCGGCCATGAACGACTCGATCCAACGCGCGCAATGCGCCTCCAGGATGGGCCGGCGCCGCTGTTCGATCGTCCAGTAATCGAAGGTGCCGCCGGCCTTTGCAAGCCCTAACACGTGCCGGATCCAGCGCATTTTCCCGTCGACCACGGCCGCATCGCTGCTCACGTGCTCGCCCTCCAACAGCCTCATCCACATATGGCCCGGCTGGCGCGCCACGGCATATTCCTCGGCGCTCGACAAACGCCGGCTGCCCACGGCCATGCCGTCCAGATTGAATATCGGCTTGCTGAACACCGGGTAATGAGGCGGGTCGACGCCATGCGGCGCGCACTCGAGTCCCTGCGATTCGGCGATTATCAGCTTGTTGTATACCCAGCGGTGCGCCGGATTCCATTGATAGCCGTCGGCATCGTCCGTGGCGATGAACACATCGTCGGGACACTCGACTTCGGCGAAATATTGCAGACGCCAGGGGTCGCGCTCGCGGATCGGCATTAGAAAATCATAGCCTAGAACCGGCGTTCCGGACATTTGGGTCTGACGACCCGGCTCATGCGCGCAAACCGCGGCAGCCGCGCAGAAATAGATCAACGGCCCTGTCGGCGGGATCTGCCGGCTTCACGGGTGTTCGGCGCCGGGCTGGTGCTCATACGCGTCCCACGCCCGGTTCACCAGGTAGGCGTGCAAGTCCGACGCGTCCTGCCGGGAGAGCACATCGTCGAAGCGCCCCATGCCGCGCGACGCATAGACTCCGCGCAGCACGATGTCGTAGAAAATTGCGTGAGTATCCGGCGACAGGCGCCGCAGGTCGGGCAGCTCGCCGCGGCCGAACACGTGACAGCGTCCGCAGAAGCGGTTGTAGAGCACTGCGCCGTGCGCAATTGCCTGCGCGGTCCCGGAGCGCGGCGGCGGTTGATCGAAAGGCGCTTCGGCCACCGGCGGCGGCTTCGGCGGCGTGCCGCCGTCGAGTGCGAAGGCGATGATGCGTCCCTCGTTGCCATAACGGTAGGCGGCGCTGGCGGCCGGAAACGGTGAATACAGCCCGGGACCTCCTCCGTAGCCCGCCATGACCGCAATGTATTGTTTGCCCGCCACCCGATAGGTCATCGGCGCCGCCATGATGCTGGTGCCGACATCGAGAGCCTTGAGCAGTTCGCCCGAGGCCGCGTCGTAGGCGTTGAGGAACCCGGCTGCATCACCCTGCAGCACGATGCCTCCGGCGGTGGACAGCACGCCGCCGTTCCAGAAGGTGGCGGACGGCCGCTGCCACACCAATTTTTGCTGGGCTGGATTCCATGCCTTGAGAATCCCGATCGATCTCGCCGCGCCCTTGGGAGCGCCGCGCGCGAGATCATCGAGCGAGGGCAGCGGCCCGAACAGCGCGCGCAGGGATTCGGGATCGAAATCCTCGGGAAACAATCCGGCGACCGTGAAATTGCCCTCGATCAGGCCGGCCGGCCGGTTGGCCGTTTCGATGAATACCATCGGCGCTTCGAGCACCGGGATGTACACCAGCCCGGTCGCCGGATCGTACGACATGGGCTGCCAGCTGTGGGCTCCGGCCATCGACGGAAAAATGAGTCGCGGTCGTCCGAGGTACTCGGCATCCGGATTCGGCTGCGGCCTGCCGGTCCTGGGATCGAGTCGTGTCGCCCAATTGACGTAGGCGAAATTCTGCGCCGAAATAAATTCCCCGTTCACCCGATCGAGCACATAGAAGAAGCCGTCCTTCGACGCCTGCATCAACACCTTGCGCACTCTGCCCTCGAGGGTCAAATCCGCCAGGATCATCTTCTGGGTGGCGTCGTAATCCCATTCGTCGCCGGGCAAGATTTGGTAATACCAGGCCATGCGGCCCGTGTCGGCGTGTATCGCCACGATGGAATTGGCGTAGAGGTCGTCGCCTCCGCGCCGCCCGCCCTCCTTGATCGTGTACGGTGAGGCGTTGCCGGTCCCGATGTAGAGGAGTCTCAATTCGGGGTCGTAGGAGATTCCGTCCCACACCGTCCCGCCGCCGCCGTATTCCCAGCGATGCCGCGGATCCCAGCTCTCGATCGCGCGGACGAGATGCGGCTGGTCCTGCGGACCCAACGTCGGGTCGCGCGGGACGGTGAAGAAGCGCCAGCGCAGAGCTCCGGTTTTCAGGTCATACGCCGAGACGTAGCCGCGCACGCCCTTGAAGTCGGCCCCTGCATTGCCGATGACGACGAGGTCCCCGGCAATCACCGGAGCGCCGGTCAGCGTATACGGCTGCCGCCGTCCGCGGCCGACGAGGGTATCGACTTTCCATCGCCGCGCGCCGGTCTGCGCATCGATCGCGTGCAGGTAACCGTCGAGCGCCCCGACATAGAGAGTGCCGCCCGAGGCCGCCAGGCCGCGATTCACCACATCGCAGCACGCGTAGCGTCCCCACTGGCCGTCCACGTCCGGATCGTAGCGCCAGCGCTCTTTGCCGGTGCCGGCATCCACGCTGTACACTCGGCCCCAGTTGCCGACCGCATACATGGCGCCGTCGATGACCAGAGGCGTCGCCTCGAGGCCGCGCTTCGTGCCCAAACGGTAATCCCACGCGAATCCGAGACGGCTCACCGTACGACTATCGATGTCCGTGAGCGGCGAAAAATAGCTGCCGCCGGCGTCGCGCCCGTTGCGCACCCATTGGCCCTCATCCGGGGAATCACCGGCCCACGCATGCTGGCCCGTGCCGAGCGCGCCGGCAGCCGCCGCCACCGCAGCCGCAGCCGCGATGAGGGTCGAGGCGATGACCATCGACAAGGCGAGCCGTCTCAACTGATACACCTCATCACGCCCGCGACGATCCCCGCAATCGGGCTGGCTGCTCCCCAGCAAAAAACGTTCAATACTATAAGCGCAGCTCGATGGGCGAAAGCGGGGATAATGCGAATAGCGAAGTCGTTTCGCGTGTGCGAAACTCCGATGTGCAAAACTCCGGTTTGACACAAAGGCGCGATGCTACGGCGTACGCCGCCCGGAGGGGGATCTGGGATCGGCCTCGAAGGGAGATTAAGAATGGGTATAAATAAAAGTTGCCTCGCCTGCGTCGGCGCCGCGGCCCTGCTGGGCTCCCTGCGCGTCTTTGCCGCCGATACGACGGCGCCCGCCGCTCAACTGGAAGAAATCACGGTCACCGCCCAGAAGCGCTCGGAAACCCAGCAAGACGTGCCCCTCTCGATGACCACCTTCGGCGCCGCGGCGCTCGAACAAAAGGCGATCTACAACTTTTTCGATTACGCCACGAAGGTGCCGAATCTGGCCTTCGCGCCGACCGGCGACGGCGTCGGCACGGCGCGCACCATCTCGATTCGCGGCGTGTCGGGCAACAACGTCACGGGCTACTACGTGGACGACACGCCGCTGCCCGATTCGCTCGATCCGCGAATTCTGGACATCGATCACATCGAGGTGTTGCGCGGACCGCAGGGCACTTTGTACGGTGCACGCTCGATGGGCGGCCTGGTGCGCGTCGTCACCAAGGAGCCGGACCTGAACAATTTCGACGGCGCCGTGCATGCCGGCGTTTCGTCCACCGAGCGCACCGACCGGGCGAATTGGACCGGCGACGGAGTCGTCAATATCCCCATCATCCAGGACAAAGTCGCGCTGAGATTGAGCGGCTTTTACGACAACGAGGCAGGCTATTTCAAGCGCACCTTCTGCACCAATCCGGCCTCCGCCATGAACCTCTCATGCACACCCTTGGCGACCACCGGCATCACGACGGTCAACAACGTCGGAGCGATCGACACCTACGGCGGCGCCGCCAGCCTTACGGTTAAATTCAACGACTCCCTGACGATCACGCCAAGAATCATGCTGCAGCGCAGCGACTACAACGGATTTCTAATGTCGGATTACCTCTCGACCCCGCACAATGGGATCGGCTACCCCGTCCCGTCGGGACCCTACACGCTGCCTCAGGCGATGATCCCGAGCAACTTCACGCAGGCGCGCTGGTTCAACGTTCCGGAAGGCGGCTTCGATGATTGGGCGTTGTCGTCTATCGCCCTGCACTGGAAGACCAACGTCGGCGAGCTGGTCTCCTCGAGTTCTTATTTCTCCCGCAAAGTGATCGAGACGGAAGACGAAACCGACTTCGTGTATGCCGCGATCACCTCCGGCGCCGGCGGTTCGCCGCAGCCGGGCGGCATCACCGAAGAGAAGGATTACCAGGAGTTCGTCCAGGAGGTGCGCTTCGTCTCCGCTCTGCACGGGCCGGTGCAATTCGTCGCCGGCGGCTTTTACTCGGACACCCATGGCCGTTTGCCGTTCGCCTCCTACTATCCGGGGGCGACGGTTCCGGGACTCGATGCGACGCTGCTCGGCCCGGGCGGCGGTCAGCTGACCCCGGGCTATCCGAATTTGATATTCGCGCAGGACTTTCACACCGACATCAAAGAGCCGGCCGTGTTCGGCGAGGTGAGCTACCAGCCGATCGACCCCTTGAAGCTGACGGCCGGTCTGCGCTGGTATCAAGTAAAGGAATCCTCGCAAGGTTATGAAGCAGGCCTGGCCACCGGCGGCGGACCAGCCATTCCGAGTCCATATGCCACGACGACCGAAAGCGGCGTCAATCCCAAATTCGAGGCGGACTACCACATCACGCCGGACGACATGGTGTACGTCAACGTCGCCAAAGGATACCGGCCCGGCGGCTTGGTGCCGATCGTGCCGGCGGGCCAAGCCGGTACGGCGACGGATTGCGTCGCGGCGCTCAAGCAAGTGGATCCCAAAATCACGCTCGCGCAGACGCGCAGCTATAATTCGGACTCATTGTGGAACTACGAGCTCGGCACCAAGACCGCCTGGTTCGATCATCGCCTGACCATCGACGCGGCCGGGTTCTACATCAAATGGAAGAACATCCAGCAGGAAATCCTGCTTTCCTGCGGATTTCAATACACGGCGAATGCCGGCGCCGCGGAAAGCAAGGGCGGCGAGCTGGAAATCCGGGCGCGGCCGATCGATCCGCTCGAAATCTCGCTCGGTGCGGGCTATCAAAATGCGACCATCACCGAGCAGGGCGCGGGGTCGCCGCAAACGGTGGGCTCGCCGATCTACCAGGTGCCGAACTGGACCGGCAATGGCGCGTTGTCGTACACGACCCAGTTGACCAGCGACTGGAAATTGATCGGCGGGACCGACTATTCCTATATCGGCAGAAGCTACAGCGGCAACAACGACCCCAGCCTACCGCGGCTGCGGTCCTCCTACCGGCTCATCAATGCGCGCTTCGCGCTCGCACGCGACAAATTCGAGGTTGCACTGGTCGGCAAGAATCTGGCCGACGAGGTCGCGAATCTCGGCGACAGCCGCTCGATTGCGGCGGAGGTTCCGGGCCGGCCGCGGCTGTTCGTGAACCAGCCGCGCACCATCGGCGTGGACTTCACGCAGAGGTTTTAAAGCGTCTACGCGCGCAAGATGTCCCGATCCAGGACGATGAAATCGGCGGATTTGCCGGGCTGCGCCCGCGTCCTCACTTCGCCACGTTGAGCACCTGGATGGTGGTGTATTCCTTGAGGCCGTCGACGTTGAACTCGACCCCGATTCCGGAACTCTTCACTCCGCCGAACGGCGCCAGGGGATGCAGGACGCCGTGCTGGTTTACCCAGGCCGTGCCGCATTCCAGGCGCGCGGCGTAATCTGACGCGACGTTGACGTCGTCGCCCCAGATCGAGCCCCCCAGTCCCACATTGAGGGAGTTCGCACGCTCGATGGCTTCCTCGATCGTTTTGTACTTCAAGATCGGAATCGCAGGCCCAAATTGCTCTTCCTTGACCACACGCATGTCATCGCGGGCATCCGCGATAACGGTGAGCGGATAGAAGAAGCCTGGCGTGGTCGGCTTGACGCCTCCGGTGACGATGCGGGCCCCCTGCGCGCGGGCCTCATCGACCATCGACGCGACCTTGCCGCGCTGCATTTCGTTGGAAACCGGTCCGATCAAGTTGTTGGGGTCGAGACCGTTGCCCACGGGAATCTTCGACACGTAGTCGGAGAACTTCTTAACCACCTCGTCGTATTGACTCTCGTGAACATAGAGCCGCTTCAGCGCCGCGCAGGTCTGGCCGGCGTTGATGAAGCATCCCCAGAAAAGCTTTTCCAGCAACGGAGTGATGTTGGTGCCGGGCAGCACGATGCCCGCATCGTTGCCGCCCAATTCGAGCGTCACGCGCCGCAAAGCTTCGGCTGCCGCCCCCATGATTTTCTTGCCCGTGGCGATCGAACCGGTGAACACCATCTTGTCGATGCCCGGGTGCTGCGACAGGTGATTGCCGATTTCCGCGCCGCCGGTCACCACATTGACCACGCCTGCCGGCAGTACCTCGTTCATCAAGTACACCAGGCGCAGCGTCGACAGCGGCGTGAACGGCGAAGGTTTGATCACCACGGTGCATCCGACGCGCAGCGCCGGCACGATGTGCCAGATGGCGATCATCAGCGGCCAATTCCAGGGGGTGATCGATCCGACCACCCCGACCGGCTTGCGCCGCACGACGATTTTACCGGCCGCATCGTCCTGAATCGTCTCTACCGGCAATTTAAGGCCCGCGGTTACGCGCGTCCACGCCGCGGCGCCGCCGACCTCGAGATTGGCGCCCGGACCGCTTTGCGTCTTGCCTTGCTCGCGCGTCACCAATTCCGAGAGTTCCTGGTGATGCCGCTCGATCAAATCCGCGATGGCATTGAGTTTCGCGACTCGTTCGCCATCGGCCAGACCCGACCAGGATGCAAAAGCGCCGCGCGCCGCCGCCACGGCGGCGTCGACGTCGCGCGTAGCCGCTTCGGGGCACGCCGCCACCACGGTGCCGTCGGCGGGATTCAAGACGTCGAATGTCTTGGCGGTCGGTGCGGTGCGTCCGCCGATCGTGAGCGTATAGGCCTGCATGATTCGTCCTCGTGTTTGTGCCCGTTTGGCTGCGCGAGCCGGCGCACGCCGCCCGCCCCGACAGGATACCGAGGGACGGATGTGCTTGCGAGCATTTGCCCCGTCAAAAGATGCGCCCCGCGGATAGCAGAGTGGCTTTTCCTATGTCAAACTCGCTCGACCGAACGACTGGGGTGGTAAAATCACGATGCGATTCCGACTTGAGCGGGCTGGTTCCGTGATCGGGATATTATCTGCTCCGGGTCGGCGGCGGTCCTGCCTGCTGGTTTGCGCTCTCGCGGCTTGGGCGCTGCCGATCGGATCCGCCCAAGCGGATCTCCCGTCCGACGTTGAACAGGGTCCCAAGGTCGCGACGCTGGCGGTGCCCGCGTCGAAACACTGGGTATGGGTCAACGATTTCGTGTTTCCCCACATGACCGACGGGTCGGCCTATCTGGTCGATGGCGACACCGGGCGGTACCTGGGGACTCTGAGCTCGGGCTATGGATTCGCGGGCGTAGTGCTCTCCCGGGACGGCAAGATCATCTATTCGCCGGAAACCTATTTCTCGCGCGGCACGCGCGGCACGCGCACCGACGTCGTCACCCTGTACGATCCGGGCACGCTCAGCGCCGTCGGCGAGATCCCGATTCCGCCGAAACGCTCGTCCAATCTGCCGATGATCGCAAACGCCGTGTTGACCGATGACGACCGGTTTCTATTGGTCTACAACTTCAATCCGAGCCAGTCGGTCACGGTGGTCGATACCAAGACCCGCCAGGTCGCGGGCGAAATCGAAACTCCCGGCTGCGCGCTCGAATATCCGACCGGGCCGCGCTCGTTCTTCACGGTATGCGGCGACGGCTCGCTGCTGATGGTGGCGCTCGACGAGCACGGCGCCGCTCAGCAGAAGCGCACGCAGCCGCTGCTCGGCATGGGCGCCGACCCGGTGACGGAAAGGGCCGTGCGCATCGGCAACACCTGGTATTTCGTTTCGTTCGACGGGCGCATCTATCCGCTCGAGGTCGATGCTCAGCATGCTTCGGTCGGGGCCACATGGTGGCTGGCCTCCGAGGCCGAGCGCAAGGCCGGCTGGCGTCCCGGCGGCTCGCAGCAACTCGCGGTGAATGCCCATAATTCACGTCTGTACGCCATCATGCATCGCGGCGGCATCGAGTCGCACAAGGATCCGGGAAAGGACGTGTGGGTCTTCGATGTATCGACGCGGCAGCGCGTGCAGCAATTCACGCTGAAAAATTTGGCCGGCTCGATCCAACTGTCGAGCGATGATCACCCGCTCATGTACAGCATCTTCATCGACGCCACCGATCTCGACGTCTACGACGCATCGAACGGCCGGCTTTTGCGCTCGGTAGAGCACATCGGCACGAGTCCGACGATCATGGTCACGCCCTGACCGGTCAGCGCCACGAGCCGCTCTTGCATACCCCTTTGCATGCCCTGGAGTCGCCCTTGCTCGATCCGGTGGCCGGATACCTGATCGTGTTCGGCATTGCGCTGCTTTTCGCTCTCGCGGGCAGCCATAAATTGCGGAACATCGCTCTGTTTACGGAAGTCTTCTCCGCTTATCGGGTGCTTCCCGAGTCCTTAGCGCGTCGAGCCGCATGGCTCATCCCCGCAATCGAGCTCGCGATTGCGCTCGCGCTGCCGTGGGAAGCCTGCCGCCCTTGGGCGCTGATCGCCGCCGTCGCGCTCTTGATCGGCTACGCGGCGGGCATATCGCTGAATCTCGTGCGCGGCAGGCGTGAACTCGATTGCGGCTGCGGGGCGGCCGGCAATCGCCGTTCCATTGCGCCCTGGATGGTGTGGCGAAACCTGGTGCTCGCATTCGCTCTTGGAGTCGCCGCGATGCCGTGGATCGCCCGTCCATTGACCGGCCTCGACGTACTGACGGTGACCGGCGCTCTCAGTGCGGCCGCCATGCTCTACGCCGCCGTCGATCGATTGCTCGGCGGCGTGGCTCCGAAGACGATGGCCTTGAGCGGGAGGCCATTGTGACGGCCCTCGCCGTCTCCAACGCGACGCTGTGGGTCGTCGTGATCGGGCTTTGCCTCGCCTTGCTCGCGGTTGTGCGCCAGCTCGGGGTTTTGCACGAGCGCATAGCGCCGGTCGGCGCCCTCATGCTGGCCAAGGGCCTCAAGGTCGGCGAGGTCGCTCCGAGAATCGAGGTACAAGATCTCGAGGGCCGCCCGCTCACCCCCGGCGCGGCGCGGACCGACCAGCGGGCGACCTTGCTCATGTTCGTGTCGCCGACTTGCCCGGTGTGCAAGGCCTTGCTCCCGGTGCTCAAATCAAGCACCACATCAGAGCGCGAATGGCTCGACATCATCCTGGCGAGCGACGGCGAGATCGCGAGGCAAAAGGAGTTCGTGCTGGCGCATCGCTTGGGCGGCTTTCCTTACGTCGTTTCCGCCCCGCTCGGCATGGCCTATCAGGTGAGCCGATTGCCGTTCGCGGCGCTGATCGACGCGCAGGGCGTGCTGCGGGCGCGGGGTATCGTCAATTCGCGCGAACATCTGGAGAGCCTGTTCGAGGCCAAACGGCTCGGATTTGCATCCATTCAGGATTATTTTGAAGCGGCGGCGCAACATCAGGCTGCGTGAGGATCGACCGATGAAGTGGTTGGATGTGTTTGCGGAGAATTCGGCCCGATCGCTGGCACGGCGCACGTCACGGCGCAGCCTGATCGCGGGACTCGGGTCATTTTTGCTCGGAGCGGCGTCGGTTCCGCTGCTGCCCGTTGCACGCGGCGCCGATACGCGGCCGAAGGGCGATGCGCCCGATGCGGATCCCGGCGACCCGTTGTCCTGCGATTACTGGCGGCACTGCGCCATCGACGGCTTCATATGCGGCTGTTGCGGCGGCTCACAATCGATGTGCCCGCCCGGCACGGACATGTCCGCGGTCACCTGGATTGGAACCTGTCACAACCCCGGCGACGGGCTGGAATACGTCATTTCCTATAACGACTGCTGCGGCAAGAGCTCCTGCGGCCGCTGTTTCTGCAATCGCAATGAAGGCGACTCTTCGTTGTTTCAACCCGGAAAATCCAACGATTACAACTGGTGCTCGGGAAATCCCAAGGCGAATATTCCTTACCATTGTTCGACGGCGCGCATCGTCGGTGTCGCCAGGTAGGCGCCGGCGCGGATTGCCCTTGATGCGGGTCGGCGCGGCGCTCGCCGCCGTCACGCTCTGGTCGGCGAGCGCGAACATCGCAGGAGCCTATCAGCCGCTCGTCAATTACCAATTGCATTGCATGGGCTGCCATCTCGCCGACGGCTCGGGCGAATCCGGCCGAGTCCCCTCGATCCGCCGATCGCTGGTGCTGTTTTCGGCAACGCCGGAAGGCCGGCAGTATGTCATCCGAGTGCCCGGCGTCGCGCAATCGCCGCTCTCAGATGACGAGACCGCGGCGCTGCTCAATTGGATGGCCAGAAACTTGAGCGACCTCGCGCCGCCGCCGGATTTCACCGACTTTTCCGCGGCTGAGATTCGGCGCTGGCGCACTCAGCCGCTGGCGCAGGTCAGCGCGGCGAGAGCGCGCCTGATGAACGCTACGGCGGCGCAGTGAACCCTCGGTAGCCGTACGCCAGGCGATAGTAATAATGCCGGATGGCTTCGCCATCGCGCATCACGATCCCCTCGCTGATCGGCTCCAGCCGTTCGACGCTCGACTGCAAACCGCCGCCCGCCAGTTCGTCGCGGCTCCAGGCCACCAGCAGCAGCGTGCGCCCGCGCTCGGCCGCGAGCGGGAACCAGCGCTCGTACATCAGGCCCATCTGGCCGAACAAATGCCCGCTCGCGGTTTCGCGGACCGATTGGCTCTGATCCGGCGCGTAGAACGCGAGTTCGCTCGCAATCGCGTAGCGATCCATGCCGACAATCAATGGATCGCTTCCCGCGGTTTTGGCGATAGTTCCGGCGAGTCCGTGAATCTGGCGGCCGAGCTCGCGCCAGCCCACCGGGACGAGCTCCGGGTGTCGGCTGTAGCCCACCCCGGGTATGCCGATCGCCAGGTGATACAGCCCGGCGCCGTAAAGCACCAACAGCGAAAAGATGGTGGGTACCCAGGCGCTGCGAATCCATGATCGCAGGCCGGTCAGGGTACTCTGGGCGCAATGCACGATGCCGAATGCCAGCGCCGGCACCGCGGCGATCCACGGAGCGCCGGTCCAATCGAGCTTGACTTCGTGACGCAGGCTGAATGCCGCGAATACCGCCAGCGGCACAAGGATTGCCAGTTGAATGAAGCGCCATGCGCGCCCCCGATCGACTGGCTCATCTTGCCCGGCGGCGCGGGGCGCCGGGCCGCTGAGCACAACCGCTGCGGCCGCCACTCCGGTTGGCGTCAGCAGCACCAGGGCGGAGGCGATGAGCTTATGCAGCGCGAATCTCGGGCGTTCCGCGAGGCGGCGCGACGTTTGAAACGCGAACGAGGCCCATTCATGCTGGGCGTTCCAAACGATCACGGGCGAAAACACTGCGAACGCGAGGCATGCCGCGGCATACGGCTGCCAACGGCGCAGCCACTGGCGGGCGCGCGCATCGAACAGCATGAACAGAAACGCCGACAGGCCCAAAAGACCGATCGTGTACTTCGACAGCATCCCCAACCCCAGACACAGTCCGACTCCCCACCAGGCGTTGGCGCGCCCGGCGATGAGCGCACGCTCCATGAAATACACGGCGGCAATCCACGCGGCCGTGAGCGGCGCATCCGGCGTCATGAGCATGCCGACCAAAAAAAAGAACGGCAACGTCTGCAGCAAGAGCACGGCCACCAGAGCGCTCGGCTCGCCAAAAAGATTCCGGGTCAGCCGATAGGCGAACAGCGAGGAAATAGCGCCGCAGCTCATTGCGCCCACCCGCACGCCGAACTCCGTATCGCCGAACGCGGCCGTGCCCAGCCGGATCAACCATCCTACCATCGGCGGATGATCCAGATACCCGATGTCGAGATGACGTGAATAATTCCAGTAGTAGGTTTCCTCCGGCATGAGCTCCACCTGTGCGCCGTAGATCAAACGCAGTGCCGAGGCGAAAACAACGACGGCCACAGCCACGTCGCGCCATCCCGCGCCGCTGCCGAGGCGCCATGCAGAAACAGTTGCGCAGTACCTATATCCCGGACGCAGCACGGCCGCGGTCGCGACGGCGGCGGGCACAATCGCCGCCTGCCCGTGCCAGCCGAGGCCGCCGGTCAGCCAAGCGAATACGCCGCTGCGCAAAAAAAATCCCAGCAGGGCGACGACGATCACACGCACGCACAAGGCCGCATCCCAGGTTCGTCCGTTCGCCGCAATCTGCGCGCGCACGGACGGCAGGTAGCCGAATGCGACGGCGACCAGGAAGCCGCTGATCTGGCTGCGCCCGGCGGACAAGCCCACGGCGGCGGCCGCAAAGTAGCCGATCAGATCGAGGACCGACGCGAGCATGGCGGAGGCCGCGAACGGCGGTCGCTTCATATATTTTTTTATCCCCCGGCAACCGGCAATGATCTGTGGCCCGATAGCATATGATCGTTTCGGACCTCGTGGCGTCATTTTTTGCGGAGCAGCCGATGAACCGTGCCGTGAGGGCGATTGACCGATATGGGGCGGGGGACATCGCATTTCATTGGGCCACGTTGGTGCTCGTCATCTCCGTGGGAATCCTTGGACTGCTGCACGATTCCCGGCCCAAGGCAACGCAATCGTTCTGGATCGATGTGAACGCCGCATGCGGATTGCTGCAGTGGTTCGCGCTGCTGACACGCCTTGGGTGGCGCGTCCGTCACCCCCCTCCGCCGCTGCCGCCGGAGGCCGCACGCGTTTTCGACGGATTCCCGTCTCTTGAATTATCCCGGCACGGCCCAAAATTTCGGCTAAGGCACCCGGATGTCCGCCCGGGTGTGATAGTGACATTCAATGATAGGAGCGTTCACCATGAGCAATGAGGTCCGACAGAATCCATGGAGCCTGATGCCGCGTCTACAGGACGAGATCAATCGGCTATTTGGCAACCTGAATGAAAATGACAGCAGTTCCGCCACCGCGGCCTGGGTACCGCCGGTGGATATCCACGAGTACGGCGACCGCTTCGAGCTGTACGTCGACCTGCCGGGTGTAGAACCCAGCAAAGTCGACCTGACGCTGGAGGACGGCGTATTGACGCTCTCCGGGCAGCGGTCGGAGCAGACCGCCGAGGGCCGGGACAAGGATATCCAGTATCGGCGCACCGAGCGCAGCCACGGGCATTTTCACCGGCGCTTTGTGCTGCCGGACACGGCCGACAGCCAGGGCGTGCACGCAACCGGGAAGAATGGGGTGCTCACGGTCACCATAGCGAAGCATCCCAAAGCCCTGCCGCGACGGATTCAGATTTCAGGCTAAGGGTCGCATCGATCCGGGACGGTGCGGAGCGGGTCCGCACCGGTCCTTGGCGCCGATGCCCCGATGCGTTCCGTCCGGCGATTTCTCCTCGGGGAACTCGATCGCGCCGCCGCGAGAATCGAGAGCGGCGAGTTGTCGGATCATGCGGTGCACGAAATTCGCAAGGAGTTGAAGCGGGTGCGTGCCGCGCTGCGCTTGCTGCGATTTTGCATGGGTTCCGGTGCCTATCGCCGGGAGAACGCGCTGGTCCGCGACGCGGCCCGTCCCTTGACTCCCATGCGCGATGCCGCGATTTTGCCGCAAGCCCTGCGGCGGTCGCTGGCCCGGACCGGCGGGAAAGGCGGCGGTGAGTTTGCGAGATACCTATGCGGCGTGCTGCGACAAAAACAGCGCGCCGCGCGCCGGCAAATAAAGCCGAGTGAACTCCGAGCTGCGGTCCGGCGGTTGCGTGCGCTCAAACGGCGGATCGAAGGGCTTCCGGTATCGCGGCTCGATCGGGCCGCCCCCGGCAGCGGCCTCAAACGCACCTACAAATCCGGCCGCAACGCCTTGGGGAGCGCTACTCTGCAGCGCACCGATGAGCGCCTGCACGAATGGCGCAAGCAGGTTACTTATTTCGCCAATCAGCTTGAAATTATTGCGCCGCCGGATTCCAAGAGATTTGCCGCGCGCCTCGAGAGATTCCGCCGATTGGCGCAGCGCTTGGGCGACGACCATGATCTCGCGTTATTGAATCGGAAAATATTGCAGATTTCCAAACGGCCGAATGCCGCGCGCCAAATCGAGGAGGCGCAGGCTTTGGCGGGCCGTATTGCGCACCGGCGTGAGGTGCTGCAAAGCAGGGCATTTCACCTCGGTCGGCGGCTGTACGCGCGCCGTCCGCGCCGCATGCAACTGAAGATCGAGCAGGCGCTACGCGCCGCCGGTCGATTCGGTACCGCTTAGCACGGAGATTTGTCCGCCAGCGCACCACGAACAGCGCGCGCAATCGCCGTGCCCGATGCGCCGGTTCTCAGGTCAAAGGTGATTTCGAGCTGCGCACCCTTCTCCCGAGATCCGCGATTGCAGATATTGAGCGGATGGCGCCCCGGGTATTTCTCGCTCGCTGCATCGACGTCGAAGCCGGCCTGTCGGAGGTGGCGCGCAAGCCGCGCCGCCAAATCGGCGTCGAGTCCGCCGACATGGATCAGCGAATCTCCGAGACACCCGTGCACGGTGAGCACGGTCTCGCTGCGCGCCGCCATCGCCAGGCAATCCGGATGGTCGAATTGGTGACTGGTGATGTGCAGGTCGCGATTCGCACCGTACGGTTTGAGCCCCTCGAAGCTGAACAAACTGTGTTCCGCGCCCGCGACCGAATTGGCGATCTCGGAAGTGCCGACCTCGATCATGCCGCCGTGAGGCGCGACCACCAGCACCGGCGAATGCGCTCTGCGGCTCACCCTGACGCGGTAATCCCTGCCCTGCACTTCGTGGCGCGCAAGCTCCGCATATGAGGGGTATTTTCCGGGGCGCCGACTCGCGATCATCCGTTCACCAGCCGATCGAGTCCAGCGTTCGATACGCCCATACCGAGGGTGCCAGAAACCACGGCCTGCCGAAATAGTAGGGCCGCGAGGGAAACGGCAGATTATCGAGCGCCGTACGGCCTTGCGCGAGACCCGCCATTTGCTGTCCGATCTTGCTGCCGAAATACGGCGCGAGCGGCACGCCTTGGCCGCAATAGCCCATGCAATGGAACAGTCCGTCGCGCTCGCCCAGATGCGGCATGGTGTCGAACGTATACGCGACCCAACCCACCCATGCGTGGGTGATCCGAACTTGCTGCAATTGCGGAAGTATCTTGGTCAACATCACCCGCAATCGCGACACGCAGGCGATCGGATCCTTCTCGGCCAAGGCGGCGCGGCCGCCGAACACGATGCGCTCGCCGTCCGCGGAGGGCCTGAAATACACCACGATACGCCTAGAATCGACGATGTTGCGGCCATGCGGGATGAGCGCGAGAACTTGCTCCATTCCCAAAGGTTCGGTGGCGATTTGATAGCTGCCGATCGGAATCACCCGCCGCTGATGCCACGGCGACAACGGACCCGAGTAGCCGTTGGTCGCGAGCAGGACTTTGCGCGCCTTGAGGGCCCCGGCGCCGGTCAGCACTTCGAAGCCGCCGCGGGAGCGGCGTATGGCGTTCACCGCGCAGCCATCGCGCACTACGGCGCCGCTCGCCCGCGCCCGCCGCAGCAGCGCAAGCAACAGCTTCATGGGATCCACCGAGGCATCGTCGTGGTACACGCAGCCGCCGTGATAATAGTCGGTCGCGATTTCCTGCCGCTGATCCGCGCGCTGCACGACCGTGATTCGCTGCTCCAATCCCGGAATTTGCTGCTCGGCTTCGCGCGCCATGACCGCGAAGTGGCGCGCGGTGTGCGCACCATAAAAACATCCGCTCTCGCGCCAGTCGCATTCCGCACCCTCCCGCGTCGCCAGCGACCGCAGGTACCGGATGGCCGCGAGGGCTTCCTCGCAAATCGCGAAGGCTCGCTTTTCGCCGTGACGCGCACTCAACGTTTTGAGCGACGGTTTGAGGCTGTACGCCACTTGCCCGCCGTTTCGGCCGGAACAGCCGGCGCCCATCGCCCCGGCTTCGAGCGCCAAGGTGCTCAAGCCGGCGGCCGCGGTCTCACGCGCCGCCGCGAGGCCCGTGTAGCCCGCCCCGACGATCAACGCGTCCACCTCGGCGGGCAGCGGAGTCGCGGACAGCTCGGGCGCCGAGGCATGGTCTTGCCACAGCGGCGTCGTCGTGATGTCCGTCATCGAATCGGTGCCGATCATCGAGATTCAAGTCCCACAAAAAGTCTGCAGCACCCGTTCCGCGGGCTGCGGCGCAGCCGCATACGCCTCGAAGCGCCGCTGATCCTCAAACGGGCGCGCCAACACCAGCTGCATCTCCTCGAAGGGCGCGAAATCGCCGCGCTCGATCGCGGCGCTGATGACTTGCTCGATGCGATGGTTGCGCGGAATGAAGGCGGGATTGATCTGGCGCATCGATGCGGCGCGTTCCTTGGCGGCTTGCGGATCGCGAGCCAGGCGCGAGCGCCATCGGGTCGCCCATTCCTGATAATCGCCCGGATGAATGAGAGATACCCGCAGCTGCGCCTCGGCGGACTCGCCCGCCTCGGCGGCATCGCAAAGCCGCCGGAACGTCAGCGTGTAGTCGCATTGATTGCGCCGCATGAGCTCGAGCCACGCACTGACCAATTCCAAATCCTCCGCTTCGCGCGTGACCAGCCCGAGCTTGGCGCGCATTCCCGCGAGCCACCGCTCTTCGAACTGATCGGGAAATGCCGCAATGACCTCGTTCGCGGCCGCGACCGCGCGGTTGCCGTCGCCGTCCATCAACGGCAACAGGGTCTCGGCGAACCGCGCCAGATTCCATTGCGCCGCCGGCGGCTGGTTGGCGAATTTGTAGCGGCCCATGCCGTCGATGGAGCTGAACACCGTCTGCGGATCGTAGCCGTCCATGAAGGCGCAGGGCCCGAAATCGATGGTTTCGCCGGAAACAGCCATGTTGTCCGTGTTCATCACGCCGTGAATGAACCCGACATGCATCCAGCTCGCGACCAGCTTCGCCTGGCGCGCGGCGACCGAGCGCAGCAGCTCCAGATACGGATTCCCGGCCGCTTTCAAATCCGGGTAATGACGGTCGATCACGTAATCCGCCAGGCGTTTCACCCCGCTCAGATCCCGTCGCGCCGCGAAGTACTCGAACGTGCCCACTCTGACGTGGCTTGCGGCGACGCGCGTCAAGATCGCGCCGGGCAGGCCTCGCTCCCGGACCACGGTCTCGCCGGTTGCAACCGCCGCCAGCGCCCGGGTCGCCGCAATGCCCAAGGCATGCATCGCTTCACTGACCAGATACTCTCGCAGCACCGGCCCCACGGCCGCGCGGCCGTCGCCGCCGCGCGAGTACGGTGTGCGCCCGGCGCCCTTCAACTGGATGTCGCGGCGCATCCCCGATCGGTCGATCACCTCGCCCAAAAGAATCGCCCGCCCGTCGCCGAGCTGCGGAACGAACTGGCCGAATTGATGGCCCGCATAGGCCATGGCGATGGGTTCGGCGCCGTTCGGCATCAAGTTGCCTGAAAAAATGGACGCCAACGTCGGCGGATCGAGCGCCTGCCAATCGAGGCCGAGCTCGGAGGCCAATTCCTGATTGAAGCCGATCAATCTCGGATTGGCGACCGGCACCGGACCCTGGCGCGAAAAGAAATTCGCGGGCAGCGCCGCATAGCTGTTGATGAACGCGAAGCCCGGTGGTGCCGCCCGCGAAGGCGGCCTCGGAAGCTCGCTGAAATCGGTCTGTGGCATAACCGTATGTTATCAGCGATCGCCTCGCAGGGTCCCGGCCCGGCTGTGTGCAGCGCACCCCGGCGTTCGGGGCCGCGGGTCTTCGCGCGGGGCGTATGGTAAAAGTGTCCGATGAAAGCTCGGATGACTTGGTTGGTCGCGGTCGCCATGGTGTTCGGCCCGCTAAGCGGTCTGCTGCTGCACAAATGGTTGGGGAGCGGTTCGGCGGCGCAGAGCGTCGCTGCCGATCTGTCCTTGGTCACCACCGCCTTCCTGCGCCTCATCAAGATGCTGATCGCACCGCTGGTTTTCTCCACGCTCACCGTCGGGGTGGCGCGCATGGAAGGCACCGGCACGATTGCGCGGGTTGGCGCCAAGACTCTCGGATGGTTCCTACTGGCATCGCTCGTCTCCATGCTCATCGGCATCTTCATGGTCACGCTGTTCAAGCCGGGGATCGGTCTGCCGCTTGCGGCCGGCGCTTCCACCGCGGCGCCGCTATCGGCGGCGCCGCGCTTGGCGGACATCCTCGAACACATCATTCCGAACTCCGTCGTGCAGGCGATGGCGAACAACGAGATTCTTCAAATCGTGGTGTTCTCCATCCTGTTCGGGCTCGCAGCCTCGAGCCTCGGGCGCCGCGTGGCGGGTCTGATCAACGCGATCGATGAACTCGGCTCGGTGATCCTGAAGATGACCGGCTACGTCATGGCGCTGGCGCCGCTCGCGGTCTGCACCGCGCTCGCCGCCACCGTGCTCACCCAGGGTATCGGCATGCTCGTCGTATACGCCAAGTTCATCGGCAGCTTCTACCTGTCGCTGCTGCTGCTCTGGTCGCTGCTCTCGTGCGCCGTATTCTTGAGCGTCGGCAGGCGGGTCGGACGCCTGTGGGCCGCGATTCGCGCGCCGGTCCTGATCGCCTTTTCGACCGCGAGTTCCGAAGCGGCGTACCCGCGAACCCTGGAGGGTCTGGAGAATTTCGGCGTCAGTCCGCGTATCGCATCCTTCGTGCTGCCGCTCGGCTATTCGTTCAATCTGGATGGATCGACGATGTACTGCGCGTTCGCGATCCTGTTCATCGCGCAGGTCTTTCACGTCGAGCTCACTTTGCATCAGCAAATCGCCATGGTTCTCATTCTCATGGTCACCAGCAAGGGCATGGCCGGCGTGCCCCGCGCCTCCCTGATGGTGATCGCCTCGACCCTCGCGTATTTCGGACTGCCGGATCAAGGCCTGGTCTTGATCGTCGCGGTCGACCATCTGCTCGACATGGGGCGCAGCGCCACCAATGTCGTCGGCAACGCCGTGGCCTCAACACTGGTTGCGCGTTGGGAACATGAGCTCAGACCCGAAGAAATTTAGCCCGCATCATCGCCTCGCGCCTTGTTTATCGCCTCGCGCAGGCTGATGCAGTTTGCGACAATGCGGTGCATGCGGACCGATGTGCGACTGGACACCAGCCTCGAGCTGTTATTGGAGCGAGCGCCCCTCGAGCCGATCGCGCGCGTGCTCGCCACCGTGGTCGCGACCGCGGGTTCCACGTATCGCAAGGCCGGCGCGCGCATGCTGATCATGGCCGATGGTAGTTACTTGGGACTGCTCAGCGGCGGATGCCTGGAAGCCGATCTGAAGCTGCATGCGCAGCAGGTGATCGACAGCGGTGTGGCGCGCGCCGTCGAATACGATCTGCGTGGCCCGGACGATATACTGTTTGGCATCGGCGCCGGGTGCGAAGGCGCGATGCGGGTGCTGCTCGAGCCGGCGAATGCCGGCAGCCGCGCGGCGATCGCTCTCACGGCGGCCGGAGAGGCCGCGAATCTGGGTGCGCCCACTTGCCTCGTCGCCGTCCACGAATCGGACACGCTGCCCTTGGGAACCTGCGGCACCGCATCGCTGCCGCCCGATCTCGCCGCGGCCGCCGGCCAATCGCTCGCCGACGGCTGCTCGCGCGAGGTGCGCCGCGACGGTGAACGGCTGCGCGCTTTGGTGCAATTTCTCCCCCCGTCCCCTCACCTGCTGATCTGCGGTGCGGGTCCGGATGCGCAGCCGGTGGTGAGCGCGGCACGCGCACTGGGGTGGCGCGTGACGGTGGTCGACCACCGTCGCGCCTACGCGGATGCACGGCGTTTTCCGGGCGCCGCGGTCATACTCGCCGACGCGCGCGCGCTTCGCAGCGCGGTCGCACTGGACACCTGCCATGCCGCCGTCGTGATGAGCCATCATCTCTTGTCCGACGTGGCGTATTTGCGCGAACTGAGCTCGGCCCAATACCCGCATTATGTCGGCTTGCTCGGTCCGGCCGCGCGGCGTCTTCGGATCACGCAGGAGCTGGGTGCCGCCGCCGTGGGGCTGCGAACGCGGTTGCGCGGCCCGGTCGGCATCGATATCGGTGCGGTGACGCCCGAGGCGATCGGGCTTGCCATCCTGGGCCAGGTACACGCCGCGCTCGCGGGCCGCCCCAGCGGTGCCGCTGTCACGTGATCGCCTAACGCGCCGTTCGCATGGATTCCTGGCCGCAGTGGACCTTTGGCATTTGCGGCGTAGAATCACCCGCTCAACGGGCGCGCATTCGCCTCACAACAACGCAGACTGACCGCGAACATTGCTCGGTTTGATTTCTATGCGGCAGTAGGGGGTTAGGCATGATCAAGATTCTCAAGCAATCGGCCCTGGTACTGGCCGCCGCTCTCCTCGCCGCATGCGGCGGCTCCGCCAGTTCGACCACCGCGACGGTCAACGTTTCCACGACGCCCGGCACCCTCTCGGTGAATCCGCCGTTTCGCATCGCCTCTTTGGATGCGGCGGCCTTGCAGGCCGCGCTCGGCGCCACCGCGGCCGGCGTACAACTGCTGCAACTCACGGGCAATCCGGTTTGCGGAGTGGATTTTTATTACCTCAAATTTATGACCGTCGGCGGCGCGGGCGAGATGACCCAATCCTCGGGGGCGCTGATGGTGCCGACCGGCGCGGCGCCGGGTTGCTCCGGTCCGCTGCCGATCGTCGAGTATGCGCACGGCACCCAGACCAATCAGGCGGCGAATATCGCCAACATCACCGATCCCTCGAACGCCGAAGGAGCGCTGATCGCCGCCATGTTCGCGGCGCAAGGTTACATCGTGGTGGCGCCGAACTACGCCGGCTACGACATCTCCACGCTGGGCTATCACCCGTTCATCAACGCGAACCAGCAGTCGGCCGAAATGATGGACATCCTCGCGGCCGCGCGCACCGCGCTCCCGAACACCTTTACTCACACCACCGTCGGCAACGGTAAATTGTTCCTGACCGGCTATTCCGAGGGCGGCCACGTCGCCATGGCGACGCTGCGCGCGCTCGAAGCCGCCGGCGACACCGTCACCGCCGCCGCGCCGATGTCGGGTCCCTATGCTTTGGAAGCCTTCGGAGACGCCGTCTTCTATGGCGGCGTCGACTTGGGATCGACTGTGTTCGCGCCGCTGCTCGCCAACAGCTACCAGCACGCGTACTCGAATATCAACGACTCCGCAAATCCGATCTTCTCATCGGCCTATCCGAACGCCGAAACCCAGCTGCCGAGCACCACACCCATCGATACGATCTTCGCGGAGAACCTGCTGCCGGAGTTGGCGCTGTTCGACAGCGCCGCGCCCACGCAAGCCGAATACCCCATGGTGCCGCCGCCGTTGATCGCG
This sequence comes from Gammaproteobacteria bacterium, assembly GCA_037440085.1. Classification (GTDB taxonomy): domain Bacteria; phylum Pseudomonadota; class Gammaproteobacteria; order Steroidobacterales; family Steroidobacteraceae; genus Bog-1198. The sequence goes on from JBBIUT010000013.1 coordinate 51,090, forward strand.
GCGATGGCGGTGCCGCCCATCGATCCCAATAATCCGGTCACGCAAATATGGCACGCCGGCTTTGGCAATCCGTATCTCGTCACCAACAATTATCGGGTGAGCTATGTGCTCGATGCGGCGGGGAATCCGGACGGCGCGGTGCCGGCACCCCAGCCGGGTGTTCCGCTCGCCAAGGTCAAACCGACGCAGGGTTTCCGTCAAGACTTCTATGTCAATGACCTGCGCAACGGCAATTGGGCCCCGACCGTGCCAACGCTGATGTGCGGAGGCTCGTTGGATCCCACGGTGTACTTCAGCGTCAACACCGGGACCATGGCCGCCTTCTGGCATCCCTTAGTCGTGGCCGGTTTGGTGACCGTGCTGGACGTCGATCCCCAACCCCCAGCCCAGCCCGCCGGCCCGTTCGCGGCGATTCAAAAGGGCTTCCAGGCCTCCCAAGCCGCGCTCTTTGCTTTCTATCAAACGGCGGCCGGCGGCGGCCTGACGCCCGCAGAGGCGCAACAAAAGATCGTGCAGGGCTATCACGCTGCGGTGTCGCCGCCCTGTACGTTCGCCGCCCGCTCGTTCTTCAGCCAATTCTAAGGGGATCGGCCAATGATAAATCTTAAACTCGGCGCGCTGGCCACAGTCGCTGCGGCCTCGATTGCCCTTTTCTGCGGCACCACGGCGCTGGCCGACGATGTACCGCAGAACAGCCTGCGATTGGGCTCCTACTCGGTTTTTTATCACACCAGCGCCGACGACGTCTCCGGGCCCTATGTGCCGCCCGGAGTCAACCTGCAGGCCGAGAATGTCACGACGCTGTATGGCGCCTACATCCGCCGCCTGTCGTCGAAATTCGATGTCGAATTGGCGTTGGGCTATCCGCCGCTCGCGAAGATCAAAGGTCTCGGGCCAACGATGGTGGGCTCGGTGCCGTACAACAACGTGGAAGTCTCGAGCGCACGCTGGATTGCCCCCACCTTGCTCCTCGAGTACCGGTTTCTCAGCGAAAATTGCGCGTGGCAGCCGTTCTTCGGTGTCGGAGTCAATTACACCACGTTCTACGACCGCACCACGACCGCGGCCGGCAACGCCGCCTTCGGCGGTCCGACACGCCTCTCGTTGACCGCATCAGTGGGACCCGCGGCCACGGTGGGGGTGGGATATCACGTAGCCGGCCCTTGGCATATCTACGGTTCGTATTCCATTTCCCAGGTGAAGTCGGATCTGACGGCCAACACGGCCGGCGTCGAGCGCACCACGCACATCAGCTTCGGACCGCAGGCGCTGATCTTGTCGCTGGGATACTCGTTCTGAGCGAGGGTCGTTCCAACCGCCCGCCGCCCCGTAGATGGGAACGCCGCCGAAATCTTCTCGGCCCCCTGCGCGTGAACAAGAACGGCTTGCCCCGCTGCTCGCACTCGTGGCCCCGCTCGCGCTGACCGCGACGGCACCCAGCGCCGGCATCGATCCCGCCGGAACGGCGGACCTCGGAATCGGCCCCTCCCTTCGTTGATCGGCGTTCGAGACAAACGCTTCACCGATATCAGAGCACACCCGAGCGCCGGACGCGCGCTCATTTGCACCCCGGATAGCCGTCGGATCGAGTACATTATCGGGCTTGAGAACCGCGTCGATCCGAGGCAGCCATTCCTCACGCGAGGCAATTCGATGAGACATGTGTTGACGTCCTTGGCCGTACTCGCACTGTTGTGGGGAGGCGCTTCGGCACGAGCCGACAATCAGAAACTGCGCATCATCACCTGGGCCGATTACGTTCCCGCCGATCTCATCGCCGCATTCAAGAAGGAGACCGGTATCGACGTCGAAGTCACGCTCTCCAACAACGAGGAAATGATTTCCAAGCTGCGCGCGACCGGCGGCGCCGGATTCGATCTTGCTCAGCCGTCTCAGGACCGCATCACCTCGATGCAGCGTGAGTTCGGCATCTACCGGCCGTTCGATCTCGGAAAGGTCAAGATCGACCAGATCCAGCCGGCGCTGCTCGACATCGTCAAGCGCAACGCCACTCTCGACGGCAAGCTGTACGGCTTGCCCTATCTTTGGGGCACCGACGGGCTGGTCGTCAATAGCAAGCGTGCGACCATCGCCGATTATGGCGACCTGTGCCGCAGCGACCTCAAGGGCAAGGCCTCGATTCGCCTCAGGCGCCCGACTCTGATGGCGTTTGCGTTCGCCGCCGGCAAGGACCCGTTCATGCTCTATGGGGATCCGAAGGCGTACAGCACCCTCATGGATCAAGTGGGCGCGACGCTGATCGCCTGCAAACCGAATCTCAAGTTCTTCTACGACAACAAGGATCAGCTGTTGAACGGCATCCGCTCGGGCGAGGTGTGGGCGGCCATGATGTGGGACACCGGCGGCTGGACCCTCAACCGCGACAATCCCGACATCAAATACATCGTGCCGCGCTCCGGCGCTCTCGGCTGGCTCGACACCTTCGCGCTGCCGGCGCGAGCCCGCAACGAGGCTGCCGCCTATGCCTGGATCAATTTTACGATGCGTGCCGAGAACGCAGCCAAGGTCATCAAATCGGTCGGCAGCTTTTCCGCCGCGGTCGGCACCGATCCTTACGTCGATCCGCGCTTGAAGGCGCAATTCGCGGCGGCGTTTCCCGACGGTGCGCTGAAGAGCATCCATTGGTACCCGGCGATACCCCCCGGCTTGGAGGAGCTCGAGGGACGGGTGCTCGACCGGATCAAGGCCGCCAATTGAGCACGGCGGATCTGGTTGCGGACGCCGTCGTCAAGCGCTTCGCAGAGTACATCGCGGTCGACTCGCTGTCCTTCAGCGTGGCGCACGGAAGTTTCTTCTCCATCCTGGGACCGTCCGGCTGCGGCAAAACCACTCTGCTGCGCATGATCGCGGGGTTCATCGCTCCCGACAGCGGCGACATCGCCATCGGCGGCCGAAGCATGCAGGGCATCGCACCGAATCGCCGTCCGGTGAACATGGTATTTCAACAGCTCGCCTTGTTTCCCATGATGACGGTGGGCGAGAACGTGGCCTTTGGATTGGCCCGGCGCGGCGTCGCGCGCGCCGAGCGGATGCGGCGCAGTCAAGCAATGCTGGAACGCGTCGGACTTGGACAAGCCGCGGCGAAGCGCGTCGACGAACTCTCGGGCGGGCAGCGCCAGCGGGTCGCCATCGCGCGCAGCCTGGTGCTCGAGCCCACGCTGCTGCTGCTCGACGAACCTCTCGGAGCTCTGGACCTCAAGCTGCGCGAGCACATGAAAATCGAGCTCAAACAGCTGCAGGCGGCGTTCGGCACCACCTTCGTGTACATCACGCACGACCAATCCGAAGCGCTGGTGCTGTCGGATCACGTGGGGGTCATGAACCAGGGCCGCTTCGAGCAGCTCGGCACGCCGCAGGATCTGTACTATCGTCCGCAGACACCGTTTGTGGCGAGCTTTGTCGGTGCGAACAACCGCATCGTCGGCCGCATCACGCGGCTCGACCACGAATCGGTGGAACTGACCACCGCGGAGGGGTGGAGCATTCGCGCCCTGAAGCAGGGCGCGATGAGCGTCGGCGATGCCGTGGAAGGATTCGTGCGTCCGGAAGTGGCGAGTCTCGGGCGCACTCAGGCGGAGTTGCCCGCGGGCCAGCCCTGGCACCCGGGCGAGGTGCAGAGTCTGCTGTTCGATGGCGCCAATTCCGCGGTGCTGCTCACCGAGCGGGTCACCCGCCGCGAATTTCGAATCGCCCTGCCGCAGACCGGCCAATTCTCCGATCTCAAACCGCTCGAGCAAGTGCTGTTCAGTTTCGATCCCGCGCGCGCCGTATGCTTCCCGGCGCGCGCCGGAGCGGCGGGACACGATGGCTAGCGCGCCGGTGCCGGCCAACGCCGGGCCGACCCGGTGGCATGGGCGCTTCGCCGTCATCGTGCTGCTCGCGCCCGCCGTGCTTTGGCTCGGCGCGCTCATCGTGCTGCCGCACGTCGATCTCGCCATTCTGTCGTTCCGCGAGCGGGTGGCGCCGCGGCAGTACGTCGCGAGCCTGGCGCAGTACAAGATCTTTTTCACGGAGCCGCTGTACTGGCATGTTTTTGTGCGCACGGCGGTCATGTCGATCCTCGCCACCTTGATGACGTTGCTGCTGGCGTTCCCGATGGCGTGGATCATCGCGAAGATTGCACAGGGTCGGGCGCGCTCGACGCTTTTCATTTTGTGTTTAATACCCTTTTGGGTGAGCGAAACGGTCCGAACTCTCGGCTGGATGATTCTGCTGCGCGAGTCCGGAGTGCTGCCATCGGTGCTGGTGAAGCTCGGCATCACCTCGGTACCGGTCGAACTTCTGTATCACGACGCCACCATCATGGTGGGTCTGATCTATGCCTCGCTGCTATTCATGGTCATCCCGCTCATCTCGAGCTTGGAGAGCCTGGACAATGCCCTGATCGAGGCGGCATATGACCTGGGCGCCAACGGTCTCGCCGTGCTGCGCACCATTGTGATCCCGCATGCGGCCCCCGGAATCACCGCCGGCTGCATCGTCGTTTTCATGCTCACGCTCGGCAGTTATCTCACCCCCACGCTGCTAGGCGGCAAGAACTCGCAGTGGTTCACCGAGCAGATCTATACCCAATTCATCACCCGCTTCAACTGGGAGCAGGGTGCCGCATTCGGCTTTCTGCTCCTCGCTTTGTCCACCGCCTTGGTGATGATCGGCCTGAAACTCACCGGCCAGCGGTTCGGCGAGGCGATGCGGCGCGCATGATTCCTTCGCTGCCGCGACCGGCTTGGCTGCGCACCGCGACCGCAGCGTATTTGGCCGCTTTTTTGGCATTCCTGTTCTTGCCGTTGATCGTCGTGGCGGTGTTCGCGTTCAACGACGCGCCCTACCCGGCGCCGCCTTGGCGCGGCTTCACGCTGGACTGGTTTTCGGGCAACGCGCCGATGGGTCGAATCGGATTGTTCGGCGACCGCGATTTATTGGGCAGCATCGGGATCAGCTGCATCGTGGCTTTCTGGGTCACGCTGCTGTCGGTGCTGATCGGCACCTGCAATGCGTTTCTCATCGAGCGCTGCCGCTTCTTCGGCAAGCAGGCCCTTTCCATTTTGATGTTGGCGCCGCTGGTCATACCCGGCGTCATCCTGGGTATTTCCATCCTTGCCCTTGCGAGCCGAATCGCGGATTTCGCCGACGACGTCCTTGGATGGGAATGGGATTTCCTGCGTCCCGGATTGCCGCTGGTCGTGCTCGGGCAATTCTCCTACATCGCAACCATTGCGACGCTCACCATCGGTGCGCGCCTGAAGCGCTTCGACCGCACCTTGGAGGAGGCGGCCGCCAATCTCGGCGCCTCGAATCCCGCGGTGTTTCGCACGATACTGCTGCCGTACCTGCGGCCGGCCCTGCTCGGTTCCGCGGCAATTTCCTTTCTGATGTCTTTCGCGGATTTCAATACCACGTTGATTCTGGTCGGCGCCGACGCGCCGTTGACGGTGATGATGTATGGGCGGATGCGCGAAGGAGCGAGTCCGGTGCTGAACGCGGTGAGCCTGTTCCTGATGCTCGCTTCGGCCGTACTTGCGCTCACCTTCATGGGCGGCGGCTCGGCTCGCGGCAAAGGGACGAACTCGCCGCCCTAGATGGCCAAAATTCACGATTACCTGCAGGAGAGCACACCGATGAGACAATCG
>JBBIUT010000014.1:0-47314 GCA_037440085.1 Gammaproteobacteria bacterium
GCGGCGTGGCCGCATTCGATCCCGACCAGGGAGGCGTCGTATCCGCGGGCGGAGTGGGGTTCGACATCTCCTGCGGCGTGCGGTGTCTGCATACCGGGCTGGTGCGTGCGGATGTGATGGCCGTGCAGGAGGGGTTGGCCGATGCATTGTCTTTGCACATTCCGGCGGGGCTCGGCAGCACGGGCCCCGTCCACCTGAACTCCGAGGAGATGGACGCGATGCTCACCGGAGGTGCGAAGTGGGCCGTCGACAGAGGATGGGGGGTGCCGGAGGATCTTGAGCGCATCGAGGAGGGTGGGCACATGCTGCACGCCAAACCCGGCAATGTGTCCGAGCAGGCCAAAAAGCGCCAGCGCGATGAGATGGGCACACTCGGCAGCGGCAACCATTACCTCGAGGTGCAGGAGGTCACGGCGGTTTTCGACGCAGCTAGCGCCCGCGTCTTCGAGCTCAAAAAAGGCGACATTGTGGTAATGATCCACTGCGGGTCGCGCGGCTTGGGTCACCAGATCGGCACGGAGTTTCTCAAGCGCATGGCGATGGCCGCGGGACACTATGGCATCAGCCTTCCGGACCGCGAGCTCGCCTGTGCGCCGATCAATTCCGAGGTGGGCCGGGAATATTTGGGAGCCATGCGCGCTGCCATTAATTGCGCGTTTGCCAACCGCCAGATTCTCACGCACCTGGTGCGCGAGGTGTTCGCCGACCTGCTGCCGCAGGCGCGCTTGCCGCTCCTCTATGACGTTTCACACAACACCTGCAAAATCGAGGAGCATCGCATTAACGGCGTGGCACGCACGTTGCACGTTCATCGCAAAGGAGCGACGCGGGCATTCGGACCGGAGAATCCGAATCTGCCGAGCGACTTGCGCCCGGCCGGCCAGCCGGTGCTGATCGGCGGATCCATGGGCACGAGGTCTTATGTGCTGGCCGGTACACAGCAGTCCGAATCAAGGGCCTTCAGCTCGGCCTGCCACGGCGCCGGTCGGGCCATGAGCCGCCACCAGGCGATGCGTACCTGGAAGGGGCGAGCGGTCATCGACGAACTCGCGCAGCGGGGGATCCTGATTCGAAGTCCGTCGTTGCGCAGCGTCGCCGAAGAGGCGCCGAACGCGTACAAGGATGTAGCCGCCGTCGTAGCTGCCGCGCAAGCCGCAGGTCTTGCGCAAATAGTGGCGCAGCTAGAACCCTTGGTGTGTATCAAGGGTTAGCAAGAAACATCGCCGCGGCGTGGCCTTCCCGAACGGTCGAGCGGTGCAGCTCGACCGTTCCCTCCACTCACGCGGCAAGCTGCTATTGGACCGGACGGCAAATGGCGGCGAGGGTGTCGCCTACCACCTCTTCCGTTACATCCGATTTGCCTTGCGCGTGCTCCAGAGCGGCTTCTCGGGCCAGATCGGCCAGGCTGATCATGCCGACTAGGCCATCTTTGTCGTCCACGACCGGCAGTCGACGAATGCGCGCCTCGCTCATGGCTTTTTCCGCGACGGCCAGAGAGTCGCTCGGCCGGCACGCCTTCAAGACCCGCGACATGGCATTCGAGACACGCAGCTCGTGCAACGCCTTGCCTTCGAATAGGGCGGACATGCATATATCGCGATCGGTGACGACACCGACGACATGATTGACGCCGTTAGGCGCGCACACCGGCAGGCATCCGCAATCGTAATTCCACATCAGCTGTGCGGCGTGATCGAGGGAGTCGTCGGGGCCGCACCACTTAACTTGTTTCGTCATGAGTTGGTCCACACGCATGGCAGTCTCCTCGCTAGAAAAGTTACATTGTTTGCAAGATCAAAGGGCTTGTTTGTTCAACCGGAGCCGATTGCCAATCGCCGCAGGTCCGCGAGGTCGATAAGCATCTCGCCCCGGAGCCATGTCGACAATACGTAAATCCCCACATTGGAAACCCCCACGAGCGACAGTCACGTGGGGCGATCTGACACCTTGCGCATCTGCCGGTCCAACAGGCGCGCGAGCGAGCCCAGTTGCTCCGCGATGATTCCCAGCAGATCGTCGGTCGAGACGATACCGATAAGGTCGCCGCTGGCGGCGACCACCGGTGCGCGCCGCACCCCTCGCTCGCGCAGACGCTCCATGGCATCGACGATGGACTCACCATCAACATCACCGGCGAGAGTTATCGAGGCGTCAAAGCGAGAAAACTTGCCAGCAAGAAAAAAGACGCGTAAGAATCGTCGCCTTCGGCTCCGCCGGTAACCCCATCAGGGTGGTACCCAACTCAGGAAATCAGGCGGTCCTCAATTGGGAAATCCTGCAGCTAGGCAAACCCGCGGATGCCGCGGGGTGCTACGTGGAACTCCTCATCCGCAGTTCGCATGCTATTAGCAGATTCGTACAGGCGTGAATTGAGATCCGGCATTTGTGTGGCGCGAGGGATTGGAGGCGCAATGCGCATGACGCGTTCACTGTGGCCACTTTTGTACCAGCACTAGCCGATCTTCCAGGCTTTTGCCTGACAGAAACAGAGTTTGGCGCTGGCAAGATATTGATAGATATGGGTCGCGGTAAGGCCCTACGAATTCGTAATGCGTGGGTCAGGGGTTCGAATCCTCTTTGCGGCACCAAATACGTAGATGCGTGAGCCCATATTCGAACGGCGAATCTCGACTGTTGCCGGACAAATCGAACGACTCATCGAGGTCTATCGCGTTGCCACCATTCGTAAACTATCGGGAGGATAATGAGAGAAAGTAGCGGGGCCGTCAGCATTCCGCCCACCAGCGGAGCCGCAATCCGTTTCATGACGTCGCTACCCAAGCCTTCGCCGGCCATGACGGGCAGCAAGCCGCCAACAATTACGGCGACGGTCATGGCCTTGGGGCGCACGCGCGAGGATGCACCGCGAATCAAAGCGCGAAGGTGGGCAAAGCGGCCGAGCGGCACGCCTGCGCTACGCCCCAGCGCTTGCTCCCGCGCCTGGTCCAGGTACAGCAGCATGATGACTCCGAATTCCGTGGCGACCCCCGCCAATGCGAGATATCCGACGGCGACGGCGACGGAAAGGCGATAGTCCAACGCGTAGACCAACCACACCCCACCGACCAGGGAAAACGGCAGGCAGAGCAATACAAGTCCAACCCGCACCCAGCTGCGAAAGTGACCGTACAGGAGCAACGCGGCGAGCACGACCGTCGCGGGAATTAGCCATTTCAAGCGCGCGCGTGCGTGCTGCATTTGTTGGTACTGGCCTGACCAGCTCATCGTATAGCCCGGCGGCAGAGGAATCTGTGCGAGCGCACGGTTGGCAGCTCTGACGTAGCCGCCGAGGTCAGTGCTGTCCAGATTCAGGTAGACGTACGCGACCAGCTGGGCGTTTTCACTCTTGATTTCGCTCGCGCCGTCCCGCACGGTTAGGTGGGCCACATCGCCAAGGCGGACGTTATCGCCGCGTTCGGTGACAAGCGGAATTTCGGCAATCGATTGCGGCGAGTCGCGCCACGCACGCGGGAATCGCAGATTGACCGAGTAGCGCTCGCGCCCGCTGATCACGCTGGCAATGTTCTCGCCGCCAATGGCGCCTTGCACGACGCGTTGTACGTCGGCCATCGTTACCCCGCGCTGTGCGGCGCTCCGCCGATCCAGATCGATATCCAGATAGCGTCCGCCGCCGGTTCGTTCGGCGAAGGCGTTCCTCGTGCCGGGGACCCCGCGCAATGCGGATTCGGCTCGCTGCGCCAAGCCGACGACAATTTCCTGATTGGAACCGCTGATCTTCAATCCCAGGGGAGTGCGGACGCCGCTGGCGAGCATGTCGATTCGCGTGCGGATCGGATAGCCCCAACCGTTGGTGATACCCGGTAGTTGCACCTGGCGGTCGAGTTTACCCAGCAGCTGTTCGATACTCTCGCCGCGAGGCCAATGATCCTGCGGTTTGAGGGTGATCACCGTCTCGAACATCGACAGCGGAGCGGGATCGGTCGCCGTCTGGGCGCGCCCGGCCTTGCCGTAAACCTGCTCGACCTCCGGCAACTCCCGGATCAAGCGATCGGTAACCTGGAGAGCGTGCGCGGCCTCGTCGACGGAAATCGCCGGCAAGGTCGAGGGCATGTACAGGATGCTGCCTTCGTATAGGGGTGGCATGAACTCGCTGCCCAATTGCCAGAGCGGCCAGGCGGCGCTGATCAGACCCAATGCGGCGAACCCCAGCGCCCAGCGCGGCCGGCGCAGGGCTGCAGTGAGCGCGCGTTGATACGCCGCATGCAGCAGGCGATGGAGGGCAATTGTCTTCTCCGGAGCAATGCGGCCGCGCACCAGGTATCCCATCAGGACCGGCGTCAGGGTTATGGCAAGCAGCGCACTTGCCGCGATTGCATAGGTCTTGGTGCTGGCCAAGGGGTGGAAAAGCCGGCCTTCCTGTCCGGTGAGCGCAAACACGGGCAGGAACGACACGGTGATTATCAGAAGAGAGAAGAAGAGCGCTGGGCCGACCTCGGTCGTGCTCAGTCGGACGGTTTCCCAGCGGTCCGCGCCCGCTGTTGCGCGCTCGAGGTGTTTGTGCAGATTCTCAACCATGACGATCGCCGCATCCACCATGGCGCCTATTGCGATGGCGATGCCCCCGAGTGACATCAGGTTGGCGCTCGTCCCTTGCGCAGCCAGCACTCCGAGAGCGATCAGAATGCCCAGCGGCAGGGTCACAATGATGACCAGCGCGGATCGGAGGTGCAGCAAAAAGACGCCGCAAACCAGCGCAACGACGGCCGACTCCTCGATCAACCTGCGGTTCAGCGTTTCAACCGCGCCGCGGATCAACCGGGATCGATCGTAGGTGACGACGATCTCAATCCCCGGGGGCAGGCTGCGGCGCAAGAAATCGAGATGAGCCTTCACCCGTTCGGCAACGGCGAGCGCGTTCTCCGCGTGACGCATGACGACGATGCCGCCCGGCGCTTCTCCCGCGCCGTCCAGATCAGTGACCCCGCGTCGCGGTTCGGCACCGATCTGGACCCGCGCCACGTCTGCCAAGCGCAGGGGTTGTCCGTGAGCATCCGGTCCCAGGGGGATATTGCGAAAATCCTCCAGCGTTGCCAGGTAGCCCGGCGCGCGCACCATGTATTCGGCGCGTCCCATTTCAAGCGTCGAGCCGCCGCTGGAGATGTTGCTGTCCTGCACGGCGCGTGCGACCCGGCCAAGCCCCAGTCCGTTGGCGGCGAGGACGGCAGGATCGACCTCGATCTGGAACTGGCGCGCCATGCCGCCGACGCTGGCGACCTCGGCCACACCCGGCACACTCTGCAGTTCGAGTTTTAGAAAGAAATCCTGTAGAGCGCGAAGCCGATCCGGGTCATAGCGATGTTGGCGATCCACCAGTGCATATTCGAAGACCCAGCCCACCCCGGAGGCGTCGGGGCCCAGCGTTGGCGCGACCCCGGGCGGCAGCCGAGGCGCCATCTGCGCCAAGTACTCCAGGACGCGCGAACGCGCCCAGTATGGATCGGTGCCGGCGCGGAAGATGACGTAGAGGTACGATTCATCGAACATCGAGAATCCGCGTACTGCGGTGACGGACGGCGCACCCAGCAATACCGATGCAAGCGGATAGGTAACCTGGTCTTCCACCGACTGCGGCGGTTGCCCAGGGTAGCTTGTCTGCACGATGACCTGAATCTCCGACAGATCGGGGATCGCATCGAGCGCAAGCTCGCGAACCCCCAGTGCACCCAGTGGCGCGAGGGCTCCGGCACACAGCAATACAACGGCACGGTAGCGCAGTGACCACGCAATGACGCGCTCGACCACCTAAATCCCCTTAGTACTGTAGGGTGAAGCGCCGAATTTGCGGCCTATGCGGCGGCGCCCATCATTGCATGGATTTCGATTCCAAGGCCATTGCAGTCTTGGAGTCGTAAGCGCGCCCCAGGGTGTCGCTCAAGGAGGCGGCCGGGTCGAGCAGGAATTGAGCGTTGGATGCGACCAGCGCCCCTTCCTGAATGCCGCCGCGAATCTCGATGATGTCCTCGTTTTCTACGCCGGCATCCACCGCCACGGGCAAAAAACCGCCCGAACCGCGCGCCAACATGACGAAATCACCGTGTCCGGTGCGTATGACCGCCGAACTGGGCAGTACTTGGGCCGAGTGCGCAGTTGCACGTATCGACACATCGACCAGTGTCCCGAGATGCAGGTCGGCCGACGGCCGGCGCACCACCACCCGTGCGTGCGTGCGAAACGAGTCCAGCAGCGGATTGATGAAATCAAGCTTGGCCTCGATCGGATCCGCCTCTCCGGCCCGGATGACGACGCCGTCGCCCGGTTGCACGAGCGCCGCCTGGCCCGCGGAAAGCGAGACGTCGATCCATACTGTGGCCGGATCGGCAAGCGTGAGGATCGGGGCTGCCGGGGAGACAAAGCCGCCTTCGCGCGCGTTGATCTGGGTCACCATGCCGCTGCTTGGCGCACGCACCTGGATCACTTCGATTGTTGTCCCGGATTGCTCCAGACGCTGGATTGTTTCGATGTCGAGATCGTTTCGCATGAGCTCTTCGCGCTCCTTTTGCGAATCGCGCAACAGATCCATCACGTATTCGTTTTCCTGTTGCGAAACATCCCCGACGCTTTGCAGTATCTGCTTGCGCCGGGTGAGAAATTGAAAATACTCGCGCTCCTTCATCACCAGTTCGGGGGAGTAGATTTCGTACAGAACCTGGCCGCGCTCCACGCGTTCCCCGACCGAGTGCACATGGAGCTTTCGAATCCAGCCGCTGAATTTGCTGGTGACACTGGCCTGCGCACGCTCGTCCGGAACCACCGTACCGTAGCTGCGCACCTCCTGCGCAATCTCCTTACGTTCCACCGCGATCAACCGTACGCCGAGATTCGACAATGCGGTTGAGTCAACTTGCAGATCATGCCGGTGCAAAGGTGCGCCGGACTTGACCAGGTCCATTCCGCAGATTGGGCATTTGCCCGGATGGTCGGAGGTGATTTGCGGGTGCATCGGGCAGATGTATCCTTGAGCGATCGCCGTCAGTTCTTCGGCGCTGGGGCCTTGCCGCGGACCGGAGAAAACCCATTTGCCGAGTGCGTCATAGGCGGCGGCGCCGAGGCCGCCGAGCACCAACACGGCAAACAGCGCGGGCAGGGCGGATCGTGCGCGATTCCAGTGCGGGTCTTTCAATTGGATTTCCCCGGTAAAACAAGTTGTGCACCACCGCGCAAAATAGCGCATCCGAGAAGCCCCAAGCGGACTTCCCGGATGCGCCGAGCGCGGCTTGCGCGACCGGGGAAAGCGGAGGGCGGTGTGTTATTGAACGACAAGTTCGCCGTGGCCCTTCTTCGGATCCGCGTCCGGCTTGAACATGATGACGGTGATGGCACCGCGCAGCGCCGCACCCATGTCGTGATCGACGATCGCGTTGTTGGTCGGCCGGTCGCTGGGCGAGACCAGGTCGAAGGTGTCGCCTTCGGCCACGGCGACGTTATACGTCTGGATCCCGTACAGGATGTTCTTCGGATTGCCGTTGATGTACACGCGGTCCCAAATCCCGCCGATCGGGTGCAGGGCGACCGGCATGTTGATATTGGCGTTCACGAAGAAGATGCGCACGCGCTCGCCCGGCTTGGCTTCGAGCACCTGGGTTGCGTTCGTATCGTGCACGGGGTCGTAGTGCAGGATCTTGCCGTTGATCAGGGATCCTTTCCAACCCGCATTCTCCAGCATGGCGCCGTAGTTCTCCACGTCGGGGAAGTACTGCTGCTGAACGAGGACATATTCCCGGTCGGCTTTGGGATAGTTTGTCTTGTCCTTCGGCTCGACCAGGATCACGCCATACATGCCGCGCGCGATGTGCTGCACCATGGGGCTGGCGCCGCAGTGGTACATGAATACCCCCGGGTTTTTAGCCTCGAACTTGAAATGCTTGGTCTCGCCGGGTTTGATGGGCGCAAACTCGCCCAGAACGTCGGCCTGCGCGGCGTGGAAATCCATGGCGTGCGAGTTCTTGTTCTCGGGCGGATTGACGAGGGTGAAATCGATGGTGTCGCCTTGTTCGACCCGCACGACCTTGCCCGGCATCGTGCCGTCGAAGGTCCACGCGGCCATCTTCGTGCCCTTGTTGTCAATGGCGAGATCGACCTCCCTCGCGGTCATGGTGACTTCGACCGTTTTGGCCAGTGCGGCTTGGGTGCCGAGAATTGCGAATGCCGCCGCCATAACGGCTGCGGTGCGTTGGAACCGATGCATGGTCTTTACTCCTTGGGTTTCCGGACCCACGCCCGGGTGTTGACTGAAATTGGCTGCGGCGGCCCCAGACGGGTCGCGCACATCTGCGCCCTCAACGCGACGGCGGTCAGGGACTTGCGCCATAGGAACACTTGCAAAGCTGGCGCAGGTAGGCGACAAGATCGCGTATCTCCTCGTCGCTAAACGTGTCGCCCCACGGGGGCATAAGGACGGACTTGTCGACGGATGGCCCACCCTCCTTGATGACCTTGAATATGGTGTCATCCGAGCGGCCCGACATCGCCTTGGCATCGGTGTGATCGCGCGGCTGTACCGACATGTCCCGGATATTGATTCCCTTGCCGTTGCCATCCTTGCCGTGGCATTGCGTGCAATAGGTGCGGTAGTTGTCGCGGGCAGGCTCCTGCGCCATCGCCGAGAAAGTGAGGCCAACGCCAACCACCAACGCCGCGCAAATCGAACGGTTACTTGGCATGGCTTTGCTCCTTGGCCAATTCGGCGAGGTAATGAACCAGCTTCTGAATATTCGGATCCGACACTCTCTTGTTCGGCATCCAGATCTTCGGATCCCACGCCTGCGGGCTGCGGATGTAGCTGGCGATGAACTCGGGCTGCAGGCGCAGCGCCGCCGTGTACAGCTCGGGGCCCGAGGCCCCCCCGTACCCGGGCTCGATTTCGTGGCAGGCCATGCAGCCTAGGAACTTGTCGAATGCCATCTCGCCCATGCTCTTGGAAATGGAACCGGGCTCGATCCTTTCGGCCGCAATCAGCTCATCGTGGGGTTTAAGGCGCATCAGCGCCTGCGCCACCGCGTCGGCGTCCGTTGCCGGCAGGGCAAGGTGCGGTTCGAGGGTGGTCGGATCGATCTCATCGCCCTTCTCGCCGCTGCGGACGTGGTCGGCATAAAATTCGCCGGCAGGGCGGATGCGGGTTGGCTTTTGCAGCCAGGCACGCAGCCATTCGGCGCGATACTTGTTGCCGGCGTAAAAGAAATCCGGCCCCTTGCGCGCCCAGAGCGCTTTCAAGGTGTGCGGGGCGGGACCGGTCAAATTGTGGCATCCGGCGCAGCGTTGCGTCAGGATCGCAGAGCCTTCGTCTGCTGCGCGCGCGCCGCTTGCCGCGAAACCGACCAGGAGCAGCCAGGCGAAAACCAAATGTCTCATGGCTGGCGGGGGCGGCGCGACGTTGCAATCGGGCTGCCCACGAAACTGGGGTTGCCGAACATGCCATAGCCTTTTTTCATCGATTCGCTGTAGAAGAAATCCGGGTCGTATACCTTCCCTGCCCACGCGTACCAAGAATCGGACGGAATCTCGGCGTATTCGATCACCGTGATGGGACCGCCAAGCATGCCGCCCATGTTCAGGTGCCGGTCGACGTGGTCGTGAAAAATAAAGCGACCGGGGTTGTTCATCTGCACAATGGTGTCGTAGCGCTCGCCAGGCCCAACGGGAACGGTGTCCATGAAATAAGGGGCGGGCAGTGCGTACCCGTCCTTGTGCGTGAACAGCTGGTCGTGGCCATGCAGGTGGAGTTCGTGGACTTCGTCGCCCGCGCCGTACATGCGCACGCGCATCACGTCGCCCTTGTGCACCCGGATCGGTTGGGTCAAAGGAAATGACCGGCCGTTAACGGTGAAGTAGTCCGCAACATCGGCGGGAGATCCCCCTTTGCCGTAGTTGGTTGCGTACGGCGATTCCCAGGTACTCATCATCATGATGACGTCCCTAGTCACCGTCTTTTCGAGCGCACTCGGGTTTTTTGGGTCGACGACGATGGGGCCCCACATGCCTCGGATGGCGACGTGTTCCCAGACATTGACATGACAGTGGTACCAAAGGCTGCCCGGACGGTCGGCCTTCCAGTGATAGGTAAAGAGCTCGCCGGGTTGTATCGCCTTCTGGGTGATGTCCGGGACCCCGTCGCTTTGCCAGGTGCCGGTCTGGTTCACACCATGCCAGTGGATCGTGTGGGGCAAGGTCGTGTTGTTGGTCACGTGCACCGTGACATCATCGCCTTCGCGCACGTGGATCAGCGGGCCTGGCACCTGCCCGTTGAATGCGAACACATTGGCGTTGAAGCCCGGTGCGACGTTGATGGAGACCTCGTCGATCGTCAGTTCGAATTCACGTTTTTCCGCCTGCGCGGTTGAAACCAAAGCGATCAGGGCGCCCGCGACCGCGATCCGCCCGAAGAGCGCCATCCCTGCATGGTGGGAATTGATTTTCATTTCCCTCCGCTCCAGTTTCCAAAAGATGTACAGACGATACACATTAAAACTCCGAAAGAATGCTTTAGTCAATTAAGTTATTGAGGCCGGGAAAGCTGTATAACTGAAGTAATTAACTGACAATGACGTACAACTTATTGATAAAATAGAGATCTGCATCTTGAAACAGGCAAATCGAAGGTATGTTACGATCCGTCCGATAATCTTATGCAACTCACTCTCTTCACCGACTATTCGCTGCGCGTGCTCATCTTTCTTGGCGCGCATGCCGATCGACTGTGCACCATCTCTGAAGCCGCCGAGGCATACCACATATCGGGAAACCACCTGATGAAGGTGGTCAATCGTCTTTCCTCGGCGGGCTACATCGAGACGGTTCGCGGCAAGGGCGGCGGCATGCGGCTTTCACGGGCGCCCAATATGATCAATCTCGGTGATGTGGTGCGTCACACGGAAGACCGTTTCGACATCGTCGAGTGCTTTAACGAAAAGCGGCAGCACTGCCCTCTGCTTCCTGCGTGTACGCTGAGGTCAATTCTTGCCGATGCGCACCGCAATTTCATGGCGACACTGGACCGGCACACGCTGCAGGATGTCCTGGGCACCTGGGTCAGCGGCAGGTTTGCGCTTCCCAGGGGCGGCCAAATTCCCGTCAAGTCGTTGTAATCGCCGCGCGCTGTTGTGCGTCCTGGTCGACTGCAGGATTGCGGTCGGGCAATTAAAGCTTCTGAGTGCTGAAGTCATGCTGACCGTCCCTACATAGGTTCCGTCTCGCCATGAGCGTCATCCACACCCGGTGTTTCGACGCCTACGTGGAACCCACATAAGTGTGTTTTGAAAGAGGCATATATAATACGTGTTATGAAGCTAAGCCTCTTTGCGTATGGCTTTCGACCTCATTTTCTCCTGGCGGGGTTGGCGGCCCTGATCCTGATACCCCTATGGGCCCTGAGCTTTGTCGCTGGGACGCCGCTCGGTTCAGGGTGGCCACCCTCGTTATGGCATGGCCATGAAATGCTCTTTGGCTTTATCACGTGTGCGATCGCGGGTTTTTTGCTGACGGCGGTGCCCAGTTGGACGGGTCAGAAAGGGTACGCGGGCGCGCCGCTGGTGGCGTTGGCTTTGGTGTGGTTGATCGCTCGGGTCATGATTTTGAGTTCTTGGCTGTGGCCGCCGATTCTCACGGCCGCCGCCGACTTGGCGTTTTTACCCCTGCTGACCGTGCTCGTCGTGGTTCCGCTGGCGCGGCAACGAAATCGAAACACACCCCTGTTGCTCGTTCTCGGGATGCTGTGGCTCACCAATCTCGCGTTTCACATTGCGGTGATCCGTAGCGATCCGCCGCTGGCGCGACACGCGCTGATGCTCGGTATCGACATCGTATTGATCCTGGTGACGATCATCGGCGGCCGCATCGTACCCGCATTCACGGCCTCGGCCCTGCGGCAACAAGGCGTCCCAAGTGCACTGCCGTCGCGACTTGTGCTCACCGTCATGGCAGTGGGGATCATGGTGTTGATCGCGGTCGGCGATGCCTTTTGGCCCGAAACGCGGATCGCGGGTGTGCTGGCGGGTATTGCCGCGGTCGTCCAAGGCCTACGCCTGCTGCAGTGGAGATCGCTTCGGACGCTGCGCCAACCCATTGTTTGGATATTGCATTTAGCCTATGCGTGGCTGCCAGTGGGTCTGTGTCTCAAGGCTGCAGTGCTGTTGGGTGGATATTCGATCGGTGCTTTCTGGCTTCATGCGCTGACGATCGGAACACTCGCAACCATGATAACGGCCGTCATGACCCGCGCCTCGTTAGGGCACACCGGGCGCGCGTTGGTGGTTCATCCGCTCACGACAGTCGGCTATGTGATGTTAGCGGCAGCGGCAATTGTCAGGGTGTTTGGCCTAACGGCGCTAAGACTGAGTTACCCGCAGGTCGTTTTTCTGGCCGCGTCGTTTTGGACCATATCGTTTGCGCTTTTCGTCGGCGTGTATGCGCCGATTCTTTGCGGACCGCGCGCCGACGGTAAGCCCGGTTAGTACTGCCCGGGAGCAGCAGCATGATTCGTAAAGTGCAATGGGGTTCTCGATGCATAATTTCGCGCCATTGAGCGTGCTGACCGCGGGAGTGGCGGGCGCTCTGACGCGTGCGCGTCCGTTCCGTACATAGGTGATGTTGATGGACACGAACGCACACTCGGCTAAGGGTCGGCTGCTCACCGTCTGGACGCCCGAGGACAAGAGGTTCTGGGAAACCCAAGGCAAGGCGATCGCCGGCCAGAACCTGTGGTTGTCAATTCCCGCGCTGTTCCTCGCTTTTGCGGTATGGATGGTATGGAGCGCCGTGGTCACGCAGCTGCCCGCGGTCGGCTTCAAATACGGCACCAATCAGCTCTTCTGGCTCACCGCGGTGCCGGCCTTCGCCGGCGCGACATTGCGCATCTTCTACAGCTTCATGGTGCCCATCGTCGGTGGCCGGCGCTGGACCGTCCTCTCGACGCTCTCATTGCTGATTCCGTCGGTGGGTATTGGCCTGGCGGTGCAGAGCACGGCAACGCCGTATTGGGTCATGCTCCTGATGGCGGCGCTGTGCGGCCTGGGCGGCGGCAATTTCAGCTCGAGCATGGCCAATATCAGCTTCTTTTTCCCGATGGAGCGCAAGGGCTCGGCGCTGGGCTTGAACGCCGGCCTCGGTAACCTTGGCGTGTCGGCGGTCCAGTTCATGGTGCCTCTGGTCATCTCGGCAGGCGTATTTGGCTGGTTCGGCGGCAAGCCGCAGACGGCGCTCCTGCCGGACGGCGTCACCAAAGAGCTGTGGCTTCAAAATGCGGCCTTTGTGTGGGTGGTACCCATCGTGGTGTCGTCGCTGCTGGCGTTCCTGATGATGAATGACATCGCCGATGCCAGGGCGTCGTTCCGCGAACAGGTGGTGATCTTCCGCAACCGCCACACCTGGATCATGTGCTGGCTGTATCTCGGCACCTTCGGCTCGTTCATCGGTTTCTCGGCCGGCTTCCCGCTGTTGATCAAGAGCCAGTTCTCCGGCGTCAATCCGCTGGAGTTCGCCTGGATGGGACCGTTCCTCGGCGCGCTGATCCGGCCCGTGGGCGGCTGGCTCGCCGACAAGGTGGGCGGCGCCCGCGTGACCTTATGGAACTTCTTCGTCATGGTCGCGGGGGTGTTCGGTGTCCTGCACTTCCTTCCGCTCGGCGGCAAGGGTGGCAATCTCACCGGTTTCTTCGTGAGTTTCATGGTGCTGTTCGTCACCTCAGGGATCGGTAACGGTTCGACGTTCCGCATGATTCCAGTGATCTTCATGAGCGAAGCCCGGGACGCTGCAGGCGGTACCGACGCACAGGCCGTCGTCAAGAATGGCAACAAGCAGGCCGCCGCCGTGCTCGGCTTCAGCGCCGCCCTTGGCGCCTACGGCGGATTTTTCATCCCGAAAAGCTACGGCACGTCGATCGCTCTGACCGGCAGTCCGCACGCGGCGCTCTGGCTATTTATCGTCTTTTATCTCACGTGCATCGCGATCACCTGGTGGTTCTATGCCCGCCGCAACGCCGCCCGCACCTGCTGAGCCGGATCACGCGGAGGTCATGAGGAGAGTCTTCCCATGAGTTACTTCCTCGACCGCCTGCAATTCTTCAAGCGCCGTCCGGATGCGTTCTCCGGCGGTCACGGCGTCACGCGCAGCGAAAGCCGCGACTGGGAAGACGGCTATCGCGCCCGCTGGCAGTACGACAAGATCGTGCGTTCCACGCACGGCGTGAACTGCACCGGCTCGTGCAGCTGGAAGATCTACGTCAAGAACGGCCTCGTGACTTGGGAGACTCAGCAGACCGACTACCCGCGCACGCGGCCCGATCTTCCCAACCACGAGCCGCGCGGCTGCCCGCGTGGCGCGAGCTACTCCTGGTACCTGTATAGCGCCAACCGCTTGAAATACCCGTTGGTGCGCGGCGTACTGCTGCGGATGTGGCGCGAAGCCCGCAAAACCATGACGCCGGTGGACGCGTGGGCGCGCATCGCCAATGATCCGGCGAAGACGAAGACCTACAAGTGCATGCGCGGCATGGGGGGGTTCGTACGCGCCCGTTGGGACGAGGCCAACGAAATCATCGCCGCATCCAACTTGTACACGGCAAAGAATTATGGCGCAGACCGCGTGGTCGGCTTCTCGCCAATTCCGGCGATGTCCATGGTGTCATACGCGGCGGGTGCGCGGTATCTGTCGCTGCTGGGCGGCGTGTGTCTGTCGTTCTATGACTGGTACTGCGATCTGCCGCCGGCATCGCCGCAGGTGTGGGGCGAACAGACCGATGTGCCGGAATCTGCAGACTGGTACAACAGCCGCTACATCATCGCGTGGGGCTCCAACGTCCCCCAGACGCGCACGCCCGATGCGCACTTCTTCACCGAAGCGCGATACAACGGCACCAAGACTGTGGCGATTTGCCCGGACTATTCTGAGGTCGCCAAGCTCACGGATCACTGGCTGCATCCCAAACAGGGAACCGATGCGGCATTGGCGTTCGCCTTCGGGCACGTGATCCTGAAGGAATTTCATGTTGATAGCCCGTCGCGGTATTTCACCGACTACTGTCGTCAGTACTCCGACATGCCGATGCTGGTCCGCCTCGAGAAGCGCGCCGACGGGCGCCTGGTCCCGGAGCGCTACCTGCGCGCCAGCGACTTGAGCGGACTCGGCGAGGCGAACAACCCCGAGTGGAAGACCCTCGCCTGCGACGAGTCCTCCGGCGAGATCACGGTCCCCAACGGCTCAGTTGGCTTTCGCTGGGGCGAAAAGGGCAAATGGAACCTTGAACAGAAGGGTAGCACCGGCCGTGAGATGCGCCTGCGCCTGAGCTTCGCGGATTTCAATGACGGCATCGAGCCCGTCAGTTTCCCGTACTTTGGCGGGGTCGAACACGACAAGTGGACGGCCTCGAAGTTCAGCGACGTGCTCGAACGCAATGTGCCGGTACGCAAATTGCAGTTGGCCGACGGCAAGACATGGGCCGTCGCCACCGTGTACGACTTGATGCTGGCGCAGTACGGCGTTGATCGCGGCTTTGGTGGCGACAACGTTGCCGGGAGCTACGCCGACAACGTGCCGGGTACACCGGCATGGCAGGAGAAGATCACAGGGGTCCCAAGCGCCGATGTGATCCGGATTGCGCGCGAGTTTGCGCGAACCGCAGACAAGACCCGTGGTCGCAGCATGATCATCGTCGGTGCGGCGATGAATCACTGGTTCCACAACGACATGAACTACCGCGGCCTGATCAATATGTTGATCATGTGCGGTTGCGTGGGCCAGACCGGTGGCGGCTGGGCACACTACGTGGGTCAGGAGAAGTTGCGTCCGCAGACCGGCTGGCTGCCGCTCGCGTTTGCGCTCGACTGGAGCCGCCCGCCGCGCCAGATGAACGGCACGTCGTTCTTTTACTTCAATTCCGATCAATGGCGCTATGAGAAGCTCGAGGTGAAGGAGATCCTATCGCCGCTGGCCGATCCCGGAAAGTACAGCGGTACACTGGTTGATTTCAATCTCCGTGCCGTGCGGATGGGGTGGCTGCCGAGCGCACCGCAGCTCAATCGCAACCCCTTTGAGGTGGCGCGTGCGGCCGAACAGGCGGGCCAGGCGCCCGCGGACTATGTCGTCGCGCAGCTCAAGCAAGGCGGTCTTGATTTTGCGTACGCCGATCCGGATGCGCCGCAGAATTTTCCGCGCGTCCTGTTCATCTGGCGATCAAACCTGCTCGGGTCCTCCGGCAAGGGGCACGAGTACATGCTGCGCCACCTGCTCGGTACGCGCCATGGCTTGCAGGGCAAGGATCTCGGCGAGCGCGGTGCGCTGCAGCCCGAGGACGTGAAATGGCGGGAGCCGGCGCCTGAAGGGAAGCTCGACCTGCTGGTGACGCTCGATTTTCGCATGTGCACGTCGGCGCTGTACTCGGACATCGTGCTGCCGACGGCGACGTGGTACGAAAAAAACGACCTCAATACCTCCGACATGCACCCGTTCATCCACCCGTTGTCCAAGGCCGTAGATCCTGCATGGGAATCGCGCAGCGACTGGGACATCTTCAAGGACATTGCGCGAGCGGTGAGCGATATGGCGCCCGGCGTGCTCGGTGTGGAAAAGGATCTGGTGCTGGTGCCCACCCTGCACGACACACCCGGTGAGCTGGCCATGCCGTTTGAGGCTCGTGACTGGAAGCGCGGCGAGTGCGAACCCGTTCCCGGTAGAACCATGCCCTCCGTGGTGGTCGTCGAGCGAGACTATCCGAACCTGTACAAGAAATTCACATCGCTCGGGCCATTGCTCGAGACGCTCGGCAACGGCGGCAAGGGCGTCAACTGGGATACCAAGGACGAGGTGAAGTTCCTCGGAGATCTCAACTCTCGCGTGCGCGAGGCAGGCGTCAGCCAGGGTCGGCCGCGGATTGAAAGCGCCATCGACGCCTGCGAGGTGATCCTGCACCTGGCGCCCGAGACCAATGGTCACGTTGCGGTCAAGGCCTGGAGGTCTCTGGGCGCGTTCACCGGCCGCGCGCACACGCATCTCGCCATCGGCAAAGAGCACGAGGCGATCCGCTTCCGCGACATCCAGGCCCAGCCGCGCAAGATCATCTCTTCGCCCATCTGGTCGGGCCTGGAGGACGAGCATGTCAGCTACAACGCGGGGTACACCAACGTGCACGAGCTGATCCCGTGGCGCACCATCACCGGCCGACAACAGTTCTACCAAGACCATGAGTGGATGGTGGCTTTCGGTGAGGGTTTCATGGGTTACCGCCCGCCGGTCAACACCAAGACCATCGCGCCGATACTCGGCAAGAAACCGAACGGCCACAAAGAGATTGTCCTTAACTGGATTACGCC
This sequence comes from Gammaproteobacteria bacterium, assembly GCA_037440085.1. GTDB lineage: Bacteria > Pseudomonadota > Gammaproteobacteria > Steroidobacterales > Steroidobacteraceae > Bog-1198. Next base: position 17,319 of record JBBIUT010000014.1, read on the forward strand.
GCATCAAAAGTGGGGCATACACAGCACCTATAGCGACAATCTAATCATGCAGACGCTGTCACGGGGCGGACCCATCGTCTGGCTCAGCGAGGACGACGCGCGCGAGGCCGGCATCGAGGACAACGACTGGATCGAATTGTTCAATGTGAACGGCGCGATTGCCGCGCGTGCGGTGGTCAGCCAGCGCGTGATGCCTGGAATGGCCATGATGTACCATGCGCAGGAGCGCATCATCAACACGCCGGGCTCCGAGGTCACCGGTACGCGCGGCGGGATCCATAACTCGGTGACCCGCGTCGTGGTGAAGCCGACCCACATGATCGGCGGTTACGCCCAGCTCGCTTACGGGTTCAACTACTACGGCACCACCGGCACCAACCGCGACGAGTTCGTCATCGTGCGCAAGATGGACAGGGTGGATTGGCTGGACGGCGAGGACCGGCCGGTGGTTGTCAGGGAGGCTGTACGATGAAGGTCCGCGCACAGATTGCGATGGTGTTGAATCTCGACAAGTGCATCGGGTGCCACACCTGCTCCATCACCTGCAAGAACGTGTGGACATCGCGCGAGGGCGTGGAGTACGCCTGGTTCAACAATGTTGAGACGAAGCCTGGCATTGGCTATCCCAAGGAGTGGGAGAACCAGGACAAATGGAACGGCGGGTGGGTGCGCACCGAGAGCGGCAAGCTGGTGCCCCGCGCGGGCGGACGCTGGCGCCTTTTGTCGAAGATCTTCGCCAATCCCGATCTGCCGCAGATCGACGACTACTACGAGCCTTTCGACTTCGACTACCAGCATCTCCATCAGGCGCCCGAGGGGAAACACCAGCCCACCGCCCGCCCACGCTCGCTGATCAGCGGCGAGCGCATGCAGAAGATTCACTGGGGCCCGAACTGGGAGGAAATCCTCGGTACGGAGTTCGCCAAGCGCGCCAAGGATCAAAATTTTGACGCGATCCAGAAGGAGATTTACGGCGCGTTCGAGAAGACGTTCATGATGTACCTGCCGCGCCTGTGCGAGCACTGCCTCAATCCCGCGTGCGTGTCGGCGTGCCCATCAGGCGCGATCTACAAGCGCGAGGAGGACGGCATAGTTCTGATCGATCAAGACAAGTGCCGCGGCTGGCGCATGTGCGTGTCCGCCTGCCCATACAAGAAGATTTACTACAACTGGAAGAGCGGCAAGTCCGAGAAGTGCATCTTCTGCTACCCGCGCATCGAAATGGGCGAGCCGACGGTTTGTTCGGAGACCTGCGTCGGCCGCATCCGCTACCTCGGCGTGATGCTCTACGATGCCGACCGCATTGAGAGCGCCGCCTCGGTGCCGGCGGAGCAAGACCTGTACCAGGCACACCTCGATATCTTTCTGGATCCGCGGGATCCGGCGGTCATCGAAGCCGCGCGCCAAGAAGGCATTCCCGAATGCTGGCTGGAAGCGGCCGGTACCTCCCCGGTGTACAAGCTGGCGATCGACTGGCGGTTGGCGCTGCCGCTGCACCCCGAATACCGGACCCTGCCGATGGTGTGGTACGTCCCGCCGCTGTCGCCCATCCAATCCGCCGCGGAGCGCGGTCAAGTGGGTATGAATGGCGAGCTGCCGGACGTGGCCTCGCTGCGAATTCCGGTGCGCTATCTGGCCAACCTGCTCACTGCCGGTGACGAGCGCCCCGTGGTACGCGCTCTGGAGCGTCTGATGGCCATGCGGGCCTGGCGCCGCGCGAAGAACGTGGATGGCGTCGAGGATCAGGCGGTGCTGCAGCAGGCCGGTCTCAGCGTCGCGCAGGCCGAGGACATGTACCGCTATCTCGCCATCGCAAACTACGAGGACCGCTTCGTCATTCCGAGCGGGCATCGTGAATACGCCAACGACGCCTTCGGCGAGCGCGGCGGCTGCGGCTTCACGTTCGGCAACGGCTGCAGCGGCAGTGCCCCGGCGGATCTGTTCGGCGGGCGCAAGACCACGACCTACGTCGTGCATTCAAACCGACAGGAAAAGCAGGAGGCGGGCACATGAGACTGCTGAAGCTGGTCGGCGTTCTGATGGACTACCCGCAGGACGATCTGTGGCAGCATCGCGAGGAATTGCTCTCGGCCGCGTGTGATCCGGCGCTATCGAGCCAGCGCCGGGCCGCTCTGCGTGACTTCGTCGGCACCCTGCTCGACACCGATCCGTTCGCGGTGCAGGATGCTTGGCTGTCGACGTTCGAGCGCGGCCGTTCGATGAGCCTGTTGTTGTTCGAGCACATCCACGGCGAGTCGCGCGATCGCGGCCAGGCGATGGTCGACCTGATCGAAGCCTACCGGAACAACGGCTTCGAACTGGCCGCGCGGGAGCTCCCGGACTATCTGCCCCTGCTGCTCGAGTACCTGTCCCATCGCCCACCGGACGAGGCCTGCGACTGGTTGGGTCACGTCAAACACATCGTCGGCATGCTCGCCGCCCGCGCTGCCGAGCGCCGCAGCCCGTACGAGGTCTTGTTCGAAATCCTGGTGGAACTCGCCGCAGGCACGCTTGATGTGAGTCTGCTGCGTCGGCGCGCAAGCGAAGAGCCGCGCGATGACACTGCCGAAGCCATGGATCGCCTGTGGGAGGAGGAGGTCGTCCGTTTCGGTGCCGAAGCGCGTACCGAAGACTGCCCGACAGCCGGCCATGCGCCCGAACGCACCATTGCCCCCATACAGGTACAGCCATGAATTCGTTGGACCAGATTATGTTCCAGATCTACCCGTACATAGCGCTGTCGGTGTTGCTCGTCGGCAGCTGGGCACGCTTCGACCGCTCGATGTACACCTGGCGCACCGGTTCGAGCCAGCTGCTGTCGGATCGAGGCATGCGTGTGGGCAGCAATCTGTTCCATATCGGCGTGCTGGCAATACTCGGCGGCCATGCGATCGGCCTGCTGACGCCGCACTCGGTCTATTCACTCGTGATTTCCGCTGCGCACAAGCAGCTGCTGGCGATGGCTGCAGGCGGCATATTTGGCGCTGTCTGTCTTGTCGGCCTCTGCTTCCTGCTGCTGCGTCGGCTGACCAATGCGCGCGTGCGCGCCACTGGGACATTCAGCGACACCCTGGTGCTGATACTTTTGTTCGTTCAGCTCGTGCTGGGCATGTACAGCATCCTGATCTCCACGCACCACATGGATGGCAGCGTGATGCTCGCGCTGAGCGAGTGGGCGCAGCACATCGCCACGTTTCGATGGGGTGCGGCTGCCTTCATGGCGGATGTGCCCTGGGTCTACAAGGCGCATGTGCTGCTCGGCGTGACGCTGCTCCTGATCGCGCCGTTCACCCGACTGGTGCACGTGTGGAGCATCCCGTTAAGCTACCTGTGGCGGCCATACCAGCTCGTGCGCCGCCGGCAGGCGTCATTGCGCTACGGCACGAGGGCGTAGCCTATGAGCCCCGCTGTCCACGACCTGCTCGGTGCGCGGCGGACTGCCGTCGCCGACGAGCTGCAGCGCGGTCCAGGGGATGATCGGGAGCGCCATGATTGGGGCAGCGAGAGCGGGCACGGGGTCAGCCCGCTGACGTCCGCTCACCTGTTCGTCGGCGAGACAGCGATTACCGATTCCGACATTGCGCGAGAGATGCAATGCCATCCGGCACCCACCCCCCAGCAGTCGTGGGCGGCCGCCGCACGGGCGCTGGTTGTACGCGAACTACTGCGGCGTGAGGTCGAGCGGCTCGGGCTTGCCACCCAGGCCTGCCCGATCGGCAGCGAGAGCACGGAAGAGGCTTGCATTCGCAGGTTGATGGAGCGCGAGGTCGCGGACCGGAAACCGGACGAGGATGATTGCCGTCGTTACTATGAACGGAACCGAAATCGCTTCCGCTCGCCTGACCGGATTCGCGTGTGCCACATCCTGCTGGCCGCGCCCAGCGATGACGTCAAGGGCCGCTCGGCTGCCCGCCGGGAGGCCGAACGCTTGATCGGCGAGCTCAGGGTCAATTTGGACCTTTTCGCAGAATTCGCCGTGCGCTCCTCCCGCTGCCCGTCGAAGGACCAAGGTGGGTGCCTGGGCTGGCTGCAGCGCGGCCAGACCACCCCGGAATTCGACCGCCAAATCTTCCGACTGGGCCGGGGTCTAGCGGCGTGTCCGATTGAGTCGCGCTGGGGCTACCACGTCGTCAACATTGAGGAACTTCAGCCCGGCGAGGCGCTCGGGTTCGAGGTGGTGCACGAGCGGATCTCCGACTACCTCGAATTACAGGCGCGGCAGTGCGAACTGCTGCAGTACCTGCGCGGATTGCAGCAGCGCTACGGTGTGCGCGGCTTGGAAGCGATTGAAGCCCAGGCGACTTGAGCATGTCATCGGGGAGTCGACACAGTGGCGAGACGCGATTATGTCCCTACGCTAGCACCTCTCGCAGGCGACCGCGCGCGGCGCCTGAGGCGGGCATGGACGGATCCTTCCACGCTGTCGCCTGCCAGCTTCGCGATGATCATGGCGACCGGCATCCTCTCCATCGGCTTGCATCAGCGTGGCCTGGTCTTGCTGGCGCGTGCGTTGTTCGGCCTGAATGTACTCGCCTGGGTCGTTTTGTGGTTCCTGACGATATTGCGGCTGGTGCGCCATAGGCGACGCCTCTTCGAGGACTTGGTGGATCACTTGCGCGGTCCTGGATTTTTTACGGCCGTCGCAGCCACCGCCGTGCTCGGCTGCCAACTGAACTTGCTTGCGGGAGAATTCCGGTATGTGATGCTGCTGTGGGCAATGTCGGTCGTGCTGTGGGTGGGCCTCACTTACACCATCTTCACCGCATTCACTATCAAAGAAGATAAGCCCACGTTGGACAAAGGCATCAACGGCGGCTGGCTGCTGGCCGTGGTGGCGACTCAGTCGCTTGCCGTGCTCAGTGCACTGGTGGCCACTCGATTCGCCCAGCCGTGGAAGCTGGAACTGAACTTCTTCGCCCTGTCAATGTGGTTGTGGGGCGGCATGCTGTACATATGGATGATGTCGCTGATTTTCTATCGCTATACCTTCTTTAAGTTTTCGCCAAGCGACTTGGCGCCTCCGTACTGGATCAATATGGGCGCAATGGCGATCTCGACCCTGGCGGGCTCCTTGTTGATCTCCAACGCGCCGGATGCGCCATTTCTGAATTCCCTGCTGCCGTTTCTCAAGGGCTTCACAGTGTTCTACTGGGCGACCGGCACATGGTGGGTGCCCATGCTGCTGGTGCTGGCAGCGTGGCGCTATGTGTATAAGCGCTTCCCGCTGACGTATGACCCGTTGTACTGGGGCGCGGTGTTTCCGTTGGGCATGTACGCGGTCAGTACACGCGAGATGTCGCGCGCACTGGGGCTGGGCTTTCTCGACTGGCTGGCGCCCCTGTTCCTAGCGATCGCGGCCGTGGCCTGGACAGCGGCTTTCGTCGGTCTGCTGCGTAACCTGCTGCGCTACTTGCGCGCAGAGGGAACGCCGTCGTGAGATCCATTGGACGAGTCATTTGTCGCAGTGAGTAATCCGGGCGGATCCGATCGTTGGTGAGGATCATGATGAGCGAATTTTATCCGCAGATAAAGTTGGCACATATCTCCTGTGTCGTTCTATCCGGAGCGTTGTTTGCGGTGCGGGGAATATGCGCTGTAAACGGCTCGGCGTACGCAAACCACCCGGTATTGCGCCGTTTGTCCTACACAATTGATACGGCTCTCCTCGCGGCCGCCTTGCTGTTGGCAAACATCATCGGCCAGTGGCCATTCGTTCAAACCTGGCTGACCGCGAAAGTGCTGCTTCTGCTGGCGTATATCGCATTAGGCCTAATCGCACTGCGATTTGGTAAGTCACGGCCGGTACGCCTTGCCTGCTTTGTCGCGGCCCTGATCGTCTACAGCTTTATAATCAGTGTTGCTCTAACACATGATCCCCGCGGATTTTTGCTCTTTGTGTAGATGCTGCTATTGACGCGTACGGGCCTGGGGTTTCATGGCTCACCTGATGCGTCTACTGTGGCCACTTTTGCACCGGCGCACGCAGCTTTTTCCAGGCTTTTCCGTGGTCAAATCGGCGTTTGGCATTTCGATCGATCCGGTTTGATCATCACGGCACCGAAAACGCGCACCGTTGATGGTGTACGCGTCTATCGCGTCCGAGACGGCAATGCGTTGCGCCGGTGTAATGAGTTGCGTGCCCTTACTATGAAGCCGAGAGGACTACCCCATTTAGGGGAATGCCGATGCCCATCAGACCCGTCCGAGAGCGCACCTGTGCCAACGCCGGATACACACTTACTGTCCAGGCACTGCTGCGTTTCCGCAGCGATAGGCAATTCCACCATCCTTAGTTCGAAATATGACATTAGCGCTCCAACCGGCAGCGACATTCTTCGCTATGTTCGGGTCGAAGCTGTTCATTTCGTCGGCACTTATGTTCCCGACCGCGGTACATGCCGACACGTCAGCTGGGTTATTGGTGACCTTCACTTGATCAGGTCCCGGAGCGGCTGTGACGCATCCAGTCGATACTGCGGTAAGTACAATAACGATGCAGATCCTCGTCACCTGGTTCATTTTGGCTTCATGCTTGCGTGTTGATCGATGTGCCAACGGAATTCTAACACCTCCGCCGCAGCCCGCCAGAAGACCCGACGTGCGCAAGCACTAGCGTCAACGTTGGCAGCCCGCGTCGAGGCCGGCTAGAGCCGGTCGCCAATGCTATCGCAGTCGATCGGCGGATCCGACCCTAATCGGAATTTCGCGAGCGGCTGATCAGTTCTTATGTTCGCGGTTACGGGCATGAGGTATCGATGCTAAGGTCCAGGGTCCCCTCCGGTGCTCGCAATAGCTGTCGCCGCGCCGATGTGGCGGATGGATCTCTCCCGGTAATCGAATGCAGCCGTATCGCCGGATTGCGCCGCCAGGGCACCTGATTTTATTTGCTGTCACTGCGGCTCGTTGGAGTCATCCGGACAGGAGCCCATTGAAACTAGAAATAGGTGACCGTCAAAAGGGGTGCAAATGACGCTCGATTTACCCCGGTCGTGTCGTCGATCTCGATCAGCACCGGGACAGCGGGCCCGAGATCCTCCAAGATGCGCACCTGGAAGTCGGGAAGTTGCAGCTGCTGCGCTTGGTCCATTAGGGAAGTCACGTCGATTGACACGTTGGTGCCCACATCCACTTGGGTAAACGGGGGTGCGACTCGAACGAAGGCCAGCGGCGAAAGAAGCGTACGATCGAAGTCGGTCTCGATCAGCGTCGGCGGCTGAAAGGAAACGAGTTCAACAAGAATGGTGAGTGTGCCCGTAGTTGGTAGGAGATTGTCGATACGCAAATCCAGGAATGCCGACTCAATAATTGCGTTGCCGGGAACACCTCCCGGGCCGGAGAGCGGGAAATCCAAGAACGCCCTGAACTCCGTGAGCGTTCCAGGGTTGATACCGGCAAACACACTTTGAACATTCGGCGACATGCCTTGGGTGACGGTGAACGTCGTTGGCGAGGTTTGTTCGATATCCCCGTCGAACGCCGCGTCGCTCAATATTTGACGCGTAATTACCGGCGGCGGGGGCGGGGGGCCAATGCTCCCATCGCCGCCGCCGCACCCCGCGAGGCTAATGGCAACGCAGGCTGCGCCAATCAGGCTGCGCCAATCGTAAACGTTCCAACGGAGCTCATCGCGGATTCCATTGGCGGATGCGGCCAAACCGACGGTCAGCAGCCTGGCGCCGAAAGCCAATGCCGCGATCGACAGCTTGCATCTTGTTGTCTCCGCAATCATTTGGATTTTCCGACTGGCAAGCCGAGTACCACTACACTGGCTTGCGTGATATTCCCCCCAAGGCCCGGCGCATCACAGCCTGGGATTCCCCTTAAGAGTTGATAAAAGTACGGATGCGAACTGGACAGCCCTGCTGAACGGCCCCAAATCAATTGGGGAGCCATTGCTATTGGCTGAATTTGCGGCCGGCAGGCGCCGCCATTGTGCCTTCGGCGGTCGAGGGTCCCTAACGGTGCGGTGTAGCGTCGTTAGCCGATTGCCACTTTCGGAATTTATATGTTTAGCGCATAGTCGGAAGAGGTTAACGCTCACCCCGGTAGCGGCACGAAAGATGATGACGATGACCGCGACGATGAACAGGCGGATGAAAATGAGGCGCTAATCCGTGAGGCCAACGATCAAAGGGCGGGGGGCGACCGAGGAATTTGAAATCGACGACGAGGATGAATTGGGTAATCCCGAGGATGACGACATTCGACTGGTTTTCGGAGCCTAAGCTGCGGCATCGCATTGGGCAATGGCAACAAGAAATTGCCGGCTCCGAGCGGCGGGACTTTTCGCCATTCCTTGCAGCCCATCGATTTGGACAGGTTGCGCCGGCGGGATGCGCCGGTTATCTTAAATGCATGATGCGCCGGCACCTCGCACCGCATCATGAACTAAAAATTCAAGAGCAAGGACCATCTTCAAAGCGCCGTCATTCGCCACGTGTTCCAGCAGATTCTGCGGCATTCGCTTGTCCGCCTGCGCACGGCCAGGAAGCGGCGTCGTGGATTTCGTTCTTTGCGGCGGTGCCCATCAGTCCAAAGGCCGAGCGGCTCCAGGACCGGTTCCATCGTCGCCCGGGTAGACCTGGAGGCCCCGGGGCGCATGGGGCGTTTATTGTGGCCGCCTTGGCATCAGCACAAGCAGAGTTTCCACGTGTTTTGGCAGGAAAGAACCGCGTTTGGCGTACGCACGACATTGGTTGATATGAGTCCTGCTAAATACCTGCGAATTCGTACCGCGAAGGTCCGGTGTTCGAGTGACCGTTGCGCACCGAGCATGAGTTCGACGGCGCGGGTATGGCGGCGTGCGGGCCCACGGGCTTGCGCCCGAGATCATGATCGGAGGAGAAAATCATGACTAGATATCGTGTGGTAACAGCCGTCACATCGCTCATCGTCATGGCCGGGGCCTCGAGCGTCTGGGCCGACGACGCTCCGCCCCCGCCGCCACCCGAGGGCGTTTGGATCGGCAAGGGACAATTGGGGTTCTTGGATTCGCAGGGCAATAGTGTCGCCGAGTCGATCAACGCCAATATGGATCTGTCGCGGTACGACGGAGCCTGGAAGAACCAGGTCAACTTGAGCGGGTTATATGGCAAGAATTCCGGCATTGTTGCGGCCGAGCGATGGGAAGTGCGCGAACAGACCAACTACGCTTTTTCGAATGATCTATTCGCGTTCGGAGGGCTTCGCTATGAGCACGATCTGTTCAACGGATTTCAGTACCAGGCGAGCTTGACGACCGGCGTCGGCTATAAATTCATCAATACGGACAATACCAGCCTTACCGCACAGATTGGCCCGGGCTACCGGCGCCTGCGTCCCGAGATCATTACGAAGAATCCGGCCACCGGCGAAGTCGTCTCGAGGGTTCCTCTGGACGCGACCGGCGAAGCCATCGGAGCGGCTGGCGTGGATTATTCATACAAATTTAATTCAACCACGACCTTGACGAACAAATTCCTGGCGGAATCAGGCTCCGCCAACACGCTGCTGCAAGATCAGCTTTCACTGGCCGTCAAGATGTCGACTAACCTCGCGCTCACGGTCGGCTATGGCCTGATCAATAACAGCAATCCGCCGGCGCCCTTGAAGAAAATGGATACGGTGGAGACCGTCAACTTGCAATTTGCGTTCTGACAGGAGGGACTCGACATGGGATTACTCGACGGATTATTGGGCGGTGTGGTCGGCGCGGAGATGGCGACCGTGGTCAACGGATTGATCGAGAAACACGGCGGCGTGCAGGGCGTCATTGCCCAGATGGAACAACAGGGGCTCGGGGGAACGGTTCGCTCCTGGGTCGGTACCGGGCCCAATCAGCCGCTTACCGCGGAACAGGTTCATCAAGCCTTCGGTTCCGATACGGTCCGGGAACTGGCAGCCAAGATCGGGCTTTCGCCACAGGATTTGGCTGCTAAACTGGCGACGATGTTGCCGCAGGCGATCGATAAACTGACACCGGGCGGGGTGGTCCCGAAGAACTGATCGCAGCGCCATCGTTCCGACGCCATTTGGCTTATAATTTGCAAGCGTTTTCAGATTAACCAGGGAGTGAACCTTTATGAAACTGACTTCTCTCGTGGCCGCCATTGCGGCACCGTTGTTGACGTTCGCGCTGATGCTGCCCAGTCATGCTGCCGATTCGGCAAATCCGACCACGTGTAAGGACGGCACGACCTCCGCGGCCACCGGCAAGGGTGCGTGCAGCGGCCATGGAGGCGTTCTAAAGACGGCCAAGCCCGCCGCCGCAGCCACTGGCGCGCCTGCGCCCGCCGCGGCTGCCCCGGCGCCCGCCGCCGCACCTGCTGCCGCGAAATCCGCTCCCGCTGCCACGAAGTCGGCGCCGACTGCCGCGGCCGGCAACACCGATCCGACTGGTGCGACAGCCAAGTGCAAAGATGGAACTTACTCGAAGTCACAGCATCACAGCGGGACCTGCTCGAAGCATGGTGGTGTCGCCGAATGGTTGACGCCCGCGCATTAGGAGCCGCGGGGCGGTTGTCGATTGATCGAAGGACTTGACGGCCGGATTGCAGAGAGAATCACGCTCTTGAGCGGGCGGCCGTCAATTTCCGATGATGCGGCAATCTGGCGCCGCTGGTGTAAGGTCATGAAACCGTACAGTCTAAATGCAGCGACGCCGATCGGCTCTCGCACATAGTCCGCAAATCAAGCCGCATTCCACACGCCGAGTTCATTGAGGCGGCGTCCGCGCCGGCGAGAACCAATTGGCGCCCACCGCGGGAATTGCCGCGGGTCGTTACGAACTTCGATCGCGTACGCGCCTGATTCTTGGCGCTGCTAGCAATGGCCGGTGCGCAGCTTTCGGATCTTTGAGAGAACTGGCTGGCTACGGCCAGGGTCGCCTTCTAGATCCTGACGCGGTGCGGCTACTCCTTGTGTCCGCCCCGCGCCGCCAGGCGACCGAACGGCTTAGTCCGAGAACAATGGAGTTGCAACTTCTTTCGTCGTGCCGTGTTGTGAGTATTCAGGACACGGGATCTTTCGATGAGAAACAAGGTGGCTAATTTCATTGATCTCGGTTTAAGCAGCTTGGAGCGCAGACCTATGCTGACGGCCATGATGATGTATGCGATTGGCTTCGCCGCCGCCGCCTTGATAGTGGCTCTTGCGGTTTGGCGAGAAGCGTCTTGTGGCCTGACTCCGCAGAGATTCCACTCCCTGTATATGGTATCGAATGCCCCGGACATTGACGAACGTCCGGGGCAGCGGCAGGAGTCGTGATGCGGCCTATCTCAAGGAATCCCTCACGCTTCTACAAAGGCCGCCGTATTTTGCTTGAACCTGACTGAGGTACTTTTGAATGTTGCCTTTCGCTTGCAGCTTTTCGCTTCCGACGAGTTTGCCGGCTACTGCGTTCGTCGCGCCAGGGTGGAACTTATTTTGTCAAACCGATTGAAGTGTGACGGATTTCATCGTGATGGCGCGATGCTTTCGAGGATTTTGCGCTCGATTGGGATCTGCGCCTAAGATTCACAGGCCCCGGTTTGGCTAAGGTAGATGCACTCAAGAGTGGCTATCTACCAGCCTATGTCTACTCACACTTCGAACCGCGCGTATCCGCGCGCTTCTTGCCGCTCCCGGTTACTAGCGCTTGGCGTCCTTTTGTTGCTCGGGTTTGACGGGCAAAGCCCCGCTCGATCAATCCCGCCCGCGGCACGCGCGGATACCATTCTCATTGTCAAACACGAACGCAGGCTGTATTTGCTTCATGATAATCAGCCGCTGCGCAGCTATCGCATTGCGCTTGGCTTGAGTCCCACCGGCGCCAAAGAGCGCGAATGGGACTTCCGCACTCCCGAAGGAAGCTACATCATCGATTTTCGCCAGGAGCACAGCCAATACTTCAAGGCGCTGCACATTTCCTACCCTAGCCCGGCGGACTTGAGGCGCTCCTCCGCGCTGCACCGGCCGGCCGGCGGAAATATCTTCATCCACGGTGAACCTAATCGACTTTCCAAGCCGGCCTCCTATTACAAGACGCGCGATTGGACCAATGGTTGTATTGCCCTCTCCGATGAGGATTTGCAGGACGTGTGGGATCTGACCGGAGTCCCGACGCGCGTTGAGATCGTGCCGTAGGTACGCCATGCACTCGCCCGGCCGCGCGAAACGGGCCCTTAGGGAATTGACTGGCCGGGGCGTGCAGTTCCTCCCGTCGGGAAGCGATTGCCCGTCTGAACAGGCGCAAAAATCGTCCCCGCGAGGCCGTCATCGGCATCCGCCGCTTCGGTTCAACGCCGGCCGAGGACGCCAAGCCGGACGCCGCGAGTCCCGCGATGTCGATAGACATCTCGCCCGGGGGACGTCTCCGCAATACGTAAATCCCCGCATCGCTTATTGCGCGCGCGCAACCCTGCCGTGCATCTGCCGGTCCACCAGGCGTGCGAGCGAACCGAGCTGCTCCGCGATAATGACCAAGAGATCGTCGGTCGAGACGATGCCGACCAGGTCGCCGTTGGCGGCGACCACCGGCGCACGCCGCACCCGCCGCTCGCGCAGACGCACCATGGCGTCCACAATGGACTCGTCCTCGTGCAGCGCGAGCGGATCCATGGTCATGATATCGGCCACGGACAGAGCGGCGAGGTTAGTGGGGTGTTCGGGTAAGGCGCGCACGATATCCCGGTCGGTCACGATGCCGATCGGTACCACGGGATTGCCGCGCGGTTCGACGACGATGACGCAGCCGACGTTTCTGCGGCGCATTTCCTCGGCCGCCTGCCGTACCAGCTCGGCGGAATTCATCGTATAGACTTCGCGTGTACACGCTTCACCGATGTTCATGCAAACCTCCGTGGCAGCGGGCGCCGTAAGTGTCATGTTCGCGCGATATTCTCACCGCGGCACGCCGCAGGATAAACCCGCGAATGCCACGGCGTGCTACGTGGAGCTACTCATCCAAACGCAGGCGACACCCTTCTCGTGACCGGCAAATTCCATTCGGCTATGCATGCGCACCGAGCGTGAGCTCGAACGACGATAAAATCGCCGTGTGCGGGCCGACAGATCTTCGCCCCTGAGGTAATTGGGCTCCGTGCAGACCGTCAATCGGCAATTTTCGTTCTGACGCGCCCGAACGACGAGGGATTACCGGAGAGCTTCGGGTGCACGTGATCAATGCGCGAGACCTGGCGTGCGGCGAATTTACGCGAGCGAGGCATTGAACAGCGCCAACATGCGGCTCCAGGCCTTCTCCGCCTGATCGCGGTTATAGACCTGCGCGTCGGGCGGACACCAACCGTGCAAGGTGCCCGCATAGACTTCAATTTCCGCCGGTAAGTGGGCCTTGGCGAAAGCATCGCGGAGCACGATCTTCGCCTCCGGTTGCCGCTTGTCGTCGTTTTCCGCGATCGCGACTAGAAAGTGCGCCTTCATCTGCGGGATCAGCAGGTGCGGACTATCCGGCTTGTCGGTCACGAGTCCGCCGCCATGAAACGTGGCTCCTGCGCCGATTCGATCAGGGAGAACTGCGGCCGCGCGGAATACGAAGGGTCCGCCCATGCAGTATCCGGTGGTACCTAATTTTCGCTTCCTGTCGACGGAGGGCTGGCTGTCGAGAAACGAAACGAATGCCTTGGCATCGGTCACGGCAGTTTCGGGAGTTAACGTACCCATCAGGGACAGGAGCGTCTGTCGCGTCGCGGGATCGTCGAAATCGGGGTGCTCCGGCGCCGTCGGCGCTTTTCTGGTGCGGTAAAAGGGATTGATGACCAGGACCGAATAGCCCGATTCGGCAAGTCGCGAGGCCATCGCCTTAAAAGCCGGCCGCAATCCGAAAATATCGGGCCAAATGAGCACACCGGGATATTCGCCCGCCGCCGGATGCACGAAATAGGCGTCGGCGACACCGTCCGGAGTCTTTATTTCTACGTCCGCCCCTTTAGCCTCCGCCGCATTGGCAAGTCTCGGCAACACCGCCGCCAATCCGGCGCCGAGTGCCATTGCACCGAACTGCCTTCGAGTCAGATCGCCCGAGCGACGCGCAAATTCATCCAGATCGTCAAGCTCACACATATCAGCTCCGCTGCTGTCGTCGTACCCGCGATCTTGCACTCATTTTGGCGAGGACCGCAATATGGGCACATACCGGATGCGCCCGGAATCCGAATTGCCGTCCGGCAATGGCGACCGGCAAGGATGCGCGCGCGGCTTTACGGAGTTTCTGACCTGCCAAATGAAGATCTGAAGTCGGCGCGTTCGATGTCGTAAACTCCCGGTCCATGGTCAAATTGTTGTCGCGCCTGCCGATGCGGTCGCTGTATGCGTTTGCGGGATTTCTCTATTTGCTCGCGTATTACGTGGTGCGCCACCGGCAGCATGTCATCCGCGAACAGTTGGCCAGGGTGTTTCCGGCCCTCTCCGAGGCCGAGCGAGACGCGATCCACCGGCGCTTTCTCAGGAATTTTTGCGATGTCATGGTGGAGGTGCTGAAATCGCTGTCGATGAGCCCTGATCAAATGAGCTCACACATCCGCATTCTCAATCTGCGGGCGGCGCGCGAATACCTGGACGCAGGGCAGTCGGTCATGTTCGTGACTTCTCATCTGGGAAACTGGGAGTGGCTCCTGCACGGCGTCACGCTGCACTTGGGGTATCCGGTGGATGCCGCCTACAAGCCGCTGCACGATGTGTGGGCGGAGCGCTTGATGCTCAAGGTTCGCTCGCGCTTCGGCGCGCGGCTGATTCCGGCGAAGGGGCTGCTCGCGGATTTTCTGCGGCACCGCGGCATCGTGCGCGCGGTGGCGATCAACGCGGACCAGGCGCCGGTATCGACCGACAAACGCTACTGGACCCAATTCCTGGGCCAGGAAACGGCCTTTTATGTGGGCGCGGAACAGATCGCCCGCGCGACCCGGTTGCCCATCCTGTATCTGGTGATGCGGCGGGTGAGGCGCGGCTATTACGAGGTTGAACTCCGTCCATTGTGGGATGGGCGCGAAACGCTGCCGGCGAATGCGATCACCGAGCGCTACGCGCGGGCCTGTGAGCGCGACGTGCTCGATCATCCGGCCGATTGGTTGTGGTCGTACCGGCGCTGGCGTCTTAAAAAGCCGCTGTACAGCGCCGCTTAATCGGCGGCGGGCGCGCCCATCCGGTGCGCCCACGGGCTCAATGCTTGAGCTTTCCCTGAAGATGCTGGGCGAGCTCCGCGACGGTGGGGTGATCGAAGAGCTCCGTGAGATCGATGAGGCCCGGGAAATCGCGATCGATGTTCTCGTGGATTTCGATGAGTTTCAAGGAGCTCGCGCCGATCTCGAACAGGTTGTCGCTCACCTCGATGCGCTTTCCCGGCAGGGCGGCTTCGCAAATCGCCTGCAGCCTTGCTTCGAGCTCCGAACCCAGCACATGAGACCCGGTGTGCGCCTCGCGCAGCGCCCGCAGCTGGGCTAACTCCGCGTCGAACTCGCCCGCGACGTGCGCCTGCTCGAGGAGGTGGCGCTGCACCTTGCCGCTGGTGGTCTTCGGGATCCGCTTGACGGGAATGACTTGCGCGACCTCGAGCCCGGTGTGCTCGTTGATCAGACGGCCGACCGCTGCGGCGGTGGGCAGGAATTCCTCGAGGCTGCCGCGATGCAGGACGAACACCACGAGTTCTTCGCCTTGGGTGGCGGGCTTGGCGACGCCCGCGGCCACCACCTTGTTGAGATCGAGCCCCGGGGCCCGCTGCGCGATGTTCTCGATGTCGTAGGGATAATAGTTCTGACCGTTGATGAAAATGATTTCTTTGCTGCGTCCGGTGATGTACAGGGAACCTTCGTGCAGCACACCGAGATCGCCGGTGTCGACCCAGCCCTCGGCATCGATGGCGAGCGCGGTCGCTTCCGGGTCGCCGAAATAGCCGCGCGTGACGCTCGGGCCGCGGATCAAGATGTGCCCGATCGCTTCGTCCGGGATCGCGGCGCGTTGGTCATCCGCAATGCGCAGCTCCGTGTTCGGGACCACCCGTCCCACGCACATCAGCTCGAGCGCATCGCGCGAATCCGCGGGGTTGATCTCGATCCTGGAGCCGACGCCGAGCTTGTGCCGATTGGCGCGGATCCACCGGTAGTCCGTGTCGGGCTCGGGAAAGCTCACCGCGAGACATGCTTCGGCCAGACCATACACCGGATACATGGCGTTATGCTTGAGACCGGTGTAGGCAAGTTTTTGCATGAACTCGTTGCACAGCGGCACCGAAATCGGTTCGGCGCCGTTGTAGATGGAACGAATGCTCGACAGATCCACGTTCTCAAGGCGCCGATCGCCCAGCACTTTGAGAAAATGGCGGTAGCCGAAATTCGGCGAGCAGGTGAGGGTGGCGCGCCTCTTGGAGGCCTCTTGCAGCCACAACAGCGGCCGGCGGACGAACAGGTCCGTGGGCATCAGATGGACGTGCGCGCGATTGGCGAATTGCACCAGATAGAATCCGATCAAGCCCATGTCGTGGGTGAGCGGCATCCAGCTCAAGGTTACGTCGCGTTCGTTGTATTTGCCGACGGCGGTGGCCCCCTCGATATTGGCGATGAGATTGCCGTGCGTGAGCATCACGCCTTTCGGTTCGCTGGTCGAGCCGGAGGAGAACTGAATGAATGCCAGGTCTTGCGGGTTTGGCCGCTGCAGCTTGCCGGGCCGCGAGATGTCCGTGATCGATTCGATCAGAAAGCAACGGGCTTTGAGCCGTTCGAACTGCGCCGTCTCGCCCACCTGCGCCGCCAGGACCGCCAGGCGCTCCAGATTCTTGGCATCCGTGTACAAGAGCGGATCGTCGAGCTTGCGCGCCACGCGCAGCAGCTTGTGGCGATGTTCGTCGCTGATGCCGACGGCAAGCGGCACCGGCACGATGCCGCCGCACAGCGCCGCCCAGAAGCCGTCGAGAAACTGCTCGTTGTTGCTCAGAAAAATGATCATCTTATCGCCGCGTCGGGCGCCCATCGCCTGCAGGTGGTGCAATATTCCGAGCGCGCGCGAATACACCTCGCCAAATCGCACGTGCCTCTCGGAGCCTTCCCCCTCAATGTAGGTGACCGCGCGATCGACCGCGCGGTTCTGCTCGAGAATGTCCAGCAATGTCGTTCGCATCATCGACGCACCTCTACCCGCATCATGAGATTGGAGCGCGGCCGCAAGTTGATTTGCGCCTCGAGTTCGATCGGATCGGTGCCGATCCGCGTCAGTCGAAAACGGCGCAGCATGCGATTCACGTGCACCAGCATCTCGAACATGGCCATGTTCTCGCCGATGCAGTGCCTTGGGCCGACCGAAAACGGAATGAAGGCAAATCGGTGCCGCTCCTTGGCATCGACGCCGGCGAAGCGTTCGGGGCGAAATTCCTCCGGCTCGTTCCAGAACGCCGGGTGCCGATGCAGCGTATAGGGGCTGATGAACACGTCGGTGCGCGCACCGATGGCATACCCGCCGAGCTCATCGGGCTCGATCGTGCGCCGCGTGAACAGCCACCCCGGCGGATACAGCCGCAGTGCTTCCTGGATCACTTGGTGGGTGAAGGCGAGCGATTCGGCGGCGTCCAGGCGCAGCATATCGGCGCCGGTGCGGTCCGTTTCGGCCTCGAGCTCGGCGGCGGTTTCGGGGTGCCGGCTGATCAAATACCAGGTCCAGGTCAGCGCGGCGGCGGTGGTCTCGTGGCCGGCGACGATCAGAGTCATCACCTCGTCGATCATCTCCTTTTCGCTCATCGCGGTGTGGTGGTCGCGATCGCGCGCCGCCATCAGCATGCCCAAGAAGTCCTCGTGAACGGACGCCTCGCGCCGCCGCCGGTCAATGAGTTCGGCGACCAATTTGGTGAGCGAGCGGAATCGGAATGCGAATTTCAAGTCGCGGTTCTGCTCTTTGGCGACCACCTCGAAGGGATTGGCGCCCAATTGCCGCTCCAGGCGCTCGAGGTCCGGGCCGAAAATCGAGTGCAGCACGATCTCGAGGGTGAGTTCGCTGACATCGTCGGTCAAATTGATCGGCTCGCCGCGCGCTGCTTTGTCGGCCCAGCGCGCCGCGAATTTCTCGTTGACCTCGTGGATCAATTGACCGAAGCGATCGATGACGCGCCGATGAAAGCAGGGCTGCATCATGCGCCGCTGGCGCCGCCAGAACTCGCCCTCGCTGGTCATGATGCCGTTGCCGAGCAGGATCTTGACCTGATCCATACCCTCGCCCTTGGTGTAATTGCGGTGATTCGACAGCAGGACATGCTTGACGTCGTCGGGATGATTGATCACGTAGTTGTAGACGCCGCGGCCGGGGGCGAAAACGCGGTAAACGTCGCCGTAGCGCGCGAAATACTCGCTCAGCCGCGCCAACGATTCGTCGCTCCCGCCCAAGTCGAAGCTTTCGGCGGGTCCCGGAGGAATGGCCGTGGTTTGCATTGCCACATTGTATAGTAGGCCGGTGAAAAAACCCGCCGGCGGCCTTCGCAATACCCTCTACGAACAGCAAACGCGCTCGGCCCGGCGCCTGACGCGCAGCCGCCTGCTGCTCTATAAAATGTTGGTGCCGGTGGGTCTCGCCGTCGCGCGATTGGTCTGGCGCTGGTGCCGGGTGGTGCGCGTGGTCGGCGTGGAGCACATCAAAGGCGTGCTTGAGCGCGCTCCGTCCTTCATCCCGGTCTATTGGCACCAGCACCAATTATTTTGCGTCAAGCAGCTACTGGCGCTTCGCGCTGCGGGTGTGAAATTGGGATTCCTGATTTCCCCGTCGGTCGACGGCGAACTCGGCGCGATGATCGTGCGCAGTTTGGGCGGGGAGGTGATTCGCGGCTCCTCCTCGTACACCGGTGCGCGCGCACTGCGCGATTACTATCAGGCGCTCGCGCAGCAGGGCATCTCGCCGGCCATCACGCCGGACGGTCCGCGCGGCCCCCCGTGGAAGTTCAAGCCCGGGGCGCTGTTGCTGTCGCAATTGTCGCAGCGGCCGATAATTCCGATGGCCTACGCGGCCTCGCGCGCCTGGAAGATCAAATGGGACCGGTTCGTGATACCCATGCCATTGGCCCGCATCGGCATCGTGGTGGGTGAACCGGTGTATGTGCCGAAGGGCGTGGATGCTGCCGGACTCGAGCGCCTGCAGTTCGAAATGGAGCAAAAATTGTGGGAGCTGTACCGGCAGGCGAGCGCCCTTGTTAAGTAAACTCAAGGTTTAAGCCCTAAGAATACAAGCGCTTAGCTTGTATTCCTGACAACTTATGCGAGAATCCTCCCCTATATAGTTCCCGAGGGCTCAATTTTGGGAACTGTGTGGCAGATTCGAATTTCAGCCCGCATTGAGTGGCAAACTATTGATCTGCAACCGCAATTGTAATCCGGGGACTCCCAACGGCGCATGGCGATAGCACCCAACGATCCCCGACATCCGGACCTCACCGCTTCGGATGTCCTGGCGCCGCAGACCTGGAGCAGGCGCGGTCTGCGTCCCGCCGTTGGCCTCGACGTCATCTGCACCAAGATCGCGGTCGACTTCCAGTCCATGACCGAGGCGAATGCGGTCGAGTGCATAACCGCGAACCTCGAGCTCTTGCGCGAGGCGACGCGCACCGACACGGCGTTTCACGTGAGCATCGATCCCGAAGTGCCGATGTTTGCCGATGTGCAGGTGGCGCGCGGCCTGCTGGCGACGGGTAACCCGGAGCAGTTGCGCGGTCAGAACTTCGATGCGCTCCCCTGGCTGCGCTCGCGGCTCGCGCCGCTGCGCGTCTCCGAGATACGCGATACCTCCCGTACCCGCGGCGATCAGGCCGAAGATGCCGCCCTGTGGTCCAACTTGCGCATCGGGTCGGTCTTGATCATCGGCTATTTCATCAAGGGGCGCGCGGCGGGCCTGCTCGGTATTGCCGGGGCGCGGCCGCGAGATGACTGGGAAGTTCAGCTGCATCTGCTCATGAAAATGGTCGGAAGCAGCCTCTCGACCGGACTCGAGCGCATCGAAATCCAGGCGCAATTGAGCGATCTGGAGGAACGCAATCAACTCGCGCTGCCGAGCGCCAACGACGGCCTGTGGGATTTCGACACGCTCAACAACCGGGTGTATTTGTCACCGCGCTGGAAACAGATGATGGGCTACGACGAGGTAGGCGCGGGACCTGCTCCCGATTGGCGCACCCTGGTGCACTCGGAGGACATGTCGCGCGTACAGGCCGCGATCCGCGATCATGTCGCGGGCAAGACGCCGATTTTCGAGAGTCTGCACCGCATGCGTCATGCCACCGGCGAATGGCGCTGGGTCATCAGCCGTGCCAAGGCGAAGGTCGACGAAAAAGGCCGCCTGCTGCGCCTGGTCGGCGTCGAACTCGACATCACCGAACGCAAGCTGTACGAGGAGGCTCTGTTTCGCGAGAAGGAGAGCGCGCAAATCACGCTGCAGAGCATCGGCGATGCCGTGATCACCACCGACGCGAAGGGCGTGATCGACTATCTGAATCCGGTCGCCGAAGCGCTCACCGGCTGGCGGCTCGAGGACGGGCAGGGGCGGGCGATCGAGGAGATTTTTCGCGCGTTCCACGAGGAGACGTGCGAACCGCTGGAGAATCCGCTGGCGGTGGCGATCCGCCGCACCCGCTCGATCAAGTCGGTGCGCCCGATGCTCCTCATCCGGCGCGACGGCAACGAGATCTACGTCGAAAGCACCGCATCGCCGATTCGCGACGGCAGCGGCGCGGTATCGGGCGGCGTGCTCGTGTTCCACGATGTGAGCGAGGCGCGCGAGCTGAACCGGCGGCTTTCCTACCACGCGAGCCACGACGTGCTCACCGGCTTGGTCAACCGGCGCGAATTCGAGAATCGCATGGAACGGGCGCTCAAGAGCGCAAAGGCGCGCGAGACCTCCTATGCGCTGTGCTGCCTCGATCTCGATCAGTTCAAGATCGTCAACGACACCTGCGGCCACAGCGCCGGCGATGCGCTGCTCGGGCAGGTGGGCGCGATGCTGAAATCCAAAGTGCGCTGGCGCGACACCCTGGCGCGCTTGGGCGGCGATGAATTCGGGGTCTTGCTCGAGAGCTGCACGCTCGATGAGGCGATGCGCACGGCCGAATCGCTGCGCGAGGCGGTGCGCAATTTCAAGTTCACCTGGGAAGAGCGCACCTTCCGCCTCGGTGCGAGCATCGGGGTGGTGCCGCTATCGGCCGAGAACGCCGACGTGGCCTCGGTATTGAGCGCGGCCGACAGCGCCTGCCAGGCAGCGAAAGAAGCGGGCCGCAACCGGGTGCACAGTTTCGAAGAGAACGACATCGATCTCATGCGCCGGCGCCGCGAGATGCAATGGGCGGCGCGCATCAACAATGCGCTCGAGGAAGGCCGCTTCGAGATATTCCGGCAGACGATTCTCCCCCTGCAGCATTCCGAGACCGGCGCGCACTATGAGCTCTTGCTGCGCATGCGAGACGAAGCCGGCAAGATCGTCACGCCCGACAACTTCATCACCGCGGCCGAGCGCTACGGCATCACCCCGCAGATCGATCGCTGGGTCATTGATAACGCCTTTCGCTGGCTGGTCTCGGAAGCGGATGAGCGCGAGAAACTCGCGATGTGTTCGATCAACCTGTCCGGACAAAGTCTCGGCGACGACAAGTTCCTGCCCTACGTGATCGATCAGTTTCATCGCAGCGGCTTGGATGCGAGCAAGATCTGCTTCGAAATCACCGAGACCGCGGCGATCGCGAGTTTCTCGCAGGCCAACCGCTTCATTCAGGCGCTGAAAGAACTCGGCTGCAAATTTGCACTGGATGATTTCGGCACCGGGCTTTCCTCGTTCGGCTACCTCAAGCATTTCCCGGTCGATTTTTTGAAGATCGACGGCAGCTTCGTGAAGGAAATCCTGCACGATCCGATTGACCGGGAAATGGTGCGCTCGATCAACGAGATCGGACATCTGACCGGCAAGCAGACCATCGCCGAGTTCGCGGAGAACGTCGAAATCATCGACATGTTGCGCAGCCTCGGGGTCGATTACGCGCAGGGTTACGGCGTGTCGCAGCCGCAGAGGGTGCTCAAGGCGGCGAACAGCGCCTGAGCGATCCCCTCGTGCGGCCCGGCCGGTACATTCTAACGTTGCCACTCGAAGCGCATCGATAGATCGATCGCGCGCACGTGCTTGGTGATGCTGCCGACGGAAATATAGTCGACCCCGGTTTGCGCGATGCCGCGAATCGTGTCCATGGTCACGCCTCCGGAGGCCTCGATCTTCAAAGGCTTGGGCGCCGCGCGATTGGTGGCGACCGCCTCGGCCACCCTCTCCAGCGGGAAATCATCCAGCATCGCGATGTCGGCGCCGGCTGCGATCGCCTGGCGCAGCTCCTCCAGGCTCTCCACCTCGACTTCCACCGGAACCGCAGCCCCGCTCGCCCTGGCCGCGGCCACCGCCCGGGCAATCGAACCGGCGGCCATGATGTGGTTTTCCTTGATCAGAATGCCGTCATAGAGCCCGATGCGATAATTGTGCCCGCCGCCAACCCGCACCGCGTACTTTTGCGCGGTGCGCAGGCCCGGGATGGTCTTGCGGGTATCGAGCAGGCGGCACGCCGTACCCTTCAGGAGCTGCACATGGGCATGGGTGGCGGTCGCGGTGCCCGACAGCAGCTGCAGAAAGTTGAGCGCGGTGCGCTCGCCGGTCAGAAGCGCACGGGCCGGGCCGGTGACCTCAAACAAGCACTGGTTGGCCTGCGCGGCGGCGCCTTCGGCTATTTTCCACTCGACCCGTACTTTGGGGTCGATGCGCGCGAAGGTGCCGTCTACATATGGAATGCCGCAAATAACGGCCTTTTCACGCGTGATCACCGACGCACGCCCGCTCGCGCCGGCCGGTATCAGCGCCGCGGTCAGATCGCCGCTGCCGACATCCTCCGCGAGCGCCCGTTCGATCTGTTGCGGCAGGTCTTCGGGAACCGGTATCGGCGAATTCATTCAGGACCCTTGATTGGGGGGGGGCGATTCTGATTGCGGAAACTTGAAAGAATAGGGACCCGGCCCCAATACTGCAACGATGCCCGACCCGCTGAGCGCATCCCCGTGTGTCAATATCTGCATGCTCGACGCACACGGATATTGCATCGGCTGTTATCGTACAATGAGCGAAATAGCCGCCTGGGGGCGGCTGAGCCCCTCGGACCGCCGGGCTGTGCTAGACCTGCTTGGCGAACGCGCGGCGGGGCGCGTGCCCAAACCCGAATGAAATTTGCCGGAGATCGTCGACCATGAATGCTATCGAAAGGATCAAGAGTCAGCTGTCCGCCGCGCCGGTGGTGCTGTACATGAAGGGCACACCCGATTTTCCGCAATGCGGCTTTTCGGCGCAGACGGTCGGTGCGCTGCGCGCCTGCAACGCGAAGTTCGTCCATGTGAACATTTTCGAGGACCCGGAAGTGCGCGAAGCGCTGAAGACCTATTCCAACTGGCCGACCTTCCCGCAGCTCTACGTCGGTGGCGAACTGATCGGGGGCTGCGACATCACCCTCGAGATGTACAAGAGCGGCGAACTGAAGCAGCTCTTGGCGGGCGCGGGCGCGGTGGCCGCCGGCTAGAGGCCACCCCCGCAGGCGTCACGGATCCGTGGGGGCCTCGGGCTCGATCTCGAGGGGCCCCATGGCCGCGAACCGGCGGCGGCTCGACTCGAATACCCCCTGGAATTGATTGCAGACCGTGCAAAAGAGATCCGCGGTGCGTTCGGCATCGTAGGCGGCCGAATGTGCGGATCCCGAATCCCATTCGAGGCCGGCGGCCAAGGTCGCGCGCATCAGCACCGTTTGCCCGAACGCGACGCCGCCCAGGGTGGCGGTATCGAAGCTCGTAAAGGGATGGAACGGGTTGCGCTTGATCTGAGTGCGGGCGACCGCGGCGTTCAAGAAGTTCAGATCGAAGAATGAGTTGTGACCCACCAGCACCGCGCGGGTGCAGTCCGCGGCGCGCACGGCGGTGCGCACCTCGCGAAAGATTCGATGCAGCGCGTCGTCCTCCGCAATCGCCGGCCGCAGCGGGTGATGCGGATCGATGCCGTTCACGGCCAGCGAGGCGGGCTCGAGGTTGGAGCCGGGGAACGGCATGACGTGATAGCGGTGAGTCTCGCCGCGCCACAGGGTACCGTCGCTGCGCATGTCGATGAGCACGGCGGCAATTTCCAGCAAGGCGTCCGTTTGCGCGTTGAAGCCGCCGGTCTCGACGTCGATCACCACCGGCAGAAAGCCGCGGAAGCGCGTGGCGAAGGTAATGGGCGGCAGCTGCGTCATGCCGGTTCCGCGGGGGCAAGACGCCAACCGACCGTTTCGCCGCCGCGATAGGGGACCAGCGTGCCGCCGGCGAAAGCGTAGGATTCCGGGGGCACCCAAGGCTGCTTGATCAAGGTGACGGTGTCGCTGTGGCGCGGCAGTTCGTAGAAATCCGCGCCAAAATGGCTGGCAAAGGCCTCGAGCCGATCAAGGCGGCCGGCTCGTTCGAAGGCTTCCGCGTACAGTTCGAGCGCCGCGTGGGCGGTGAACATGCCGGCGCAGCCGCAGGCATTTTCCTTGGTCGAGCGCTCGTGCGGCGCGCTGTCGGTGCCGAGAAAGAAACGCGGACTGCCGCCGGTGGCGGCCGCGAGCAGGGCCTGGCGGTCCGGCTCGCGCTTCAACACGGGCAGGCAATACAAATGCGGTCTGATGCCCCCCGCAAATATCGCATTGCGATTTTCCAAAAGATGCTGGGGCGTAATCGTCGCCGCGACTCCGGCGCGTGCGCTCGACACGAATTCAACCGCGCGCGCCGTGGTGATGTGCTCGAGGACCACCCTGAGCTTCGCAAAGCGCGCGAGCAGCGGCGCGAGAACGGTATCGATGAACACCGTTTCGCGATCGAAGACATCGACCTCCGTGCGCGTGCTTTCGCCGTGCACCAGGAGCGGCATGCCGAGCTCTTCCATGCGCGCGAGGGCGGCGTAGGTCTTGGCGATGTCGGTGACGCCCGAGTCCGAATGCGTGGTGGCGCCGGCCGGGTAGAGCTTGACGCCGTGCACGAACCCGGAGCGCGACGCCCGCTCGATCTCCGCCGGTGCGGTCGAATCGGTCAAATACAGTGTCATGAGCGGCGTGAAGCGGCTGCCCGCCGGCAGGGCGCCGAGGATTCTCTCCCGATAAGAGGCCGCCAGCGCGGTGGTGGCGACCGGGGGCTTGAGATTGGGCATCACGATGGCGCGGCCGAAGCGCGCGACGGTGAACTTCACCACCGAGGCCATCGCCGCTCCGTCACGCAAATGAACGTGCCAGTCGTCGGGGCGCTGAATGGTCAGTCTGTTCATCGGTCTGCCGGCGCCGGGGGCCATCCGCGGCGTAGCAGGTCGAGCGTGTAGCGCACGCCGAAGCCCGTGATCTCGGATTGAATGTGCGCGAGGCCTCCGTGCCGCGAGCCGGCGGCAAGATCGAGGTGCAGCCAGGCTATCGCGTCGGGAACGAAGTGGTTCAAAAAGCGCGCCGCCAAGATGTGATCGCCCTTGGAGTCGGCGGTACATTGCATCACGTCGGCCACTGCGCTTTCCAAATCCGTGTCGAAGTCCTTGTCCATGGGAAAGCACCACACGCGCTCGCCGCTCGCCACGCCGGCAGCCTCGATGAGGCCGCGCGCCGCGGGACGGTTGGTGAACGCGCCGCTGTAGCGCTCGGTGAGCGCATTCACGCAGGCGCCCGTGAGGGTGGCGTAATCGATCATGGCGCGCGGCTTGTTGCGCGCCGCGAGCGAGAGCGCGTCGGCCAGGATCATGCGCCCTTCGGCGTCGGTGTGGATCACTTGAATGGTGGTGCCATTGTGGGCGCGAACCACGTCTTGCGGCTTGTAGGCGAGCGGACCGATCAGGTTCTCGGTGATGGCCAGCCAGCAGTCCACCGCGGCCTGCGAGCGCAGGGCGTGAAGCGCGTACAGGCTTCCCACCGCAACCGCGCTGCCTTCCATGTCGATGTGCATGTCGAGCATGCCTTTGTGCGGCTTCAAATTGGTGCCGCCGGTGTCGAAGCAAACGCCCTTGCCGACGAGGGCGAGGGCCGGCGCGCGCGCACCGCGCGGCCGGTACGCAAGACGCACGATGCCCGCATCGCGCCTTGCATTGCCGCGCGACACGGCGAGGAAGGCGCCAGCGCCGAGGCGCCGCAACTCTTTTTCTCCGTAGAACTTGTACTGAAGGCCCAACCGGCGCGCGAAGTCCTGAAGCAAGCGCCGGTAAGCCGCGGCGTCGAGGGTGTTAGGCGGCAGCGCGGTGAGCCACCGTGCGATGTTGTTGCCCGCGGCCGATGCGAGGGTCATTTCGAGGCCCGGTAACGGCTTTGCCGCGACGAGGTCGATGCGCGTCAATGCCGGGCGCGGCTTCGGCTTGCTCTTGTACGCGGCGAAACCGAACGCCGCCGCTTCGAGTGCGGCGATGGTCGCGTTCTGCGCGGCATCGGCCGCCTCCTCGGCGCATCCCTGCTGCCACAGCAGCAGCGAGCGCGGCTCGGATTCCATGACGATGCGCGCGAGTTTTCCGGCCGTCTGCAGCCGCTCGAAAACGCTCGCCTTGGCCTGCGTGCAAGCGACCAAGAGCAGGGTTTCGGCGCGCTCACCGACCCGTATCTGAAAGCTATCGCCTTCCTTGCGCACTTTGCGGCCATACAGATCGCGCAGCACCGCGCCGTGGGGCAGCGCCGTCCAATCGGCACGCGCTGGCTTCATCGGCAATAGAAGGATGGCGGCCGGATAGCGGGCGAGCTTCGAGGGCGAGAGGCGTGCGGCGATCTGGCGCACCGGAACCAGCAGGGTATTGAAGGGCAAGCGAGTCGGCATATGTTTAGAACGGCGAGCGCATCGTCAGCGTACCGCGAACGGGACGCGCACCGGCGGCATTGCGAGCTGATCCCTTTGCTTGACCGAGAAAAACCAAACCCCGAAGATAGCGCTACCCGGTACCTAGTGGCAGTTTGCGCAGGGGCACTGTAACGTGCACGGCATCTTAACAGGACACGTGGGCGAGTGCATGTGCTTGCCTCTTTGCAGGGTTTAACCTATGACGCAACGTTCGCCGTACGAAGACATCGACCCCACCGAAACACAGGAATGGCTCGAGTCGATCGACTCGGTGATGCGCGCCCAAGGGCCGCAGCGCGCGCATTTCCTGCTCGAAAAATTGGTCGACTTCACCCGCCGATCCGGTGCTTATCTGCCCTTCAAGCCGAATACCGCCTACCTCAACACCATCTCCAAAGCGCAGGAGCCCGAGTATCCGGGCGATCGCTCGCTCGAGCGGCGCAACGAGGCGTATATGCGCTGGAACGCGCTCGCCATGGTGGTGCAGGCGAATCGAGCGAGCGCCGAGTACGGCGGACACATCGCCACCTACGCCTCGGCGGCGACGCTCTATGAAGTCGGATTCAATCACTTCTGGCGGGCGCGCAGCGGCGCGCACCCGGGGGACATGATTTTCATGCAGGGGCATTCCAGCCCGGGGATATACGCGCGTGCTTATTTGGAAGGGCGCCTCGACGAAGGTCAGCTGCAGCGCTTTCGCCAGGAGGTCGACGGCGGCGGTTTGTCCTCCTATCCGCATCCGTGGCTGATGCCGGACTTCTGGCAGTTTCCGACGGTGTCGATGGGATTGGGCCCGATGACAGCCATTTTTCAAGCGAGATTCGTCCGCTACCTCGAGCATCGCGGCATCGTCCCGCCGTCCGACCGCAAAGTCTGGGCGTTCCTGGGCGACGGCGAGATGGACGAACCGGAATCGATGGGCGCGCTCACCATGCCGGTGCGCGAGCAGCTCGACAACCTGATCTTCGTCATCAATTGCAATTTGCAGCGGCTCGACGGCCCGGTGCGGGGCAACGGCAAGATCATTCAGGAACTAGAGGCCGCCTTCTTGGGAGCGGGCTGGAACGTCATCAAGGTGCTGTGGGGTTCGCGCTGGGACCCGCTGCTCGAGCGCGATCAGCAGGGACTCTTGAAGCGCCTGATGGAGGAGTGCGTCGACGGCGAATATCAGAATTTCAAGTCCAAGGGCGGCGCCTACACGCGCGAGCACTTCTTCGGCAAATATCCGCAGCTGAAGGAAATGGTCGCCAACATGTCCGATGAGGAGATTTGGCGCCTGAACCGCGGCGGCCACGATCCGCAGAAGGTCTACGCCGCGTACGCTTCCGCGGTCGCGAACAAGGGCACGCCCACGGTGATCCTGGCGAAGACGGTCAAGGGCTTCGGCCTCGGCAAGGCGGGCGAAGGCCTCAATGTCGCGCATCAGCAGAAAAAGGTCGGCGAGCAGGAGCTCAAAGCGGTCCGCGACCGCTTCAACATCCAGATCACCGATGAGGAAATCGCCGGCTTGTCGTTCCGAAGGCCGGCGCCCGACAGCGAAGAACTGAAATATCTGCAGGAGCGGCGGAGCGCTCTCGGCGGCTATTTGCCGGCGCGCCACTCATCGGCGCCGCCGCTCGTGGTCCCGCCGCTCGAAGCGTTCAATTCACTGCTCGAAGGCACCCAGGATCGCGAGATCTCCACCACCATGGCGCTGGTGCGCATGTTGACCACCCTGGTCAAGGACAAGAGCGTCGGCAAGCACATCGTGCCGATCGTGCCGGACGAGGCGCGCACTTTCGGCATGGAGGGCATGTTTCGCCAGATCGGCATCTACTCGTCCGTGGGGCAGCTCTACACGCCGCAGGATGCCGATCAGCTCATGTTTTATCGCGAGGATAAGCAAGGCCAGATTCTCGAGGAGGGCATCAACGAAGCCGGCAGCCTGTGTTCGTGGCTGGCCGCGGCGACCGCCTATTCGAACCATGGCGTCAGCATGGTGCCGTTCTATATCTTCTATTCGATGTTCGGCTTTCAACGAGTCGGTGATTTCATCTGGGCGGCGGGCGACAGCCAGGCACGCGGCTTTCTGATCGGCGCCACCGCCGGCCGCACCACGCTCGCCGGCGAGGGGTTGCAGCATCAGGACGGGCACAGCCAGCTGGTCGCAACCACGGTGCCGAACTGCGTCGCCTACGATCCGGCCTATGCCTATGAACTCGCGGTGATCGTGCAAGACGGCATGCGCCGCATGTACCAGGAGCACGAAAACGTCTTCTACTACATCACCTGCATGAACGAGAATTACACTCATCCGGCGATGCCAACCGGAGTCGCGCAGGGCATCTTGAACGGGATGTACCTGCTGCAGATCGGCGGCCGCGGCAAGGTCAGGGTGACCTTGTTCGGATCGGGGACCATCTTGCGCGAGGTGCTGGCGGCGGCGCAGTTGCTCGAGCAGAGCTTCGGGGTGCCGGCCGACGTCTACTCCGTCACGAGCTTCAGCGAATTGCGCAAGAACGCGTTGCAGATCGAACGCTGGAACCTGCTGCATCCGACCGAGCCGCAAAGGCAGACCTACATTCAACAGGCGCTCGGCGATCTCGAGGGTCCGTTCGTCGCCGCCACCGATTACATGAAGACCGTACCGGACCAGATCCGCCAGTGGATCCCGGGCCGGTATGCGGTGCTCGGTACGGACGGCTTCGGGCGCAGCGACTCGCGGGCGGAACTGCGCCGGTTCTTCGAGGTGGATCGCCATTACGTCGCGATCGCCGCACTCAAAGCCCTGGCCGATGAGGGCAAGATCGACGCGCAGACGGTGACCAAGGCGATGAAGACCTTCGGCATCGATCCCGAGAAACCGAACCCGCTGTCGGTCTAGGCGAACATCGTGGCAACTCCCCTGCAGGTATTGGTTCCGGACATCGGCGGATTCAAGGACGTGAGCGTGATCGAGGTGTTGGTCAAGGCGGGCCAACAGATCGACAAGGAAACGCCATTGATCACGCTCGAGACGGAGAAGGCGACGATGGATGTGCCCGCGCCCGCGGCCGGGCGCATCCGCGAGCTCAAGGTCAAGGCGGGCGACAAGGTCTCCGAGGGGTCCTTGATACTGCTGCTCGAGGCCGCGGCGCAACCCGGCGCTCCCGCAACGGCGGTTCCCGCCGCCGCTTCGGCCCCGCCCGTGGCGCCGCCACCCGCGGCAATCGCACC